>DMXN01000005.1 GCA_003482885.1 Candidatus Moraniibacteriota bacterium
ATAATAAATTTATGCTTAACGATAAAGAAAAAATAAAAAATCGAATAGAAAAACTCTCGGCGGAAATCAATAAACTTCGCTACGAGTATCATGTTTTGGATAAGCCGGATGTAACGGATGAGGTGTATTCTTCATTGATGGACGAATTGCGAAAATTAGAGGAAGATTACCCAGAACTTAAATTGATTGATTCTCCGATGCAAAGAATCGGCGGAAAACCGTTGGATAAATTTAAAAAAGTAACTCACAAAGTCAAACAGTGGTCGTTTGACGATGTTTTTGGCTATGAAGAATTAAAAAAGTGGGAAGAGAAAACGCTTCGCTTAATTTCCAAATCGCAATTTCCAATTTCCAATAAAATTTCAAATTCCGAAATTGATTTCGTTTGCGAACTTAAAATCGACGGATTGAAAGTTATTTTGACTTATGAAAAAGGAATTTTTGTAAGTGGAGCGACGCGCGGCGATGGCGCGGTAGGCGAAAATGTGACGGAAAATTTAAAAACTATTTTTAATATTCCATTGAAATTAAATCGGCCGGTTTCTTGCATTGTGGTGGGGGAATGTTTTATGGGAAAAAAAGAATTGACAAGAATTAATGCGCTTCGCGCGAAAAAAAGTGAAGCGTTATTTGCTAATTCCAGAAACGCGGCGGCCGGATCGATTCGCCAGCTTGATTCGAAGATTGCCGCTGAAAGGAGATTGGAATGTTTTGTGTATGATTTGGAATACCTCACCCCAACCCTCTCCTTGTCAAGGAGAGGGGGAGAAGAAGGTATTAAAATGCCGGAAACGCAGATAGAAGAGCTGGAGCTTTTGGAAAAATTGGGTTTTCGCGTGAATGAAAAATATCGGCATTGTGCCAGCGTTGAAGAAATACAAAATTATTATTCCGAATGGACAAGAAAAAAAGACAAAGAAAATTATGGGATTGACGGAATTGTGATAAAAATAAATTTAAGAGAATTGCAGGAAAAACTCGGATATACGGGAAAATCTCCGCGTTGGGGGGTGGCGTATAAGTTTCCGGCGGAAAAAGTAACGACGATTGTGGAAAATATAAAAGTGCAGGTGGGACGCACCGGCGCATTGACACCCGTGGCGCATTTGCGTCCGGTGTTGGTTGCCGGTTCCACGGTTTCGCGCGCGACATTGCACAACGAGGATGAAATCAAAAGATTGGATGTAAGAATCGGAGATACGGTTGTGATTCAAAAAGCCGGCGATGTAATTCCGGAAATTATGGAAGTGATTAAAAATTTGCGCGCCGGAAAAGAAAAAAAATTTCAAATGCCGGACAAGTGTCCGATTTGCGGCAGCTTGGTGAAAAAAGAAATAATTTCAAACCTCACCTCAACCCTCTCCTTGTCAAGGAGAGGGGGAAATACTTTGTCGGTGGCGTATTATTGCTTAAATAAGAATTGCTATGCCGTTGAAAAAGAAAATATTATTCATTTTGTTTCCAAAAAAGGATTTAATATTGACGGACTGGGAGAAAAAATTGTCGAGCAACTGATAAATGAAGGCTTGATTTCTAATTTTGCCGATATTTTTGAATTGGAAAAAGGCGATTTGGAACCGCTGAAAAGATTCGCGGAAAAATCCGCGGACAACTTGATTGAAGCGATTGAAAAAAGCAAAAAAATAACTGCCGAGAAGTTTTTGTTTTCTTTGGGAATCAGGCATACAGGCGAGGAAACCGCAGTGTTAATTATTAAAGCAATTAACACTAAATTTCTAATTTCTAATTTTCAATTTCTAAACAATTTTCAATTCTCAAATTTCAAAATTAAAAACCTAAATAATATTATAGAGTTTTTTCCAAAAATTAGCGCAGAACAATGGACAAATATTAAAGGCATTGGAGAAAAATCAGCTGAGAGCTTGGCGGGTTGGTTTTCTGATGAAAATAATATTAAAATGTTGGAGAAGATGAATGAGCTGGGCGTGCAAATCGTTGTAGAGACGCAGCATATTGCGTCTTTACAAGTAGCGAGAAAATTTCAAGGCAAAACATTCGTCCTGACAGGCGAGTTGAAAAACTTTACAAGAGAGGATGCAAAAGATATAATCAGAAAAGCAGGAGGAAGTATTTCCGGTTCTGTAAGTAAAAAAACCGATTTTGTTTTGGTTGGAGAAAATCCGGGAAGCAAATATGATAAGGCGAGAGAATTAGGGGTAAAGGTGATTGAAGAAGATGAATTTAAAGAAATGATTGGATAAATTTTGAACCATAATTTTCTTGATTAAATGATTAGCATGATTGGGATGGAGAATTAAAAAAATCATAGCCTATCAAATAATCAGCTTAATCACAGTTCAAGACAATTTTATGATTACAAGAGACGAAGTAAGACAGATCGCTGTATTGGCGCGAATCGGTTTGGATGAAAAAGAGTTGGAAAAATATTCCAAAGATTTGTCGTCTATTTTGGATTGGGTGAAGCAATTGGAAGAAGTCGATATTTCCGGCATTGAGCCAACCGCGCATATCGCAGGATTGGAAAATGTGGATAGAGAAGACAAAATCAGCGATTTTGAAAATAAAGATGGAATAGTGAAATTATTTCCAGAAAGTAAGGATGGATATGACAAGGTGAAAAGCGTGCTTTAAATTCTGAACTATGATTTGTCTGATTGAATGAAAACTATGATTGGATAAATTAGATTGTTATCATAAAAAATCATAGCCTATCAAATAATCAGCTTAATCAAAGTTCAAGACAATTTATGATTAGAGAGCTTCACAACAAACTAATAAATAAAAAAATTTCCGCTGTTGCGTTGGCTGAGCAGTATTTTGCTAAAATTGCTGAAAAGGACAAAGATATTTTTGCATATTTAACTTTGACTAAGGACTTGGCAATGGCGCAGGCAAAGATTGTTGATGAGAAAATTGCGGCAGGTGAAGAAATTGGAATACTGGAAGGAATACCTGGAGCAATCAAGGATAATTTATGCGTTTTCGGTGTGAGGACGACAGCCGCTTCAAAAATTTTGGATAATTATATCGCTCCTTATGACGCAACGGTAATAAAGAATTTGAAAGAGGCGGGCGCCGTGTTTCTTGGAAAAACTAACATGGACGAATTTGCGATGGGTTCTTCCACAGAAAAAAGTGCGTACGGTCCGACAAAAAATCCGGCTGATTTGGAAAGAGTTCCGGGAGGCTCTTCCGGCGGATCGGCGGCTGCAGTTGCGGGCGATTTGGCTGTGTGGTCGCTGGGAACTGACACTGGCGGATCAATCAGACAACCGGCATCTTTTTGCGGAGTGGTTGGTTTGAAGCCGACTTATGGTCGAGTTTCACGCTATGGCGC
>DMXN01000012.1 GCA_003482885.1 Candidatus Moraniibacteriota bacterium
GTCGGTCGTGGAGATTTGGGAATAGAGATGGAGGAAAGTCGAGTGGTGATTTATCAAAAAGGGTTTATTGTTCGCTTTTTAAATTCCGGCAAGCCGGTGATTGTGGCGACTCAGATGCTTAATTCCATGATTGAAAATCCCCGACCAACGAGAGCGGAAGTGAGTGATGTTTCCAATGCAGTAATCGATCATACTGATGCCGTTATGCTTTCGGGAGAAACAGCTAATGGAAGATATCCGGTGGAAGCGGTAAAAACTATGCGTGATATTATTGAAAGGACAGAAGAGTCGCCTTTTGATGATCTTGCCCATGGATTTTTAGGTGATAGTAAGTCGTCTATTTCGGCGGCTATTGCCAACAGCGCTCATGAGCTTTCTAAGGACAGTGGAGCTAAAGCGATTGTTGTGGCCAGCCGGAGTGGTTTTACCGCTCACATGATTGCTCGGCATCGCCCGCAGCAAAAAATATTCGTTATTACCAACAGCGAGAAAACACACAATCAATTGGCAATTCTTTGGGGGACGGAAAGTTTTGTTCTGCCGGATTGCAAAACACTGGATGATTTGATTATTCGATCAACTGATATTTTGACCAAAAAGAAACTGCTTAAGAAAAAAGACCGAGTAGTAATTGTTACCGGCCGTCCGCATATCAAAAAAGAGCATATGAGTTTGGTGAAAGTGGAGGAGATAAAATAAATCCTCTGTGAATTATTGAAAAATAAAAAATAGGCTATAATAAACTTACTGATAATTGTGTTTTATGAAAAAATCAAAACTTAATAAGGCACCATTTATTAAAGAAGTGAAGGTATTTGCCCCAAGTCATTCAAAAATGGCAAATAACTTTTACCACTCATTTATTTTTTGGGATAGTAAAAGACCAATCACTGTCCAATTACTAAGATTACTTGATATTGATCAAGCCACAGAAGATTCAGGAAAAGTAAATAATTATAGTATCAAGAAAACCGCTAGACAGTTGCAGCTGGCTTATTAAATAAGGAAGCGAACAAAAACCTAGTTTATTCCCAAGTATTAAGTAAACAAATTAAGTATAAAAAATAACAAAAAAATTATGGCGCAAAACAAAAAAAACATTTTATGGTTTAAGGAGACCGGAATTAAAGATATTTCTTTGGTGGGCGGGAAAAATGCATCGCTCGGTGAAATGTACGCTAATCTGCGGAGCAAGAAAATAAATATTCCTAATGGTTTTTCGATAACCGCCGAAGCTTTTCGTTATTTTGTTCATCACAACAAACTGGAAGATAAATTTAAGAATATATTAAAAGGTTTGGATACCGGCAATATGCGTAATCTTGCCGAGCGCGGTTATCGCGTTCGAGAAGTAATTTTAGCTTCCGAATTTCCCAATGATTTGCGAAACGAAATTGTTAAAGCTTACAGCGAACTTTCTCGGGAATACTTGCCACATAAAAGTTTTCGCTTGACGACAGACAAAAAAGATCATACTAATCATTTTGCCGGAGGTGTGGATGTGGCGGTGAGATCGAGTGCGACGGCGGAAGATTTGGCGGACGCTTCTTTTGCCGGACAACAAGAATCTTATCTTAATATTACCGGCGAATACCAACTTTTAGAATCCGTTAAAAAATGTTTTTCTTCTTTATTTACCGATCGCGCCATATCTTATCGCGTTGATAAAGGATTCGGTCATTTCGACATCGCTCTTTCTGTGGGAGTGCAAAAAATGGTGCGCTCTGACGAAGCTTGCAGCGGAGTTATGTTCACTATCGACACCGAATCAGGTTTTAAAGATTCCATTATAATCAATGGTTCGTGGGGGCTGGGAGAAAATATTGTCAAAGGAAAAGTTAATCCTGATGAATTTATTGTGCATAAGCCGACATTAAAACAAGGATTTAGGCCGATTATCGGAAAGAAAATGGGAAGCAAGGAAAATAAATTAGTGTACAGCGTTGGCGGGACTTCCAGTACTCAAAACGCCAATGTGCCGATGGAAGATCGCAAGAAATTTTGTTTAAGTGACGAAGAAATTTTAGAATTGGCTAAATGGGGAGCGATTATTGAAGATCATTATAAAAAATCGATGGATATCGAATGGGCGAAAGACGGTCGAAGCAAGGAGCTGTATATTGTTCAAGCTCGTCCCGAAACGGTGCAATCGCAAAAAGATAAAAATGTTTTAGAGGAATATATTTTACGGGAGCATCGCGGAGAAATTCTTTGTGTCGGAGCGGCGGTGGGAAATAAAATCGGTTCCGGATTTGCCAATGTCATAAAAGATGTCGCTCAAATCGCGAATTTTAAAAAGGAGGAAGTGCTGGTGACGGAAATGACCGATCCGGATTGGGAACCGATTATGAAAATAGCCAGCGCCATCGTAACCAATTCCGGCGGACGGACTTCTCATGCGGCGATCGTGAGCCGGGAGTTGGGAATTCCTTGCATTGTCGGAACGGGAAACGCCACTAAAATGATAAAAGACAAGAGAATAATCACTATCAGTTGCGCCGAAGGAGAAGAGGGAAAGGTCTATAATGGCAATTTGCCGTTTGATATTAAAAGAACGGATCTTAAAAATTTTAAAAAACCCAAGACAAAAATAATGATGAATGTCGGCAATCCCGATCAGGCGTTTGAGATGTCGATGATTCCCAATGATGGAGTAGGGCTGGCACGGATGGAATTTATTATTACTGAATATATTAAAGCTCATCCAATGGCGCTCATTCATTTTGAAAAAGTAAAAGACAAGGAGGAAAAGAAAAAAATAGAAGAACTGGCGCGTGGCTATAAAAATAAGGAGCAATTTTTTATTGACAAACTGGCGGAAGGCATCGGTAGGATTGCGGCAGCTTTTTATCCAAAAGATGTTATTGTAAGAATGTCAGATTTTAAAACTAACGAATACGCGACACTGGTGGGTGGAAAAAATTTCGAACCGCACGAAGAAAATCCAATGATTGGCTGGCGCGGAGCTTCTCGCTATTATGATCCGGAATATGTAGAAGGTTTTAAACTGGAATGCGAGGCGTTGAAAAAAGTAAGAAATTTTATGGGATTGACAAATTTGAAAGTAATGATTCCTTTTTGTCGGACGGTGGAGGAAGGAAAAAAAGTTTTGGCGCAAATGGAAAAATTCGGGTTGAAGCGCGGGGAAAATAAGTTGGAAGTATATGTGATGTGCGAGATTCCATCCAATGTTATTTTAGCTAGCGAATTTTCTAAAATTTTTGATGGATTTTCCATCGGTTCCAATGATCTCACGCAGCTTACGCTTGGCGTGGATCGCGACAGTATGAAAGTGGCGCATATCTATGACGAACGGAACGAGGCGGTGAAAGAATTGATTCGCATAGTGATTGCGAAAGCGCATATTGCCAAACGCAAAGTGGGGATTTGCGGTCAAGCGCCGTCTGACTTTTTGGATTTCGCTGAATTTTTAGTCAGAGAAAAAATCGATTCAATTTCCTTAAATTCGGACACAGTGATTAAGACTATGCTGGATATTGAAAAGATGGAAGGGCGGAAAGTTCAAAATTAAAAGTTTGCGGATGTTTGTAAAAAAATATTTTTACTGCTAGATTATAGGCGAGGCGAAAGCCTCGCTTTGCAGTATTGGAAGAGTCGCCTAGTTGG
>DMXN01000013.1:0-31202 GCA_003482885.1 Candidatus Moraniibacteriota bacterium
TTATTTGAACTTGTCATTTTTTATTTTTTATATGTCGCCCGTAGAGACGCCCCGGCGGGGCGTCTCTACGCACACAACCTTTCTATTTTTTCAACCCGTACAAATCTCCTGTTCTTTTAAAAATCTTATTATTGTTCAAATTGATAATCACGGTTGTCTTTTTCACTTTCCGCGCTTTCAACACTTCCGCGATAATTTCTTCCCGCTTCATCGGTTTTCCGTTTTTTTCAAGAATATCTTTAATCACATCTTTCAGCACTCCCTCGGAATAGCCCCATTCGCTCAACGCGTAAATTCCCCGTCCGATTAAAACAAATTTTTTATCTTTGATTAATTCATTGTGAATTGTTTGCGGATGCGCTTTTCTTTTTCCCAATTTATATTCATCAATCAATTCGGCGATGCGGGAAAAATGCAATGGCTTTTTTTCTTCTTTTAATACCAAATAAATTTTTTCCCGGCTGCCACCAGGACTGATTTCCGGCCAATGATGCATTCCCCATTTTCCAAATTTATTTTTCTTCACCCGCGCCAAAACTTTCAAATAATTCAAAATTTCCTTGGAAGAAAAACCCGAAAACCGCGCCATCAATCTTTTTACAATTTCCGCCTCCGCCAGCGGCTCAGCTTCTTCTTGAAAAATGTTTTCCGCTTCCGCCGCGAATTTTAACGCTCTTTCCTTAATCGGCGCGGAAGCCAGCCAAGATTTTTCAATTCGTCCTTTTTCAAAAAACGGCAATATTTTTTCCGAACAATCCGCTAAAAACTTTATCGCGCTTTCAACTTGCTTCAGGCATTGCGGATTTAATTTAGCGATCGCGTCCGTTTTTTTAATTATATCATAATTTTCTTTAATCGCGCAAAGCAATATATCTTCCGTTTTTTTAAAATTTTCTTCTTCGCGTTTTTTATATAAAACTTTTTTAAAATCGGCGATAATCTGGCGAATTCGTTCTCTCGTAATGCCATAATCCCGACCGATTTTGTCCAAAGTTAGCGCGGAAAAATCGCCGGACAATCCGAATCTTTTTTTGAAAATATCTTGCGTTCTTTCCGGCAATTGATTTAATAATTCCATCGCCGCGCCGACAAATTCATTTTCCGCCTGCTTTTCCACCTTGTTATTTAAATTCGATTTCATTTTTTTTGGATATTACGCCATTTTAGACTTCCGCCAACACTAGCACATATTCGATAATTTTGTCAAGCTTCCGGCTGTCCGATCTTTGTGTTATTCTTTAACAATGAAATACTTGCATGCTTTAAATAAAATAGAAGGAGTGGGCGCTCAAAAGATGAGAACTTTGTTGAACGGTTTTGACAACGCGGAAAATGTTTGGCGAGCCGGCTTGCCCGATCTTGAAAAAATTTTAGGCAATAATAAATTATCGGAAAAAATTTTTTACGAAAAACAAAAAATAAACCCGGACGCGGAATGGGAAAAATTAAAAAAAGAAAATATTAATATTGTCGAATTTACCAATCCCGCCTATCCTTTATTACTTAAACAAATTCACAATCCGCCTTTCATTATTTACACTCGAGGGAAACTAAATTTCAACGAATCGCCCGCCATTTCCATTGTCGGTTCACGAAAATTTTCCGCTTACGGCGAACAAGCAGCGACGGCTTTTTCCCGCGATTTGGCAAAAGTCGGTTTCACGGTAGTCAGCGGACTGGCTTTGGGAATTGACGCTTTCGCCCATCGCGGCGCGCTGGAAGCCAATGGAAAAACCATCGCTGTCTTAGGAAGCAGTATTGATGATGATAATATTTATCCGCGCGCCAATTTTTCTTTAGCGAAAGAAATAATCGAGAGTGGCGGGCTACTGATGAGCGACTATTCGCCGGAAACTTCCGCCACCACTATGACTTTCCCCGCCAGAAACCGATTGATCGCGGGTTTGTCATTGGGAACATTAATAATAGAAGCGGGAGAAAAAAGCGGCGCGCTAATTACCGCTAGAATGGCGCTAGAAAGCAATCGGGAAGTTTTCGCCATTCCCGGATCAATTTTTTCACCATCCTCTTGCGGAACGAATAATTTAATTAAATCCGGCGCGAAGTTAGTTACCGGCGTACAGGATATTTTGGAAGAATTGAATTTTTCCCATACCGCCGAAATCAAACAGGCTGTTTTAAAAATACCGGAAAATAAAGAAGAAGAAATTCTTTTGACCATTCTTTCCGACATTCCAATGCATATCGACACTATCGCCAAACATTCCGATTTGGGAATGTCTATTATTTCCTCCACTCTCTCGATGATGGAAATCAAAGGCTGGGCAAAGAACATCGGCGGACAGAATTATATTGTTGTGTAGAAAAAACAGAGGGATATTTATTTCTACTTATTAATTTTCTCTATTTCCTTAATTTCAACCGGAATACTTTTGACATTTTTGATATTTCGGCAAAATCAAAATTTCGACTTGCATGATAATTCTAAAAATTGTATAATTTATTCAGAAGCAAACAAAGATAAAAAGACAAACAAAAATGGACGAACAAATTATTCAAGACGACAATAAAAACGCGCAAAAAATTCAAGCGCTTCGCGATATGATTGCCAGCGCCGAAACCACTTTGCAAGGAGCGAAATCGATGCTTTTGCAATTGGAGGGGAAAAAGAAAGTCGGTCGAAAAAGAAAACTGGAAGAAACCGATGATCATAAAATAATCGAAGGAACTTTCGACGGACAAATTATGATCGGCACCGATGGAAAGCAGTATCCTGTTCCCGCTAATTACGCTTCCAAATCAAAACTGGTTGAGGGCGATATGCTGAAACTTTCCATTACCTCCGACGGATCTTTTATCTATAAACAAATAGGACCGGTCATCCGAAAAATGTCCATCGGTACAATCAACCAAGACGCCGACGAAAATTATTTTGTCGCCTCCGAAGGAAAGGCCTATCGCGTTTTGCTGGCTTCCATAACATATTTCAAAGTGGAACCGGGCGATGAAGTGACATTGGTTACGCCGCGCGATATTGATTCCGAATGGGGAGCGATTGAAAATGTTTTGCAAAAATCCGGAGAGAGAAAAGTTCCGGAAAAATTTTCTGAAACGAAAACCATTGACGATATTTTCAACGAAAAACCCAACTACAAAAAAACAATTCCACCAGCCGAACATTCTGTTGTCGATGAATGGATGCCCGATTTGGAAGAATTAAAAAAGGAATTGGAAGATAATACTAACGAATAAAAAATGTTGCTAGAAAATCTGTTTTTAAAACTTCCTTTCATCAAACAGTTTGTTAAATTTTTCGCGGTTGGCATAATTAATACCGCTATTGATTTTGTGGTTCTCAATTTTGAAATGGCGGTTACGGGAATCACTTCCGGACCGTATATGTTCATTTTAAATTCAATCTCTTTTTCCGTCGCCACCATCAATAGTTTTTTTATGAACAAGCGATGGACATTCGAGGATAAGGAAAATAAACAATCCGGAGTTAAATTTTCTCAATTTTTGGTCGTTAGCGTTATCGGCATAACCATAAATGGCGGAATTGTTTACGCTATTACTTCTTTTATAAATCCCCTGTTCGGAATGAATCCGCAACTCTGGGCAAATGTCGCAAAACTATCCGCCACCGCCATCTCACTGGTCTGGAATTTTCTTGGATATAAGTTTATTGTGTTTAAGAAATAGGCTGTTTAAAGCGGAAAAACTGTCCTTTTCGGGCGGTTTTTTGTATGCTACAATTCAATTATGTCGCAAACTTTATATCGAAAATATCGTCCGAAAAACTTTTCCGAAATTATCGGCCAAACGCATATCGCGCGCACTCTTTCAAATGCCATCAAAAATAACCGCATCGCCCATTCTTACCTTTTTACCGGACCAAGAGGAACGGGGAAAACTTCTTTCGCCAGAATTTTCGCCAAAACCATCAATTGTTCCAATTTGATCGAGACGGAAAATGAAACCAACTTTAAAATTAATTCTTGCGAAAATTGCCAGTCTTGCCGAACAATCCAAGATGGTCAAGCGCTCGATATTATTGAAATCGATGCCGCGTCCAATACCGGCGTGGATAATATTCGCGAACTAAAAGAAACTATCGCCCTTCCGCCGACACTTTTAAAATACAAAGTCTATATTATCGACGAAGCGCATATGCTTTCCACCGGAGCGTTCAATGCGCTTCTGAAAACTCTCGAAGAACCGCCGGCTCATGTGGTTTTTATTCTTGCCACAACCGAAATCCACAAAGTGCCGCAAACAATTATTTCCCGCTGTCAAAGATTTGATTTTCCCCGCTTGCCGATGACAAGCATTATCGAAAAATTAACATTAATCGCGCAAGCGGAAAAAATCACTATTAAAAAAGACGCATTGGAAATGATCGCTCTTTCCGCCGAAGGAGGAATGCGCGACGCCGAGTCGCTTTTGGGACAGATTATTTCTTTGGAAGATAAGAATATTACCGCCAAAGAAGTGGAAGAAATTTTGGGCGCGGTGGATAAGAATTTTGTCGTCGCGACGGCCGAAGAAATTATTCTTAAAAATTCCAGCCGAGCCATCGGAAAAATCAACGAGCTGATCGCCGGCGGTTATGATTTGCAAATTTTCACTAAAGCGCTAATCAATTATTTTCGCCAATTGATGCTGATTAAAATTGACGCGAATTTTAAAAACTATTTCACTAACGAACTGACGGAAGAAAAAATTGAAATATTATTCCAGCAGTCTGCAAAAATAGAATTACCGCAAATTGTCGCTGTGATCGATTTGCTTTTGGAAGCGCAATATAAATTATTTTCTTTCTTGCTTCCTCAATTGTCGCTGGAAATAGCTATTATCAAAGCTACGCAAAATTTTCCGGCGCGGGAAATAATAGTAGAAAAAAACGCTCCGCTAAAAATTTCTGAAAAAATAACAACTGCTCCTCCGGCCGTTCCAAAAAACGAGCCAATAAATATCGAACCGATAAAACAGCCGGAAAAATTAACCGCCATAAATCCAACCGCCATCATCAATCCGGATAATCTTAAAAGTAATTGGAATAAATTGCTTACGGAAATCCGGCCATATAATCATTCCATTGGCGCTCTGCTTTTGAATTGTCAAATATTGAAAACGGAAGGCAATGTCGTTTCATTGGCTACGCCTTACGATTTCTATAAAGAAAAATTGAACGAACCGCAAAACAGGTTGACAATTGAGAAAGTTTTTAGTAAGATTCTCGGATTGGCCGTTCGCATCCAAGTTGTTGTGGATAAAACTTTGGCGCCGATTCAAGTTTCCAACGCCGAAGAAGAATTAATGCAAACAGAAACAAAAGAAACCAGCAATCGCCAACAGTCATCGCTTTTAAGTTCCGCGATGGAAATTATGGGAGGAAAGATTGTGGAGTAAGTAAAGAAAGTTTAAAATTAAATTTTGGGGTGTAGCCAAGCGGTAAGGCAACGGACTTTGACTCCGTCATGCGTAGGTTCGAATCCTACCGCCCCAACATATTTTAAAAATCACCATTTTTCGGCACTTTAGCTAGTGTTTCATATGGCATTTTATAGCTCACTTGAGCTATTTTTTTGTCTTCAATTTCAAGGTTCCAAAGTAGCTTTTCCAACACTTTACGCTTTTTATCATTTTCAGCTTCAAGAAATTCTTTTTTGGCTCTACTAGCTGTTAAAAAGACTTTTTTTGTAAGTTCCAAAGTGTCATAGCCGTTATTGGAGTTTTTACTAATTTTTTGTAGTTGCTGTTTTAGGGCAATTTCTTGATTGTTTAATTCTTTTATTTTGACGCTGTAAACCTCGTCAGTGATGAGTTCGGCCAACCTGGTTATCCAAAAGCCTTGATTGCTTCTTAGCGATTGCCTCAAGCTGTCTCATGACATTCTCCTTGGCATTGTCTTTGTAGTTTTCGTTATTTTTGATTTTCTCTTTTTTAGCCTCATAAGCTATCTCGATAATTTCCTCATTAAAATGGATCTCATCAAACATAGTCGCCACGATACCCTCAAGGTATTCAGACCGCATATAGTTTTTATGTTCCTCACAATGCCCCTTGCCATTCGTGCAGTAATAATAATGGTGCCCTTTATGAAGACTGGCAGTTAAAGCGCACCCGCAACTCCGACAACGAAGAAATCCCCTGTAAGGAAAAAACAGATGTTGCTTTTTACTATGCGTCTTCCCGAATAAAATATTTTGTGCGTCATCAAAGATTTGCTTGGAAATTATCTGTTCGTGGCTCCCTGGATAATATTTTCCGTCTCGCACCATAATGCCGTAGTAAAATGGGTTGCGTAAAATTTTATGAATTTGGTTTTTGTGAATTTTGAAACCTGTCCGACTGAATGTAATCCTTCCCTTAAATGGTGTGTGGATCTTATTTATTTTCTCATGCAAGTATCGCTTCTTGCAAGCGTGTAACGTGATCCTGCGCTACATTATTATATATTCACCTTTATAAATCTACTGGGATAAAGGTTTTTAAGTTTCCGATTGTAGGCTATATTAAGAATTGATTTTTGTCAATCTTTCGACTATTTGTGTGAGCATTATATTAATTTTAGCTAGGCCGTAAGTGAGTATTTACACTTAATCATTTATATGATATTGTTTGATATAAGTAAAATTTAAGCACTTCTTATTCAATATTTTTCCTATACTATGAAATACGATATTAAAAAAGATACCTACAAATTATACAAGAAGAATACAAATTTTTTTATAAATATTGGGCTACAAGTTACCAGAAACTGTAACTTACATTGCATCCATTGTTGTGAGCCCGAACGTATGTTGGATTTATCTCTTATTAAAATAAAAAAGGTTATTGATAAATTATCAGATGGGGGGCTAAAAAAAATATGCATTACAGGAGGAGAACCTTTTTTGAGAAAGGATATAGTTGAAATTTGCAGATATATACACAACAAGGGAATGTTGGCTACACTATCTACAAACGGCTTTCTTCTTAATAAGAAAAAAATTCTTGAGATAAAGCCATATGTAGATAATATACGATTCAGTTTGCACGGTACAGAGGAAATTCACAATCAAATTGTTAAAAACAAAAAAGGGTTTGAAAAAGTTATTGGTAGTATAAAAATGGCAACTGATTTAGGCATGCCAGTTTCAGTTGTTGCTTCCATTTTTAACAGAAATCATCAAACGATGTTAGATATTGCTAAAATATGCGAAGAACAAAAAGTTGAAAAATTATATTTTTTTTCTTTGATTTCAAGAGGAAGGGCGCATCCGATTTATGATAAGGAATATATGCCTTTTAAAAATATTCAAACTAGTTTTAAAAAAATAATCAATATAGCTAAAAAAGAATCCTGGAACCTTGATATGAATCTTGTGGATTGGTCTATCGAGGGTCAATGCGTGTTAGTTTTCCCAGATGGAAGATTAGCTGGAGTACCAAGCTTTCAAGATAAGGACAATACTAACATTATTGGCAATATTTTGAAAGAGAGTCCTAGTAATTTGTGGAATAAATATTTATTTAAGGATAATTATATAAATTATTACAAAAATCATTAAAGTTTCCAGAATAGTATGTTAATTTTAACTATAATTCGGGAGCGTATACCTTAAAATCGTGCATTTTAGAAAGTGCCAAATAAGTTCCAACTTCGTCCCGCAATCGCAACATTTGAGAAAAATCACCATTTTTTGGTGACTTTTTTCAGTATCTTATAGGGCATTTTGTAGCTTATATTAGCCAAAACTTGATCTTTGAATAATCTAGATTATGAGTATAACAAAAAAAATATGCTAAATATAGAAAATAAAAATAAAAAAATCCTCTCGAGAGGATTTTTTCTTGAAGCAAAATACAAACCTTTCTATTTACCCATCTTCCTCCGTATGAACGCTGGGATTTCAAGCTCGTCTTCTTCATTGTCGTTCAGCTCTTTATCTTTTTGCAAGAAAGCTGAAGTCCTTTGAATTTTTGGCGGAACTTTTTCTTCAATAATCATTCTAGATTCCTCTCTTGCCGAAAAAATATTTTTCAAATCAGCTTCTTCATCAGCCATTTCTTTATCTTCGGCGGAATTAATTCGAGCGATTTTTTCCATAGGCGATTCTTTGACTTTTTCTTCGTCAAATCCGGTGGCGACGACTGTAATTTGCACCTCGCCTTTTTTAAGTGTTTCATCAACTACCGCGCCAAAAATAACTTTGGCGTTCGGATCAATAGCCTCGGTGATAATATTGGCCGCTTCATTGATTTCCAACATACCTAAATCAGATGATCCGGAAACATTGAATAGCACACCTTTCGCTCCGTCAATGGAAAGCTCCAAAAGTGGACTGTTGATGGCTGCCCTAGCTGCTTCGGCGGCGCGATTTTCTCCAGCGCCGATTCCAATTCCCATTAAAGCCGAACCGCTATTGCTCATTATTGCCCGCACATCGGCAAAATCCACATTGACTATGCCGGGTTTAGTGATTAAATCGGAAATTCCCTGCACACCTTGGCGAAGCACATCGTCCACGATTTTAAAAGAATTAATCAATGTTGTTTTTTTATCGATTATTTGCAATAACTTATCATTGGGAATCGTGATTAAAGTATCCACTCTTTCACGCAAATTTTGCAAACCTTCTTCGGCAATCGCTCTTCTTTGCGCTCCTTCAAAGCCAAATGGTTTCGTCACAACCGCTACGGTCAACGCTCCCAGTTCTTTGGCGATTTCGGCTACGATTGGAGCGGCTCCCGTTCCGGTTCCTCCGCCCAAACCGCAAGTAACAAAAACCATATCAGCGCCTTTTAATACATCCTGAATCTCGCTGCGATTTTCTTCCGCCGCTTGCCGTCCGATATCCGGATTCATTCCCGCGCCTAATCCTTTAGTTAAGTTTTTTCCAATATGCACTTTTTCCGCCGCTTTGTTGTGATGCAAATCTTGCGCGTCAGTATTGATGGCTACAAATTCCACGCCTTTGATTTTAGTTTCAATCATACGACTGATTCCGTGTCCGCCCGAACCGCCAACCCCAACTACTTTAATGCGCGCGAAAGTTTCTACCGGTGGTTTTATTTCTGCCATATATTTTTTTATCGAAAATTAAATTAAAAAACAAAAATACAGATTAGGAAAATCTATTTTAAATTTTTGCTTTTTATTTTTATTTTATCTACCGCCAGTTGAGCGGTATTTAACCTCTCTTACTTAATTAAATTTAGCATACTAGCGTAATAAATGTCAAACATTGCCTAACATCAACAGAAATGCCCCTGCGGGAGGCATTTTTGTGATCAATAGCTATTCCGCTTCTATTAATTCAAGGCATGCTTGGTCATCCGGCGCGCATTCCTCGGAGTTTAATTCTAATTCGCTGGGGATTTCTTCGCTTTCGTTTTCATCATCTATTTCTACTGGGTTGTCCTTGGCGTATTGTTTTGGATTATTGCATTCTACTTCTCGTTCTATTTTATTTTCTTCCGTACAAAAAATTTGTTCGCATTCCAGTTCCCCATCATTGCATATTAGAGCGGCGCAATTTTCGTCATTCGGATCGCAAAGCGGAATGCGGCTGGCATTTCTTCGCGTGATATTGTAATACCAAATATCATCTTCCTGATTACCGACGCATTTTTCGCCTTCAATATCGGAAGCCGGATCGCATTCCCAAATAAAGCATCGTTGAGAATAAGGATCGCAGTCAGTTTGCGCTTCTATAATATAGTCCTTTTGGATTATTATTCTCCAAAAAGTAATTGCTACTGAAACAATAATCAGTGAAAAAAGAATGCTAAAAAAAAATTTTTCAACCAAAAACCGGTTGTCATTTGATTGAGATTTTTCGTCCATAGATATTTATTTTAAGGCAAAAATTTTCCAAACCAGTCCTTTATGTTGCTTATTCTACCCGTCATTTTGTTGTCAAAAAATGAACTTTTTTTCAGGGATTGATTTTCTTCCGCGCCCCATAAAATTAAACCGACCGAGGTGGCAAACGCGGGATCGTCAATTTTATCGACTAGACCTCCAAGCGGTGTTGGAAATCCGGTTTGTGCCGGCAGAGCCAAAATATTTTTCGCCAAATCGACACAGCCAGGCAATTTCGCCGTTCCGCCCGTGATTACCGCGCCAGCCGGAAGCAGACGATCTTTTCCTATCAATTTCAATTCTTTATTAACCAGTGTAAAAATTTCTTCCAAGCGCGCTTCAATTATCTCCGCCACATGCTGGCGAGAAACAATTCCTTCTTCGCTTGCGTCAAGTTGAGATAGATCAATATTTTCTTTTTTATTTATTTCTCCCGGCATCGCGTTGCCGAATTCCAATTTTACTTTTTCCGCCACATCAATCGAAGTGCGCAGACCAATGGCGATATCATTGGTAATGTGATTTCCGCCAACAGGAACAACGGAAACGCGAAGTAAATCATTTTCTTCAAAAATAGCGACAGAAGTCGATCCGCCACCAATATCTATCAGCACCACACCCAATTCTTTTTGCCTTTTGGATAAAACGGCTTTAGCGGAAGCCAAGGAAGACAAAACGAAACCCTCTGTGTTTATTCTTGCTTCGTCCATGCATTTGCGCAAATTTTTAATATGCGGAGTTGATCCTTCTATGATTAGTGCGTCTACTTCCAAACGGACACCATTCATTCCCAGCGGATCGCGGATATTTTTTTGATCATCCAAGGAGTAATTTTTGGGGATAATATGAACTATTTCTTTATTGGGAGGAATGGAAATGGCTTGGGCCGCGTTAATCACTCGGGAAATATCATCCGTCGCAACTTCACCGTCCGCCCGCCCTACCGCGATGACGCCTTTGGAATATTGGGAAGAAATATGATTGCCACCAATGCCGATAATCGCTTGGCGTATTTCCACTCCGGCCGTTCTTTCCGCTATCGCTATCGATTCGTTAATTGACTTGGTTGTCTCTTCGAGATCAATAATAATTCCACGGCGTACTCCAAAAGAGGGCGCGATTCCAACACCGATAACTCTGGGATTTTCTTCCGCGGAAATAATTTGCGCGATGACTGTTCTAACGAAAGAGGATCCGACATCTATTCCTGCGACAATTTCTTTTTTTGACATGCTTTGATTTTTTTATTTTTTTATATCCGGCTACCTTGAAATTATACTACATTCGGATGTATTCGGCAATATTTATATTTGCCAGCAAGCAAAGATGTATGGAAGGAATATGATCAATCCGATGACTATCGCAAAAATGACGGAAATCAACACGGTGGCGGCCATTAAATCTTTAATTAGTCTTGCATAAGGATGGACTTTTGGTTTTAAGATATCCACTACTCTTTCTACAATCGTATTTAAAAGTTCCATAATTAAAACTCCGGCAATCACTAAAACCAAAGCTGTCATTTCCGTTCGTGTTACATCGAAATAAAACATGACAAAAACGACCAACGCGGCTGCTGCCAATTCGTTTTGAAAATTTTTTTCATTTTTGATTATATGCGACAACCCTCGCGTGGCGCAAGAAAGACTTTGAGCAAATTGTTTGATTCGGTTCATGTGGTTTTTTTGATTATTTTTTAATTTGTCTTGAATTTTAACTTCATTCGATTTATAGCTATTTTTTTAGGTAAATTCAACTAATGTTATGCCATCCTTTTTACTATTATTACTTTTTACTTTTGTATATTTGAATATGTCGGGATATGTTGATAATAACTCCCATATATTTTTACTTGTAAATTCATTTTTTCCCGCCCACTCATTAGTTAGGTGATCAAAACTATGTCGTTTTTCTTTAATCTCTCGTATTTTCATAAAAATTATTATAGTTTTTTTATATCAATTTATTACAAAAAAACAACAAGAAATTTAAACCTCCCTATTTCAAATCAGAAATAAGGCTTTCAAAACCGGCAGTATTAACCCAAAAATTATTAGCATTAGCCTTTAGACATTTTTCAATTTCTTTTCTTTGCCTATACTTCTTCTTCGATTTTTTGCCTATCTTTCCCAAAATAGAATTAGAATAGGTGCCATCTAAAAAAGAAATATAATATACATTGCCTTTCTCCTTAAGACCCAAGATCTCTATAAGCTCAGCCAATTGTTTGTCCTGCTCTCCTCCGCCCGTATTAAGATGTTTCGCTTCTAGTAACAATATTTTTTCACCATTTTTAATTAAAAGATCGAGATTTTTGTTTTGCTTTTTTGTTTTTATTTTTAAATTCAGCTTCTCTCTTATATTTTTTATAGAAAAATCCCCAGAAGAAAATTTTGCGACACATTTATTATTTTTAAAAAAATCATTCCAAGTGTTGATTTCTTTATACCCCTTTTTATCCAAAACAGAAACCAGTTTTTTCTCACCCAAATCGCCTTTTTTTCTTGACGAATTCGAGTCTATAATTGCCTGAATCCAATTTTCCGGAACTTTATCATCTAGAATTCTTCTCTTGATAAAAAGCATGGTTATCTTTTTAAAAGTCTCATAATCTTTCTGAACCATATCTCTTGTCGTATCGCATGCGTTCACAAAACATCCGAGTTCCGAACAATTGGCAAAATTATTTTTGAAAACATTAAACAATTTTAGTAAATATTTATCCACTATTCCCTTGCTTTCATTATTTTCGTCTAACTTCTTGATGGTAATTAGAATTTCCTTTATTTCTTTTATACCCTTGATATATTCGGGCAAATTTGGATGTTTTTCCAATATAAAATAATTCTCGTCCAAATGAAGTTCTGAATTATCCTGAGAGATCTTAAAATAATGCAAGTTGTCTCGAATTTTGCTCATAGTAAATTAAATTTAAAAATTTGTAAGTTAAATCAAATGATATCCTTTTGCGATTGTTATCTCTGAAATTGGTAAGAAAAAATGAAAGATATTTCTCGCGATTGATTGACAATTCATCATTAAACTTTTCCATCAATTCAACTTGTTCGTTAATGGATACTTCTTTCTTAAAAATCAAATGCGCCATATTGCGCGAAGTGTTTTTTCCAACAAGTCCGGATATTTTATAGTTTCTTATATCTTCAAGCTGTATTTTTTTCCCATTTTTACTATCAATAGCCCGCAAGAATAAGATATTTTTTTCAAGCGATTTTTTTATATCATCGCTGATTTTCAATATTTTTTTGTCTTTAATGTTTTGAAGCGCTATTTCTATTTCATATTCGCCAGACTCTAAATATTCTTCCGTAAGACGGAAAATACCCAAATCGTTTTTGGTATTTTTAATTTTGCAAATAAACTCTCCTCCAAATTGCCAACCGAATTTTTTTTCAAGAGTAATGTTTATTTTTTTATTTTCAGGATAAATTATGGCATTGATTATATTTTTCTCTGAATTTTTTTGTTTTTTTCTGAAATAAAACGAAATCACATTATATGTCGTATCGTCAAAAACTTGTTTTGAAAAAATATTTAATTTCACTATTTCAAATCTTTCAAAAAACAGTTCTCTAATTTTTTTTGAATTTTCGGCGCATAGGAAATTCAAGGGAACTATAATTATTCCTTCTTCGCAATTCAAAATAGAAAAAATGGAAACTTGATATAAATCTTCGAAATTAGAATTCACTCCTTCAAAAAATTTTTCTTTTATTTCTTTTGTAGCTTTATTTTTGTGCAAATAAGGTGGATTGGTGCAAACGAACTTATATTCTGTTGGTGAATTTATCGAATCATTGAGAAAAACTTTTTTTTCATCGACATACTTTTTGTCATAATCAAAACCAATTATTTTTTCGCAATTATTATTATTTGCCCAATTTAACAAATCTTGATTGCCGGCAAAGGGATCGATAATATTTTTGCCATCAACAAACTCGCCAAAACCCTGCAAGATATAATCGGAATTTGTGGTGAAAAATTGACCCAGATTGCGTTTTTTAGTTATTGCATTCATGCTTGTATTATAGCGTAAGACCATATAAAACAAAACTATTTTCAATTATCGAGTTATTTCTAAAAGTAGGAACTATATCACGGCTAGAATAAGCAATAATGCCTCCCCAGTCGGATCTATTCGGCTTGGTCGCAACCCCGTCGCCATTAGTGTCTCCCCCGTTTTCGTCATCGCGAGTTGAAGTAAAAACAATTTTTTCCTCAGCTGTTCCTTCAGAGCGGTAAATTCATTTTTTATAACCAATCTGCCAGAGGCTTTATTCGGTTCACTGGCGCTAAATTTAACTAATACGCCCGGTTTAATCGTAAGCGGAGCTGAAACATCAATAGATTTATTCACGAAATAAGGACTTCCGCTTTTATTCCAAACTGTTGGAGAAGTAATATTAGAAGTTATTTCAGTAGATGCTAAGGCATTGCTCGCGCTAAAAGAAATACCAAAAAAGAATACTATTTTTAATATGAGAAACCTTTTTTTGTTTTTTATTTGATTTTTATTTTAAAAAATTAAAGACGCCTGTTTAATTCAGAAAAAGCCTCAGGCAGTAAAATATATACAAAGACTAACGCGTAAATTACAAAAAGTAAAAACGATAACAATACAGAAATAAAAAATGATTTTAATTTTATTTTTCCGAAGGCAATTTTAGTAAAAATAATCGGTGAAATTATAATTAAAAAATTAATTAATATTATTGCAAAAAAAGATACGTCGTCATAAAAAAAATAAATATCCGAGTTGCCTCTTACAAGAATGTTCCCAATGTACTTATAAACATAAAAAATAAACAAGAGAAATATTCCTATTGTTAATGCTGAACTCCAAAAAATATATTTCCACACACTTTTTTGTTTCAAAAATTTCAACCAAAAAAATGGAGAAACAATAATCCCTGCAAGTAAAAATGAAGAAACCCAAATAAATAATATTTTCATGATTTTTTAGTTATTTTTTTCTTTTAATCTTTTTTGTTTTTCCGGTGTTTCTAGATAATTTTCTTCAGAAATAACTTTGCCGCCTGATAATTTTTTGTTGATTTTTATTTATCTTGAACTATGATTTTTATGATTAGATGAAGACTATGATTAAAATTTTAAAAAATCATAGTCTATCAAATAATCAACTCAATCATAGTTCAGAAGTCCCTCTTCCGATACTATAATACTCAAATCCCAACCCTTTCATTTTTTTCGGATCGTACAAAAGTCGGCCGTCGAAGATTGTTGGTTGTTTTAATCTTTTTTTGATTTCTTCGAAATCCGGAGCGCGAAAATCTTTCCATTCCGTGATAATTAATAACGCATCGGCGCCGTCAAGCGTGTCGTATTTATTTTCAAAATAGGAAATATTTTGATTGTCGCCGAAATAGGCCGGAGTTTTTGCCATCGCCATTGCTTCCGGATCATGCGTCTTGATCGTTGCTCCCTTTTTGATTAACTCATTGATAATAGTAATTGCGGAAGATTCGCGCATATCATCGGTTCCCGCTTTAAAAGCCAAACCCCAAACGGAAAATATTTTGCTTTGCAAGTTATCGCCGAATTTTTCTATAACCATATTTGCTAAAACAAATTTTTGTTTTTCGTTCGTGGCAAGCGTTTGCATAAACATCTCGGCGTTATAATCATGATCCTTGGCGATTTTTACCAAAGCTTTAACATCTTTTGGAAAGCAACTGCCTCCGAATCCCGGTCCGGCGTACATAAAAGGTTCACCGATTCTCGGATCAGCGCCGATCGCCCGGCGAACTTGATCAAAATCCGCTCCGACACGCGCGCAAATATTGGCCAATTCATTGTTAACGGAAATTTTAGCGGCCAAAAAACTGTTAGCGGCGTATTTAACCGTTTCGGCGGTTTTCGGATCCATTGCATAAAAACGACCTTCGCGGCGCATAAAAGGCGCGTATAATTCTTGCATAGTTTCAATAACTTTTTGATCATCCGCGCCGACAACCACCCTGCTGGGCTCGAGAAAATCTTTAACGGCGGTTCCTTGCGCTAAAAATTCCGGATTGCTTACGACAAAAAATGGAAAATCAGAGTTGCGTTTTTTTTGCTCTTCGGCAATTGTTTTTTTAACCAAATCCGCCGTTCCTACCGGCACGGTGGATTTATCCACGACAATCAAAGAGTGATCGATATTTTGACCGATTGAGCGAGCGACATCCAAAACATGACTCAAGTCGGCGCTACCGTCTTCATTGGGCGGCGTTCCGACAGCGATAAAAATGATGTCGCTTTTTTTTAACGCGTCTTCAAAATCAGTCGAAAACGAAAGCGTTTTATTTTTTAAATTTCTTTCCACTAATTCGTCCAATCCTTTTTCATGAAGCGGAACCTTGCCGCTTTTAAACTGGTCGATTTTATTTTGATCTTTATCCACGCAAATAACGCTGTTGCCCATTTCGGCAAAACACGCGCCCGTAACCGATCCGACATAACCCGTGCCAATGATTGCAATTTTCATAATTTTGTTATTTCTTTTATACTATAATTCATCTGACCTTGTTCTTTGTAATAATTTTTAATCAAAATATCAGCCAAAAGTCCGAAGATGAATAGTTGGATTCCTACCAAAACCAAGAATATTCCCGCGAGTGGCCAAATTTTCTCGGAAAGAGAGGCGCCAAAAAATATTTTCTCTACGACCATCCAAATTAAAATTAAAAAACCGGCAAACGACAAAATAATTCCGTTGCCACCGAAAAGATGCAATGGCCGATAAGCATATTTTCGCCAAAACCAAATGGAAATCATATCGACAAAACCCTTAATCCCCCGTTTCCAATTATATTTTGTTTTACCATGAACGCGCGGATGATGGCTTACTTTGACTTCCCCGACTTTAAAACCTTGCATTTCCAAAATAGCCGGAATAAAACGATGCATCTCGCCGAATAAATCCACATTTTCAAAGCATAGTCTTTTATATGCTTTAAGGCTGCAACCGGAATCATGAATTTTGTCTTGAATTAAAATCTTGCGCAAAAGATTGGCGCCTCGCGAAAATATTTTCTTGCTCAAAGAATCTTTTCTTTGCCAGCGCCAGCCGGCAATCACATCATAACCTTTGGTCATTTCTTCTAAAAGCAGACCGATATCGGCCGGATCGTTTTGCAAATCCCCGTCCATCATAACAATAATTTCACCGGCTGAGGCTTTTATGCCGGCGTCGAAAGCGGCGGTTTGTCCGAAGTTTTTGCGAAATTTAATCAGCTTGAGTGGAGATAATCCCGCGCAATTTTTCACTGTTTCGTCATTCGAACCATCATCGATAAAAATAATTTCAAAACTTTTTCCCAAAGCTTGGCAAGCTTCAAGAACTTTTCGGTGCAATTCTCTCACATTTCCTTCTTCGTTGTATAATGGCACAACAACCGAAAGATCTTTTTTTTCGTCCATAATAGTTTGATTATTTTTTTAACTTTTTAAATTATATCCTTTTCTTCTTCTTTTCGCAACTCGCCGAAAGAAAGCATAGCGGTGAAAATCATCAGATAATACGCCCATATAGCGACTGTTTCAGCCAAATCATTTTGTTTGAAAACGGTTAAAAACGCTGTTGCCAAAAGAAAAATAATCGCGCTTCCGGCCGCAAAGCGACTCGGGATCGGATGCAGGATTAGAAAAATGAATAATATGAAAAAAACAAAATTGGCGATTTCCCATTGAAAATAAAAACCCATCGCTAGCGTAATTGCAAAAATCAATATTTCTAAAATTTTTTTGAGCATAATATTATTTCATTTTTAAATCCGCGGTAATTTGCAAATTTTTGAGAGCGAAAGAATGCGCTTTGCTTTCGTCATTTGGATTATATGTGATTTTAAAATAGACTGTTTTTATTTCTTTCATAGTAGGAATAATGTCAAAATCGAAAACCTGAATCATTTCTTGGGCAGTTGTTTCCGCGGAAATATCGGTGGCATTATCCACTGAAGAATCGTTATCGCTATTTTCAGAATTATCCATATTGTCAATTGAGTCGATTCTGCTTTCTATTCCTTCTGAAAACGGCATATCGAACCAATTTTCTTGATTAAAAGAGTATTTTACGCTTACTTTTTTCCAGCCGGCTTTTAGTTGTGTTGCTGAAAAATTCATTTTTCCAATCGGGTATATTGTGTTCACCGTATAGTTGAAACTGGCACTGTCATTTGCTTCGGCGGTAATAACTTTTGAATCTTCGCTAAATCCCATTCCCGGTGAAGAAATTTCCAGATCCAATAAATCAATGAACTTTCCTTTGGCTGCATAAGAATATTTCCCCATACCCTTCCCTGAATCTTCAATTTTCGCGCCGTTAAGAATCTTTACGCCATTTTCTTGATGAAATTCTGCTCCATAAATTTTGAAATACAAATCCCCGTCAATTATGTATATATTTTTTTCTTTTTTTATTATTGCCGAGCCGCCGCCGTAGCTGTCATTATTTTTACTGCCTTTAAATTCTAAATAATTTTGTTTATCAACGGAAACCTTAGAATTATCCAGACTTAATAAGTAATGCGCGTTTTTTTCCAGCATTCCGTAGATTGGGAAAAGAAATGTTCCGTCATTTTGCCGGTATTTTTCAATACTGGCGGCAGAAAAAGCCAAATCAGCGATTATCTGTCCGTCAAATGAGGCGTTTTCTCTGTCATATTTAACTTTTCTTAAACTTAAAACATATTGCCGGCTACCGGGATTGAGATTTTTATTGATATCGATGTTAAAAGAAACGGCAGAGATATATTCATCGGAGGAGCGAAAAATTTGTCCCAGTATCGTCTTGCTTTCTTTGAGCCACGGGTAAATATAATCCGCGCTGAGTTGGCTTTCTCTAATCAAATCTGTTTTTGTGTCTCCGATAACTGTTTTTTTCAATAAAACTAATTCCTTTTCACTTTCAATGTTAAGTTTTGAAATTCCCGCTTCTTTGATAAAAATGTTTCCGTCCGAATCGGAATTTTCTTTCGCGAAAAGCAAACTGTCAAATCCTTCCGGCAGGAAAAAAAATATTTCTTGATTTTGAAAATTGCCGGATGGATTAACGGTTAATTCGCCAACAAAACTTTCTTTTTCGGAATAAGTGTTCAATTTCAAAATTATTTTTTCCGTTTCGTTCGATTTTTCTTGAAAAGTCAAACGGTAGTAGCCGGATGGTCGGTTTTTGAATAAATCGTCGATATAATAAAAACTATTTTCTCGGGAAAGTTGCGGTTTTTCGGGAACAAGAGCGGAACATTTGCCATCCATGCAATCCTGAGAAGTTATTTTATTTTTAGTATAAAGCCCTTGGTTGATTAAAAAAACTAAAAACAAAAAAACCAGCGCGAAAAAAACGCGTCTTTCTGTTTTAATAAAAATTGCCATTTTGATAAGATTATTTTTCATTTTCTTGCGCAACTTTATCATTATGCCCTTCTTCTCTCCAAAAAACAAGTATTATAAATGAAATAAAAACAGCTGTTAGAGAAATTATTCCACCCAAATAAAGATAGGCTTGCGGATGGTAAAAAAAGCTAAGCGCGATTTTTCCATTGTTTTCGGCAACGCATTTTTCTTTTATTTCGGAAGGATTGATAAAAAAACTGTTTAATCCGGCGTCCGTTTGGAAATGATTTTTTTGCGGTAAAAGATAAGACTTTTCTGAAAATATATCGTACCATTTAAAATTTCCGCAAACCAGTTGCCAATCCGGATGATATTTTTCGGAAAAATTTATCCAAACGGGATTAACCGAATTTTCAATCGTAAAATTCCAGCGCGAACTGTTTTCATAATTATAATCAACCGGTTGAAAGGAATTATCGCGATGAATCGTTTCTATATTTTCAGTAAGATACATGCGCGACCGCGTGGCTTGATTTTCAAAAAATTGAAGATTTTCCAATTTCAAATCATTTTTTTCCCACATAGGATTAGCAACTAAATTTTCTATCATAAAGTAATTTTGATTATTTACCAATAAATATCGAACGGCTGATTGTGAAAACAAGCGAGTGGCGAAATTTTCGGAAAAAAACAATTGATTTTTTTCTTCTCCATCCGGCTCGCCTCCTTGCAAATCCGCGTAATCTTTTATTTTTTTCCAATCACTCCTTCTTGTTTCAATGGCGTTTATTTTCGGTCGAAAGGCGGAATAGCTCGCCCATTTGGAATCACTGGGAACCCAAAGCGTTCGGAATGAACCGTCTTGCGAAAAAACATAATCGCGAATTTTTATTTCATCATTCGCAATTTTTTGTGGAATAAAAATACTGTTCATCTCTCCGATTAAAATCGGTTTTGCGTTCCAAAGAAAAATCAAAACTACTGCGATAAATACGCCGTAGCTTAGTTTGCTATTAAATTTTTCAAAAATATACTTTACAAACGCGCCGATTAAAATCGCATAAGAAAGCGCGATGGCGAAATAGAATTTGCTGGCTTCGCGAAAAGCGTTAAATCCGGGAAAGTTTTGATGCAGCCAAATATAAGCATTTTTTAGAGGATCAGCATTTTGCTTTGAAAGAAAAACCGCAATAATGGCAATGAAAAACCAAAAAATAATTTTTTTATTTTTCTTGTTCCAAAAGGCGCCCAGTAAAACCATTATTGGAATCAGCCAAAAATACAGTGGAATTTTTTGATCATCAAACCATTTCGGTTCATTCCCGTTCCAAAAAGGATGAAAAAGCGTTAGAGTTTTTTCCAAATCAAGCGAAAAATTATTATCCACCAACGGACGCGCGACAATAGTATTGCTTGCCAATGATCCGGTCATAGCAGTTGGTAAAATCCAAAAAAGATTGAAAATAAAAATCAGACCGAAAAAAAGCGCCATCGCCGAAAAATTATTTTTTAAAAAAAGTTTTTTTTGTTTCAATCCATTTTGCGCAAAAAGAAACCAGAACGGTGATACAAAAAGAATAAAAAATAAAATATAAAAAACGCGAAAATCATAACTGCTAACAATCAAACAAACTAGCGCCGAAGCGATAAGATGTTCCTTCTTATTGCTGTCGAAATAACGCCAAAAAAAATACATCGCCAACGGTGCAAAAGTTCCGGCGAGCGATAAAGAAAAATGCCCCTGCGTATTGATTGCCAAGTAATAAGTATTAAAGGAAAAAACACAAGCCGCCGTGAAAGCGCCGAAATTATTTTTCAAAACCTGTTTGGCGAATAAATAAGCGAAAAATGGAGTAAGAAAAGCGAACGGCCAAAAAACCAAAAACTTATCGGAAATATTGGAATCAAAACCGAAAAATCCCAAGAAGCCGGGAAATAATTTATATCCCAACATCCATAAAAATAAATTCGGAGCGCCCAAACCGGTTTGCGAGTCCCAAGCTGAATAACGCAAAAAATCCCGCGATGTTTCGGAAAAATAAAACCAATAATCCGCATTGGTGAAAATTCCAAAAGACAGCCATTTATGATAAACAGTCGCTGAAATCAAAAGTAAAATCCAAACCGGCCAATTATCTTTCGACCATTTTTTAATTTTTTCAAAATATTTTTGCATTTTTTTTATAATTCCAAATCAGATATCCTAAGCAAGTAAGTAGCATCATTCCGGAAATAAATAATCCGAGATAGAAAAGTCTCTGCGGCCAAAACTCCACGATTATCTCAAAATCATACGACCCGTCAGAATTTTTAACGCATCCACTAATCCCCTCTCCTTGATAAGGAGAGGGCTGGGGTGAGGTTTCACAAATTTTATTCGGATCGATTACCCAGCTGTTAGCATAGCCGTTGGCTATTAAATGATTGTCACTATTTTCAATCGGTTTTTGAAACCATGTTTCGGTCAGGTTTCCGTCAGGCAAGTTGTCATTCTGTATTGTTCCTTGAAAATTCTTAGAGATAAAATCTATATTATATTTTTCCTCATAATCCAACTCTTCTTTTTGTTGTTCACTGTTCCATTTTGTGTGTTTAATTGTTTTTTCTTGCAAATCCCCTAGCGTCGTCACATAACCATTATCAATATAATTTTGCAATTCATTGATATTAGCCTGATTCTCCTCATTTTTATCTAATATTTTATAATTCTCCAAATTGTCTTTTCCGCGCAGGCGGGAATCCATTTTATTTTTTGCCAAATACGCTTTCCATTTTTCATGGAAACTTTCCGAAAAAACCAATGGAAAAACGCCACTCGCGTTATGCACCCGCACTCGATATTTGGTCGGATTGATTTTTTTAAATTCCAATGTTGGCAAAGCAGTTGTTTTTTCTGTTTTTAATTTATTCAATATATTTTCCTTTTCCGTATTTTGATCGGCAAAAAATACCACCGAACGAGTTTGCCAATCATCACTGGAAATTATTTTTGGCAAATCTTCAATGGTTCTTTGGGAGATAATAGATTTTTGAGGAATGTGGAAATGAGGGAGGAAAAAATCATTTTTAATTTTAGCAACTTCAAAATATATTGAAGTATAAATTGCATTTATCGGTAAATAGGCAACATCTTTTTTTGTTAAATAAGTATCGCTATAAATTTTATTAAGATCTTTGTGAATAAAAAAATAATCAATTCCCATAAGTCCGTATAATTTTTTTTCATAATTTTCATTTCCTTCATTTATGGTGTTAGCAATAATCTTTATTGCAACACCTCCTTCGTTCATAAAGATCAAGGGTTTATTTAGAAAAAATCTAAGAAAGTCAGCTCCTTGAAACCCCTTGTCTTCCCATTTTAACGAAAGATTGTAGCTCTTAGGAATCGGCAAAGAAAGATACCGTCCGTCCAATTTTACATTTTCAACTTTTGATTTAAAATAATAGTAATCATCAGGTATTGAAATGGCAAAAGAAGATATAAGAGCTCCCTCCATTTTTTTTATAATTTGACCATTTAAAAATGGTCTTGCCATAAAATATAAAAAAGAAAAACAAAAAATAATTAAAACAAACATCTCATTTTTTTTATTTTTTATTTTCAAGGAATCAAAAGAATATCCTGCTAAAAATGATATGGGAAAAATTAACAATATGCCAAATTTCAAGTAAATACTTCTGAACGCTCTCACTAAATAATCGGAGGAAAAAATATAGTTAACGATATTATTCAAAAATCCCATACTTTTAAATCCGGAATTAAGCAATATTCCCAAAATCAGCATAGAAAGCATTAATAATGAAAGCTTTCTGTTTATGCCTTTTTTATTTTTTGATACAAAAGTAATAATTCCGATGATAACTAGAATAAAGCCAGAAAATATATAGGCAATGGAGTTATAAATATTTATCCAATCATAATAAGATTCACCAGATATTCGAGCATTTAATGTCCATGAGCCGACGGAACGCAAAGCCTCATTAACAAAAACGCTGTTTAATTTCATTGTAGTTGCATCGTCTATCAAGCCGCCTGTTTTATTACTTGATAACTCATATTGACATCCAATATCATAAATGAATGGCAATATCCAATAGGAATTTATAAAAAAATAAAAAAATAAAAAAATAAAAAAACTTTTAAACAATTTTTTTCTCAAAGGGATTAACTGGTAATAAAAATAGATAAAAATAAAAAAAATAAACCCGAGAAATAATATAAAAAAAACTGGATTTGAATAGGATGCTTCAAAAAAAGAAATTATTATTCCCAGTAAACTTAATATTTTTACCCATGTTCTATTTTCAATCAGAAAACTCGCAAAAAAATATAAACTTAGAGGTAAAAAACAATAAAAAGGAAATGTAAGTCCGTAAGAAGGGTTCCATGCCACTATCATGGCATAAGGGCTAAACATATAAATCAATCCGGAAATGAATGCCCCAGCACTTTTAAGTTTGAATGTTTTGGCCAATAAATATGTGCCTAGACCGGAAAAGGCAAAAGATAAATAAAAAATAAACCATTGTATGAAACTGCCTTTGAATCCCAGCACCTCAAAAAATACACCCCAAGAGGCGTAGGGGAAAACAGAGGATAATTGCCTCGAAGCGGAGTACCCGAAATTTACAGAATCATCCCAAAAGTAAGAAGAATAATGAAAAAAATTAGAAAAAGATATCGGCCAAGAAAAATCACCCGCCAGCACATATTCAAAATCGCCAAACCAATTAAGAGAGAAAAGGGCTAAAATAAAATAAACAGCTATAAATAAATAAGATTCATTTTTTAATATTTTTTTCATACACACATTCGTAGTTTATTGTCATATTTCTTTCTCTGTCCAAAAAATCAAGAACAAAACATAGAGAGTTGAATAAAAATATCGGAATAAAAAATACCGTTAAATACAAATAATACCAAACAGTTTCTCTTTTGATAAAAAGTTTTATGGGCAAAGTGCTAAAAATCAAGGCAATCAAATGAAAAATTCCTCCATGAGGTTTGATGCGAGCAAGTTTAAAATTATTCGATTCTCCCAAATATTTTAATCCATATTTAGTGAAACGAAAATAATCATAGGGAATCATATGTTCTTCGAAACACAAATGAGTAGTTAGAAAAACTTTACCGTTTGGTTTAAGTATTCTATCGAATTCCTTAAAGGCTATGTGCGGTTTCTTCAGATGTTCAAGCACTTGCGTGCATAAAATATAGTCAAAGCTTTCATTTTCAACGCCGATCAATCCCTTATTTATATCACAAATATAATCAATGGTTTTATTTTTATTTTGTACAATATCTTGTGAACAATATATCGCTTTTTTAAAAAACTTTTCATAAGGGATATCACACGCGCCTATATCCAATATTCTTTTGCCATCAATATCGCAATCCAAAGCCATTTTTTCTACAAAAATACGAATACGATACGCATGATACCTCATAACGGCAAGGATGAATTTATTTGATAATAAAAAATTTTTCATAATATTTTTTTTAACAATCTTTGTTCACAGTATTTTCGTACCAATAATTAAAATTAAAAATTCTCAGCAATTTAAACCTGTGGTCGGTTTTTCCCGACATATGCTCGCTGTGCAACAATTTTACATATTCCAAATCAAAAAATCCATTGTCAATAAATAAATATTCTTGAAATAAATCTCTCAATTCCTCTCCGATCCATTTATCTAACGGAACGCCAAAACCACTTTTTTTTCTATATACCAGATCTTTATCAAAATATTTGCTTGCCAGTTTTTTCAAAATATACTTTTGCTCGCCGTTTTTTATTTTCCAATTACCGCTTAAACTAAAAGCAAATTCCGCTAAGTCTTTATCTAAAAGAGGATTTCGCATTTCAAGAGAGTTCGCCATTGTTGCTCGATCACCTTTCACGAGATACCAGTCGGGAAGCTGGATCTTACAATCCAAAAATAAACTTTTATTAACCGTGTCTTTTTGTTGAAAATATGTTTCATATTTTTGCGCTTCTTCAAAAACAGTTTCCAAATTTATTTTTTGTTTCAATATTTTTTCCGCTTCTTCCGGCAAGAAACTGCCACTGCCGAAAATGAATTGACGGGCGCTGAAATTTAAATCAAAACTTTTCAATAGTTTATAATAAGAATTATTTTGAGAAATAAATTTTTCGCCGATTCTGAAAAGAAAACTCAAATATTTAGAATTTTCAATGATTTTTTGGGCTTTATATTTATAATATCCGCCAAAAATTTCGTCTCCCCCATCTCCGCTTAAGACTACCGTGATTTTATCTTTGGCGAATTTGGAAATATAGTAAAGTGGAATAAGGGCAGCGTCTGCCATCGGTTCATCTAAGTAATCCAAAATTTCTAAGAAATTTTCTCGCACAAGTTGATCTTCGAAATAGCAAAGATTATAATTTATGCCCAATTTTTTAGCCACTCTTTGAGCATATTGCGATTCATCGGATTCTTTGGAATTTTTATAGCATACTGTGAAAGAATTAGTTTGCGGAGAATATTCTGAAAGATATTTTGTGATCAAGCTGCTATCTACTCCTCCGCTCAGGAATATTCCCAGCGGCACATCAGACATCAATCTTTTTTTAACCGATTTTTTGATCAAATTTTCTGTTTTTTCTAAAATTTCTTTTTCTGAAATATTTTTATTTATTTTAATATTTTCTAGTTGCCAGTATTGATGTTTATTTATTATTTTCCAATTTTTAATGTCAAATTGAAAAGTCGTCGATGGTTCCAATTTTTTTATTTTATCAAAAATACTGTTGGGGGAAGGAATGTATCCGTAAAATAAATATTTCGTTAGCGAAAGCTGGTCAACTTTCAGTTTCTTTTTAATTTCTAAATTTTTAATGATAGCTTTTAATTCTGAGGCAAAACAAAAAAATTCATCGTCCAAATAGTAGTAGAGCGGTTTTTTTCCAAAATGATCGCGTGCCAAAGTTATAAGCTGATTTTGTTTATCGTAAATCGCAAAAGCGAACATTCCCTCAACCTCTTTCATTATTTTTTGCCCATATTCTTCATAACTGTGAATTAAGACTTCCGTATCTGTTTTACTTTGCCAAATATGATTATTTTTTAGGTTATTTTTAATGGCTTGGTAATTATAAATTTCGCCATTAAAAACTATCGCAATATTCTTATTTTCATTAAATAGTGGCTGTCTTCCGGCTTCCGACAAATCAATAATAGAAAGCCGTCTTTGTCCCAACGCTATTTTATTATCAAAAAAATATCCCGATTGATCCGGACCGCGTTTTTCTAAGGTGCTCAACATCTTTTGAAATAATTTTTCATTGATGCTGATTTTGCGATTTATTTGTCCTAAAATTCCGCACATAAACTATTTTTTGTTAAAAGAAACAAACCAATACTGACAAAAATTCTCAAGTATTCTTGGAAATTTTTCCAGTCCGATATTGAAAGCTGGGATACCAAGAAAACAAGCTTGAATATGAATGCTTTTTGGGTCAATTATGTTCGTAACTCTATCTAAGAGATTATTTAGTTCATTTTTTTTATATTCTCTAAGATGAATAACATCTCCATAAGAATCATGCCCAAGAATTCGCGGATAATGCAATTTTCCCGTTATTATTAAGGGAAAGTTTCCAATTCTAAAATAATTGGGGGTGCCAATTAATATTTTTCCTCCTGGTTTTGCAACACGGATTTTTTCCAAGGTAAAGGTAAAATCATTTTTGACATGTTCAATCACATCCATCGAAAAAACCAAATCAAACATATTATCTTCAAATGGTAATGTTTTTCCATCTGTGTTTTTATATGTAACAGTATTTGATACCTGCCTTATTTCTTCAAATTGAAAATCGTCAAAAATATCACATGCTGAAATATGATCAAATTTTTCTTTTTTCGCTCCAAGATAATCCCAAAGACCTTTTCCGCAACCGACATCAAGAACATTTTTAGACTCATTATCCACTAAAGAAAAAAAAGTTTTGATTATATTTTTTTCAAATTTTCTCCCTTGCATTTTTTCGAAAGTATCTTTTAATATCATAAACCTTCTGTTACTTTTTTAGTGAACTTACTAATTTTTCCAGTGAAAAAATATCCAATTCCATCAAAAAATCCCCGCCAATACAGTTTAATCAAATCAAATCTTTTTTCTTTTAGCACCATGATGGAATAAGTTAAAGGCCAAAACCAAGAAAAAAATAATAAATAAATAATTTCTTGATGCCATTTTCCATACCTGCAAACAATAATTGTCCTATTTCTCATCAAGCAATATGCTTTTTGGCTGAATTGACCGCCCAATGTTCTTGGCGTTAAAGAATTATCAGGACTAATATTGTGGTAAATTTTCGCTTTTTTTATTATTCCGCATTTATAACCGCACTTTAATGCGTTAAAAGCAAAATCCGGTTCGGTGAATGTTTGAATAAGCTGTTCATTAAAAAAACCGCACTTATTAAAAACTTCCTTTTTAATCAAGAAAGCGTTCGGAATTCCATCGCTATCGCAAACTTCTTTTTCTGAATTATCTATTTTTCCAGTAGTTCCTCCGGTAAAAAAATTAATTTTTTGAAAATCTAAATATTTTTTTTTGTTTTTCAGAAAATACATAGACGGTCCGATAATTCCATAATTGGAATTATGTTTGGCAAACTTTAAAAGAACTTCAACCATATTTTTATCAACAATATTATCATCATCAATAAATAGCGCATATTCTCCCCTTGCTTCTTTTGCTCCAGTATTTCTTGATTTTACCATCATTTGCTGAGCGAGATTACGAATAATTTTTCCGTTGCTCACCCCAAATTCGTCAAAAGTTATTTTTTCTGTTCCATCATTGGAATTATCATCAACAACAATAAGTTCCCAATCGTAATTGGAAATATTCGCTTTTTTTATTGATTCAATGCAATTCAATAAATCTTCTTTTCTGTTTCTTGTTGTGACAATTATAGATAGTTTCATCTTCTAAAAAAACAAATTACATTGCTTGCCCACAATTTTAATTTCTCTTTTTTTCTGTCATCTTTTTCGATTTTCAATTCGTTGAACACTTCAGCAACTATATTTATCAAAGTTTTTAAAACTTTTTTTGTATGACCGGTATAATAAACATCTTGAGCATTCCATCCAGTGAATTTATTTATCAGTTTTTTCTCATCATATCTTCTTAAATGCCCGATTCTCTTATCATGAAACCAGTTTATAGAAATAAACAATGGATTAAGAAACTTGTAATTTAACGGTACCGTTATCATCAAACCGGCGTCTTTTTTGCAAACTCGGTTAATTTCCGCGATTGCTTCTTTTTCTCTCGGCAAATGTTCCAAAACGGCGTTGGAAATAAAATAATCGAAAGTTTCATTTTTAAACGGCAACTCTTCGGCGGAACAACAAATTGTTTTGATAGCAAGATTTGAATTGACAGAAATTTTTTTCAATCTTTTTAATCCTTTTAGCGTTAAGTCGCAGGCAAAAACAGTGGCTCCTTTTTTCGCTAGTTCAACGGACATATAGCCGGAACCGGCGCCGCAATCCAAGATCGTTTTGTTTTTAACATCGGGAAAATTTGCCGTGAATTTTTCAACATAGCCTTTCTGCCATTCGTCCAGTTTGAATTCCGGATTTTCTATGATTTTCTCTTTTTTGAAATAGTTTATCTGTCCTGCTGAATGATCGGGTATTTTTTTAAAATCAACCAGAATCGGAATTTCATCCATTATTTCATAATTTTTGTTGCAATCAAAACAAAAAAATCCTCGCTCTTTTTTTTCAAGGTTTGACTTGCAAACAGGACAGCAAATATAGTCTAAAATATTCATAAATTATTTTTTCTATTTTTTTATTATCGCGACATTATAAGCCAGAAATTTATCGGGGCAAAATTTTTCCATAAATCTTTCATATATTTTCCAAAATTTAATGTATTTTGGCGGATAAAGATGCGACTCAAAATGCCTGAAAGAGACTTGTTCGAAAACATCTTTAATGATTTTTTTAAAATAAGCTTGTTTGAAATGATTATGTCCAAGCATTTTGACCATATGCGGGTAAAATAAAGGATTATATCTATTTCCCTCAACAATAATAATATGACCGTCTTTTTTAATTACCCTTTTCAATTCCTTAAGCCCCGTAATATGCTTTTTGTAATCCTGATTTTCTTCATCTATATGGTGCAAAATATCGTGCAAAAAAATATAATCAAACGATTCATCGGGAAACGGAATATTGAATATTCCGGCGAGGCTGAATTTTAATTCTTGCGTTTTTTCCGCGTTGTTATGTTTGTAAATATCAATGCCGTATGCGTCCAGCCCGTATTCTTTAATGAATATTTCCGCGTCGACGCAATCTCCGCAACCTATGTCCAATATTTTTTTGCCTTTTTCGAAATTAAAATTCAACTTATTGAAAATATCATTTTTGTATTGTCCGTATTTTTCCAGATTCATTTTTTATATTTAATTAATTTTTTAAATTTTCCCCGAAAATTTTCCCCCAATCAAATTCTTTTGCGTAATTTACGGCGTTTTCTCGATACTCTTGCAATATTTTCTCGTCTCGCAATATTTTTATAATCGCTTTAGCAATACTTTCTTTGTTTTGCTTGATAATAAAACCGCATTTTTTATTTTCAATTTCGCGCGCGTTATAAGAAACATTGCTTAATAAAATCGGTAGTCCGCCTGCCAAATAGGCTTTGATTTTTCCCGGATCGGCAAAATAAGTGAAGCTTAAATTTCCGGATTCGTCATATTTTTCATACATCGCAATTGCGCAAGCGCTAGTAGAAAGCATTTTTTCCACATCGCTGTGTTTTTCAATATAACCCGTGAATTTAATAAATTTTTCAATATTTAGCTTTTTTGCTTGTTTTTTTAATTTTTCTAAATATTCTCCGTCACCGATTATCAGAAATTTAAAATCAGGAATTTCTTTTATTATAGCAGGAATTGCATCCAAAACATACTGCGCGCCTTGCTTTTTCAAAATATGTCCCATAAATACGAGTGTGTGTTTTTTAATTTGAGAAAAATTCAATCGGGGAAAGCGGTCAAACCAAATTCCAATCGGAACGGTTTTTTGGTTTCCGCCGGAAAAATTAAAATATTCTTTTCGCGCTTCCGCCATTCTTGGCGATAAATTCCAAGTTTCGTCGGCGTATTTCACGCAAAATCGGTCAACCCAATGATAAATTTTATTAAGAATTTTATTCTCAAATCTTTTGGGATTATAATCGATGACATAATAAATCACTTTTTCAACTGTTCCTAATTTTTTGAGAATAATTCCCGAAAAAGCGTTAAGATTATCGCTGCCGACATACAAATTCCATTTTTTGCCGGATACGACAACCCAAAAAATATTTAAAAAAATATCTTTCAAATAGGCGATCGGTTCGGGAATTTTTTTAATCCTTTTATAATTTTCTTTTTTAAGCTTGCCTTTTTCGTAAATTTCATATCCGGAGCTTTTCAGTTTTTTGTCAAAAAACAAAGGATGTCCGATAAATAATAATTTTTCAATTTTATTTTTCAATAAATATTCCCGCAGATCTTGCGCCGGTCCGGTAGCGTAAACATGAGTCGCGATAACAATTTTCTTATTTTCTAATCCTGCCATAAACCTTATTTAACCAATTTTGCTTCCTCTTTAAAATCCGCCTTAGCCATAATTTTAACCAAATCCTTAAATTTTGTTTTTGCTGTCCAGCCTAATTTTTTTTTGGCTTTTGAAGCGTCGCCGATTAAAAGATCAACTTCCGTCGGGCGAAAGTATTTTGGATCAATTTCAATAATTATTTCCCCCGTTTTTTTATCTATGCCTTTTTCAGAAATTCCATACCCGCTCCATTCCAAGTCGAATCCTAAATGCTTGGCTGATTCTTCGACGAATTCTTTAACCGAGTGGGTTTCTCCCGTAGCTAAAATAAATTCCTCCGGTTTTTCTTGTTGAAGCATCAGCCACATTCCTTCGACATAATCCTTGGCATAGCCCCAGTCTCTTTTGGCGTTTAAATTTCCCAAATAAAGTT
>DMXN01000013.1:31497-46690 GCA_003482885.1 Candidatus Moraniibacteriota bacterium
GGATAAAACGGCGTAGTTTCTTTTTGGGGAGTTTCTTGAATTTTGCCGAAAAGCTCGCTGCTTGAAGCCTGATAAAATTTGGTTCTTATTCCCGTTTCTTTAATCGCGTCAAGAATTCTAAGCGTTCCCAGTCCCACCACATCTCCCGTATATTCCGGAACATCAAAACTTACCCGCACATGGCTTTGCGCGCCGAGATTATATATTTCGTCCGGTTTTATTTTTTCAATCAATCTTGAAATATTACTGCTGTCGGACAAATCCCCGTAATGCAAAAAAAACTTTACTCCGTTTACATGCGGATCTTTATAAAGATGATCTATCCTTTTAGTATTGAAAGTAGAAGCTCGGCGAATCATGCCATGGACTTCATAACCTTTCTCTAATAGTAATTCCGCCAAATACGAACCATCCTGACCGGTTATTCCGGTTATCAACGCTTTTCTTCCACCAAAGGAGAATCCGCCTTTGGTGGACATTTTATCAAGCATAACTTATTTTTTCATTAAAAATTTATTGTTTCCAATTCTTCCGGCTCATCTCTTCCTGATTGAAAATCCCCTCTATTTTTCCCCATGAATAAACAATCAAAGTTACCCAGCAAGCCGGAATATGGAAAAACCAAGCAAGGTCTTTTTTTCTGGAATATCCGATAATTGATTGGATTAGCAAAGGAAAAATCAAAACTGAATACAAAACAAATTTCAAAAGTCCAAGCGATGACTCCCCGCCAATTTCAAACTTGTTCCAATCAAAAACGCGCGATTTGTTTTTTTTATGGAAAGTATAGTCTTTAATTCTTCGTTGCTGTTTTTTGATAAATTTTCTAAAATTCGCTTCGCAAAAAGTATGGATTATTCCTGTTTTAACTTTGGCGATATGGACAAAACCTTTTTTCGCGATTTCTTTGGCAATTATATCAATGTCAAACAAATAACTGCCTATATTCGCGCTTTGCAAAAAATCTCTTCGAAAAATTGTTCCGTTCGCTCCAACGGTCGGAATGCCGGCTTTGGTCAGTTTTATTTTCAAATAATCCTCTTTATCTTCTTCCTCATGAAAAACACTTGTCCATTTTTGAGTCAGATAATTCCAGCGGTCGTAATTTCCCAAAAACAAACAAAGCGGATCGTTCATGCCGATCAGCGCGCAATAGCGTTCGATATAGCCACCTTCTTTTCTCCAAGTGTATTTTATCGGTTCGGATAACTTGATTTCCGGATCGGAAAAAGGTTTGACCATTTTTTTAATCCAATTATTATCCGGCAAGAAATTATCGGAATCGAGAATAAGTACTAAATCATTTTGAACATGCTTTAAAACAATCGCTTTTCCCGACTCGGCGGTTTTTAACGGATTATGAAAAACTTTTCCGCCATATTTTTTTGTGATTGTAATTGTTTTATCTTGCGATCCGCCGTCTCCGACTAACAATTCTATTTTTTCTTTCGGATAATCTTGCGCGTAAAGCCGTTCAAGACACTCGCCTAAAACCGCCTCCGCGTTAAGAGTTGCCATGCAAACGCTGATTGTCGGTAGATCATTTTCTTGCATTTAATTTTTCATCCCTCTGAAATATTCAATTGTTTTTTTCAGGCCGTCTTCCAATTGGATTGTCGGCTCCCAATTTAATTCTTTTTTAGCAAGTGTAATATCGGGTTGCCTTTGCTTGGGATCATCTTGCGGCAAATCTTTAAAAACAAGCTTACTGGAGCTTTCCGGAATCATTGCAAGCACTTTTTCCGCTAATTCTTTAATTGTGAATTCATGGGGATTGCCCAAATTGACCGGTCCTATAAAATCTTGCTCGTTATCCATCATTTTTATCATGCCGGAAACTAAGTCATTAATGTATTGAAAACTGCGCGATTGAGATCCGTCTCCATAAATAGTAATGTCCTGATTATTTAAAGCTTGCACGATAAAATTAGAAACTACTCGTCCGTCATTAGGATGCATATTCGGTCCGTAAGTGTTGAAAATTCTTACCACGCGAATATTTAATTTATTTTGCCGCCAGTAATCAAAGAATAAAGTTTCCGCGCATCTTTTTCCTTCGTCATAGCAAGATCGAATTCCCACCGGATTAACCCGTCCCCAATATGATTCCACTTGCGGATGCACTTCCGGATCGCCGTAGACTTCCGAAGTGGAAGCTTGCAAAATTTTTGCTTTGGTTCTTTTGGCCAGTCCCAGCATATTGATCGCTCCGTGCACGGAAGTTTTTGTGGTTTGCACCGGATCGAATTGATAATGAATCGGAGAAGCCGGACAAGCCAAATTATAAATTTCGTCAACTTCGACATAAAGCGGAAAAGTCACATCATGCCGCATAAAATCAAATTTCTTATTTTCCAGTAAATCCAAAATGTTGTCCTTGTTTCCGGTGAAAAGATTATCCACGCACAAAACTTCATTGCCGTTTTCTAATAACTTTCGACAAAGATGAGAACCAACGAAACCCGCTCCGCCTGTTACTAAAATTTTCTTGTTTTTTGGCATAAAAATTTTTAATTTAATTTATTATAGTTTATTCGTTAAGCAACTTTTCAATTTTACACCTCTTTTTTTAATCTTTCAACAAGCTTTTCTATTTTTATAATCTCGCTTTCTTTTTCATTTCTTTTTTTAATTTCCACCCCGCCGGCTTGCAATGATTTTTCACTGACAACTGCGCGATACGGAATTCCTAAAAGATCCGCGTCGGCGAACTTTTGTCCGGCTGTCGCTTCTCGATCATCGAATAAAACCTCGATGTTATTTTTTCGCAATAGATTATAAATTTCTTCGGCTTCTTTATTTTTTCCAAGACTGATTAAGTGTATTTTAAAAGGCGCAACCGATTCCGGCCAAATAATGCCTTTTTCATCGTGAAAAATTTCGACAATCGTGCCCATCAGTCGTCCTAATCCGATTCCATAGCAACCCATAAGCACTTCCCTTTCTTCTCCTCTTTCGTTTTTTATTTTAAAACCAAAAGGCACAGTGAATTTATTGTTCAACTTAAAAATATTACCAACTTCAATGGCTTTTTCTTTTCTAAAATCATTCCCCTTGCAATTCGGGCAAACTTCTGTTTCATTTTTAATTTCTTCATTGACTGCCAATTCGCATTTATTGCAAATATGAATCAAATCTTCCCCAGCCGGAGTTACAGCTTGATATTCATGTGAATATTTTGAAAATGATCCGCCGGAAGCGAATGTCCGGTATGTTTTTTCGCCAATGCCGGTTCGGTGAAAAATATTTTCATAAGCTTTGGTGGCTTTTTCATAATACGCGTCTAAATCTTCTTCGGTAAGATGAAAAGAGTATAAATCTTTCATTATAAATTCCCGTCCACGCAAAATTCCGGATTTGGAACGAAGCTCCATTCTGAATTTATTTTGAAATTGATAAGCGTAAAATGGAAAATCCCGATAAGAATTTATATATTTTTGCGCCAAGGGAACAACAATTTCTTCATGAGTCGGTCCAAGCGCCATTTCTCTATCACTTCCATCTTTCACTTTGTATAAATCATCCATTGTTTTCCACCGTCCAGTTTTCATCCAATTTTCTTTCGGCTGTAATGTCGGCATAAAAATTTCTTGTCCACCAATAATATTCATTTCTTCGCGTATAATATTTTCAATTTTTTTCATTACGCGCAATCCCAATGGCAGAATCGTATAAACTCCGGCCATTAGTTTGTCGATATAACCCGCGCGAATCAAAAGTTGCGCGTTAATGCTCGGTTCGTCTTTTGGCGCGTCTTTTTGAGTTTTGGTGAAAAGTTGCGATTGTTTCATGTATTTTTTGCAATGGATTGTTTTATTTTTTAACCCTCGCGTTGCCATCGATAACAATTTTTTTCTTGAGCGATCGCGCGCCTCGTCTTTTGAGATCGATTAACTTGCCTTTGTCTTTCGCGATTTGCGCGTACAATTCATCGCAAGCGATATCCGCCGAGCCTTCGATGCTTTCGGATATATTTTCCGATCGATAAAGCGCGTAAGGAGTTTTCACCATCAACTCCACGCGGTATTTTCCTTTTTTATCCAAATCAATTTCTATTTCAAATTTTAAAACATTTTTTAAAATTCTATTGGTTTTTCTCAATCTTTTTTCAATATACTCCTCCGCCTTTTTGATTGGATCCATATTTTTAAACATTATTTTCATCGCTTGCGGTTTTTTTATCAGCATATATTTTTTGTTAAAATTTAACTTTTTTAAAATCCAACATATTGCACTTCTTCTTTCAATTGAACATTAAATTCTTCGCGCAATTTTTGTTTGATAATGCTTGCCAGCATTACCACATCTTGCGCCGTTCCGTTTCCAGTGTTGACGATAAAATTGCTATGTTTCTCGCTTATCATTACTCCGCCGATTTTTTTTCCGCGAAATCCGGATTCATCGATCAGCCAACCGGCCGGAATTTTTCCTTCTCGCGCTTTTGACCCGGTATCTTTTTCGAATTGTTCCAGCAGTTTTTGATTTTTCACGACCGGATTCTGAAAAAAACTGCCGGCGCTAAAGCCTTTTGGCTGGCTCTTTGTTCTTTTTTCAAGAAACTCTTTTATCTTGTTTTTAATCTTTTCCTGATCCCCTTTCTCTAATCTTAGCTTAGCTGACAAAATAATCAAGTTTTTATTTTTTTTGAAAATACTGTTTCTATAAGAAAAGCCGCAGGCTTCTTTGGTTAAAATTTTACAAATTTCAAGCGAATTTGCAGGAACGGGCTTATAATCCATTCCGCATACTTTACTGTTTTTTAATATTTCACAAACTTTTACGCTTTCTACGACATTTGCCATTTCTTCTCCGAATGCTCCGGCATTTCCGCGAACCGCTCCGCCGATTGTCCCGGGAATTCCCGCCGCCCATTCCAGTCCGGCCAATGAATTTTCCGCCACGAATTTTACAACACTTGCCAAGCTTTCTCCCGACCAACATTCAATATTTTCTCCGCTCAATTTTATACCGGACTGCTTTCTGTTTTCCGCGTCATTAATTTTTATCACCAAGCCGTCAAATCCATCATCGCTTATCAAAACATTACTGCCTCCGCTAAGAATAAAAATTTTCAAATTCTTTTCTCGCGCAAAATCAAGCGCTTCCGAAAGATTTTTTTCAGAGCTAACCTCCGCGAAAAATTTCGCCGGTCCACCAATATGAAAAGTGGTGAACGGCGCGAGAGGAATGTTTTGTTGGATGAGGATGTTTGGCATAGAGGTTTTAGAATTACAAATGGCTTTATTTAAACATTTCATTAAATCTTCTTTTCCATTCATCGGTATAGACAACTTCAAACTGAATTGATTTGTTTTCCATAACAAGTCCCAGCTCGTTCCAGTCCATTTCTTTGGCTTTTTTATTGCAAATGTCAAAAATTGATTGCTTATACAAGGTATCCTCATTTTTCAAATGAATTCCCTTAGTTTCAACTACGAAAACTTTTTTGAAATCTTTTTGAGTGAAAATAAAATCGGGATAAATTTTTTGTTTGCGCCAACCTTGAATGGCATAATCCTGCTTTGGTCTGTTTCGATACCAAAAGAAAAGCTTGTCTTGATCTTCCAAATACAATGCCACTGATTTTTCAATTTCATTAAAATCTTCCAAGGGAACAAAATCAAACAAGCTCATTTGCAATGGTTGTCCGTCGGATTTTGACAAAGTTACCGAAGATGATTTTACGGAAATTTTTTTGGGAAATTTATACCTAATATCATTTCCAATTATCAAAAATCTTATTTTCCCCGCTTGCAGCAAGTCATCAAAAACTTTTTTTGAAATATTGTCTCTTTCTGAAATTAAATGCTTTTTAACTTCTTCTACGATAAAGACAAAATTATTGGCTATAATTTTTTTATCAAATCTTCTTAGCAGATTGGAAATAACCTTTTCCCCAATTTCAAACGCAATCCAAGGATTGCAAACGACATCCAATAAATTTCTGGCCAAAAAGGCCTCGTCAATTTTAAGTCCGTTTTCTTTTATTTTTCTGACTTCTTTTTGCTTGAGCAGTTCGCCTTGATCCGAAATTGTGGCGATATGTTCCATATCTTTTTCTTCCTTGCCGGAAAGCGCCAAATTTTTCAAAGCGTCCAAATTTATTTTATTCCAATCAATTCTGCTGATAATGTCAGTTTCGTAATTCACTTGCCACCAAGTTTTTCCGTCTTTGATGGAAAAAACCGGCAAAATGCAATTTTTTGCGGATTTTTCAAATTTTTTTCGAATCAAAGATTCTTTTTCTATTTCGGTTTTCAAGCAATCACTGTCCTGATAAATATATCCGCGCAAATCTCCCAATCCTTCTCTTTCAAATCCTTTTCTGATATTTCCCAATAAATCCGCCGCTCGTTGCTGAAAAGTGAAAACATAACTTTCGTCCAGTTCGGCAATTTTTGTTTTTTTGGCAAAAGGCTGGCGCAAAATTCTGCCCACCAGCTGCGTCAAAGAATTTTTGGAAGCCGGATTATTTAAGATTGACAAGACATAAGCGAAAGGGCAATCCCAACCTTCCTGCAAAGCTTGCTTGGTAATAATGTATCTGATCGGGCAATCCCGCGAAAGCAAATCATGTCCTTCTAATTCTTTAAGTTCCGCCGAGGTAACCGCGATTTGTTCCGGAGAAATTCCAATAATTTTTGCAAGATGTTCGCGAACATCTTCACTGTGAATATATTTTCCGCCTCTTTGCTCTTTGCCCGTTCTCTCCACTTGAATGAGGCAAATCGGACGGATATAATTTCCCGAATTGGTTTCATATTTCACGGCTTTTTCTTCCAATATATTGCGTCTGTTCACGCTGTCCAAAAGCGTTTCTTTCCAATCCGGGCTGGCTTTGTTGATTATATGCAAGTCAAGTTTGATCATTTCCTCGCGATTGAGTTCCGTTCCGCGCACATCAATCAAAATATTGCTTTTTTCGGACGGAGTCGCCGAAAGTTCAACGATAATTGAAGAATTGAATTTGCGAAGCGTATCTTGCGCGATTTCGCTATATGCTTTGTGCCCTTCGTCCAGAATAACAATCGGATTCAAAATTCGTAGCGTATTTCCCAAAGAAGTTTTTATTTGCCGTCCCCAAAAATTATTTTCATTTCCAAAAACATCAAGATTGGGAAATTTCGCCAGCATTTTTTCATGTTCTTTGATTTTATCTTCCGCCGGAAAAAAATCTTGAAATCCTCCGGAATCGCGAAACATTCGCAAGGTGTCTTTATTCTCGCGCGCCGCCGCCGGAAGCATTAGCATTAAAATAACCAAATTTTCTTGAATGTCCAAAGGAGAAAATTTTTCCGTTCTTTCCAAAATCAAAGTTCTGCCTCCGCTGGCAATATCCAAATGCTGGCGATACGGATGATTTCTGTCGCGCAGACTTTTGATTGTTTGAGAATAAATTTGATTGGTCGGAACAATCCAAAGAATCAAACCGGTTTTTTTCTCCAAATAATTTGAGTTTATAAGATCAATTGTTTTGACCGCTAAAAAAGTTTTCCCGCCACCAGTTGGGATTTTGAGACAAAAATTCGGTAATGGTTTTTCCAATCCGTTTTTTCGGGAAATATATTGACTGCCGATTTCCGCTTTTTCCCAAGCTTTTTCCGGAAAATCAATTTCAAGATCCGGATTCCCATCCGCTCTTTTTTTCCACTCCGAAAGCAGCTGTAAATAATTTTTGATCTGATCTAGAGTTTTAATTTGATATTCCTTGAGTTCCATTTATGCTTTATTTAAAGATCGAATCTTTTCAATTTTTTCATATTTTCTATCGACAATAACCCATTTATAAATAAAATCAAGCATAAAACTAACAGTAAATAAAATAAAAGGAAGTAGAATTATTACAATCCATAAAAAATCCAGTTTTATTAATAATTGCTGGCTAGCAATATACTTTTTGAAATTGTCCAAGAGTCCCGTTGCATTTAATATTTCCAAAGTAAAAAAACCAACCGCGTATACAATTAAAAAATACACAGAAACTAATTGTATCTGAAGAATACACCAGCCAAATGATTTCCTGCCTAGAATATAATTGGTTTTGTAAATATCCGTATAATTATCAGGAACATCCTTATTTGAAAATTCACATTCTTTTGGCATATATAAATACCAAAGTAATTCTCCGAAACTTAATCCTTTGGATGTTATTATGCACTCCGTTTTATTGTTACTTGTTTTTCCAAAATCTCTTTGCTCAAGATTGCCAAATATATTCTGCGTTCCAACATAATTTTTTTCCTTATCAGATATAAGCATGTCTTTGAAATGCTTATCTGTAATAATATGATCAATGAATTTATGCCCATCGTATGTCCAAAATAATATTTTCTTTTCAATTTCCCAGATCGGATAAGCAGCCTCGAATTTCCAACTTTCTTTATTAAACAAAGATACTCGAGATTTTAAAACACTAATTTGACCATCAAACTGCTTGTTAAGTTTTTTTAAAACCAAAAAATATTCTAGCTTCTTAAAAACATTAAGTTTTATTGAGGGTATAATCATATTTATTTCGCCAACTTATAAATCTCAAAAGGCAATTGCGCGAAGTCGATGCGGAAGGCGTCGAGATGGTCTTGATCTAGATATTTTGTCGGCGCGAAAACTAAACGCCTTTTATTTTTATGTCTGCCTAGCGCTTGCGCGCGATCCAATGTCAATGCCGTATTTTTCAGATATTCTATATCCGGCTTATAGAAAAGATAAATTTCATATTCTTTCGTTTCACCAATGAAATTTTCCTTTTTGTTAATTTTTTTCTCGTCAAATTCTTCTCCCGTCGCGGTATAAAAAACATACCGCGCCAATTCTGCGTAACTTGGCAAATTTTTGCCGGACAAAAGTTCTTCCATTATTATCGGTTTTCCAATTTCAAAATAGGAAAAGCTTCCGCCCAAACCTTTTTTCAATTTTTCATCCTTTGTATCTTTCACGCCCTTAATCACTCGTCGCACTCTTTCGGCTGTAATCTTATCGGCGTAATCTTCCGTCTCCACTAAAATAAATTTCCTGTTTCCACTGTCTTCTTTATTCAAATCCAAAACCGCCTGCGCCGTCGTGCCGGAACCGGCAAAAGAATCGAGAATTATCGAATTTTTATCGGTTGAATGAGAAATTAAAAATTTGATTAGCGCACTAGCTTTTGGATTTTCAAACAAGTCTTTTTTTTCAAAAATCTGCGTTAGCTCATTTGTGCCGTCTCCGGTTGTTGCCAAATCAAATAAAATGCTCCTTTCTTTAATAACTTTTTTGTCTCCATTCTCAAAATAAACTTTTTCATATGGCACCCATTCATTATTCCTTTTTTCCCACTGAATTAAATTACTTTCAATCAATAAGTTCATTCTATTTTTACCAACACGCCACCTGCCATCATTTCCATCCGGCGCTTTGGGATAAATATTTTTTTCATCCGGAGATTTTATTGAAAAATACATTCCCGGACGATCTTCTTTTTTTGCGCCAGTGCCCCACTTTGCCAATTTAACTAAATTATATTTACCCTGCGCATCTTCTTTTCCAAAAGCCATTTGATCTAATGGTATTTCTTCATCAATCCACTTAAAATCACTCGTTTTTCTATAAACAAGAATATACTCGTGTTCGGTTACGAAAAATTCATCTGTTTGTCCTCCGCCTTCTTTTTTTCTCCAAATTAATTGACCAACAAAATTTTCCTCTCCAAACACTTCGTCAAATAAAAACCTTAATCTATGCTGTTCATTATTATCAATCGAAATAAAAATCGCGCCATCTTTGCTTAAAAGTTCGCGCAATAATTTCAATCTGGGCATCATCATACACAGCCATTTGTCATGGCGCGTCAAATCTTCTTTGTCCACCACTTTTCCCAGCCATTCCTGCATCATCGGCGAATTGACATTGTCATTATACGCCCACTTTTCATTGCCGGTGTTATACGGAGGATCAATATAAATACATTTTACTTTTCCGGCGTAAGTTGGAAGCAAAGCTTTCAGCGCGATCAAATTGTCGCCGTGAATAATCAAGTTGTCATGCAAACTGATTTTGTCCGCGAGGCTTTTTTCCTTTTTGGGAATCAGCTCATGATATTTCACCGCCAAATGATAATTTTGAACAAACTGTTTTCCCTTGAAATTTAATTGCGCCATAAGATTATGAATTTTAATTTTATATTCAGTGTTAATTATAATACTATCTTAACACTAAGCGATTTCTTGTCAAACAATACTACTTTGCTTTCTTCACCCAACTCCAAACAAATATCCCTAAACTGATTATGACAAAAAGCAAACTAAGCCAAATAGAAACCAGCTCTTTTTCAGGATCAATATTAAAAAGACCATGTCTATATTCTGGAGTTGCGCTAATAATAAATATAGAAAACGATACCCAAACAATAGAAAAGCGAAGCCATTTTAAAAAAACATTATTATTAGTAAAAAACAAAAAAATAGAAATTGCGAAAATAGCAAAAGAAAAATGGACGACGGTTCTTGTGATTGGTATGCTATTTCCTCCAAAACACTTCACTATTTTGTAATCACACTGTCCAATGTATGATCCTAGCAATATAACTAATGATGCCACTAGCAACCCAATCCTCCACCAATATGTTTTTTGCATATTTTTATTTTTAAAAAATTAATATCCTATTTCAATTTTACCTTGCTTTGTTTGCATATACGGAATAATCATCCCGGGAAGTTTTTTCCAAACTGGTCTCTTTTCCGCGTCATCGTTATTGTCATCGTCACCAAGCTCTCGTGGTTTTTCCATAATCCATGTTTCATTCCTTTTCGGAAAATAATGGGATTCCAATAATTCCGATTCGGTCGCGATATGCGAACCGAAAAGAATGTATTTTTTCCTTCTCCAATCGAGAAGCCATTTATATTGAAGTAAGGATTTTGAAAATGCGGTTTTTACCCCATCATACGAAACAGATCGAGGGAAAACATCAACGCGATGATTATTATTTTCCTTTTTTTCAAAAACAATTTCCGTTTTATGTCCCGATTCATCAGTTAAAATTACGCTAACATTTTTTCTTTTTTCGCTTTTTTTAATTATATCAAAAATCCAAGAGAGAGCTCCTTTTTTAATTTCAGATTTTTGTTTGATTTCTTGTTCTTCCGTTTCAACCGAAATATTTTGCGACAAATTATCCACGCCAAAAATATCAAGTTTTTGTTCCGCTTGATTAAAAATCCATTTCGCTTCCGGCGCGGTTTTGTCTATTTTTATAATTTCAGTTTTTATTTCTTCTTTGTTTCCTTTTTTATCAGTCGCGAAATATTGAAAATTGATTATTCCTTCATTGGAAATATTTATCGGCTCGGAATAATTTTGCCATAATGCTCCGCTGTCAAGCGAATAAGAAATTGCGTCTATTCCCAATCCGCCCATATTGTCTTCCGCGGAAAGCGCCACGGAAACATCGCTTGCAAACCAACTGTTGTTGCCTTCCGTTCCTGATAATTTAATTTCAGTCGCGGGAGGAATTATATCCGGCAATGTCGCTTCTCCGTTAGAAACAGGAGCCACAACATAATCATTTTCTCCGTCGCCGTCAAAATCCGTTTCTAGATCGGATAAATTATCCAAACCGGTTTCGGGAATATTCAGCGACACATTCGTTTCGGAAGAAACCGGAAGATTTTTAAAACCCGTATGCGAAATTATTTCTTCTCCGGTGGCGGTTTCTTCCACTTCTTCCATTTTGAGCGTATATGTTCCGCTGTCGTATCCGTTCATAACCATACGGATATTTTCTCCGCTTGGAACGCCGACATATTTCCTTTCGCCGAATTGATAGTAATAACTGTTGGGAATATTTTCTTCAAAAATTATTTGCTCATTTCCATTTTCGTCAATAATTTTTTTCGGTCCGGTGTGATTATTTTGATCGTCATACAGATGAATATCAAGCGGTGAATAAAGAGCCATTCGAAGACGCGGTTTGGCGTTTGCATAGTCATCCGGACGGGAAGTTTTTATATATTCAGGCAAAGGAGTAGCATCGCTATTCGTAAGTATATTTGAAATAAATTGTCTTGCGTTATCAATCTCTAAAATATCTTTATGCTTTCTATCGGGAATATTGTTATCATTATATTCATACAAGTCCATCCAATATTTTTTCACATTTTCCGCTTCCGTCAACATTAAAGCGCTTGGCGCGACAACAACCGCATCGCCGTCCACTGTGAATTTCGGATCATAAACCGGTTCGTATTCGCCGGTTCCGGCGCAAGACGGAATTTTGAAACCCGGATAATCGTAACATTTTGTTTTTTCTTTTTCCGTATAATCCACTCCGCTGATTGTGTCCAATCCCCAGCCGGCGATTTCAATCACTTCAATATTTTCCGGCGGAGTCCATATATTTAATCGCTCTTGCGTTTCAATCGCTTCATCGAGAAGATTCTCGCGAAGAATATTTTCCGATTCTACATCATTCGCGTTTGGTTTTTCCCGACCATCGCCTTCTCCCGTCAAAAAATCTATAAATTCTCCAAAACTGCCGATACTGTCCCCATAAGCGTCTTTGAAATTTTTATAACGAGTATTTTCAGATGAAAAAGTGATAAACGGATTTTCTATTCGCTCAAAATATTCTTCCGCTGGCAAAAGTCCATAAGCTCCCGGCATATTTTCTGCCAATGAGCGCGCTTCCGATTGAGACATTAAAGTTCCCCATGCTAGCGATTCTTCATAACCGTAAAGCATTGAAAATATCGCGGACGGCGTGCCCATTTGCGGAGTTGCGACGAAAATAATTTTGTCCACTTTGCCAGCCAATCCTATTTTTTCCAATTCCAGCATCGCCGCTTTGGCAACCAGTCCGCCATTTGAATGCGCAACAATTGTCACTTTTTTACTTTTAGAATTTTCAGCCAAATTTTGGATTTCAGTTGTAAGCGATTTTACAATATTTTGATACGGCGTTCCGTTTTTGGCGATATCTTCAACGCTTTGACGCCAATCGTAAGCAAACTCTGCGTAATCGTTGATTTTTCCTTCGGTTTTAAGATTTTCAAGATCATCGACAAAGCTTGCATATATATTTCCGGTAAGAGTACTTTTCAAAACATCTTTTGTGTAAACATTTTCAATACTTTTTCCATTTTCATCGAGCATCAATTCTTCAACATCATTTCCAAAATAATTCGGCGGCCAAAGCTGATCTTCATCTCCGGAATCATTTTTATATAATTCACTGGCTTTGATTCCCGGAAGAAACAAAACATTGGAATTGCCGGAAGGCGCAGGCGGAACAAGATCATAGTCGAAAGGTTTTGAACGAGGATAATAATCTGTTCCATATTTTGAAAATTTATAGGGATAATCGCAAAAACCGTCATTATTGTCATCAATGCAAGCAGCTTCATTTCTTTTCCAATAATTTCCACCAACAGGAAGATCGAAATTGAAAAGATTGGAAGTTGAAGATGAGGATGATGTGATAAAATTGGTGGAAAAATTATTGCTATAAATTTTATTGGATCCGCCATTGACATATATGTCCCACAAGTCGCTGTTTCTTATAATATTTCGCCATGAATAAAGCAAATATACTCCAATACTTTTTTTCAAAGAAACAATATTTTCAATAATAGAATCATTTGCACGCCAAAAAAATATTCTTGCTCCATCTGGCAGCGAAAGATTTTTTAGGTTTATGTTTTTACATTCAAAACAATAAAAAGAAGCCATGTCATTCGTTCCATCAAAAATTTCATTTTCAATGTTTTCCAAATAGTAAATTGATTTCCCGCTTTCTTTATTACTCTTATCAATATCATTTAAGGGCGTGATGCTGTTAAATATTTCCAAGTTAGTTCTGCCGTTATCTGACATTGAATTATTTTTCATCGTAAATGGAGCGGTACGATCAATTTGAATTCCGTAGTATGCATTGGAATTAGCGGTATTTCCGCGCAATGCACTGCTCTCTCCTTGAGCAAGCCTGATTCCAGTATTTTTATTATTTGAAGCAATATTGTTTTCATACACATTGCCTCCTTTATACTCTTCGGAAATCCCATACCCATTATTAGGACCGGCAATGTTTTCAAGACAAGTATTTCCTCCTGAATAATATAATCCTAACCCGTAAAATGCATTTGATTTTATTGTGTTGTTTGAAATTTTATTTCTATTGGAATAAACTAAATCAATGCCAAAATTATTATTTTCCAAGATGGAATTATTAATTTCACTATCATCGGAATAATAAAAATAAACTCCATAATAAAAATTAGAAACAGAAATGTTTTTAACAATAACCGAATCTCCAATAACATAAATTCCATTGCCGGTATTATTTCCGCTAATTTTATGACCAGCCCCATCAAGAATAATATTATCATTATCAATCTGAACGGTTTCGTTTAAATCTTGAGTTAGTGTGCAAGTTTTGGAAGAAGCGTTCCAGCTTCCAATATTTGTACAGTCGCCTCCAGTGGCATCATCTTTGATAAACTTTGTGCTTTTTCTCGGTTGAATGAAAATAATATGATTCTGACTCACATCTTGCGTAAAAGAAAAAGAGCCATTTTCATCAGCGATTAATGGCGCGTAATTATGATAATTGTCTTCGTATTTGTGATAAGTGATACCGGAAGCGAAACCGGAAAAAATTAAATTGGCAGAATCAACGCTACTGGAAGATTTAACTTCGATAACGATCATTTCCGGCGCCGATTCAATTTTAGCCGTTATATCCTCACTGCTGTTCAAAGCTATATTCAGATATTCACTATCAGTAATTTCAAAATGTTTTCCGGAACCTTCAATTATTCCGGGAATACGAAATGGCGCCGATTCTTCAGCTTGAACAGAAACAGTTGAAATAGCAAATAATAAAAAGTTTAAAACTATTGCCAAGATAGAAAAGATTTTTTTATTTTTCATTTTCTAAATATATCACAAATCTTAAAATTAAAAAACAATCGTTTCGCTTCTACTCTTTCCTCGCTTCTTCCCAAAAAAATACCGCTAAAAATGTTGCCAAAACCACCAGCCAGTCTTTCCAATCGATCGGCGACATTTGCAAATATTTTTGGCAAAATGGCAAATACATAAACGAAAGCAGGATAAAAAAAGAAATAAAAATCGCGCCGATGGCGTATTTATTTTTGAAAAAACCCAGTTGAAACGGCGAGAGCGTTTCGCTTCTGGCTTGCAAAAGATTCGCCATTTG
>DMXN01000030.1 GCA_003482885.1 Candidatus Moraniibacteriota bacterium
ATGGATCGCGCGCAATCAATCGGTTCCGTCCCGCCATTGTATTCGGAAATAATAAACAGTTTGCATAAAAATAAAAGCAACGCAAAAATTTCCAGTATTGTTTACGGTTTGGGCGGACGGGATGTTTTTAAAAAACATATTGAGAAAATTTTAGAAGGGAAATTTAGGGGAAAATATTTAACATAAATTATGAACAAAGAACTTACAAAAAATTTCGCTTCCGGCCATAGCGCTTGCGCAGGGTGCGGATTTCCGGCGATCGTGCGGACGATTTTAGGCGAGGCAGCGGTGCCGGTAGTAATTTCCAATGCGACCGGATGCTTGGAAGTGACTTCAACGCTATATCCCTATTCGGCATGGAAAGTTTCGTATATTCACAGCGCTTTTGCAAACGCGGCGGCGACAATTTCCGGGGTGGAAAGAGCGCACAAGGCGTTATTAAAGAAGAATGTAAAGACGCAAAATTTTGCGTCTTTACCGAAGAAAATAAAATTTGTTGTTTTTGGCGGAGACGGCGGAACTTATGATATTGGCTTGCAAGCTTTATCCGGAGCGTTGGAACGGGGGCATAATTTTTTATATGTTTGCTACGACAACGGCGGTTATATGAATACCGGCAATCAAAGATCTTCCGCTACGCCGTTTGGCGCGGCAACGGAAACGACGCCGGCGGGAAAAGAATCTTTTGGAAAAATGGAAGCGAGAAAAAACTTGATGGAAATCGTGAATGCGCATAAAATTTCTTATCTCGCGCAAGCCAATGTCGCATACATAGCGGACTTAAAAATGAAAGCGCGCAAAGCGTTGGCAGTCGATGGGCCAAGTTTCCTGACAGTTTTTTCGCCTTGTACAAATAATTGGAAATTTCCCACTTCACAATATGTGGCGGTGGCAAAACTAGCGACCGAAACAAATTTTTGGCCGCTGTATGAAATCGAAAACGGAGAATATACAATAAATTGGGAACCGAAATCATTGAAACCAGTGGCGGAATTTTTGAAAACCCAAGGACGATTTAAGCATTTGTTTTCCGAAAAAAACAAACCGGTTTTGGAAAAAATCCAAAAAATGGCAAACGAAGAATTTGCAAGAATTGCAAGATTATGTGAGCAGAAAAGATTTTTTTAGAGCCATCTGCCGGAATTGAACCGGCGGCCTGCGGTTTACGATACCGCCGCTCTACCAACTGAGCTAAGATGGCGCTAATTGAGTATAAAATAATTTGGGAAATTATTCAATATGTAATAAAATTTAAGGTTATTTATTTGTACATTCGTATATTCGTACAAATTCGTAATTCGTAGAGCATGAAAACATTCATCTGTGAGATTTGCGGGGACGCCTATATTGGTCATGAAAAACCGGCGGATTGTCCATTTTGCGGGGCGAAAGGCAATTTTATAAAATTTGGCAGCGAGGCTAACCCGATTGCAAATCAAGAAAATAAAATCAGCGAATTATCTCAAAAAAATCTGGAAGAAACTTTGCAATTAGAGATGCGGGCTAACGCGATTTATTTATGTATGGCGGAAAAAGCGGAGAGTTATGAAATAAAAGCGATGTATAAGCGATTGGCGAAAATAGAATGGGAGCATGCCAATATCGCTTGCAAATTGATGAAAATTAAAATGCCGGAAATTATTCCGCAATTCTGCGATGATAATGATATTGAAAATTTCAAAACAACGATTGAACTTGAAGATCATGCCGTGGAGCTGTATAAAAAATTTACGAGAGAGGCGACGGAGAAAAATATAAAAATATTTTTTACCGCGTTGGCGCAGGCGGAAGAAGGGCATAGCGGACTTATAAAAAATTACTTGTAATTTTTTATAAGAATTTCTAATTTCTAATTTCTAAACAATTTTCCTGCCTACCGGCAGGCAGGCAATGTTTCAATGACAAAATTTTCAAACTAATTTCATTGAAAATTGAGTAATTAAAACATTGTTTAAAAATTGAAAATTTATGATCTGGCTTTACACTCTAATTTCTGTTTCCATCGTCAGTCTGATTTCTCTTGTCGGCGTTTTCGCTTTGTCTTTTGATCGGGATAAATTATATAAATATTTGATTTATTTTGTCAGTCTTTCGGCGGGAACGTTGATGGGCGACGCTTTTATTCATTTGATTCCCGAGGCTTACGAAAATTCCGACAACAGTATGTCGGTTTCGATTTATATTATTTTAGGCATTTTAGTTTTTTTCGTATTGGAAAAAATTATTCATTGGCGCCATTGCCATAAAGAACCTTGCGTAAATCATCCGCACCCTTTTTCCTATATTATTATATTTGGAGATTCGTTGCATAATTTTATTGACGGGATGATTATCGGCGCCAGTTATTTAGCAAGCATTCCTTTGGGAATCGCCACGACCATAGCGGTTGTTTTTCATGAAATTCCGCAAGAAATCGGGGATTTCGCTTCGTTGATTTACGGGGGATTCAGCCGAAAAAAAGCTCTAGTGTTAAATTTTTTATCCGCCCTCGCGGCTGCTTTCGGCGCTTTTTTGATTTTAATTTTTAATTTGAAAGTTGACGGATTGGAAGAATTTTTGATTCCTTTTGCCGCCGGCGGATTTATTTATATCGCGGGAACGGATTTAATTCCGGAATTGCATAAAAGCAATGAAACAAAAAACGGAGTTTTGCAAGTTATCGCTTTTATCATCGGAATCGGTTTGATGCTGGGGATGTTGGTGTTTGAGTAATTGTTGTGAAATTTACAAATTTCCTGTATATTATAATCAGGGAAAAATAAAAACTAAAATATTTTTTATGCTTATTATCTTTTTCATCCTCGGTCTGATTATCGGCAGTTTTTTGAATGTTTTGATTTATCGCATTCGTACGGCGGAAACAATTTTGGGGCGATCGCATTGCCGGAAATGCAAAAAGCAAATCCGCTGGCATGACAATATCCCGCTTTTGAGTTTTATTCTTTTGAAATTCAAATGTCGAGATTGCGGAAATAAAATTTCTTGGCAATATCCGCTGGTGGAATTTTTTACCGGCGCGTTGTTCGCGCTGGCGGGGAATCAGTTTTTTCTTTTGGAAAATTTCTCGACTTGGGCGACGACCGGAATTTGGCTGTTCTTGATTTCCGCGCTGATCGTGATTTTCGTCTATGATATTTTATATATGGAAATTCCCGGTATCGTTCTTTGGCCGGCGATTTTTCTTTCTTTAGGGTTTAATTTATTTTTTGATTACGGACGGGATTTTTCCACTGTTTGGGAAAGGATGCTGATTTCCGGTTCACTGGCCGCTTTCGGCGCTTTTTTATTTTTTTTCGCGCTGTCTTTTTTTTCCAAAGAAAAATGGATGGGAATGGGCGATGCTTATTTGGTAATTCTTCTGGGAATGATTCTAGGCTGGCCGAAAATCCTTTTGGGACTTTTTATGTCTTTTACTATTGGCGCGATTTGCGGTATAATTTTAATAGTTTTGAAAAAGAAAAAAATGCAAAGCCAAATCCCCTTCGCGCCTTTTTTGATTGTGGGAACGATTGTGGCGATGTTTTATTATAATCCGCTGGTTAGTTGGTATTTAAGTTTTTTTTAATTCATTGATTATGCGAAAAAAACCGGGCTTTACGCTTGTTGAAATTATAATTGTTATCGTCATAATCGGAATAATTTCGGCGGTTTCTTGGAGCGTTTTGGGCGGAGCGAAAAAAAGCGCCGCGGTCAATGACGCTTGCAACCAAACGGCGGCGATGATTAACAAGACAAGAAATTACGCATTGTCAGGAAAAGATGGCGCTAGTGGAAGCATTCCTGATTCTTTTAGGATAAAAACAGGCGGTCCGATTGTTATATATAGCGTAGTTTCAAATACAGAAACGCAAATGGAAAGTTTTTCTTTGGCTGGCGGTGTTTCTTGCAATGATAAAAAATTGACTTATAAAGTTCCCGATGGTTCCGGCGGAAGCAATCAATCAATTGTTTGCAGTGTAGGAGGATCATCAAGAACGGTTAGCGTTACTCCATATACCGCAATTTGTCAATAAGTTTTGAAAAAAACAAAATGCGAAAAATGATTTTAAAAAACAAAAAAAGCAATTCCGGTTTCATGATGATTGAAGCAGTATTTTCGATTTTTATCGTTGGCGCGGTTCTGGTTACTTTTTTGGCGGTGATGGGCAATGTTTATACGCAGGAATTCGGCAAAAGAGATTATGTTATCGCCACTAATTTGGCGCAAGAAGGAATTGAAATTATGAGGAATATTCGGGATAATAATTGGAAAAGCGGTAAAGATGCCTTTACGAATCCTCCATTTCCCGCTAATGTTTCTGGCGGAACAAATTATTGTGTTGATTATAATGATAATTATAGCAATAATGCTCCGACAATCTGTGCAGACACAACAACTAAATTGAAAAATAATAACGGTTTTTACAGATATAGCGCGAGCGGCACAAATACGAAATTTTCTAGATATGTTCGTATTTCTGGAAGTGGCGATAAGAGAATCATTACCAGCATTGTCACTTGGCGTCCCAGCGGGGCGACAGGTGATACGAGCATAACAATGACTGATACTCTCTACGCGTGGGGAGATCCTTGATTAAAAATTAAAAATGAAAAAATTTTTACAAAAATTTAAAATTAAAGATAAAAAAGGTCTGACACTTGTCGAAATGATTATCGCCATCGCGGTTTTGAGTATTACGATTCTTGCCAGTACGGCGGTTTCCGCTACATACCTCACCAGCCGAATGAGCATTAAAAAATATCAGGCCAATAGCGAAGAATTGTCAATGGCGATGAATTTCTTGGCGAAAGATATTCGAATGAGCAACTGTCCTGTTGCTGCTAGCACTTGCGTTCTTCCTAACGCTACTGCGAGTTCTACTATTACGATATACAATAATGCTACGGGAGGATTGATAACATACGCATTTAATAGTACGAATAGTACCTTGACGCGCAAAGCGGGCAGTGGCAATGCCGTTCCTATTATCAGTAATGTTACTGGAGCATTTTATGCGAGAAACATAGACGCAGATCAAATTGCCAGAATCACAATCAGACTTCAAAAAACAGGCACTCCGTCAATGGCGGCGCAGACAACTGTTTCGATGAGGAATAAATATAAAGAATAAATTTTATTTTTAAAAAACAATAAAATGACAGTTAAAAAAAACAAACAGGGCAGTTTAATGATCGGCGCTTTGATTATGATGATGGTTGTTTCCGCCACCGCTATCGCGATTATCAGCCGGTCGTTTCAAGGAACGACTTTAACGACTGACACCAAAAAAGGCTATAGCGCCTATCAAACTTCGGATACTTCCGTGGAAAATTTTTTGAATAAGTTAAGAAAAGCAGATAATACTACTAATAGCAAAATTCCGGAAAATACACCAGTGTCGGATTTGGGATGCGACGACGCCTATTCTTGTTTTGATTATAATAATCAACCTCTTAATTTGAGCGCGCCGGTGGCGGACATTTGGAATATTATAGGAAGTGGCGTGAAACAAGGTTTGGAACGGAATATTCAGTTGGATGTGAGTGAGAGAGTTGAAAGCAAATTGACCAGTGGCAGTCTCAAAGTTGCTAGTTGCAATGGGACAACCGTGTGCATAGGAAGTAATTTGAGTTTTAATAAGTGTGATATTGAAGTTTCATTTACGCGTCCGAGTAATGACGATTCAAATATAATCGAAAATTATGAGGTGAGAAGATCAACAAGCAAGAAACTCACAGACACAACTTATGGCTGGCGTTCTTTTAATTTTTTTCCTAATGCTACAAAAAAATTTTTACTAAAAAACGGCGATGATGATTTGTCAGATCAATACGGAAAGAAGTATTATTTTGTTGTCAAAGCAAAAAACAAAAAACCATTAAGTTTGGATTCTTTGTATTTTGCAGAAGGAGGCAGCGAGAATGTTAATGATCTGGTCAGTTTGGGTAGTGAAAAATGTGATAACAGTATTCTTCCCGGTAAGATTCTTTCGGGCGGTTGCAAGGAGTTGCCATATCCGCATGGAGCCGTACCGGTTACAAATGCCAGTAGCGCATATAACTGTTGCAATGAAACAGAATGCTTAATTTGTAATTCCAGTCATCATATAAGCGATGATAAAAAAAGTTGTGAAGAGAATACTCAAATCGCTGACTGTTCCACTAATAAACCGGCAAATACAGTTTGGAATACGGTTTTCAAGATTACTCAAACATGGAATGGAACAAGTTGGACTCCTTCCACAAATTCAATTTACAACATAACGCCTAGCGAAACCCGTTGCCGCTATAAATGCGCGGAGAACTACACTTGGTATGGAAACAGTTGCGAGGCCAGTACCAGAGTTTATAATTGCAATCCCAAACCGGCAAACACAGAATGGAATACGGTTTCCGAATACACTCAAACATGGAGTGATATGGCATGGATTCCGTCAGATGATCCGGACACGGATCATACATTTTTTCCTTGCGCAACCGAATGCTGCTATAAATGCGCGGATGGGTATCATTGGAGCTTCTGGTCATCCATATGTGTGTCCAACTAAAAAGATATTTTTTGGCAGTAATTTTTGCGAAAACCTCGATATTATGTCGGGGTTTTCTTTTTGTTATGCTATAAT
>DMXN01000015.1:0-26942 GCA_003482885.1 Candidatus Moraniibacteriota bacterium
AAGTATGATATGGGAGGCGTAAAAATTTCCAATTTCCAATTTCCAATTTCCAAAAAAATTCAAAATTCAATCCGCCAGCCGGCGGACAAAATTCAAAATTTCAGCAATAGCTGGACAGGGATTACGAAATTTAAACTTGGGTTTTCACCAGAAACCAAACCGGTGGAATTTATGGGGAGTTATGATATAATATTAAATAGAAAAAAGTATTTTTTATACAGATTTTTACAATGCGTAAAAAATATTTTTTAAATTGCTTACTTCTCGTATCTCCCTGTCGAGGACGAAAAATAATGAATTCAAACCTGCAAATTGGCAAGCCAGTAAAGACAAAACCGAGCTTTTCAACTCGGTTTGTCCTATCTGGCTCCGCGAGCAGGATTCGAACCTGCAACCAATTGATTAACAGTCAACTGCTCTACCATTGAGCTATCGCGGAATATTTGATTATTAAAATACAACCTCGCAAAACAAAATAATTGTAGCAGGTATTTCAAATAAATCAATAGCCGACGTAGCGCTTGATTTATTTCCATTATCGTGTATAATAATTTTATTGTAAGTTTTCTCAGCAGGTTTTGCCTTATAATTCAATTTAAGGAAAAGAATCTGAAAGCGTAAGTTTTCGGAAAAGTAAGCTAAGCGAGAAGGTCGGCTTGCAATGTAATTAAGTTATAAGGCAAAAAAATGGCACAAAAACTATATGTGGGAGGACTCTCCTACAGTACAACACAAGACGGCTTGAAAGATTATTTCTCTCAAGCAGGAGCCGTTCAATCAGCAATTATCATCACTGATAAAATGTCTGGTCGTTCAAAAGGCTTCGGTTTTGTGGAAATGTCTTCTGATGAAGAAGCGCAAAAAGCTGTTGAAATGTTTGACGGAAAAGAGTTTGAAGGAAGAACTTTGACTGTCAACGAAGCTCGCCCAATGGAAGAAAGACCAAGAACAGGCGGCGGAGCTGGCGGTTTCAGAGGAGCAGGAGCAAAGAGATACTAAATATTTCTTGAAACCTAAAAAAATAGTCCCGAGCAATCGGGACTGTTTTTTTTGCATGCGAAGGTTTGTGGTATAATGTAGAGACTGATATAATTTATCAATGAATACTATGAAAAAAACTTTTTCAGCTCTTATTTTATTTTCCGCCGTATTTATTTTTTCCGGCTGTGGAAATCCGCAACCAAACACGACTATTGATAATTCAGCAATTATTTTATTCTATGGGGAAGAATGTCCGCATTGCAAAATAGTCGAACAGTATATCGCCGATAATAATATTAAAGACGCGCTTGTTTTTTCCGAACTGGAAGTCGGTCATAATGCGGCTAACGCCAATTTAATGATTGAGAAACAAAAAATTTGCAAACTGGATAAAAAAAATATCGGCGCCGTTCCCTTTCTTTGGACAGCGGAAAAATGTTATTTAGGACAAGATGAAATAATTCAATTTTTATTTTTTAAGAATCAAATTGATATTGAATAATATGCGAAAAAACTTATTTTTAACTATTTTTAGTTTAGCGCTGTTTTTTGGTGCGACTTCCGCGCAAGCTTTTTGTCCGGTTTGCGTGGTGGCGGTCGGCGCCGGACTGGAACTTTCCCATTATCTCGGCATTGATGATACAATTACCGGACTTTGGATCGGCGCCCTGCTATTTTCTCTTTCGATATGGACACTAGACTGGCTGAAAAAGAAAAAATATAAACTCGCGGGAAAAAATTTTTTAGTATTTTTTACATTTTATTCTCTCACTATTCTTCCATTATACTGGTCAAAACTGATTGGACAGCCAATGCACAGTCTGTGGGGTATCGATAAATTGGTTCTGGGAATATTTTTCGGCAGTATTGTTTTTTTCCTCGGCGGAATGCTAAATTTATTTCTCAAGAAAAAAAACGACGAAAAAGTTTATTTCCCTTTTCAAAAAGTTGTCATTCCAGTCGGACTGCTTTTTTTGTTAAGTTTTATTTTTTATTTTTTAACTAAATAATTTTTATAATTTTATGGAAAACAAATTTAAAAGCCTAAATGAATTTGTGGAAAAAATCGACCAAATGAAAAAGCAAGACAAAATGGATTTGTCGTCCGATCAAGATTTGAGTTTGGCAATTATGAATCTCATCAGCATTGAAGAACACTTTTTCTTCACCGCCGAAAAAACCGGCAAGAATGAATATTTTGATTTATTGCAAGAAGTCCGCCAGATGCGCGGAGATTTATTGCGAAAAATTATCAAAGAATACGAGGGTGAAGTTTGGTGCATATCCAAGCATTTGCTGGCGGCGTCAATGCGCTTGATGGAAGTGGGAACGAAACAGCAAGGTATGGGAAATAAAGAAGAAGCGCGAGAACTTTTTCATAAGTCTTACGATCTCTACGGAATGTTTTGGGCGCTGAATATGAAATTGATCGGCACGGACGATGTCAAAAAAGCCGGCGGAATTGAAGAAAATATAGGTATCAAAAAAATTGACGAAAACGCGCTAAACAAACACGATAAAAATCCGTCCGGTTTCACAGGAAAATTGCGAGAGCTGGTACGCAAAGCGATTGATTGCTGTATCGAATAAGAGAATACAAATGAACACTTGGCTGGAATTTTATCAACATATTCCCTTTCATATCAATCCGGAAATTTTCCGGATTGGTCCGTTTTCGATAGGCTGGTACGCCGTATCATATATCGCGGCTTTTGTTATTGTCTACGGACTTTTGAAAAAAAGATTAAACAATGGCGAATGTCGAAATTTATTTCAAAGTTCCAATTCCCGCTCCCTAATCAAAATCAAAAACAGGCTCCGCGAAAATGGCAATAACAAAATACTTTTTGACTTTTTATTGTTTTGTTTCTTGGGATTAGTTATCGGCGCGCGCTTGGGTTATGTTTTTTTCTATAATTTTTCTTTCTATTTTTCCAATCCCCTCGCTGTCATCTCGCCTTTTGATTTTTATACCGGAAAATTTATTGGAATTTATGGAATGAGTTATCATGGCGGACTGATTGGCGTTTTAATTTTCGGAATTATTTTTACGAAAAATCATAAGCTAAGCTTCTGGAAAATTTCGGATTTTATCATTCCTGTCGTTCCAGCCGGATATTTTTTCGGACGAATGGGAAATTTTTTGAATGGTGAACTATATGGACGCGTAACGGAAAAATGGTGGGGAATGTATTTTCCATCTTCCGTAGAGACGCAATTAATTGCGTCTCTACAATTGCGCCACCCTTCCCAGCTGTACGAAGCATTTTTAGAAGGCTTCTTATTGTTTATTATTTTTTGGAACATCAGAAACAAAAAAATATTTCAAGGAAAGTTTTTGACATTGTATCTCATCGGCTATGCGCTAATGCGTCTCGTCTCCGAATTTTTTCGTCAACCGGACGAACAAATCGGTTTCTTTTTCGGCAGTCTTACACTCGGACAATTATTCAGCTTGCTGATGTTTTTCTTCGGATTGGCATTATTTTTTTGGAAAAAAAATAAAATTGTGGTACAATAAAAAAATGCGAAAATCGCGCAAACAAATTTCCCTGGACAGTCTTTTTGGAAAACGGCAAAAAAAACTTGCGCCGGACTATGGGCTGGCAAAATATATTCTGAAAAATAAGCACTCTTCTGTTTTGTTTTCCCAAAAACACGGAAAAAAAAATAATTTTACAACCAACGATTCCAAACTGTATTTTACGCAAAAGGAATTGGAAAAAATAAGACTTGGCGGAACGGTTAATTTTATTACAGGAAAAATCGACAGCGTCGCCTATCGACAACCGCCAAAAGCAAGATACGCGCTCACTGTAAAAAAACAAGACAAGCTATATTTAGATATAAAAGAAAAATATCTTAGTTGGGAGGAATACTTGAAAGATGCCGTTTCCGGATATACTCACGGCATCAGTATGTCTCGAATGTGGAATATTTCACTCGTAACTTCTTTAATTTTCGGAATGTTTTTGATGACAATGATTTATCGTTATTTAGGTCAGGGAGCGCGGGCGCAAGAAGCCAAGGACAAGGCGGAAACACAACAATTAACAAAAGAACAACAAGCCGAAAAAGTTTTAGGAGAAAACATTGCTAAAGAAGAAGTAAATAAACAGACCACCGATGAAGCAGAAAAAAAATCAGCAGAAAATATTGCCGAAAAAAAACAGCAAGGATTTGAACTTAAAATAAAAGAAATGGTCAAGGGTTATCCAATTGAGAAGATGGCGCCCTATATTGCCAAAGAAGATCCAATCGTAGCAGCCTTTTTTATTGCAATTGCCAAAAAAGAAAGTTCTTGGGGCGAGCATGCGCCGGTTTTAAATGGAAAAGATTGTTATAACTATGTCGGTTTTCGCTTAAAAACGGAAGCAATGGGCTCTAATGGGCACAGCTGCTTTTCCAATCCAAAAGAAGGTTTCGAAGTAACAATCAAAAGAGTTAAAGATTTGATTTATAATGAAGATATGACCACGGCTAAAAAAATGGTAAGGCCGTGGAAATGCGGTTATGATTGCTCATGGGACAAAAAAGAAAATGTGCAAAAATGGGTGGCTGATGTTGACTATTATCTGAAACAAGTCATGTTATGGAAAATCTAATCAAAAAAAAGCCCGCTAAATCGTAAATTTGACATATTCCCAACTATCAGCTATATTTATTCTGCTAGCCATGCTAGCAGTTTTTATTATTAAATTTTTAACTAATGCCTACAATCAATCAACTAAAAAGAAAGTCTCGAAAATCAACCAAAAGCAAAACCAAATCACCGGCTTTTAAATATGTTTTTAACACGCTTAAAAATAAACCAGTGCTGACTAACAGTTCCTTCAAACGCGGAGTATGTTTGAAGGTGAGCACAACCACCCCGAAAAAACCCAATTCGGCTTTGCGAAAAATCGCCAGAGTGCGTTTGACTAATGGGATGGAAGTGACGGCATATATCCCCGGCATCGGACACAATTTACAGGAACACTCGATCGTAATGCTTCGCGGCGGACGCGTAAAAGATCTTCCTGGTGTACGATATCATATCGTGCGGGGAGTCTTAGACAGTTCCGGAGTGGCAAACAGAAAACGAGGCCGAAGTAAATACGGAGCGAAAATTGAAAAAGATAAAAAATAATTTCGAAAAACCATGTCAAGAAGAAAAAGAGTATTTAAAAAACATGTGAAACCGGACGCAAGATATGATAATTTGCTCGTAGGCAAATTTATCAACAGTCTTTTATTAGACGGAAAAAGAACCACCGCGGAAAAAATTGTTCACGAAGCTTTTGATATTATTCACGAAAAAACCAAAAAGGGCGGTTTGAATATTTTCGAACAAGCATTAAAAAATGTGGCTCCCTTGGTTGAACTTAAATCTCGCCGAGTCGGTGGCGCCAACTATCAGGTGCCGGTTCCGGTTTTAGGAGAAAGACGCACAACATTGGCGATTCGCTGGATTAAAAACGCCATCAAGACTAAGAAGGGTAAAAAGATGGCGGAAAAATTGGCCGACGAATTAATCGAGGCCTCTAATAAAACCGGTGGCGCAATGAAGAAGAGAGATGATGTCCACAGAATGGCGGACGCCAACAAGGCGTTTGCCCACTTTGCATAATTTAAATTTTAAATTGAAAATTCGAGCATGGCACGGCAGTATCCTATCGAGAAATACAGAAATATTGGCATTATCGCTCATATCGACGGCGGAAAAACCACCACCACTGAGCGTATTTTATTTTACACGGGAATCACTCATAAAATCGGCGAGGTACATGAGGGCGCCGCGACAATGGACTGGATGGAACAAGAAAAAGAACGCGGAATCACTATTACCAGCGCGGCGACGACTTGCTTTTGGAAAGAACACCAAATTAATATTATTGACACGCCTGGTCATGTGGATTTTACCGTGGAAGTGGAAAGATCATTGCGCGTTCTCGACGGAGCGATAGTTATTTTTGATGGCAAAGAAGGCGTGGAACCGCAATCGGAAACAGTTTGGCGTCAAGCGGATAAATATAATGTTCCGCGTATTTGCTTTATCAATAAAATCGACAAAGAAGGAGCGGATTTTAATTATTCCATAAAAACTATCTGGGATCGTTTAACACCCAACGCTGTGGCGTTGCAAATTCCGATTGGAGAACGAGGAGATTTTTCCGGCGTGGTGGATTTAATTAAAATGAAAGGTTATTCTTTTTCCGGAGCGATGGGAGAAATTGTTGAAGAAAGTGAAATTCCGACGGAACTTTTAGACAAAGCTAAAGAATGGCGAGAAAAAATGGTGGAAAAAGTTTCGGAAACGGATGATATTCTTACAGAAAAATATTTGAACGGGGAAGAGATTTCTCAAGAGGAATTAAAATCAGCCATTCGAAAAGCGACTATTGCCGTAAAATTAATACCGGTATTCACAGGAACAGCTTTGCGCAACAAGGGCGTGCAATTGATTTTGGATGCCGTGGTGGATTATTTGCCATCCCCGACAGATGTTCCGGCTATCAAAGCCACTGATGTAAAAGATGAAACAAAAATAATTGAAATTAAACAACAAGACGATGCGCCATTTTCCGCGTTGGCTTTTAAAGTCGCCACTGATCCGTTTGTCGGACAACTTACTTTTTTTCGAGTTTATTCCGGAGTTCTTAAAGCCGGTTCTTATGTTTTAAATTCTTCCAAAAATGAAAAAGAACGAATCGGTCGAATTCTGCAAATGCACGCCAACCATCGCGAAGAGATTTCCGAAATTTATGCCGGAGGAATCGGAGCGTTGGTGGGAATGAAAAACACAACTACGGGAGACACGCTTTGCGATATTGAAAAACCGGTGCTTTTGGAAACAATTACTTTTCCGGAGCCAGTCATTTCAATCGCGATTGAACCGAAAACTAAAGCCGATCAAGAAAAAATGGGACTAGCTTTGCGTAAACTTTCCGAAGAAGATCCAACTTTTCGCGTGCGAACGGATGAGGAAACCGGACAAACGATTATTTCCGGAATGGGAGAATTACACTTGGATATTATCGTCGATCGAATGAAACGAGAATTTAAAGTCGAAGCTAACATTGGTCAGCCGCAAGTCGCCTATCGTGAAACTATCCACGTTAGCGCCGAAGCGGAAGGAAAATATATCAAACAATCGGGAGGTCGCGGGCAATACGGACATTGTTGGGTGCGCGTTGAACCGCAAGAACAGGGCAAAGGTTTTGAATTTGGAAATGAAATCAAGGGAGGAATTATTCCGCAAGAATATATCGCTCCGATTGAAAAAGGTATCAAGGAAGCGATGGACAATGGAGTGGTGGCGGGTTATCCGATGGTGGACATCAAAGCTGTTGTTTATGACGGATCATATCATGAAGTGGACTCTTCGGAAGCAGCTTTCAAAATTGCCGGATCAATGGCATTTAAAGAAGCTTGCCGTCGCGCGAAACCAATGCTGTTGGAACCGATTATGAAAGTGCAAACAATCGCTCCGGAAAATTTTATGGGAGATATTGTTGGCGATATTAATTCCAAACGGGGAATTATCAAAGAAATGGGCGACCGTGGCGAAGGAAACGCGCGCGTGAAAGTGATTGATTCCGAAGTGCCGCTTTCTTCAATGTTCGGATATGCCACGCAATTACGATCAATGTCGCAAGGCCGCGCCAACTATTCCATGGAATTCAGCCACTACGCCGAAGTGCCGAAAAATGTCGCGGAAGAAATCGTCGGAGGGAAAAAATAATATTAAACTTTTTAAAACTTACATAGTTATCAAAAGTAATCCTGACCAGCTGGGATCATTTTTTTATTTAAAACACGCTTACAATCCAATTCATTCTCGCATTTATTTTTTTCCAAATTTTATCGGAATAATTTTGCGAACTTTTTTCTTCCGGTTTTATATAATTTTTTTTGATTGCGGAAACTCCTAAAACCCGCTCCTGATTTTGCAACAATTTTTCTTCCGGATCCATATTTGATCCGGCAAAAAGCAAAGCGATTTGCTTTTTTCGTTTATTTTTTTGATTTGGATTTTCGCTGTATTTTCCCAAATCGGACAAATTCAGCTCCGCGTCATCCGGCATAGGTTCGTCAATTTTTTCTTTTTCTATAATATTTTGCGTATTTTCTGTATCAGTCAGCGTTTCGTCCGCGTTGATCTGCGCCGCGCCTGTGTCATTCTGTGTTTCGATCCACTGCCACTCTCCTTTTTCTTTTTGATAAATTTCGTCTTCATCGACAGAATCTTTTTTGCGATCATATTTAATTTTGTCCGCCGTTTTTCCATTCGGATAACGCAATTCGATTTTGGCTTGCTTATTTCCCAATGCAAAAGCGCAAAATTTGCGCGTTAATTTTTTAGTTTCTTTCGGTTTTAAAATAAAATCTTTCTTGATCGGGTGATTGGATAATTTTTCCCAACCGGTGGCAACGCTCCAATTTTTTAAGTTAATTTTTTTCTTGGTATTGTTAAAAATTTCAATCCACTCATTGTCGGAATCTTTTCCAACCGGATTTGGCGAAAGACTGGCAATTTGTACTTTGGCTTTTTTAAAATTTTCCACAGTTGCCAAAAAATTTAAAACATTATCTTCACCGTCGCCGGTTATTTTCAAACTGGCGTTATAATCGCCGGATTTTTCATATTTATGCCGAGTTTTTCGCAAATAACTTTTATGCCCGTCGCCAAAATCCCAAGTAAATTTTTTAACTTTATCCCCGACTTTTGCCTCAAAATCGGCATAAACTCCGGCGTAAATATTTTTATCTTTTTTGATTGTTCCGGAAAGAATTTCATCAAACTGATTTTCCGCGCCTTTGGTAATTTTGCTTGTCCATTGCCAAGCCGAACCATTAAAAGCGTAAGAATAATCGTATTTCGGTTTTTCATAACTCACCGCATCAAGCGGATTATTTTTGTCGCTGTCCTTGCCAATTAAATATGCCGTGTCCGAAGAAGTATTATTTAATTCAAACTTCTCTTCCAGAAAATATATTTCTTTGGGCGCTAATATTTTTTCCGGAAAATTTACTTTATGTTTTTTTTCATCCTCAATCCGCATACCGGAAAGATTAACGCTTTCCGCAGAAATATTGACTATCTCCACAAATTCTTTCTCATCATTTTTAGTTTTCGGCGCGGGGAAAATTTCATTGATTTTCAATTTTCCGAAATAATTTTTTATTTCCGGTTCGGGCGTATCTTCTTCCGGCTTCTCATGGGGACATAATTCTAGCTCATCGGATTCAATATTGGATGAATTTTTTGGTGAATATTTCAGCAAAATAGAAAACTTATTATCAACGCTTCGGCGAAGCACTTCGAATTTAGCCAGATTATTAGAATAGCTGTGCGTATTTTCAAATGGATTTAAATTATTTCCCCAAGTTATTGAATCGATTTGCTTGCCAGCCTTATCAAGCAAAGCAAGACTATAATTATCAGAAAGAGTGTATGATTTTGTTGAATAATCGGGATTATCCGAAAGATTGCCACTTGTATTCTCCCAAAGATAATATCCTTTGGCGGGAATAGCATTTTTTAATGTGCCAATTTCTTTTTCTCCGCCATCTTTAACTCTTCTTTTAACTTTATAATCGGATAAGTCAATATTTTTACAAGTAATATTATAAAATTCAATAAAATCATCATCGGCTTTTTCACCTTTAATTTGCACGGAACTAATAATAATCGCCTGTTCGGAAGCCAAACAATTTCCCAAAAAACCAAAAAATCCTGCCAAAAGCAAGATTGAAAATATAAACAAATTTATTTTTATTTTATTTCTCACCCGAATTTTTTTGTTTTTATATTTTAAAAACAGGGCGGGCACAAGACCGCGCCCCTACAAATTTTATTTTAATTCTTCATGAATTTCTTTTCTGATAACTGCGCCCAGATCTTCGCTTTCTTTTTTTTTCACTTTTTGTTGTAAATTCATAATGCGATCTTTGATAATGTAGGGATCGGGAACATTATGAAAAACAAACCGCTCTTTTTCCGCCGCCGTCTGCACGAAAAGTTCGCCATAATTGAGAAAAGTGGGAATTATTCCCAAAACATCCACCGTGATATCTTGAATATTTTCCAATTCCAACTCGCTCACTTCCCGCGAAAAAAGCCCCTTTTGTTCGATATTCACGATCCGCTCGTCGGTCACGATCCAAACATCGAAATAATAATCAATCCAAATAAGGAAGAAAAACAGCCAGATGAAAATTAAAAAAATATTTTGCAAAAAGAAAAACAAATTTCGGCCGAAACTTTCACTGAAAAATGAAAAAAACGCGGGAATGAAAACAAAACCGCCGAAAAACATCGCCAGCATGATGAAAATAATAAAAAAATGGCTCAAAATATCAAACCAATGGCGATGAACCACCATTAAAATTTCCTCCCCCGGCTTCTGTCCTTTAAAATGAAAATGATTGAAATTTTGCATAAATAAATTAAAAACCGCCAATATTATTAGAAAAAATATTTTTCAAAATCGTTTGCCAATCGACGGAAAAAAATAGAAAAATGTTAGAGATTAAAAGAAAAAGCGAAATGATTGAAAAAAAAGCGACCATCAAATGACTGAAATGAGAATTGATGGCATATTTAATCAAATGATACGCAATAAAAAAAGAAATCAAAAAATAACAGAAAATAAAAAATGCGTAGATGATGAAGATTATTGATTGCATATAGTTCTACGAAATTACAAAATTATACAAAAGTACAAAAATACGAAAAAAAGAATTAAATTTTTTGTATTTTTGTGTTTTTGTAATTATTCATACTTTCGTAGTCAACCCCTAAATGCTTATACGCCAATTCAGTCGCAATTCTTCCACGCGGAGTGCGAGCGAGAAATCCGATTTGTAATAAATATGGCTCATAGACATCTTCGATTGTTTTAATTTCTTCGGACGTTGCAGCGGCGATTGTTGAAAGTCCAACCGGTCCGCCGGCAAATTTTTCGATAATTGTTCGCAAAATATGTTTGTCTGCTGGTTCAAGTCCAATGTGATCAACATCAATCATTTCCAAAGCTTCACGCGCTTTCACACTGTCAATTGTAGAATAATTTTTGATTTGCGAAAAGTCGCGCACTCGTTTCAAAAGCCGATTAGCAACGCGAGGAGTGGCTCTGGCACATTTGGCAATTTCTGAAAGTCCGTCTTCTTCCATCGGAACCTCCAAAATTCTTCCCGAACGGCGCAAAATATTTTTAATTTCATCCGTTTCATAAAATTCCAATCGATGAATGGCGCCAAAACGATTACGCAATGGATTAGAAAGCGAACCAAGTTTTGTCGTTGCTCCGATCAAAGTAAACTTCGGCAAATCAAGCTGAATAGTGCGCGCCGACGGACCTTTGCCAATCACGATATCCAACTTGAAATCTTCCATCGCCGGATAAAGAACTTCTTCAATAGTTTTATTCAAACGATGAATTTCATCGATAAATAAAATATCGCCGTCTTGCAAATTAGTGAGAATGGAACCGAAATCCCCCACTCTTTCAATCGCCGGACCGGAAGTAGTTTTAATGCTCACACCAAGTTCTTTGGCAATAATATTTGCCAGAGTTGTTTTTCCCAAACCTGCGGGACCGTAAAGCAAAACATGTTCGATTTGCTCTTTTCTTTTTTTAGCGGCGCCAATAAGAATGCCAAGATTTTTTTTCACTTTTTCCTGTCCGACATATTCCAAAAAACTCTGCGGCCGCAAAGTGTTGTCGAGACTCGCATCATCCAAAGTTTCTTTCGGCTGAATGGCGGAATCCAAATTATTGAGTTGTTCGGAAGAATCGGTGAGCATATTTTTCTGTCATTCCCGCGAAGGCGGGAATCTAGTCGCTAAACTACATTAAAATACAAGTCATCTTGCTTTCACTGTTGTTTAAAATATAAGGACAGTATCTTTTCATTAAGTTTCCACACTGGATCCCCGCCTCCGCGAGGATGACAATTAAAATCATACCCCCATTTGACAAACTTTACAAGCTATACTATCTTTACAAGTCATCGTTTAAAATCGGTGGCTAGCAGTAAATTGCAGGCAATTGGTGGCTTCTATCTTTGGCCGTCAATATAGGGAATTTTTTTCAAGACACGGGCAGGGCGGTTGTTTCGCTTTGGCAAAACGGCGGCGCTGTTCCTCGATATAATTCCTTCTTCTTGGGCTCCCAGTTCAAGATTCTTGCCTGCAGATTAGTGTTTATCTGAACCATGATTTTCTTGATTGGCTCTGTCGCCAATTCCCTAAAAACCTTAATCGAAATTCCCATACCGAAAACAACCATCTTGTGGTATAATTAAGCCATAAGTCGCTTAATTTAATTCAAACAAAATGGTTAAAACAGAAAACAAAACGATAAGACTATTCACTTCTTCGGAAGAAGAAATTATCGAGAAGTTGGTCAAAGAAGATCATGCGTTCAGAAAACTAAAAAGGATAATCGATTTTGAAAAACTGATTTCTCCTTATCGCAAATTGTATTCCGACACCGGAGCGGAAGGCATTGATGTGATTAAAGGTTTCAAGAGTCTGCTCATTCAGTTTTGGGAAGACTATTCCGATCGTGAAATGGAAAAAGTGTTGGAAGAAAATGTGGCCGTTAAATGGTTTTGCGGATTTGAACTTTTGGAAAAAACTCCTGACCACAGCTATTTCGGAAAACTGAGAAAAAGACTGGGAACTGAAAATATCGCCGACATATTCAATAATGTGAACCAAGATTTAAGAGATAAGGGATTGTTCGGAGATGTATTTAAATTCATTGACGCTTCCTCGATTGTTACCAAGACCGCTTTATGGGAAGAGCGAGATAAAGCGATTGCCAACGGAGAAGAAAAATTAAACAATAAAAATGTGGAAAATTACGCGGCTGATTCCGATGCTCGCTGGGGCGCCAAATCAAAACACAATATTTGGTTTGGCTATAAAAGACACCATAATGTGGATATGCGGTTCGGACTTATTGATAAATTAGCCGTTACTCCGGCCAATGTTCCCGATCCGAAAGCATTGGAAAACATTATTACCAAAAATACTATGATTTTTATGGATAAAATTTATGATCAGAAAAAAGCCTACCAAACGCTCAAAGCCAATAATTGTCATAGCGGGATAATCAAGAAGGTTAACAATAAAACCAAAAACAAAGATTTGGACAAATGGAAATCCAAAATCAGAATGCCGTTTGAAGGAAACTTTTCCAAATTGCGGAAAAGAGCTAAATTCAGAAGTCAGGTGAAAGTATTGTTTCAATGTTTTTCCGAAGCGATTTGCCACAATTTGAAAAAAGCTGTAAATATACTGCCAATGGAAAAATGCGGCGCGTAGCTTTTCAAGGAATTCATTGCGTCTTGAAAAAGCTAAAAGAGCCAAAAATGATTAAAAAGTGATAAAAAGTTGATGAAAGTCAGCAAAAAGCTTAACTGATTTTTATTAACTTTTTAAAAATTGGGTTTGGCGACAGAGCCTGATTGTCATGATGGGCATGATGATTGGGGAGAAAAATTTTCTTTGACAAGGGGGAGAAGATTATGAAAGTGGAAGTGGAAGTGAGCAATGTCGTGAGTGGCGATTTTAAGATGCATATCAATGGCTATATAACATATGTGTCTTTCGGGGATTTACCGACTCATGGAGTCTGTGGACTGTGTGGGTCTGCGTCCTCAGAAGATGGGAACAGTGAAAATTTTTACAGCCTTCGGGCGACCAAGAAGGCGACGATGTTTCATGAAGTCGACCTTCTCAGCGGAGAAGGTCCTTTTCTGGAGGGCTCCAAGCCCTTTGAAAAAATACGAAGGAAGATCGCAAAAGCCTTTTCCAAACAAGGAGACGGTCTATGCGAGGACTGCTTCTGGGAGACGGTAAAAAACCTGGGGGAAATAGTATAGCCAGCAGCGACTGGCGAAAAATTTAGCAAAAGGCAACCGGAGGTTTGCCTTTTTTTATTTTTTGTCTGAACTGTGATTTGTCTGATTATTTGATGGGCTATGATTTTTTAATATTCTCCTCTCCCTTCGGGAGAGGATGTCGCGTACTCGCGACAGGTGAGGGAGGAACTTGATGCCAAAAGAAAATAAATATAAAAAATAATTTTTCTGTATATCATTTGCCCTTCCCTCATCCGCCCTTCGGGCACCTTCTCCCGAAGGGAGAAGGGAATTAAAATCATAGTCCATCATTCAATCATTTTAATCACAGTTCGAGACAATTCAGCGACAGACAATTCAGACAACCCTCTCCACTTCTTCCAAACTCGTCTCGCCTTCCAATACTTTCAAAATTCCGTCTTGCGCCATTGTTAGCATTCCGCTTTCGATGGCTTTTTGTTCGAGTTCGGCGGTGATGGCGCCGCGGATGATGGCGTCTTGAATTTCGCGAGTTAGCACAAAAATTTCACTGATAGTAGTGCGGCCTTTGTAGCCTAAGTGGTTACATTTTTCGCAACCATTAGCTTTAAAAATTTCTAAAACTTTTGGAATTTCCACGCCGGATTTCGTGCTGATTGTTTTCAAAACTTCTGCTATTTTTTCTTTTTCAATTTCCGTCGGCGCGACTTTGATTTTACAATCGCAAAGTTTTCTCACTAATCGTTGGGCGATAAAAGCGTTGACGCCGGAAACAATGTCCTCCGGCGCAACACCCATATTTAGCATTCTCGCCACCGCGCCGGAAGCGTTGTTAGTATGCAAGGTGGATAATACCAGATGCCCCGTAAGCGCGGCTTGGACGGCGATTTGGGCGGTTTCGTTATCGCGGATTTCACCGATCATCATAATATCCGGATTTTGACGGAGAAGCGCGCGAAGAGCGGTGGAAAAAGTGTAGCCGTCTTTTTCGCTGACGGGAGTTTGCAAAATTCCTTCCATTTGATATTCAATCGGATCTTCGACTGTGATGATTTTAATTTCCGGATTTTTAATAAAATTCAAAATCGCGTAAAGCGTGGTGGTTTTTCCGCTACCGGTCGGACCGGTATTCAACACAACACCATTAGGCTTTCCTATTTCATGTTTTATTTTTTCCAAATTCTGTTTTCTAATTCCCAATTTGTCCAAATTTAATTCTATGGAAGATTTGCTTAACAAACGCATCACAACCGTTTCGCCAAAACCGCCGAGAATGATCGAAACGCGAATATCGACTGTTTTTTCTTTCAGGTCGATTATTTTATCATCAAACGAAATACTGAAACGGCTGTCGACAACGCCTTGGCGCGCTTCGGTTTTTACTCCGCTTAAAAGTTTAACTTGACCCAAAAAAGTGGCATATTCCGTGAGCGGCAACGAAGCGACTGTCTGCAAAATTCCATCAATGCGAAAACGAATTTTAACATTTTCTTTTTCCGGCTCGACATGAATATCGCCGACACCCAAAATTTGCGCGGCGGAAAAAATAATTTTTATCGCGTCGGCAATTTTCGCGCCGGCTAATAATTTTTGCGTTTTGGAAAAATCGGAAACGCTTGAAACCGTCGCGTCGTAAAATTCTTTTTTAATCGGCAAGGTGCTTCCTAAAGTTTGCGCCATCAGTTTTTCATAAATACCCTCCAAAAATTCTCCCTGCCCCGTTACTTTCTTTACTTCGTCGATAGAAGTGATTCCACTGACGGCTTTCAAAATTCCATCTTGTAGCATCGTAATCATTCCTTCTTCCAAAACCGCCATCGTAATTTCCGTTTCACCGGCAAGATCCAAAATCATTTTTTCCGTTTCCGGACTGATCGTCAACACTTCAAAAATTCCGATCCGTCCTTTATAGCCGGTATTTCCGCATTTCAAACAGCCTTTCGGTCGGTAAAGTTTTTCAATATTTTTGGGAATTTCCACTTTTGCCCGCGGGGAAATAATCGAAAGAATTTTTTTAATGGAAACAATAGTTTCTTTGGCAGGAATATATTCTTCTTTGCAATCGCAAAGTTTTCGCACCAGCCGCTGTCCGATAATCGCATTGACCGACGGCGCAATAAAAGCCGGCTTCACGCCCATTTCGACAAGTCTGGGAATGGAAGCGATAGCGCTGTTGGTATGAAAAGTGGAAAGCACCAGGTGCCCCGTCAACGCGGAATTGACAGCGATATCGGCAGTTTCATCATCGCGAATTTCACCGACTAAAATAATATCCGGATCTTGGCGAACGATAGCGCGCAAACCCGTGGCAAAAGTATAACCGCGCGATTTTTCAATTTGCGTTTGCGAAACACCGGTCAACTGATATTCGATCGGATCTTCAATGGTAATAATTTTTTTGTTCGGCATATTAAGTTTATTGACGATAGCGTAAAGCGTGGTGGTTTTCCCGCTGCCGGTCGGACCGGTCGTCAGAATCATTCCGTTGGGCGCGGCGATTTCTTTTTGAATTATTTCGTAAGCCAAACCTTGCAGACCCAACTGATCGATATCCACGCGGATAGAATCCGGATCAAGAAGCCGCATTACGATCGACTCGCCGAAATTTCCCGGAATAGCGGAAACACGAATGGCGATTTTTTTGTTAGCCAGATTTATTTCAAAAGTTCCGTCTTGCGCGATATCGGCGAGATTAAGTTTCATTCCGGACATCATCTTAATTCTAGTAGCAATTCTTTTATGGATATTTAACGGAAAAAAAGTCACATCTTGCAGAACGCCGTCGATGCGATAACGCAAACGAAAATCTTTTTCTTCCGGTTCGATATGCACATCGGACGCGCCTAATTGATAGGCGCCGGCCATAATAATATTCATCACTTGCGTTACGGGTAATTCTTTAATTCTTTCTTTTAATGAAATCAAATCTTTCAACGCCGATTCAAAACCGCTCAAGGTTTCTTCTCCGATGGTCAAGTTCAGTTGGTCTAAAATTTCCGCAAAAACTATTTTTTTATATTTCTCCAAAACTTTCTCAAAGTTGTAATTGGAAATAATAAACAACTTTATTTGCAAACCCAATTTTTCGGAAAAACCACGCAAAAATTCTTGCGTTTCCTCTTTGGTTGGATTAGTCGCAACAACCGAAGCGATTTTGCCTTTTTTTTGAATCATCGCCACGCCGAATTTTTTGGCATCAGTTTCTTCAATCAATTTCAAGCTGTCGGTGGAAACCGGCACGATATTGGTATCGATATAGGGAAGGTCAATGCTGGCGGCAAATTGAGCCGTCTCTTCTTCTTCCGACCGATGCTGCATTTTCGCCAGCAATTTATCCGAAGCCGTCTTTTTTACTAACTCATCTCCAATTGTTTTTTTTGTGATTTTTATCATAAAAATTATAACCTCGCTATTTCTTCCAATAGTGTTTTTAAAATATCTTCTTCTTGAACTGATTTTATCACTTTGCCTTTCCGAAAAATCGCTCCCATCCCTTTTCCTCCCGCTACGCCAATATCCGCTTCGCGCGCTTCGCCGGGACCGTTAACCGCGCAACCCATTACGGCAATATGAATATCTTTTTCGATAAATTGAACAGCATATTCCACTTGCTTGGCAAGTCTTATCAAATCAATTTGCGTTCGACCGCAAGTCGGACAGCTGGTTATAGTCACACCTCTCTTTCGAAGTTTTAAGGATTTCAAAATTTCCCACGCCACTTTCATTTCTTCTACAGGGTCGGCCGTCAACGAAACCCGCAGTGTCGCTCCGATTCCGTCATAAAGCAATATCCCCAAACCAATGGAAGACATAACCGTGCCACGAAAAATTGTACCGGCTTCCGTCACGCCGATATGCAAAGGATAATCAACTTTTTTAGCCAACAAACGATAGGCTTCCACTGTCCTTTCAATATCCGAAGCTTTTAAAGAAATTAAAATATCTTTGAAATTGCATTTTTCCAAAATGCGGATATGACGCATCGCCGATTCAACCATTCCTTGCGCCGTCACTTTGTTTTTATACTTTTTTAGAATATCTTTTTCCAGTGAACCGCCATTTATTCCGATGCGAATGGGAATTTTATTTTTCTTGCATAAGTCTACCACAGCTTGCGTTTTTTCCATTGATCCGATATTTCCCGGATTAATTCTAATTTTATCTATTCCTTGATTGATGGCTTCCAACGCTAATTTATAGTCAAAATGAATATCTGCCACTAACGGAATATGAATTTGCTTTTTAATTTTCCCAATCGCTTTGGCGGCTTCCATATCCGGCACCGCCACGCGAATAATTTCACAACCGGCTTTTTCCAATTCTAAAATTTGTTTGATCGTCGTGGCAACATCACGCGTATCCGTATTGCACATCGACTGAATTCGCACCGGATTATTCCCGCCCAATTTATACGGTCCGACTTTTACCACTCTGGATTTGTATTTTGGCATAAACTTTTTATCTTCCCGCTTATAGCTGATTTTATTCTAACTCAAAAATTTAAAAAAGACAAAAAAATTATCGCCGGCGACCACTGGATTTATTTTTCAAGCTGTGCTATTATCTTTTTAGTGAAAAGTTAGAAAAAAAGCTTCAACGCTTTTTTATATTGCAATTTGGCCTCATCGTCTATCGGTTAGGACATCAGGTTTTTCAGCCAAAGACTGACCACCCTTTGGGTGGCATCCTGTATAGAAGTATGTATTATGCGTATATAACCAAGAGTAAAATAGAATTAAAGAATAGTAGCTTTAAAAAGAAAGAGTTATTGGAAAGAATAAATGCCGCGTTCGTCTAGCCCGGTTAGGACGCCAGGTTTTCATCCTGGAAATCAGGGGTTCGAATCCCCTACGCGGTACTAATCGAAAAAAGAAATGATCTAGCGCCAAATATTCTTCCGGCGCTAAAACATTTTAATTTTATTTGATTTTTGCAAGCAATCCGCGCAATTAAAAAACCCGCCTTTTAAAAGGGCGGGTTTTCTTTTTCATTTTTTTTAAAACAATTATTTCAATGTTACAGTCGCGCCGGCTTCTTCCAGTTTCTTTTTCATATTCTCCGCGTCGGCTTTGGAAACTTTTTCTTTAATCACTTTTGGAGCGGCATCAACTAAATCTTTGGCATCTTTAAGACCAAGACCGGTTAACTCTCGCACCGCTTTGATCACATTGATTTTTGAAGCTCCGCAAGCGGTTACTTCAACATCAAATTCGGATTTTTCCTCAACTGCAACGACTGCATCGCCAGCCGCCGGAACGCCAGCCATCATCATTGGAGCGGAAGCGGACACGCCAAACTTCTCTTCCAAAATTTTCACTAATTCCGACAGTTCCAAAACGCTCATTGTTTCAATTTCAGAAACAAGTTTTTGAAATTTTGCTGGCACTGTCACTTCTTCTTTTTTTTCTTCTGTCATACTTTTTCCCTACGAATTACGAATTTTTACGAATGTACGAATGTACAAAAAATAAAAACTGCAATCTCGTAAAATTTAAAATTATTTAAAAAAACTTAATTTATTAACAATTCAACAATGAAACAATTTAGCAATATAACTTTATTTCTTCTCCGCAACAGCTTTTAAAGCTCTGACGAACCCGCTTAGATTTCCAGCCAAAACATTAACGAAACCGGAAATCGGAGCGTTGATCGCGCCGACAAATTTCGCCAGCAGTTCTTCCTTGGACGGCAACTTGGAAAGCGCGATAACATCTTCAACACTCAACATTTTTCCTTCCAAAATTCCTCCCGTCATTTTCAAATTATTATTCGCTTTGGAAAATTTGCTCATTATTTTCGCCGCCGCCACTTCATTCTTGTCGGAAACCGCCACTGCGATTTGTCCTTCCATTTTAAGAATGTCCGCCTCCACTCCGGCTTCTTTCAGCGCAATATTGATCAATGTTTTTTTCACGACTTTCAAACTTATTTTTTCGGCTCTCAATTCGCTTCTTAACGCCGTCATATCTTTCATTGTCAATCCCTTAAAATCGGAAAAAACCACCGCCTTCGCTCCTTTAATTTTCTTTGCCAATTCTTTTGCGATAACTTCTTTTTGTTGTCTGGTTTGCATAATGATATTTTTTAAATTTAAAAATAAAAACTGCGGACTGTCCGCAGAAATAACAGAAAAAGAAAAAAACTTTTTCTACTTTCCTCAATAGGTCTTACAATTGCCTATCATCTGCGGAAAAAAAATATTTAATTTTGAAAAAAATCATTCTTGCTTCGGCGCTTCAGCCTCGTCCGCCATAACTTCCACAGTGGCAGATTCTTTTTTAATCGGTTCTATTGTTTCTTCGGTTTTTTTTACAACTTCTTTTTTTTCAGCAACTACATCTTCAACTTTCGAAGTTTCAGCGGGTTTTTCTCCAGCAACCACTTTCTTCGGAATTTTTACAACTCTTTTCTTTTCGGAAATTACTCCTTTTTTAACTAATAAATTATGAACTGTGTCGGAAACGAACGCGCCTTTTTCAATCCAGTATTTTATCCGATCTCCTTTCAAAACCGCCTCTTTGGAATGCGGATTATAACTGCCCAAAATTTCAATATGCCGTCCTCCGGGTACCACTGTCCGCTCTTGAAGCATTATTTTAAATTGAGCGCTATTTTTTTTCCCCATTCTTGCCAATCTTATAGTCAACATAATAATTTAGTCTTTTTTTGATTACTGGTGTAGTTTATGAGGTTTTTAAGATTATGTCAAGCAAAACAGCAATTTGCCTTTATTTATTCCCTCTCCCCAAAATACCACTCATAAACCTCTTTTGTCACCGGAACGGCGCTAGAGTGGCCTTCGCCTCCGCCTTCTACTAAAACCACCATCGCGATTTTTGGATTATCATACGGCGCGAAAGAAACAAACCAAGCGTGCGTCTTGTCTTCTTCGCCGAATTCCGCCGTGCCGGTTTTTCCCGCCACTGCCACCGGCAAATCTTTCAACGGCTGCGCCGTGCCAGAGGTGATAGTTTGGCGCATGCCTTCTCTGATAATTCGCATAACCTCTTTGGAAATAAAGTTCTTGCGAATAATCTCCGGCTGGATATATTCATTCTCTCCGTTGATTCTGCGAATTTGATTAACTACTTTGGGAGAATACAATGTTCCGCCATTGGCAAGCGCCGCTGTATAATTCGCCAATTGCAAAGGAGTCGCCAACACAAATCCTTGACCGATAGCGCAATGATAACTGTCGCCGATATACCATTTTTCTTTTTTATAATTCAACTTCCATTCCTCGCTGGGAATAAAACCTTTTAATTCGCCGGGCAAATCGACTCCCGTCGCTTCTCCGAATCCAAAAAGATTTTCGTATTTTTTCATCCGATCCATTCCCAGCCCCGGAATGTTCGCGTAACCTCCGCCAACCGCATAAAAAAATACATCGCAACTTTCAGCGATTGCTTTTTTTACATCAATCCCTCCGCCATGCGTTTTCCAATCCCCGAAACTCCAACCGCCAATATGAATCGCCCCTCCGCAACCGACTGTCGTTTCCTCCAAAATTGTTTTTTCCGAAAGCGCGGCGGCTGCAACAGCCGGTTTTATCGTTGAACCGGGCGGATATTCTCCGCTGGTCGCACGATTTAACAGCGGAAAGGTCTTATCACTGATTAATTTTTTATAATCTTCGCTATTGATTCCGCCGGCAAATAAATTATTGTCATAGCTCGGCAAACTCACTATCGCTAAAATTCCTCCCGTGCTCGGATCGATTGCTACCGCCGCCGCCGTTTTTGTTTTGGTTTTTTCCAATACCGCGGACAAGCTGTCATATATTTTTTTTTGCAATCCCTGATCAATATTTAAAACCAAATCATTCCCCGCTTGCGGATTAATTAAGCCTAAATTTTTTTTCACCTCGCCCTTGGAATCAATTTCAATTTGCTGCGCTCCGTAAATTCCTTTTAATTCTTTTTCATAACTTTTTTCCAAACCGGTTTTCCCGATATAGTCGGTCATTAAATAATTTTTATTTTTATCCATTTCTTCTTTGGTTATTTTTCCATCATAGCCAATGACCGACGAAAAAATCGCACTGTCTTCATAATTGCGAATGGCGGTTTTTTCGATGGAAATTCCCGGCAATTCGATAATTTTTTCCGCTAAAATTAAGGCCTGATCTTGGGAAATATTTTCCTTTAAAAGAATTTGTTCGCTGGATTTTTCGTTTTGGCTCAAAAATAATATTTCCACATTGCCGGAATTCATATTTAAAATACCGGCGACTTTTTCCGCCAATATTTTTTTGTCCTCCGAACTTTTCGGCAAAAAATTCGGCATTACCACCGCATCGATACTGGGAGAATTTCTTGCCAAAACACGGCCGAATTTATCTAAAATATTTCCGCGCGGCGCTTTGATTATAATATTTCTGATGCGATTTTCCCGAGAAACGGCGACATAATATTTTCCCTCAATGATGTCCAAATAAAAAACTTTCCCCAAAATAAAAAACATCGCCAGCAAAATAAAATACCAAACCAGCGACAAACCCTTTCTCTTAAAAGGCGTTTCAATTAGCGCTTTCTCTTTTTCCGTAACCGTCATAATCGCGTCTTCAATCTCAACGCCTTTTTGTATTCTTCTTTTTTTAAAATATTTATCAAACATACATTTCAACTCATTTTTTTACGGGCGATCAAACTTAAAAACTTTTCATTTTTTAACAATAGAAAATAAACGACCGGAAAAAATAAAATATTCAGAAAAATCTTTTTCAACAAAACAGACAATGTTAAAGAAAAAATCAAATCGATTTGTGGCAAGCTTTTAAAATAAACGGCTGTTTGAAACAACCCCGCCAATAATAATTCGTTCGCCAGCGCGCTTAAAATAACCAGAAAAAATAACACAGGCATATGCCAGCCGGACGAAACCGTTAAAAATCTTTTGGAAAAAAAGCTGACCAAGAAAGCCGTGGCGGCAAAAGAAAAAACATTCATTCCGACGGGATAAAAAGACGCTAGATCTAAAATAAATCCCGCCAAAATAATTTTCCCCAGCGCTTTTTCGAAACCCTCACGGCTGACCAAAAAAACAACAAAGAGAAGCAAAATATTCGGTCCGGTTCCCAGAAAAAAAACATTAGAAAAAACCGCCGACTGTAAAATAACGGCAAAAAATATTATCAAAAAAATTATTACTTTTTGCGGCATAATTATTTAATCGCGAAAACAACATCCAGTTTCGAATATTTTACGCGCGGAACAATTATCGCTTCTTGAAAAAGCTTGTCTTGCGATTTTTTTATTTCCTTGATTTTTCCAACCAATAATCCTCTGGGAATATCGCTTCCCAATCCGGAAGTAACCACGCTATCTCCCTCATTTAAAACATCAGACTGCGTTACCATATCCATTATGATTCCCAACCCGTATTCACCCCGCGCGATTCCTTTCGCCCCCGTTTCAATATCCACCGCATTTATGGAACTATTCGAACCGGTGAGCAGATTGATCTTGGAACTGCCGGAATAAACTTCGTCCACTTTCCCGACTAAAATTCCATTGGAAACAATTACCGGCATTCCCGACGCGACGCCGTCTTTTTCCCCCTTGTCGAAAATAACCCAGCTTTCCGAACCTTGCGGATCCTGCCCGATTATAAAACCGCCAATCAAATCAAACTTATCGCGCGGGAGCAAATTAAGCTGCTCCCGCAATATTATATTTTCGCTTTTTTCCTGTTCCAACCCGGCGATCTTCGCCGCCAAGAAATTATTTTCTTTGGATAATTTGATATTTTCATTTTTCAGTTCTGAAATAAATCCGAAAAAATAAATTGTTTCGCCGATTTTTTCGCCGGTTTGATAAAATACTTTTTGAAAAGGCGCGCTAACCGTTAAAAAAAATCCGCGCAATGGATTGAAAAATCCTTTGGGATTTAAAAAAATCAGCGCCAAACAAACAATCGCTGTCGCGATCAATTTTATTATTCTTGCAGTAAAATATTTTTGAGGCATAACTAGAAAATTTTAAAAAATAATTTTATTTATTTGGTTTAAGCAAATGGTTTTCCATTCGCTTTATATATTCTTTAACACAGCTATATTCCATTTGACTAAGAACCACTTGAATTGATTTATACGGATTGGCAGGCAAATTTATATCTTTCATATTCATGGCACTCTAAAAATCAATATCGTATTTCCAATTTTCTGCGCCAAATTTTCTTTTGGAAAATTATATTTTTTAATTTCATATTTAGATATAGCAACGGCAACATACGATTCCGAATCCAGTGAAGATCTATTTTTTAAATTAAGCTCATTGTAAGCATTTCCGATATACCATCGCAATGGTATATTTCCCTCTATATCAACATATATTTTTTTGATATTATTTTCCTCAATCCATTTTACCAGCTTTTTTGCGTCCTGTCCCCAATCAAAATTTGAATCAGTCGCTATTTTGTAGCCATTGCTTGTTCCGCCAGCAAAGGAATTATAATAACTTATGTAATTTGGAAACGAAGAAAAGACCGATAATATTATTACCAAAAAAATTACAGAAAAAATATGGCTAAATCTAATTTTGAATAATTTTTTATCCCAGAATGAATCTATCGCCTTGGCGGTTAAAACAGTTAATCCTAAAATAATCGGCATTATGTGTCTTAATCCTATTTGCAAATTGGATGAAAGAGTGATAATGGAATAGCAAAAAATAAATACCACCAATAAAAAAGTTGTCGGATTATCTAAAAATAATTTTATTCTTTGTAATAATTTTCCCTTGAAAAAAATAAACTTTTGGATTACCAATAATAATGCTAATAAATTTAAAATCAATAATCCAACTGACATTTTTGCAAAATACAAAATTGGAAAATACATTGAGCCTGCTCCTTCTGCTCCGTAAACTTTTCCCATAAAAAATATTTGCTGATAAACCACACTCATTCTGGAAAAAACCATCAATACGCCGCTTGCATATTGAGCTAACCCTTTTAAAATTGGATTGCTAAAAATGAAGCCCGCTAAAATTTCTTTTATTCCAAGAGGCAAACCATCCGGATAATAATGATCAATTTGGGCAACCATATCATCATTATTCATATTGAAAGTATGGAAATAATAAAAAATTGAAATGAACAACAAGATAGTCAAAGAAAGAAAGCTGAATCTTAACGCGTATTGAAAAAAAGCTTTCCAACTTTTCTTAATAAAAGCTACATAAATAATTCCTCCTACAAACATAGCGGGAATTAAAATAGCGGAAGAAAATTTTGACAAAAGAGCCAGCGATAAAAAAAGTGAAGCTACCGAAAAGGAAAATTTTGTATTTTTTTCCTCCGCGAAATTTTTTATATACACAGAAAAACTGACAATCGCTAGTATTTGCAATACGGACGACATAAAATCCATTGTAACCAATGAACCGTTCGCGAGGCTAAATTGCGAAAAAACAATCAAAAATAAACTAATAGTTGCGACTCTATTATTCCAAATTTTTGAAAGAAAAAAATATAGTAAGAATAAAAATAAAGCATTAAAAAATATAACCGCTAGCCTTGCCCAAAATGCGATGAGATCTGGATTATTTTGAGGATTGAATAAAAAAACCCTTGCCCAATCCCATTGAGCATTTCTTATCTCAAGATTTTTTGAGAAAATAAATTCTTTCGGCGGATAATATTCCCACGCATAGCCTTCGAAGATAATGATGTCAGAAGAAATATTTGGAAAAACAGGTTTCAAGAATAAAAGCGGCAGAGCGGATAAATCTTTTACCAGTGGCGGATGTTCAACATTTAAAAAATATTTGCCGGTTTTTAAATAATAATATCCGCTTGAAATATGAGCCGACTCATCAGTTGTTATCGCGTTTCCGCTATATCGCAAATTTTTCCAATCAAATCCTTCAACCGAAAACAAGCCCAGCAAAACAAACGAAAGGCAAATAATAATCGCAAGAAAATTATATTTTCTGTTATTCACAAGGGTTCTGATAATCCTTACATTCACCATCCAAAAGATTGCTCTTCTCTATTGTTTCGCTTGCCATAATTCCTTTTATTTTTGTTATTTCTTTTTCAGTTTTGTTTATGCCCTCCTGAAAATATTTCTTTTGATTTTCGTCCTCAGTTTCTTTTTTATTTTTCTTCCACCCATCAATAAGATCTTGCAATTTTTTTATCATTTCAGTTCGACTTCCTTTCCAAATGCCAGGTCTATCTATTTGCAATTCACCATTATCTATTTCATAAATCTTGTTTTCGCAATCTTCTTTCTTTTTTTGGCAAAATGATACTTCTTGTTTTTTATTCAAACGGTTCATTTCATCATTCTGTTGATTAGCTTCATCTTCTCGTTGTTTTCTTTCTTCCAATTCCATTTTTTGAAATTCTTCTAAACTGGAAATTCTTTTCTGTTGTTCTGTTATATTATTTTTTATTTTAGCTATTCCATATATGGAAAAAACAACGAACAGCAATGCGGACAATAGAATTATCCCTAGCTTTTTATTTTTTAGAAAAATCATTTTGTTCATATTGTTATTAAAATTAAAAAATTAGTTCTGTTTATTAAATTTTAAAAGTTTTTTCACCTCTCGATCGAAGTCGGATTCGAAAAGTTTATTCTGAATTGGGCGATATTTTTCAAACTCACTTTCAGCAAATGATTTGGCAATTTCCGCCGTAACTTTTCCCGCATTCTGCAAGATATTTTCATTATTAAACTTTAAAAAAGTATTTAATTTACCCGCCCAATCCGCCATCGTCATGGGAACGCCTTTTTCCGCTTGATGCTCGGCATAATCAAGATACATCGTAGCGATTCTGTTCAAAAACTTTATCTCCTTTTCATTCAAATAATTTTTCGCAATCGCAACATCGGATTTCAATATTTTTCCGTTCGGCGATTTCTTCCAAACGGTCAACCCCATATAATCTTTCTTATGATTTGCGCGACTTACAATCACTTCTGCAGCCGTATGTCCATGTGTTGCAAAATGAAGCTTATTTTGAACAGTTGCAAAAAATTCTCTTGTAGTTGGAGAATTTAGATTATAATCAATTGCCGTGGCATAAATATCCGTAATTTGCTGATAAAAATTTCTTTCACTTTCGCGAATATCGCGAATTTCAAGAATCAAATCTTTAAAATATTGTTTGCT
>DMXN01000015.1:27166-29680 GCA_003482885.1 Candidatus Moraniibacteriota bacterium
CAGTTATTCGGAAATTCCTAATAACTGAATTTTTCTCTAATTCTTCAGTATCAAAAATGTTTTTTAAATGTTCGTTTATTGTAGGAATTGCAACATCAAAAAGCTTAGCAATAAGTTTTTGAGTTAACCATACATTTTCATCTTCCACTCGTACTTCAATCCCATCTTCTCCCGCTTGAGAAGTGAAAATTAAAAATTCCGCGGTAGAATTGCGAATAGTGAGTTTTTTATTATTTTTCATCATAGAACAATTATCCTTAATCGAACGACTTCTCATGTTGATTTTCCACAAGAACATCCCGCAAAGATTCGATGTCTTCCAAAACTATTCCTGTTCCGCGCACAACGGCTGTGAGAGGATCTTCCATCATTCGCACCGGAATTTCCGTGTGATTGGCGATCAAGCGATCAATTCCGCGAATCAGTCCGCCTCCGCCGGCAAGAATTATTCCCTTTTGCATAATATCCGACAAAAGTTCCGGCGGAGTTTCTTCCACCGCTGTTTTAATATTATTGATAATTATTCTAATCGACCGCGACAACGCTTCGCGCGCTTGTTCATCGGTAATTGTCACTTCTTTTGGCAAGCCGGTTACTAAATCGCGACCGCGCACTTGCATTTGTTTTTTTTCTTTTTGGACACAAGCGCTGCCGATGGCAATTTTTACATCTTCCGCTGTTTTTTCTCCGATAAGCAAATTAAATTCATCTCGGCAATATCGCACGATATCTTCATTCATTTCATCGCCGGCCACCCGCAGATTGCGTGAAACAACAATTCCGCCCAAAGAAATTACGGCGATATCGGTTGTCCCGCCGCCGATATCCACCACCATATTGCCCGACGCGTCTTGCACCGGCAGTCGCGCGCCGATCGCCGCCGCCATCGGTTCGTCAATTAAATAAGCCTCGCGCGCTCCGGCATTCAGCGTCGCGTCAATCACCGCTCTTTTTTCCACTTCCGTCACTTCCGAAGGAATCCCCACGATCACGCGCGGCCGTGGAAAAAGCGTGAAACTTCCTCGATGCACTTTGTCGATAAAATATTTCAACATTTGTTGAGTAATTTCAAAATCGCTCACTACGCCGTCCACCAGCGGCCGGATCGCCACAATATGCCCGGGAGTTTTTCCCACCATTTTTTTGGCTTCTTTTCCAATCGCCAAAATTTGTCCGGTTTTTTTATTGATCGCCACCACTGACGGTTCGTTGATTACAATTCCCCGCCCTTTCACATAAACCAATGTATTGGCCGTTCCTAAATCAATGCCAATATCCTTGGAAAAATTTCCAAACAAGTTGCCTGATATTTTCCTCGTAAATTTTTTAATTCTTTTAAGCATTTATAAATAAAAAAATAAACATTCCGTCTAATGCTTTAAAATTGATAGCTTTTCTTTTTATTTTACCCTGTAATTATACCGACGAACGGTCTTTGTGTCAAAAAAACCGCCTCTTTCTTTTTTTCAAAATATAGTATAAACTGCATACTTGAATGCCCAGCGGATTTTTTATTATTATTTTTCCTAAAACTATGTCTGAAAACGAAGTCGCCATCAGATTCAATGAAGTTTCATTTGAATATTCCCGCAACAAGCCCATTCTTGATGAGGCGTCTTTTTCTTTGCGCCAAGGTTCAAAAATAACTTTGATGGGGCAAAACGGCGCCGGCAAAAGCACGCTCTTGCAATTGATTACGAGAGCACTCAAACCGGAATCCGGCACAATTCATGTGACAAAAAATCTCACCGTCGCTTGCGCCCAACAAGTAATTCCGCGAGAAGAAATGGAAATTACCGTACGCGATTTCTTCGCCAAACATTTTTCAATAAACCAAGGAAAAATATACGACCTTGATCCACGCATTGAAAAAGTTTTAGCGATAGTAAATTTAAAAGCTCCGCTTGATCGAATCATTAAAACATTTTCCGGCGGACAACAAGCGCGCTTGCTTTTAGCTTCCGCGCTCATCACCAATCCGGATTTGTTGATTTTGGATGAACCAACCAATAATCTTGATCCCGCCGGCATTCAGCATCTCACCGAGTTTCTTGTAAATTATAATAAAACTTGCCTTGTTATTTCCCATGACGCCGATTTCTTAAATTCTTTTACCGACGGAGTTTTATATTTGGATATTTTCACGCACAAAGTAGAACAATATCTCGGCGACTACTATACAGTGGTGGAAGAAATTTCCGCCCGCATTGAAAAAGAAAAACGGAAAAACGCGCAGTATGAAAAAGAAATTATCGCCAATAAAGAAAAAGCCAACTTCTTCGCCAATAAAGGCGGAAAAATGCGTTTAGTCGCTAGAAAAATGCGCAACAAAGCGCAAGAGATGGAAGAATCAAAAGTCGATGTGCGACGCGAAGATAAAGCTATTCGACCATTCACTATTCCCCATCAAGAAAATTTAATCGGAGAAATTTTGCGCATTGATTCCGTCACGATTGTAAAAAATTACGAACCGGAAGAAAAAACCATCAATATTTCGTTGCGTAAAAATCAGCA
>DMXN01000015.1:29993-34590 GCA_003482885.1 Candidatus Moraniibacteriota bacterium
TCTTGCAAGAACCGGGACTTTTAATTCTCGATGAACCGACCAATCATATCAACTTTCGCCATCTGCCAATCATTGCCCAAGCGCTGGATAAATACAAAGGCGCCATGGTTTTGGTCAGCCATGTTCCGGATTTTGTTTCCCAAATCAGAATTGACGAGGTTTTGGATTTGGAAAGGTAAAAATTTTGTTTTGTAATTTTTTTGTAGAGACGAGGTAGTGCCTCGTCTCTACAAAATTGCAAAACATAAATAAATTTCCCTTTGACAAAACCGTTTTAAAAGCATATGGTAAGCTTTGTGTTTCAAATAATTTAATTTTAAAAAAACAACATTCGTACATTTGTAAATTTGTACTAGATTTGTAGTTTCGTAGGTTATGGAAATTAGAAATATCGCGATTATCGCCCATGTGGATCATGGAAAAACAACTTTGACCGACGCCATTATGCGCCAAACCGGCGCCACGCAAGAAGGCGCGACAATGGACAGCAACGCTTTGGAAAAAGAACGCGGCATTACGATTTATTCCAAAAACGCGGCGATAATTTACAAGGACACTAAAATAAATATCGTGGACACTCCCGGACATTCCGATTTCGGATCGGAAGTGGAGCGGGTTTTGCGTTCGATTGACAGCGTAATTTTAGTCGTGGACGCGCAAGAAGGACCGATGCCGCAAACCAGATTTGTTTTAAAAAAATCTTTAGAGCTCGGACTAAAACCGATTGTCGTGATAAATAAAATTGACAAGCCGGCCGCTGATCCGGATCTGGCGCAAGAGCAAGTTTTTGAACTTTTTTTAGATCTTGGCGCCAGCGATGAACAATTGGAATTTACCACAGTCTACGCCATCGCCCGTCAAGGAATCGCCAAAATGCATTTAGAAGACGAATCAAAAGATCTTACCCCGCTTTTAGATACGATTATCAATCGCATTCCAGCAACGCCAAAAGAAAATATTGAAAAACCTTTGCGAATGCAACTTTTTAATCTCGGCTATGATAATTTTCTCGGACGGCTGGGAATCGGCCGAATTTATGAAGGAATAATTCGTGTGAATGATACTATTACTGTTAAAAAAAGCGATGGAACCAATGAAACAGGGAAAATTATAAAATTATTTTCTTTTCTCGGAACGGAAAGAAAAGAAACCGCCGAAGCTTGCGCCGGCGATATCGTAATGATTGCCGGAATTCCTAAAATCGATATTGGCGAAACAATTTGCGCCTCGCCCGATCAAGAAGCATTGCCATATATCAACATAGACGAACCGACAATTTCTTTGAGTTTCTTGGTTAATGATTCTCCGTTTGCCGGCAAAGAAGGAAAATTAGTTACTAACAAACAAATCAAAGAACGCTTGATTAAAGAATTGGAAGTAAATGTAGGATTAAAAATCGATTTTCCTTCCGCCGAATATTACACTGTCTATGGCCGCGGTGAATTGCACATCGCCATTCTTTTGGAAAATATGCGTCGCGAAGGATTTGAATTGCAAGTTTCCAAACCAAAAGTAATTATCAAGGATATTGACGGCGTAAAATCCGAACCGTTTGAAGAATTGACTGTCGATGCGCCGGAAAAATCTTCCGGAGTTGTAATTGAAAAAATCGGCAAAAGAAAAGGCGTGATGATGAATATGAAACAAGCGGGCAGTCAAATGCGGATGATTTTTGAAGTTCCGACGCGCGGAATTTTGGGTTATCGCGGAGAATTTATGATTGACACTCGTGGCGAAGGAATTCTTTGCAGCCGTGTCATCGGCTTTCGCCCTTATGCGGGAGAAATTAAAAAAACCGATACGGGATCGATGATTTCGATGGCGACAGGAAAAGCGCTGGGTTTTTCTTTGGCAAATTTGCAAACTCGCGGAACGCTTTTTATCGGACCGGGAACAGAAGTTTTTGAAGGAATGGTAATCGGCAACACTTCCAAAGGACAGGATATGGCGGTCAATCCTACGAAAGGCAAGCAAATGAGCAATATGCGATCTTCCGGAGCAGACGAAGCTATTCAGCTCACCCCGCCGATAAAAATTACTCTTGAGCGTGGCTTGGAAATTATGGCCGATGATGAATATTTAGAAGTCACCCCACTATCAGTCCGCTTGCGAAAACACTTTTTAAGCGAAACGGAAAGGATCAGAAATTCGAGAAAAAATATCTAAACCTTGATTTATAGGATTTCAGGATTAACTTGATTTTAGAATTTTCAATCATGCTAATCATTTAATCAAGAAAATCATGATTCAGACAATTTAGACAAATTAAAAACGGGGAATGATTTTTTAAAACCATCCACCCGTTTGTTTGTTTTTTTGGCTAGGAAAAATTCCTAGCCGGAGAATGCCCGCGCTCGCGGGCAGAAATCGTCGTCCGCGAGACATTCGCGAACGATGTCCGGAACTCTATATCCGAGCTTTTCCGAAAGCTCGGATAAACGCTCAGCACGAACACGCCGAGCGTTTGTGTGTTCGGCTGGGGTATTCTCCAGCTTCACACACAGATTGTGGAAGTCGCGCGCCAGCTTGCCTACCCTGGCCGCGCGACCCTCGTATTGGTTCCACAAGGACATCTTTTCTCCTCCTTTTTTTTTTATTTTTTTCAGCGCCGCCTTTCTCTGTTTTTAAATTTCAGGATCGCTGAAAATAAAAACAGAGAGACCCCTCCTGAGAGTGTCGCAAACACCATGTCCGCGACACGACGCGTTTTTTGAAAAAGAACAAAATGAAAACCGGTTGAGACCGGCTTTGGTTGGTTGAAAATGTTTTTTGCTTTATCAGCCGTTTTTCATTTTCCGCCTGCCAAAACCAGTCTTGATAATCAAGATCTTAAACAGCAAAAATTGCTTTTTATAATTTGTTTTAGCTATCATCCTTTCCATAATGATAATTTAGCAAATCTGTGAATTTCTGTCAATAGAACGCAACTTTATTTTTACAAAATCAATCATCCGGACAATTTTTTTCTTTTCAGAAAATTTCCCCCATTTATAACTTTCTTGCCGGTTTTTCTCTCCAATTCCATTCGAGCGTTTTTGGCAATCTGCCCGCCTTTCTTTGCCGGAACTTTGTTTTCTTTGAAACCTTTTGCTTTCAATGTTTCTGCGATTTGTCGAGTGGACATTTCCGCCAGTGTTGTAAAAACCAACTCCGCCTCGCTCATATGATCGCGCAAATTCTGTCCGCCGTGGCGGATCAGTCCTTTTAAATTTTTATGTTCTTTTACCGTTAAATCCGTCCACTCTTGATGAATAATATTTGTAAGAATAGCAAACTCATCTTTTTCTTTAACATTATTTTCATTCCAATAATCAGTCAATTTGTTTCTGATTTCCTGTCCCATCATTCTTCGTTGAATCCACTCCGCGCTTCTGCCATGTTTTTGCCAATTCTCTCTCGCTCGATTCATTGACTTTTCCGGATCAGAAATCTCTTGCAACCTTTCATAGCCGACTTTTGCCAGCCACAATTTCATCGGTTCAGCTTTGGGAGATGGAATTGATTGAATTATTCGCAATAAATCTTGAATTGAGAAACAATCTGTCGCATATTTTTTTCCATCTAACGCCAAGAATTTCAGTTGTACGATTTTTTCGTACACCTCACTTCCCTCATTTTTAAGTTTATTTTTTAAATCACTCCAATAACGCTTGGGAATTGAGCTACCCGTTAAAATTTTGATTATATCAACCACTGCGAAATACCACTTTTCTTCTTTTTCCACCCAAATTCTGCGAACTGGCGATTCTTCAAAAAGGACGACCACTTTATTGAGATTAATTCTCTTTTTTTTCATGCTGCTTGATTTTAATTGTTTATAATGATATTTTATCATCATACTACAATCTGTCAACATTTTTTCTATTTTTTAATAATCCCGCAACTTCTTGATTGTTTTATGCTCGCGGATTCTTTCCAGCGCCTTAGCTTCGATTTGCCGAATGCGCTCGCGCGTCACTCCAAATTCCTGCCCCACTTCTTCCAAAGTATGCGTTACGCCGTCTTCCAAACCGAAACGAATTTTGAGAATTTTCTGTTCGCGCGGAGTCAAGTCTTTTAAAATCTCGTTCACATGTTCTTTAAGCATTTTGCGCGAAGCCAATTGGTTCGGCATTACTGTTTCCGTGTCTTCCACGAAATCGCCCAGCACCGAATCATCATCGCTATCGCCGACTGTCGTTTCCAATGAAACGGTTTCTTGAGAAATTTTTTGTATATGCCGGATTTTTTCCACCTCTACTCCCATTTCCACCGCAATTTCCTCCGGCAAAGGCTCCCGTCCCAAATCTTGCACCAACCGGCGAGTGATCTGCGTATATTTATTGATTGTTTCCACCATATGCACCGGAATGCGAATCGTTCGCGACTGATCAGCCAGCGCTCTCGTCACCGCTTGGCGAATCCACCAAGTGGCGTAAGTGGAAAATTTATATCCTTTGCGATAATCGAATTTTTCTACCGCGCGAAAAAGTCCGATATTACCCTCTTGAATTAAATCTAAAAGCGACAAATTATGCGACCGTCCGACATATTTTTTGGCGATACTCACCACTAAACGCAAATTAGCTTCCGTCAATCTTTGTTTGGCCGCCAAATC
>DMXN01000015.1:34743-64666 GCA_003482885.1 Candidatus Moraniibacteriota bacterium
CCGATTTCGCGCAAATACATTTGCACCAAATCGGAAGAAACATCATCGGAAATTCCCGCAGTAAAATTATCCTTGCGCGCGGTTTTTCCTTTTTTAATGGATTTGTCTTTTTCAAAATTTTCCGAGATTTTATCCGTTTCGAATTTGATCATCTCGTCGGAGCTGATCACTTTAATGCTATTCTCTTCCAAGTTTTCATATAATTCTTCCAGTTTTTCAATATCCCGTTCCGCGTCGGGAAAACTATGAAGAATTTCGTCTTCTGTAATAAATCCTCTTTGCTTGGAACGATAAACCAAATCATCAATCAGATTTTTTTTCTCCTCCTGTCGCGCTATTTTTCTTTCTTCTTTTTTACTCAAAACGATTTTATTCTTTCCTTCTCTGGCTTTCATATGAGGTTTTTCCTTTATCTTAGCCGTAAAACGACCGCGAGTTTTTTTGGAAGTCGGTTTTTTTTCGGAAACTTTTTTTCGTTTTATAAATTTTTTAGCTGTTTTTTTAACGCCCGCCTTGATCTTGCCAGCTTTCTTTTTTTTGTTATTTTTTTTCTTGATCATAAAAAATTAAATGCTAAAAAATTTATAAACTGAAACATCCGGCTAGGATAAAATTTTCCTCAATTCTCCCTGCAAGAATTTCACCGCATCCTTATCTTTCCGTTCTTCCGCCAATTTCAAATCTTTGGCGATTTGCTTTAATTTTATTTTTTTGAATTCTTCTTTTAACCCGTCAAGAATCGAAATTAATTCTTTTTGAAAATCATCCGCCGGCGTTTCTTCAAGACTGTTATTTAATCCCAAGCGGAATTTCTTGCGGAAAAAAAGTTTCTCCGCGAGTGATCTGGTTTCCCGATCAATCGCGCCGGAAAATTTATCAAAGTTAAAATCAAATTCCCTCCCTCGCTTTAACATCAAGTCCAAAAGACTATCGCGCGAAAAATAGGATTGATATTCATTTTTTTTCAATATATCCTCCCAGATATTTTCCGAAACAAGCATTAAGCCGGCAAGCTCCTCGAGCAATATATCTATTTTTTGACGATTATTTATTCGCGCAACTTCACCAGCTTGATTTTTTTCGTTCGCCGATATTCTATTCGTAAGCTTAACTTTTTTTAGCTCATCGGTCAATGCCGATTCCGCCACATCCAATTCCGCCGCCAGTTTTTTAACCCAATGGCTTTTTTCAACGGCATCAGACATACTCTCCACTATTTCCAAAAGCGACTGGCTGATTTTTTTCTTATCTTCCACTTTATTTTTGTCATACAGTGAAAAAGTTTTTTGAAATAAATATTCCATCGCGCTTTTGGCTTGCGCGACGGCCGCCAACAATTTCTGCGGATCGTTTTTCGCCGCGTCCGCCGCGTCCTTTCCGATCGACAAGATTACAATCTGCGCGGAAATATTTTTTTCCAAACATAATTTGATGCTTTTTCTCGTCGCCGCTTCCCCTGCCGCATCCATATCAAAAAGCATTTTTAAATTTTTCGTGTATCTTTTTAAAATATCCAGTTGATCAGAAGTAAGAGCGGTTCCGGAAACCGCCACGACATTTTTTATTCCCGCTTGATAACTGGCGATTACATCCATATTTCCTTCGACCAGCAACGCGAAATCTTTTTGTTTGATCTCGCCCTTAGCTTTGTCGATTCCGTAAAGAATTTTACTTTTGTGATACACTTCCGTTTCCGGAGAATTGACATATTTGGCTTGCGACTCATCGCCGCCGGGCGCCACTCGGGCGCTATATCCCAAAACCTTCCCCGAATAATCGCAAATGGGAAAAATTATCCGGTCTCTAAATCTGTCATAATAATTTGTATTTGATTTTTTATATTCAGTATATTGGTCATTGAGATTTTGACATTGATTAGAAATTAGTCCGCCGCGACGGAGGGAATTAGAAATTTGAGCAGCTTCTTTTTTTACAAGCAACCCCGTTCTTTCAATTTCACCAATTGAAAATCCTCTTTCTAGCAAAAATGATAATACATTTCTCCAACCGTTCGGCGCGTAGCCCAATCTGAAAATCTTAATCGTTTCATCGTTCAGCCCGCGGTCTTTCAAATAATCCATTATTTTTGTTTTGCCGGCGCCTTTCCATAATTGCACCTCATAGAATTTCGTTGCTAATTCCAAAATTTCCAAAGTTCGATTTTTTTGCTCTGCTTTTTGCGGATTATAACTGGCCAAAGTTACGCCGGCTTTTTCCGCCAAAATTTTCAAAGCTTCGCGAAATTCCAAACCTTCGATTTCCATCACGAAAGAAAAAATATCTCCGCCTTTTCCGCATCCGAAACAATGCCACATTTGTTTTTCCTCGCTCACCATAAACGACGGGCTTTTTTCATTATGAAAAGGACAAAGCGCCCGATAATTGGCGCCCGCCTTTTCCAATCGCAAATATTCCCCCAAAACATCAACAATATTCAAGCGATTTTTAATCTCCCTAAGATCAGTATTCATATTTTTAATGCTACTACAAAGCCGAAAAATAGGCAAAAAACTATTCTGCAAACATTTTTATTTTAATTTTAAGAAATTCCCTTCCAGCACATTTGAAAAATCATTCGCATGGCTGAAGAAATAACTTCCGATTCCATAATGACAGCCATTTTGTCTTTGACGGAAAATATCGCCACGCGATTGGCATAAACATTTATTTCAATTTTAAAAGGGTACTCATCAGCACTGATTAGTTTTGTTTTTCGAAGCTGTTGGCTGTCGTTTTGGGCAAATTGCATTGCTCCTTGATCGCTGGGCATAATCAATGTTTGCATAATTTTTTTTCTTTGTCTTTTGGCCACATATTTTTCAACGTCTTTCCAATTAAACATTTTCAAAACTTCTCCCGATGCCCAACCGACAACTTCCACTCCCTGATAATTCAGAGAATCTTCATAAGCTTTCAAAATTCCATCTTTCCCTTCATAAAACCAAACTTTTGGTTTAGTCTCGCTTACATTATTTATCGACATGAGCTGGGGCATAACTTGTTCCAATATTTCTTCTCTTTTTCTCATCAAACTTTTCAACTCCTGCGGATTCAGCGCGACAAACATTTTTCTTTTGCCCTTGGTGGTTATTTTTACATATCCGGCATTTATCATCTCATCGATATTTTCATAAACAGTCGTTCTTTTGATGCCCGCTTTCCTCGCAATTTCGATTATGGTCGTTTTTCCCAATTCAAGACAAGCTAAATATATTTTAGCCTGCTTGTCTTCCAATCCTATTTGCCTCAGCGTATTTAACATAAATTTATCAAATGTCGCTTTTTCCGACGACATATCAACCTTAGCATACCTTTATAAGATTGTCAATCAAGCCTATTTTAAGCCACTTTATATTATTTCTAAAAATATACCTCGGATATTTTGACATAGCTGGTGAAAAGATTATACTGCACTGTTAAATTCAGATTGGCTGAGTTTTAACACAGCACCTTAATATTTCGGGGGTAGATATCATGGAAAAAAGAAGAAACAACAAACTTGCTCATGTGGATGAAAAAATAGAAGGGGAATTCGATAGCTTCCTTGATGAAAATAATTTAAGAGGGAGGTTTGGCAATTTTTTAGAACTGATAGATGCAAAAATAACTTTCGTCTCCGAAAATACCCTTAAAGTCTTTATGGGTAAAATAATCGCTGTTTATTTTGAGAAATATGTAGACAAAAAAGAGAACTATGACCATTATAACTCTACAATAGTAACCGCTTTTGGAGAATTAACATTTCAAGGAGCTAATGAGTGGACTTGTTATAGAAAAGAAGAGGGGGAGCTCATTGAAATTGAAGGAACTGTTGTTTTTTAAACCCTCTCTAAAAAAATAATTCGAGGCGAGCAAAGACTTATCATAGTCGATGCTCGCTTTTTATTTTCCCAAAAATTCTTCCAAATAATTTTTGACAATTATTTTCCCGCCTTTTATTCTAATCTCCTCCGAATATACTTTTGCACCTTATTCATATATAAATACACTTCAGCAATTTATACTCTAATGCTAAATTATAATTTAGCATTTGCTAAAAGACGAGATCAAACTTTCCCCGGCCAGCTGTCTAAAAGTATTCACGCGGATTATTTCAATTCTTCCAAAATCTTTTTTCTTATTTTCGCCATCCTCTGCTCATTGATATCTAATTCTTTGATACTGCGCGTATTTTTTAGAAGCTGCGCAAACTCTTTGCCGTATTCAACAAAATTAAATCTTTCAACAAACTCCAAGTATTTTTTCCAATCAAATTCCGGCAAAAATGCCAAGCTGAAAATATCCAGCTCGTCTTTTTGCCCCTTGCTTGATCCGCGGCGATTATGCCACGCAAAAAGTTTCATGAGAAATAGAATTTCCAAAGCTGGCACGATAAAGCCTTCTTTTTGAATAGCAATTTTTTTTATTTCTTCAATTTCTATTCCCAATTGCGAATAATGCGAGACATAAATATCTATGTCAAAGTTACCCGTGTTAATTTCGTACTTGCTCAATCTCTCATTTTTAAAAACCTCGCCGTCTTTTTTCATCTCAGCTAAAACTTTATAGTCAATAATAATATCGATATCTTTGGATTTCAAGCTTTTGGAATACAAAAAAACCGCCCATCCGCCGATGAGAACAAAGTCATATTTTTTCTTTAAAGTTTGCAGGTAGACAAAGCTTTTTTGTGTAATAATATCATTATAAAATTGCATACCTATATAAAAAGTTTATTTTTTAAAGCATTTAAAAAATCCTTGGCATACCAATCTTTCATATTCCAAAGATCGACAAATATTTGAACATCCGGGGTTAATTTGCCAAATTTTTCCAAATAAGAATCGCTTTTGATGACAAAAAGATTCGCTTCGCCTTTTTTTTCAGGAAATCTTTTTTTAATTTCTGCCAGGTATTCTTCTTTGGCATAAACATAAACTTTGGCATAATCCGTCGGCGCGTCTTTGTATTTCAAAACATAGGCGCTTGGACCGCCAAAAATAATTTCTGCCGGCATTTGCCCTTCAATCCTTGAAACATTTTCCGAAATATAAGTTTTGTAAATAATTTCCTTTTCTAAATTTCTTTGCGTCGCCCAAATATACAAAAACTTTTCCGCGTCAATCACAGAAAAATTTTTTCCGGTTACTTTGATTGCTCCACCTTGACGAGGAATTTTAAGCGCATTAAAAACAGTGCTTAGCGAAACACATAGTTTTTTCGCCAAATCTTTTTGGGTAAATTCAATTTTTTTCTCCTCAATGGCTTGAAATAATATTTCCCGCCAAATAAGCTCTTTTTTCAACATAAGTTTCGATTTTTAACAGTATTTTATAGACCTATTTCTATAATATTCGAAACTTAGATTTTTGTCAAATTTTCCCCAGCCAACCATCCAAGATTATCCGCGCGGCTTCTTCGTCGTCAAAACGATTGATATCTCTCACTCCTTTTTCTTTTAAATTTTCCCGCGCGATTTTGGTCGAATACATTTCGTTTTGATATTCCACCGGAATTTTTTCGATATTTTTCAAATATTCCCCCAATTTTTCTCCGGCGTATTCCGTTTCATCCCGATTAATTCTCGACGGAATTCCAATAATCACTTTGTCAATCTTCTCTTTTTCGATTATGTTTAAAATATTTTGAAAAAAAAATTTGTCGTTAGGAAGCATGCCATAGGCAAAAGCGATTCGCGTTTCGCTGTCCGCGATCGCCAAGCCGACTTTCGCCTCGCCGTAATCAACCCCTAAAAAATATTTTGTTTCCATAAATTTTATATTCTTGTTAAAATCTCCGCGCCGTCCTTCGCCACCAAAACCGTATCTTCGAAATGCGCGCTTAATTTTCCATCTTTTGTCGCGTAAGTCCAGCCGTCTTTCAATAATTTAATATACCGCGTTCCGGCATTGATCATCGGTTCCAGCGCCAATGTCATTCCTTCTTGCAAAATTATTTCCCGCTTATGCATATCGTAATTGGGAATTTGAGGATCTTCATGTAATTTTTTTCCCACTCCGTGACCGACCAATTCTTGCACAACGGAAAAACCTTGCAATCTGATATACCGCTCAACCGTTTGACTGTAATCGCTTAATTTTGCGCCGGCTTTAATTTTTTTTATGCCTTCATTCAAACTTTCTCTTGTTGCGTTTAATAATTTTTGCGCTTCGATAGAAATTTCTCCCGCCGGAAATGTGCGCGCCATATCGGTAATTAAATTTTTATACTTCATCCCAATGTCTAATTTTACAATATCGCCTTCGCGGATAATTCTGTCTTTTCGCGGAACGCCATGCACGATTTCATTATTTATGGAAACGCAAACCGCCGCCGGGTAAGGATTTTTCGGATCGCCATAGCCTTCAAAAACAGGAACGCCTCCATTATCAAAAACAAGCTTTCTTGCCAGCTTGTTGATTTCTTCCGTATTATTTCCAGGCAAAACAATTTCGCCGAGTTTTCGCATTATCTCAGCCAAAATCTTCCCTCCCTCCCGCATCGCCTCTGTTTCTTTTTGGGATTTGATAATAATCATAGCTCCTACGAATTACAAATTTATACGAATGTACAAATATACAAAATAATTTTTTAATTTCTTCTGTCCGCTATTACAAATTAGTACATTCGTACTTGTTCGTAATTCGTAGAGATTATAATGCTTTCATAATTTCCTCAAAAACCTTTTCTTCCGTTTGCTCACCGTTGATTTTTGAAACCAAATTCATTTTTTCAAAAAATTCAATCACGGGCAAAGTTTGCTCGGCATATATTTTCAACCTTTTTTCAACTCCTTCTTTTGTGTCATCAGCTCTTTGTTTTAATTTTCCACCGCATTTCGGACAAATGAAATTTTGATTTTCGTTTTCCAAAATTACCGGCTCTTTGCATTTTTCACAAGAAAATCGTTTACTGATTCTCTTCACCGAATCTTCTTCGGAAATTTCTATGAAAAACACTCGATCGATTTTTCGTCCGAATTCCCTCATTATTTCCACAAAATATTCCGCCTGTTCTACATTTCTCGGAACGCCGTCAAAAACTATTCCTTGCTCTCGCGGAAGATCCGCTAGTCTTACTCGCAAAACTTCTTCCAAAATCAGACTGGGAACCAATTCTTTTTTGACAATTATGATTTCATGCACTTTCCGCCCCAAAGAAGTATCAAGCATGGCAATTTGGCGCAACGCCCGCCCTGCGTCAAAATGATCCAAGCTATACTTTTTCGCCAAAAACTCCGCCTGCGTTCCTTTGCCGGAACCTTGCGGACCGAGAATAATATAGTTCATAAATTTTGAATTTTAAAAGCTCTCATAATCCCTCATCGCCAATTGCCCCTGAATTTGCTTGATTGTTTCAATAACTACGGAAACAACGATGAGTAATCCCGTTCCGCCAATGGAAATTGAACCAATATTTGTAAAGCTCTGAACGAAAAAAGGTAAAATCGCGATCAACCCCAAAAATACCGCGCCGGACAAAGTAATTCGATTCATAATTCGATAAAGATATTCAGCCGTGTTTTTTCCAGGACGAATGCCTAAAATATACCCGCCTTGTTTTTGCAAACTCTCAGAAATTTTATGCGGATCAAAAACAACCGCCGTATAAAAATAAGTGAAGGCCACTACGAGAATAAAATAGAAAAACCAGTAAAACCAGCTACTCGGGGAAAAAAGAGCGCTAGCACCAGTCGCGATGCCGGCAATAACAGAATTGGAACTCTTCACTAAAAAACCGGCAATCATTCCGGGAAAAAGCATGATGGAAAGCGCGAAAATTATCGGAATCACTCCGGCTTGATTGATGCGCAAAGGCAAATGCGTCGAAGTTCCACCGTACATTTTATTGCCTTTAATTCTTTTAGCGTAAGACACCGGCATATTTCTTTGCCCTTCCGTCATAAACACCACCGCCGAAATCGCCGCGATTAAAATCGCGCCGAGAATTAAATAAGTGAAAATTTGCGACGAATCCGCCGTAGCTGCCATCCCTGCCAGCGCCGAAGGGATGCCGGAAACAATTCCGGCAAAGATGATGAGCGACACTCCGTTGCCCACGCCTTTTTCCGTAATCAACTCGCCCAGCCACATTAAAAAAATCGTGCCGGCCGTCGCGATTATTACCATCGAAATCATCCCCATAGCGTTATTTGTCGCGATAATTCCTTGCGAACGAAAAAGCGCGATCATTCCAAAAGTTTGCATCGCCGCCAGCGGAACTGTCGCCCAACGCGTCCACTGATTGAATTTTTGTCGTCCCGCCTCGCCTTCTTCTTTATAAATTTTTTCCAATTTCGGCACAATCATCGTAAGCAGCTGCATAATAATCGAAGAAGTGATATACGGTCCGACTCCCAACATCACCAAAGAAATGCTGGAAAGCCCGCGACCGGAAAATAAATTCAAAAGTCCGAAAAGTTGATTGTTTTCAAAAAACATTCGCAATCTTTCTTGATCCACTCCCGGAATCGGCACATTGGCCGCCAATCGGAACACGACCAAAAGCGCCAGAATAAAAAATATTTTATTCCGCAATTCTTTAATTTTGAAAATTTGAGTGATTTTGTTGAGCATGATTTATAATACAAAAAAATTATAAATTTATCCTCGCCGCAAAATTAAAAACATAAAAATAATTTTGCCAGCTTTTATCGGTTGATTTATATTCGTTAGCAAAAACAAAATAATCCGCTAGCATTTCCCGCACTCTTAATAATTCTTTTAATCGACTTTTGCTTTTTTCATTTTCAATTGTTAAATCTATGAGCTCCAGCGCGCGTTCAAATGCCAGCCTGCCATATTCCGCGTTGTTTTTGTTTTTCCATTTTATCGCTCTTTCAACTTCACTGCCGATATTTGCCATCTGTTCAAAAAATGAAAGTTTTTGCCATTCGCCACCGGCCAAATTTTTATGCTGATATTCCATTTTATTTTTTTACCAACTTATTGATTTTCACCAAATTACCAAACATCCTTTTCGACATTTCCGCCAATTCTTCTTTTGAAATTTCATCCGTAATTATTTTCATAAAACTAGTTACATTATTTCAAGTTTTATCTCAAAATTCCTTAATCTAAAAAGAGCGCTCAAAACAAAACCACTATTCCTCTCTTCCAATGACTTCCCCGCCCGCCTCAACAATCATTTTTTTCACGCCGTCGCTCACAAAGATTTCTTTCGCCACAACAAATTTTTTTGTGATTTTGCCGTTGCCCAAAATTTTAATTCCCAGTGGAATATTTTTTTTGGCAACCAATTTTGCCACAACCAAAGTTTCAACATTTATATTAGCACCGGTTTCAAATTTCTTTTCGAGATCAGCAAGCTGTACGAGATTTCTTTTCGGTTTTCTCGAAGTAAAACCGCGCTTTTTTTTCATATGGTCAATCAATGTCGAACGACCACCTTCAAACAAAGGATTGACATGCGCTCCACTGCGCGCTTTTTGCCCTTTATTTCCTTTGCCGGAATATGTTCCTTTTTTTCCTCCCCGACCGATAATTTTTCTTTTCTTTCTCGGCTGGCTCAATTGTAAATCATGATTTTGCATAAAATTTTATTTAACAATCCTTTCTTTCCTCGTCTTCGAAAAATTCAACATTTGCAACGCTTCCACTGTCGCTCGCGCCACATTTAATTTATTGGCGGTGCCAAGCGATTTAGAAACGATGTCCTTAATCCCCGCGAAATCCACCACCGCGCGCACCGCTCCTCCGGCAACAATACTTCGTCCTTCTTTCGCCGGTTTCAAAATTATTTTCGCGCTGCCTTTTTTATAATGAATTTCGTGAGCGATAGTATTATTTTTAATCGGAACAGTGATTAAATTTTTCTTCGCATCAGCGAAAGCTTTTCCGATCGCGTCCGTCACATCCGATCCTTTGCCGACACCCACACCGACTTTTCCTTTGCGATTGCCTATTACCAAAGTCGCTCGAAAACGAAAACGGCGTCCTCCTTTTACCACGCGAGTAACTCTCGCCAAATCCAAAAGCTTCTGCTCATATTCCGGCTTTTCTCTTTTTCCTCTGAATTTTCGTTCGTTCTTTGCCATATAATATTTTACTAAAATTTTAATCCGCCTTCTCTCGCGCCTTCCGCTAAGGCTTTAACTTTTCCGTGATATTTATATCCTGATCTGTCGAAAACAATGTTGCTGATTTTTTGTTCCAAACATTTCTTGGCAATCAACGCTCCGATAGCTTTCGCTCCGGCAATATTATTTTCCACTTTCGCCTCTTTCGTACCAACCGCCACCAAAGTTTTCCCTTGCGTATCATCGATTACCTGCGCTTTTACCGCCAACAAACTGCGAAAAACGCAAAGTCTCGGCGTTTTAGCCGTACCGGAAACTTTCGCTCGGACTCGTCCTCCTCGATGCAATCTTAATTTATTTCGACTGATTTTGTTCATCTTATTTTAAAAATATTTATTTCGTCGCGCTAGCTTTCTTTCCTACTTTTCTTCTTACTTTTTCTCCGGAATATCTGAATCCTTTTCCTTTGTATGGCTCCGCTTTTTTTAACGCTCTGATATTGGCGGAAAATTGTCCGACCGCTTGTTTGTCAATCCCGCTAATGTTTAATGTGTTATTTTCTTCCACTTTGGCGGCAATTCCTTCGGGAATTGTTATTTCCACCGGATGAGAAAAGCCCAAGGCCATCACGATTTTTTTTCCTTGAATCGACATGCGAAAACCCACGCCTTGCAATTCCAGTTTTTTTTCATAACCGACGCTCACTCCGATAATAATATTATTCGCCAGCGAGCGAGTCAAGCCCCAAATGGCATTCGAACCAAGCGCTTTTTCGGATTTCGCCACAATTATTTTTCCTTCAATAATTTCCGCTTTCGCTTCCGGATGAATACGCAAACTCAATTCTCCTTTCGGACCTTTTGCCTTTAATAAATCTCCTTCGATGGAAACTGTCACGCCCTCCGGAATAACTATTGATTTTTTTCCTATTTTGCTCATAAAATTATCCGCTAATTATACAAATTACCCCACTTCGCAAATATATTCTCCGCCTAATCCAGCTTTTTTCGCTTCATAATCAGTCATCAACCCTTTGGAAGTGGAAATTATCGCGATACCGTAATTATTTTTCACATTTTTAACATCTTTATTTTTAACATAAATCCGCTGTCCTTCTTTGCTAATCCTTCTGATTCCTTTAATCGCCGGAATTTTATTCGTATTGGAAATAGTATGATATTTTAAATTTATTTTAATCATATCAAAATCATTCTGTCTTTCTTTGCTGACGGATAAAATAAAACCCTCTTTTTCCAAAATTTTCGCCAACGCCATTTTCAATTTAGAAGTGCTCACAAAAACATCGCCATGCCTTGCCATTTGGGCGTTTCTGATTTTTGTTAACATTTCCGATATTGGATCTAACATACTTGTTTAAAAAATTCAAAAATTAAAACTTTTACCAGCTTGATTTTTTCACTCCCGGAAGCTGTCCGGTACTTGCCAATTCACGAAAACAAATTCGGCAAAGATCAAACTTGCGCATATAGCCGTGTTTTCTTCCGCATTTCCAACAGCGCCTTACTATTCGAGATGAAAATTTCGGTTTCTTTTTCGCTCTCACTTCAACTGATAATTTAGCCATCTTACTTTATGATTTATTTAGTATTTAACTTAATCCCCTCTTTCTCTATTGGAAATCCCAGCAATCTGAACAACGCCAGTCCTTTTTCTCTATTTTTCGCGTTGGTTATTATATTAACCTGCAATCCAAAAATATTTTTAACTTGTTCGGGAGAAATTTCCGGAAAAATAAGATGCTCTTTGATTCCCAAATTCAAATTGCCGCCTCCATCCACCGCCTTGATTTTAATTCCGTGGAAATCTCTGATGCGCGGAATGGAAGCGCCGACTAATTTTTCCAAAAAATTCCACATTCTCTTTCCTCTCATCGTAATTTTAATTCCGATTTCCAGCCCTTCTCTCGTTTTAAATCCGGAGATTGATTTTTTCGATTTGGTCATTACCGGTTTTTGTCCGGTGATATTTTTCAGCGAATTAAAAATATCAGCTACAATAACTGAATCTTTGATAAATTTTCCAATTCCGATATTCACAATTATTTTCTCGACTTTCGGCACTTCCAAATTATTGCTCAAATTAAAAAGCTTCTTCATTTCATCCACAATTTCTGTTTTATATTTTTCACGAATTGTCATAATATTTTTCTCTGTTAATTGCTAAATCTCAGCTTTGCATTTTTTGCAAACTCTCGTCTTTTTCTTTCCTTCTGTTTTATAGGCAACTTTTGTCGGCTTGGAACATTTGGAACATACCAGCATCGCGTTGGAAATATCCACTTTTCTCGGCATTTCTATCCGCTGTCCTTTTTCGCCTTCTCTTCTTGGCCGGTTGTGTTTTTTGAGCATATTCAAACCGTCCACAACGACCTTTTTTTCATCGGGAAAAACGCGCAAAACTTTTCCGGTTTTTCCGCTGTCTTTCCCCGCCAACATTTTTACTAAATCATTTTTCTTAATTTTCATATAATTTTTATAATACTTCCGGCGCCAAAGACGCGATTTTCGCGTAGCCACGATCGCGAATTTCCCTGGCAATCGGTCCGAAAATTCTCGTGCCCTTCGGCTCTTTCGCTTCCAAAATTACAGCGGCATTTTCGTCAAAACGAATATACGATCCGTCCTTTCTTCTGAATTCTTTTTTTTGTCGCACGATCACCGCTCGCACCTTATCACCCTTTTTTACCATTCCGCGCGGTTCGGCCGATTTGACGGAAGCCACGATAATATCTCCGATTTGAGCGAATTTTCTTCTAGTTCCGCCAAGCACCTTGAAACACTTGATGACTTTCGCCCCGGTATTGTCCGCTGCATTTAATTTTGATTCCGCTTGTATCATATTATTTTATAACTGTGCCGCAATATAACTTTTATCTTTGCTTATGGGTTTGCTTGGCACGATTTCCACAACATCCCCGATCTTATATTTATTCTCTACATCATGCGCCTTGTACTTTTTAGTCGAGCGATATTTTTTCTTATACTTCGAATGAGTCTTGAGAGTCTGCACGGCGACCACAATCGTTTTGTCCATTTTATCGCTCACGACAACTCCTTTTTTTCGAGTAATGATTTTATTCTTAATATTTTTCTTTTCCATAAAATTGCAACTAAACTTGTTTATCCTTTTCATTGATTAATGTCAACATCCTAGCGACATCTTTTTTATCCATTCTAATTTGTCTTACTCCTTTCACCTGCTTGGCCGCCAAATCAAACCGAAACTTTCTGATATTTTCTTCTTTTTCCGTCAAAAGTTTTTTCAGTTCTTCGATATTTTTTTCTCTCAATTTCTTGGTTTTCATAATAATTTCTTCGTTATTCTTCCTTAACGGCAAATCTTGTTTTTAAATTTAATTTATGCGCCGCCAACCGCATCGCTTCTTTGGCTATTTCGATTTTCACTCCGTCCATTTCAAACAATACCGTTCCCGGTTTCACCACCGCCACAAAATGATCCACTGCTCCCTTTCCTTTGCCCATCGGAGTTTCGTCGCCCTTTTTAGTCATCGGTTTGTAGGGAAAAATTCTAATCCAAATTTTTCCTCCTCTTTGGGTGTGTCTGGTCATCGCGCGGCGCGCCGCTTCAATCTGTCGGGAAGAAACCAGGCTGGCTTCCATCGCTTTCAAACCAAAACTGCCAAAACTAATCGAACTGCCTCGAATCGCTTTGCCTCGAATCGCTCCGCCTCTTTGCACTTTTCTATGTTTTACTTTCTTCGGCATCAACATATGTTTTTTTATTCAAATACTTCTCCTTTATACAACCACGCTTTCACTCCGATCGCCCCGTAAGTTGTTTGGGCGGTTGCTCTGGCAAAATCAATATTCGCTCGCAATGTATGTAGAGGCAATGTTCCCTTGGACAGCCATTCCCGACGGCTCATTTCCGCTCCGCCCAATCTTCCTGACATTTCAATTTTCACTCCCTTGATTATGTTATTTTTCATCGCTTGTTCCAACATCATTTTCATCACTCGGCGGAAAGGCGTTCTTTTTTCCAATTGTTCCGCCACATTTTGCGCCACAATCATCGCGCTTTCTTCAAAATTTTTAATTTCCTGAATTTCAATCCGTAAGTTAATATTTCTGTTTCTTTTGAAAAAAGTATCTTGAATATGCCGTTTAATGTCTTCCACTCCGCTTCCGCCTCGACCGATTAAGATTCCCGGGCGGGCAGTTTTAATAATAATCTTTATGGCCGCCGGAGATCTTTCGATTTCCACTTCGGAAATAAAAGCGTTTTTCCATTTTTTCATCACATCTAACCGAAGCTCAATGTCTTGTTTGAGATTTTTTTGATAATCTTTCTTACTGAACCACTTAGATCTCCAAGTTTGAGTGATCCCTATGCGCAAATTAATTGGATTGATTTTATGCCCCATATATAAATTTTTTTACATTGACTTTCTTCTGAATATCCTATTTTTCCAACTTTTTTTCTCCGACGCTTTTTTAATATTTTCTTCCGTTTTCGGCGCACCGATCGTTTTTTCAGCTTTTATCGCTTTCTGTTCTTCTTTCTTTTCGCTTTCTTCTTTTTTTAATTCCGCCGTCGCTTTTTTCATTCGTTCTTCTCTTTCTTTTTCCAATTGTTCTTTGCTTTTTCTGTCTTTTCCTTCAATTCTTTCTTCTAAAATTATTCTTACTTTTGAAGTTCTTTTTAAGATCTGTCCGGCGCGTCCGTAAGCTTTCGGCATCCATCTTTTTAATGTCGGTCCGGCGCCAACCTGAACATCCAATACGAATAAATTATCTTTCGCCAAGCCGAAATTATTCTCACCGTTGGCAATCGCGCTTAACAGCAACTTCTGCATATAGCCGCTGGTCTTTTTAACGACGACACTAAGCTGGCTCGCTGCTTCCAGTGCATCCATGCCTTTTATTAAATCCGCCACCAGTTTAACTTTTCTGGGAGAAATTCTTAAATTGTTTAATTCCGCGTGAACTTGCATATTGTTTCTTTTCTTACTTTTTACTTCTTAGCCACATCTGCCGTTTTTACCGCTTTTGATGCATCGGCTTCCTTTTGCTTGGCCGCCGTTTCCATTTCTTTCTGCATTTTTCCTCCGTGCCGCGTGAACTTTCTTGTCGGAGAAAATTCTCCCAATCTATGTCCAACCATTTCTTCCGTCGCCGTTACCGAAATAAATATTTTTCCATTATACACGCCAAAGGTGAACCCAACCATCTCCGGAGAAATAACCGCAGCGCGAAGCCATGTTTTAATTACGCTTCTATCGCCCGGTTTTTTATTCAAAACTTTTTTTATCAGCCTTTCGTCCACATAGGGACCTTTTTTCAAACTTCGTGTCATATAATTTTCTACGAACTTACAAATCTTTACAAAATTACAAATATACAAAACTTGCTAAAATAATCTTTTTTTGTATTTTCGTACTTTTGAATTTTATTTGTACTTTTCGTAGGAGCTACTTTCTCTTAACTCTTCTTTTGATTATAAATTTATTGCTATATTTTTTCTTCTTTCTGGTTTTTTTGCCGAGCGCCGGTTTACCCCATGGAGTTTTCGGATGTTTTAATCCTATTCCCTGTCGTCCCTCGCCTCCTCCATGCGGATGATCAACCGGATTCATCGCCGATCCTCGCACTGCCGGTCGTTTATTTAACCATCGATTTTTGCCCGCTTTTCCGATATTTATTGAATTGCTTTCAAAATTGCTTATTTGTCCCACTGTAGCATAACATTCATTGCTTACCAACCTGATTTCTCCGGAAGGCAACTTAACTTGCGCGTTTTTTTCGTCCACCGCCGTCAATATCGCTCCAGAGCCGGCGCTTCGGATAATCTGTCCTCCACGGCCGGGAAATAATTCCAAGTTACAAATAACTGTTCCAATGGGAATATTTTTAACCTTCGCGCGGTTTCCTTGTTTTACCGGAGCGTTTTCCGCTGTTAATACTTCCTGCTTCTCGCGCATTCCTTCCGTCGCTAAAATATATCTTTTTTCTCCGTCGGCATAATTTATCAAAGCGATAAAACCGTTGCGGTTAGGATCTTTTTCAATCGCCGCCACTTTTCCCGGTATGCCGAATTTATTTTGCAAAAAATCCACCACTCGATATCTTTGTTTGTTTCCTCCTCCTTGATGGCGCACCGATATTTTTCCTCGCGACCGTCCGGCTAATTTGCTTTGTTTCGCTAAAAGTGCTTTTTCCGGTTTTTTGGCAGCTAAAAAATCAACCTTAACAACTGACATATTTCTTCGTCCGGCCGTATTTTTTTTATAAATCTTTATCGCCATATATATAATTCACGAATTATTTTCCTTCAAAAACATCAATTTTATTTCCTTCTTTCAATGTTACCACCGCCTTACGATAACCGGATTTCCAACCGGCAACTCTTCCTCTGACTCTGACCTTTTTGGGAATACTGATAGTGTTGACTTTTTCCACTTTTACTTTATAAATTTTCTCAATTGCCATTTTGACCTGCAGTTTAGTCGCTCGCGCCGAAATTTTGAAAATATACTTATTTTTTTCGATACCCGCAGTCGCCTCTTCGGTGACTATCGGTTCGATAATCACTTTCGACAAAATATTTTCTTGATTGGGATTGATATTATTTTGCATAGTTCTTATTCAGCTTGTGTATACTTCTTTTCTAAATATTGCACCGATTCTTTGCTCATTACTAAATTTTTGTTTTTTAGCATAGCCAAAACATTCAATTGACCGGTCAAAATATTTTCCACCTTGACGAGATTTCTGCTCATTAAACGAAATTCTTTTTCTTGATCGGAAAACGCCATCAGTGTTTTGCCTTTGATTTTTAGATTTTCTAGCATTGAAACGGCGTGCTTGGTTTTCTTTTCGGAAAAAGCCAGCTTGTCAATCACGAAAATTTCATTATCTTTCAGCTTGCCGCTCAACACCGTCGCGATTGCTTTTTGATTCATCTTTTTATTAATTTTCTGTTTGAAATTTCTATCACTGCTTGGTCCGAAAACAACGCCTCCTTTTTTCCAAAGCGGAGTTCTTCTTGAACCAACGCGCGCGCGTCCCGTACCTTTTTGTTTCCACGGTTTAATCCCACTGCCCGCTCTCTCTCCTCTTGTTTTCGTATCCGCTAAAACTTGCCGCTTATTTGCGTCCATCGCCACCGCCACTTGATGAACCAAGTCATCATTTTTCGGCAAACTGAAAACTGAATCGGAAACATTCAATTCTTCGATTTCTTTTCCCGCTAAATTATACACTTTTACAACTGCCATTTTTTTAATTATACCGTTTTAATTTCCACTATTCCTCCGGGAATGCCGGGAATCGCTCCTTTAATTCCTAAAATATTTTTTTCTGCGTCAATAAACGCTACTTTCAAATTTTTTGTAGTCACTCTTTCTCCACCCATTCTTCCGGCCATTCTTTTTCCTTTAACCACATGCTCAGGAAAACCGGAACCGATTGAACCGGGAGCGCGCAAATCGTGTTTATGACCGTGAGAAGCGCATCCTCCTTTGAAACCATATCTTTTAACAACACCCTGAAAACCTTTTGATTTGCTTTTTCCGCTTACAACCACCTTCTCGCCGATTTCAAAAATAGAAACATCTACTGCATCATCTTTTTTCAGCTCGCTTCCTTCCACACGAAACTCCTTTTTCTTGGATTTATTTTTCGTTTTTGCTATTACCATTTGTATGGACGAATATCCGTCTTTATTTTTTTCTTTGACCAACGATACTTTCGAACCGCACTCTAAAAGAGTCACATTCATTGCGCCTTTTTCATCATAAACAGTCGTCATCCCAATTTTTTTCCCTAAAATAAATTTCATTTTTTCAGTAAAATAAAAAACGGCTATACACCAGCCGAAATTCCTTTCTTAGCTAGATGAGTATCCGCCACGGCGGACTTTAACTAGTATTCTCTATAAATTACATTTTTATTTCAATATCCACTCCGGCCGGCAAATCGAGATTCGTCAGACTGTCAATCGTTTTTGGCGTCGGACTCACAATATCCACCAATCTTTTGTGAATTCTCATTTCATATTGATCGCGAGCGTCTTTATGAACAAATGTGGATTTATTAACAGTAAACTTTCGAATTTCCGTCGGCAAAGGAACCGGTCCGACAATAGTCGCGCCTGATCTTTGCGCGGTTTCCACAATTTGACGCGCGGATTGATCAATAATCTTATGATCGTACGCCTTAATCTTAATCCTGATTCTTGTTTTTACCTCTTCTTCCTTGAGCATCAATTTTAACGAATTTTTAAATTATAACTTTTCTCTAAAACCCCGCCCTCTTAAAAAAGAGCAGGGCAAAGAAAAAATTTGCTATTTCGTAATCTTCGTTGCCACTCCTGCGCCGACTGTTCTTCCTCCTTCTCGGATTGCAAAGCGCATTCCTTCTTCCATCGCTACGGGAGCGCCCAAAACAACTTTGAAACTGATCGTGTCTCCCGGCATAACCATTTCTGTTCCTTCCGGCAGCATCACTTCTCCCGTTACATCCGTTGTCCTTACATAAAATTGCGGTTTGTATCCTTTAAAAAATGGAGTGTGTCGTCCACCTTCTTCTTTGGTCAAAATATATACTTCGCATTCAAATTCAGTATGAGGAGTGATCGATCCGGGTTTTGCCAAAACTTGACCTCGCTCGACATCTTCTTTTTTAATTCCGCGAATCAATAATCCGGCATTGTCTCCCGCTTGACCTTTATCAAGAGTTTTATTGAACATTTCGATTCCCGTAACAGTCGTTTTCTGCGTTGGTTTAAGTCCAACAATTTCCACTTCCTCGTTGATATTAATCATTCCTCTTTCAATTCTTCCCGTAACCACCGTTCCACGACCTTCAATAGTAAAAATATCTTCGATTGGCAAAAGAAATGGTTTGTCAATTTCACGCACCGGCTCGGGAATTTTTGTGTCAAGCGCTTCAATCAAATCTAAAATCGGCTTGGCGGCTTCGTCTTCAGCCGATTTTGATTCCAACGCTTTTAAAGCAGAGCCTCGAATAATTTTCGCATTGTCTCCGTCAAATTCATACTTGGTCAAAAGTTCGCGAACTTCCGCTTCCACCAAATCAATCAACTCCGCATCATCCACCATATCAACTTTATTCAAGAAAACAACAATTTCCGGCACATTGACATATTTTGCTAACAGAATATGCTCGCGGGTTTGCGGCATTGGACCGTCAGTCGCCGCCACTACCAAAATCGCTCCATCCATTTGAGCGGCGCCGGTAATCATGTTTTTAATATAATCGGCATGTCCGGGACAATCCACATGAGCGTAATGTCTTTTATCGGATTCGTATTCGCAATGCGCCGTGGCAATAGTGATTCCGCGCTCCTTTTCTTCGGGAGCTTTGTCGATTTCATCAATGCCTTTTTCTTTAGCCTTTCCTTGAAAAGCCAAGACATGCAAGATTGCCGCCGTTAAAGTGGTTTTTCCATGATCGACATGACCGATGGTTCCAACATTAACATGAGGTTTGGTTCGTTCAAATTTTTCTGCTGCCATATTTTTGGTGATTTTAGACGCCGCGCGTTGGAATATTTATTTTGGAAAAAAAACATTCCCACAACCGCTTGCGATTTTTTGTTATTATTAAATTAAACTATTTATACTTAACACAAAAATCAGTTTACTATAAAAAAACGCTTTTGGCAAATGAAAAAGTTATTATACTGTGGATAACTCGCGTTTTACGGCTGTACCACACTTTCATAATGAACTTCGTCATTTTTAATCTCTCCCAATGTTTCCAATTCAATTTCGGCCGTCTTATCTTCCTCTTCTTGGGAAAATTTCCAACTGGCAATATCATTATTGATCTTATCAATCAATTCTTGCTTTGTCAACCCCATGACTCCTTCTTGTTTGATTTTTCTGAATTCTTTGAGCGTCAAAACAATAAAATATTGTTCTTGATCTTTAATTACAGCTCTTCCGCCCAAAAGTTCCAACGCTTCTTTTAATTTTTTATCCAACATAAAAAAGTAATTTACTTTATTTTTTCCACAATAAAATACTAGCGTGAATGTTGCATTGTGTCAAATTTTCGATTCAAGCTAACTGATTCTTCGCAATTTATAGAAATAATATCCATAGCTCATCAGCCCAAAAATAATCAACGCACAAAAAAACCATATATACAACGGCCATCCGAAATATCCTGCCTCGGCATCCGTCGCTTCCGTTTGTTCTCCTTTGGTTATGCCCGGCTCTTCTCCTTGTTGCATATTATTCGCATCCGCTCCAGCTGTCGCGTCGCCAGTCGCCGATCCGGATGCTCCGGTTGTTTGTGAAATAACTGTTGCGTCTCCTCCGTCACTATTATTATCGCTGCTGCTGCCGGTATTATTATTGCTGTGGCGATGTCCGCCATCAGTATTCAAATCCGTAGAATAAACTCCCAGTAAAATATCAAAAACTGTTGATTTTCCCTGATAATGATTATCCGCTAGCGGATCAAAAGTGAACCATATTTTATATTGAAAAGTCGAACCGATATTGCCCGAAATAGAATCAAATTGAAAAGCGTCATTATTAGTCGCATCTAAATAATCGTACAGACTTGCCAATGTTTTTTCGGTTGCTCCTCCCGGCAAAAATACAAACTGACCGTTTGACAAACTCTGAATCCTCACTAAAATTTTACTTTCCAATTCATGCATTCCGGTTGAATTCATCCGATCCATCCGAAGCATCAATCCTACATTTGCCTTGTCGCTAAACTTCGTGATTGTTATTGTTCTGGTAAAAAAATCGCCCGGCAAAATATTCGTCTCGGTTATTATCGAACCGGCAGGATCGGGAAAGTTGACATCAATGTCAACCGCGGCTATCGCAAAACAGGGCGTCAGAAAAAGTCCCAAAATAAAAATTGCCGGCAATAAATAATATTTTTTAATTTTGCTGTTCATTGGTTATTTCTGTTGAATTATTATTTTCTTCTTTTTTAACATCCTCCTCGTTTTTCTTTTTTTCTGCTTCTGCTTCTGTTTTAATTTCTTCCGCTTTTTTCTTCTCTGCTTCTTTCTTCGCTTTTTCTTCTGTTTCCAACTTGGCTTTCGCTTCTTCATCTTCAACGGGAATTTTATCAGAGTCAATATTCTTTTCTAACAGCGGCTCTGCCAATGCTGGTTCCAATTTTACAGTCGGAGTTAATTCTAATACTGGATCTGCCGGCAAAATGTCAGAACCAACCGCAACATTTTCAACTGTTTCAATTACCGGCTCAATTATTTTTTCTATTTCATTTTTAAAATCCGGATTGTATTTTTCATCGCTTGGATCATTGACGGAAAGATTAGAATGCCACGGCGTACCGCAATTGTATTGTTGCGCGTCAGAATCCCAGTAATTACGCATTGTTGCAATTTCCGAATCAGACATAGCGCCAGGATCGCAAGTGTGCCAGCTTCCGGACAAAGCACCATCATCGGGAATATCATTTCTTTCCATAGATTGGTGCTTATAATTTGAACTATTATTTTCGTAACCAGCCGGCCAATCGCCTGAACTTTTCCAAGCCGTATCGATAGTATTTGCAGATTTATCTTGCAAAATAAGATCTTCCCCGTCATTATTCAAACTCATACTTGAAACATGTGCATAGCCCTCATCTTTATCCAAATCACCGCTAAACTTGATTTTTGTTTCGTCCCATTGTTTCTTGGTTATCAAAAAGAATTCATGAGCTTTTATCGAATACCCACTGGGAATTTCTATGTGCCCGCCTGTTCCCGAACCACCATGTACAATATCCCAATTAGTAAGATCAACAGTTTCATCCGTCATATTTTTCAATTCTATCCATTCATCGTTGCCGTCGCCTTCGCTCCCCATCCACATAATTTCATTGATAATCACATCCCCCGGATTAATCCACTCGCCGATTTCTATTTTTTGCATTTCGGTAATTTCTTGATCGGCAAATCCTTGCGTTCCGTCGGGAAAATCGGTCTGCCATGAATTTATTTCAAAACTAAATTCGCAATCTTTTTCTTCAAGATTTTTTCCGGCTCCGTCGGGAAGTTCAATTTTGAAATCCCAATCGTTATGGTTAAGCGCGTTTATAAAAAAATCAACTCCACCATTTTTTTTTAAATCAAAATCTTTCAATAATTTCTTATCATAAACCGCAACACCATCTTTTTTTGCCGTAAGAAGCAAAGCATTGCAAAGATCAGCATCCCCGCCGATATTTTTATATTTTATTCTATACTCAAAATCCAAACTGCCGACATTCTCAATGATTATTTTTCCATCGGCTTGGTTTTCGGGAATTATTTCATCGGCGTCAAAATATTCCGTATAGTTTGCCAGCGCGTCCAGCGTTTCAATTTCCAGTTTATTTCCCTCGCTTTTTTCCTCATCGGAAAATCCGGCATTAGTTCCGCGCATCGCCATAATCGGTACAAAAAACACCACGATCAAAATACAAACCCCGACTTTTTCAATCGCTTTGAAAATTCTTTTAGTGATAACCGACTTATATTTTTTCTTCCGTTTTTTCATCAGCATTATTCATATTTTCTTCTCTTTTTTTCACCCTTTTTTTATAATCTATTTTTTTTATAATTTCCTTTTTTATATTTTGCGCTTCTTCATAAATTATAATAACTGCGGGAACGACTACGATCAAAAGAAACCCGATTGGTTTTTGCGCCGCCGCTACAGCGTAGCCAACATACGAAACGGAAAACAAAACCTTTCCTAAAATTTCTTTTTCTGAAACCGGTTTTTGGTCCGGCGCGTTATTAGCGTCGCCTTTGGTAATATATGATTTCATTCCGTCGGTTTCTTTTATCTCAAAAATTCGATGAGTAGTCGGCGTTTTGGTTTTAGTATTTTCGCCAAAAGTTATCACATCGCCAATTTTATATTCTTTTTCCGCTTTTATCGCCACAACGCTGCCGGTATGAATTTTTGGTTCCATTGATCCGGAAAGAACGACCAAAGTTTTATACCCGCCTTTTATCGGAACGACAGACAAAATTAAAAACAAAGCCGTAACCGCAATCGCTGCCAAGACGAGATAATAAATTATTTTAAATATTTTTTTCATAAGAAGTTTTTCCCTCTCCTTACCAAGGAGAGGGCTAGGGTGAGGTTCTTTTTAAATCAAACCCTCAATCCCTCGCCCGAAATTTTCAGGCGAGGTAAGAGAATTCAATCGAACGGAAAAGTTCTAGTTTTGATCGTAATTGATCAAGCCGGTTTCCCAAAGGAAATTCGAAGCGCTCGCAGGCCAGCCATTCCAGTTTATTGTTCCGCCTACCCAATTTTCTGTCGGAACTAGCCAAGCTTTTGCATTGGTTAAATCGCCGGTATTAACATTTCCGGAAATAGTAATGCTTCCGCTGCTATCGGTTGTACCTGTTCCAATTTGCTTATCAACATCAGTATTTGCGTCATAACCCACAGCTAAAACATAACCATGATCATTCAACGGAGCTTTTCCTGTGAAACTATACTCAAAACCCGAACCATTTGTCTTATAGCTCAATGTCCCCTTGATGTCATCTTGTATAACATCCCATGCGCTTGGACCTGTTTTATTTTCCAAAACAGCTTGAGCGTAACCATTTTCTTGCGTTAACTGATCACCTTTAATAGTTATATCAAACGACAATTTATCACCCTGATATTCATTTCCGGCATCTTCACTGAAATGATAACTTTGAGTTACCTTCATATGTCCGCCAACCGGAATCATTCCAAGAGCGACATAATTTCCACCATCCGGTCCATAAACATCGGTAAGTTTCATGTCATCAGCGTCAGTATAAATTGACTGCCACCAAATCTTTGCGCCAGCGGAATTATAAACTTCCACGCTCAAATCATAAATAATTTGAGATGCGACATCGTCTTTTGCTGTTCCATTTTCTTCTACGCATTCCGGCTCGGAAGAAGCGCTATAATTAGCATTTGGTACTACTCGATTACAAACATATGTCTCTGCTCCGCCGGTTCCAGCAATACTGGTCAAAGTCTTTAAAACATTAACCGGATTTGCTCCAACATTTGATATGTCAAAATTGATATAACCTGTTTCGCCCGGCTTTAAGTCGCCAACAGTATAGCTTTTTGTCCAAGGGTTTGTGCCATCAATAGCGATATCAATTGTCCCTGCTGTAAAAGTATTTCCCGTACTGGTTTCAGTATCGCTAAAATACGCCACAGTTCCACCGATTGCCAATGCCGCGACAGCGGTAATCATCAGCAAGCTTTTTGTGATATTTTTCATAATTTATTTGTCCCGTTAAATTTCGCTTGGCGAAATATTCAACTGGGTATTTTTGTTATTTTGTTAATTTAAATTAATTAATTTCCAGACACTCGAAGCAGTCTGCCGCTCTCGACCTTTAAAAATTTATTCTCACCCTTATCTTAAATTTAATTATTTTTATTTTTTCAATATTACCCAACAAAAAAACCAACCTAAAGCAAATTGCTTAAGATTGGTTTTCATTGACAATGTTTGTAAAATTTTCCAATTTTTTACCATACTTTGCAAAACTATTTTAAAAATCCGGAAATTTATATATTCAGTTATATTTTTTATTTTGTTTTCTTATTTTATCAACCCTTAAAAACTTGTCAAGAGTTATTTGGCTTGACAAAAGCAAAAAATAATGGTGTAGCAACACATTGCCCCTCGCTATATTTTTAGATACATGTTTTATAAATTTTTCACAAAATTGTCCACCAATTCATTTCCGCCCATCATTTTCAGCTGTTGTAATATTTTCCCATGGCAATGAATATCTTTATGTCTTGGAACCATAATAAAGGGCGGGTTGCTATTTTTTATGGGCGAAATAAATTTGTCGTGATTTCCACGACCGGATCCTGATTCAAAAAATCCCAACTTGCGTAAGGAATGGATACATTGTTTTCTATTAAAAGTTATGCCCATTTATGCAAGTTGGAGTTTCTTATTTTCGTAACTTATGGTTCCATGACCCTCTATATTTAATGCTGGAAAGGCAATGTCTCCATACTTTTTTGGAACATCAAAATAAACCATTAAAGCGTTGTTTAATGCATCTAAAATTTCACTTGAGTTTCTAGCTTCTGAAATAAAACCGGGAAGCTCATCTGAACTAATCACAATATACCCGTCAGAAAACATTTCTAAATTAAATTTTATATTTTCGGGAATATTAAAACTTTTCCTTATTTCAAGAGGATTCTTTCCTGGATAAAAAAAGCGATAGATTTTATTTAACATATTAGTAATTTTAGTTTCTATTTATTACTGCAAAATAGATTATTCATTGTATTAAAGTAAGAGATGAAAGTCAAGTATTTTGATTATATCACATTGTGGCTTCTTTTTCCTAATTTTTCATATTTTTTACAGAGAGCCCTTGCACGGGAATATCCATTGTTTCTTACCAAATTTCGCGTCAACTCCGTTGGCGCGCCACTCCGTTAAAGTTTCATTTTTTATATAATTCAGGGTTTTTCTCCACCTCTATGCCTCTCCCGATAATACCTAAAAGCCATTGAGTTCCTCTATATCCTCCCGTAATTCTTCAAATAGAAGAGAGCTGAGAATGAAATGACAATTATTCCTATAGCACCAGCTATTTTTAAAAAACTATCTAACTTTGACGATTTTATGGGTTGTTGATTTTCCATGTTTTTATGATATTAAAGTTACTTAATTAACTCATCAACGCTCACCCCGAGGGCTTCGGAAATTTTTTTGAGCGTATCTAGCATTGAATTTTGTTTTTTCCCAACTTCAATTTTAACTTTTTTCCAAGACCTGCCTGTCCGGTAGGCGAAGCAGGCAGAAATCTTTTCAAAAAAAGTTCAAGCTTGGAGCGGGTAACGGGAGTCGAACCCGTGTCACCAGATTGGCAACCTAGCGTAATAGCCGTTATACGATACCCGCCTTCGTCCGCAGTAGCGGACTACGGTGGGCAAAGCCAGCAAATAGTTCGCGGAGGCGGACTTGGATCATAACAAAATTAAAAACCTGAATTTAATTTCAAATTTTAAACTTCAAATTTTAAATTCTCTTTTGTGCCGAAGGGCAGAGTTGAACTGCCGACGCAAGGATTTTCAGTCCTTCGCTCTACCGCTGAGCTACTTCGGCATTGTTTAATACTCGAAACTTATAAAATTATATTTTCCTTCGCTCGGACCCTGTCCGCCCTTGGTGGGGCTGAGCCACTTCGGCATTTTTTAAAAAAATTAGTGAATCCTATAGGACTCGAATCCGCCACGACGGACTTTCAGCCTCACATTTTCGATAATTTACCCACATTCTGTGCGCGCTGAGGGACTTGAACCCCCGACATCCTCGGTGTAAACGAGGCGCTCTAGCCAACTGAGCTAAGCGCGCTTTATATTATCTTTAATCCATTCCCTTCCTACTCCAGTTTTTAAATATTTCTCTCTTTCCATCGCTTCTTTTCTAGAATCAAACTTTTCTGAATACACCAATTTCCATGGACGAAATTTAGAAGTATAGCCTTTTCCCAATTCATTATGCCCTAAAATTCTTTTCTCTAAATTATATGTTTGCCCGATATACAACTTACCATTATTATTTTCAATAATATACACAAAAAACATTTTAGTTTTCTGGTGTAAATCCGCCGCGGCGGACTCTAGCCATTGAGCTAAGGATCCGAAAACTTGAAGTGCCTTCGGCGGGACTCGAACCCGCACGGACTTGCGCCCCATGCACCTCAAGCATGTGTGTATACCAATTCCACCACGAAGGCTTCGGAATTTTTATTCTAAATTTACTTTGCTTTATTTTCTGTTTTTTCTTCAACTTTTTCTTCCGCTTTTTTATCTTCCGCTTTTTCGACTTTTTCAGTTTTTCCGGCAAATTCTTTAATATCTTTGTATTTCATCCGGCTTTGTTTAGTTGTCAATGTTCGAACATAATAAAGTTTTGCTCGCCGCACTTTCGCTCTTTTTACCAATTCGATTTTTTCCACATTTTTCGAACCAACCGGCAAAATCATTTCCACGCCGACTCCATGAGTCACTTTTCTCACTGTTAGTGTCGGAAAAGAACTTTGTCCGCCTTTAACCGCGATAACCAACCCTTCAAAAACCTGCGTTCTTTCTTTTTCTCCCTCCTTGATTCTTAAAAATACTTTCACCACATCTCCACTGTGAAATTTTTGTTCCGCCTTTCCCTCTCTTTGCGCTTTATTGAATTCAATAATTTTCTTTTCCATAATATTATAGCAAATTATTAATTTAAATTAAAACAGACATCACTGTCTTTACTTCTTATGCGTGATTTTTAACTTTTTTATACTATCCTTTTTAACCTTTTTAGTCAAGAAAATGAGTTTTCATAAACTCCTCAAAATCTTTCGGCAATGGAGAATTAAATTCATAAGCTTTTCCGAAAAGCGAAAATTTGATTGATGTTGCGTGCAATAATTGACGGTCGATTTTTGCAAGCCGTTTGATATTTTTTAAAAAATATTTCTTGTCTCCGACAATCGGATGACCATCGGAAGTCAGATGAACGCGAATTTGATGCATCCGTCCGGTTTTCGGCGCCACTTCCAAAAGCACAAAATTATCTTTCAAAACTTTTATGGTTTTATAATAAGTTATCGCTTCACGAATTTTTGTTTTTGTTTTTCGGCCGGCAACCGTTTGTTTTCGATAATCCGTCGAACGCGCCAGCGGTTTTTCAATAACGCCTTCATTTAGATTTGGCATGCCATAAACAATCGCGAGATATTTTTTTTCTATTTCCTTATTTTTAAATTGTCGCTTTAATTCTAGAAAGGTTTTTTGATTTCTCGCAATTATTATTACGCCACTTGTGTCTTTATCCAGCCGATGAACGATTCCCGGCCGCATTCGGTCATCCTCGGAATCGTCATAAATATTTTCAATTTCCGGAAATTCCGCCAATAAATAATTTACTAAAGTATTTTCTTTTTGATTATCGTCGGGATGAACTTGCATTCCCGCCGGTTTGTCAATCGCGATTATATTTTCATCTTGAAAAATAATTTTCAGTTTTATTTTCCGGCTGGGTTTCAAAATATTTTTTTCTTTTTTAATATCAATTTTAATTTCATCTTGCTCTTTTAAAATATAGCTCGGTTTGATAATTTTATTATTCGCCAAAACTTTGCCAGCTTTGATTTGCTTGATAATTTCCCCGCGAGTAATATTGTCATTCAAAAAAAATTCCATTTTAAGGAATTTATCAATCCGCCCGCCAGAATTTTTTTTAGTGATAATTATTTTTCGCATTGTGCCTTGGGAGAGACTCGAACTCTCAATCCCTTGCGGGAACTAGTTCCTAAGACTAGCGCGTATACCAATTCCGCCACCAAGGCATATTCTTTTTTAATTTTACCCCAATAAAACTTTCAACCTGCGCGCTTCTTCTTTCAGCGCGCCTTCATCGCCATATTCTCCGTGATGCCGTGTGTTCTCGCCATAAGTTTCTTTTTTCATATCCAAATGAATATTGATCATCATATCGGCTCCGTCCATTTTGACATACATATGAAACCGCGGATAACCGGCTGCCGCCAACGGACGAATAAAGCTCCTCTCATCGCCTTCCTGCCTTTGAAAAGAATACCCAAATCGCCGCAAATTATTTACCGGATTGCCATCAATATTTTTTACTTCAATTCGCATAAAATTAAAAACTACCTCATCCGTCCCGATTGCTATCGGGACACCTTCTCCTTGTAAAGGAGAAGGACTTGCAATTTTTTGTCCCCTCTCCTTATCAAGGAGAGAGTTAGGGTGAGGTTCTTAATTATTCACAGCAATCATCACATTTCTCATCAACATCACCACTGTCATTGGTCCGACTCCTCCGGGAACCGGCGTAATCGCGCCAGCGATTTTGCTAACTTCTTCAAAATCAACATCGCCCGTTAGTTTATTTTTATTATCCCGATTCATCCCCACATCAATCACAGTCGCTCCCTTTTTTACCATATCCGCGATAATTAGTCCAGCTTTCCCAACAGCCGAAACTAAAATATCGGCTTGCAATGTCTCGGCTTTTAAATCCTTGGTTTTGGAATGGCAAATCGTTACCGTCGCGTTTTCCGCAAGAAGCATTAACGCCAGCGGTTTTCCGACAATATTGCTTCTGCCGATAATCACCACTTTTTTTCCGACTATTTCTATTTTATTTCGTTTTAATAATTCTATTATTCCCGCCGGAGTGCAAGGCAAGAATCGCGGATTGCCTGCAAAAATTCTGCCGACATTTTCCGGATGAAAACAATCCACATCTTTCGCAGGATCAATTTTACTCAAAATATTTTGCGAGTCCAAATGCGCCGGCAACGGCAATTGCACCAAAAATCCATGAATATTTTTATCTTGATTGAGTTTTTCGATTACTTTTTCCAATTCTTCTTGAGAAATTTTATCGCCTAATTTTATAATTCGATAATTAATCCCGATTTCTTTCGCCACTCGTTCTTTATTTTTTACATAAACCAAGGAAGCGTTATCCTCGCCAACCAAAATAACCGCCAGCGACGGGATGACTCCTTTTTTCGCCAAAGCCAAAATATCTTTTTCTAACTCCCGTTTTATTTCCTCCGCGATTTTTTTCCCGTCAATTATTTTTATCATAAAATTATTATACCACACGCGCTCGCTTGTCAGAAATATAATCTTAATAATGTAATACCTTTATGTCAACACCTCTCCCTGATCTTATCCGTCCGAAAAATCTTTCTGATTTTCTTGGACAAGATTTGAAATATGGCAAAGGCTATAAATACACGCCTCTTGAAAACAGCGCTGATCAAAAATATTTTCCGGAAGAAATCAAAGAGAGAAAGTATTTATAGAAAATTTTATCAAAAAAAGAGCCAACCCGCGATATCTCCATATGCAGGTTGGCTAAAAAG
>DMXN01000002.1:0-289 GCA_003482885.1 Candidatus Moraniibacteriota bacterium
ATTTCTGGCTACATCACATAACAGCGTGTATCTGGCTACGGAAAATTGGCGTTAATTAAATCCTTAAGGAGTGCCAATTTTCCTCCGCCCAAATTTTCATCCCTATAGCAAGATGAGAGTTTGGGTGGAGTTCCATTAAAAAAATATGTGTCTGATAATCAAAATTTGTCTCATTTAATCGGGATGAAAACTTCAGATGATGCGTGAACGATGTGACGAAATTTCATTCCGCTCCGCTTCATGAAATTTCTGATGTCACATCGTGCGTGGATATGCGAAAAGGGCTATG
>DMXN01000002.1:475-23533 GCA_003482885.1 Candidatus Moraniibacteriota bacterium
ATATGCGAATGCAAAAATATGACTGAAAAACTTCTTGAAAATCAAGAATCTATAATCACTCGCCATGCCGACAAAGGAACATGGAAATTGAATCCGGAAGAATTGAAATCAAAATTGACGGCAAAAGAATTTAACTTGGTTATGTCTGTTTTGGAAAACAATTTTCCGGAAGTTGTTAAATTGGGAGAGGTACCACTAAAATTAGACGGAATTATCCGCAGTTTACGGTTAGCTGACAATCTTTACGCACAATTGCCCAAAGAGAGTATTTTAGTTGTGATGGATAGTGGAAAAGACCGCACACAACTGACCAGACATCTTGCCACGGCTCGCTTGGCTCAACTGGAAGCACAAGGCGAATCTCAAAATAAGAAAGATGCAAAGCGAATTGATATGTTGGAAATTGACAGTACAGAATTAGTTAAATTACTAGCCGACGCGCACCCTGACACTTGGAAGCCATACGCAGAAATGACAAAGGGTCCAAATGCCATAGACGAAATGGAAGCGCTTTTACAATATTTTCACGCAATGAATAAATCCGATGTTAAATTTGAAAAAACAAAACTGCCGAAAGAAGCGGCCGAAAGATATAAACAGTTTATAGAATTAGTACATAGCGTTGTCACAAAGTCTGAAAGACCGCAATCCGACCAGCGACAGTCGCCTGTCATTTTGTTTGCCGTTGGTCATAGTGGCCCATTGGGCCAAATGAGCTATGAAAAACAGCAAGGTCAATTTTCAATTGATGAGGTACCACATTTCTGTGAGGAATTTCATTTTGATAAAAAAAGAGAGCTAGTCGGGACAGAAAAAATTAAATTATAACAAACCTATGGAATGGACAAAATTTACCGAGCGAGAATGCGATTTATTCACAACCTATTGCATAATGATAGGGTATCTCAAGAATTACAAAAAAAATATTGGAAAAAATCTGAATAATTTTTTGATGATGCATGAAAATGGCATTGTCCATTCATGGCGTTTAAAGAGCGAATATGATGAGTTTCTGAATGAGTTAAAAACAAAAAAACTTGGCGTTTTTGAAGAGATACTTGATAGACTTAAAAACCAAAACGAAAACCTGAAAAAATTTTTAGAATACAAAAATTTGGATAATTTAACAGACAAGCAACTACTAAGGGTTTTCATAAATTTTGTTAATGTTTATCAAAATTATTTTCCTCTTTTTACATTGCCGAAATATTTTGGCATGGTATTAGATGAGAACAGATTGTCACAAAAGTTAAAAAGTAAACTGAAAGAAATGAGAGGTATCGCTGACTATGAAAAAATTCAAAAAGATTTTTTGCCTTTATTTTTTAAAGAGACAGAAAAAAGAAAAAACATTAAAAGTGATTTATTATTTTGCGCTTTGCCAGAGGAAATAACCAATTTATTAAAAAATGGCAAAAAAATTAAAGAAAGTATCTTGAAAGACAGAAAGAAATTGATTTTATTTTTAACCACAAATGGTGGCAAAACAAAAATATTTACTGGAACGAAGGCGAAGCAGATTTTAAAAGAGAACATTAAAGAAGAAAAAGTTGAAACTGATTTCATAAAAGGAAATATTGCTAACAAAGGATTGGTAACGGGCAAAGTTCGGCTTATTTTGAGAGAGGCTGACTTGAGTAATTTAGATAATAAAATCGTGGTAGCGCCAATGACCTCCATAAAATTCACGCCTTATTTGAAAAATGTCCTAGGCATAGTAACGAATGAAGGCGGAATTGCCTGCCATGCAGCAATTGTCAGTAGAGAGTTAAATGTCCCATGTATTGTTGGCACGAAAAATGGTACAAAAATTTTCAAAAATAATGATCTGGTAGAATTGGATGCCAATAACGGAATAGTAAAAATTATTGAGCGAGCGAAATGAGGAGTCTTGGCTTCGGGGCATTCACCCCCAGCCCCTTTGCCCCTTCGCCAAGACAAAAATAAAGTTTGTTCCATTACAGAAAAGTGGTCTCGCTAAGGCGAGACAAAAAGAAAAACATACATCATACAATAAGTATCCGGTTACGGCTTTTATCAAAAAGTCTCCACTCAAATTGCTATCGCAACTTCAGTTGTGTCGTGGAGTATTGATTGAATTTATTATTTAAGCGCTGGCAGTCCGCTTTTACATCTCTTCAAAAATTTCCATCATTTTTTTGGCGGTTTCTTTCCAAGAAAAAAGAGCGAGCTGGTCATGTTCTTTGGCAATCAGTTTTTTTCTTAAATGTTCATTTGTTAAAATTCGCGATATTTTCTCCGCCAGTTCGCTGGAATTTTCCGGCGTAAAAAATAGCGTGGCATTGCCAGCCACTTCCAGATGTGGCGGGATTTTAGAAACTATGCACGGAACATTGCAGCTAAAAGCTTCCAAAATCGGAATGCCAAAACCTTCATAAAGCGAGGGATAGCAAAAACAATCCGCTAATTGAATGACCGCTTTTTTGTCTTCTTCCGCGATAAATCCGCTATGCATAATTTCTTCTTTGTTTAATAAATTTTTTTCAATCGCTTGATCGATTTTTATATCATAATTATATTTATTCCCTTCAAATAAAACCAACCTGACATCCGGAAGTTGTTTTTTTATTTTAGCATAAGCCTCGACAAGAATCGGAATATTTTTTCTCGGCTGAAGAGTTCCGACATAGAGAATGAATTTTTGCGGCAAATTATATTTCCGCCGAATTTCTTCCAATTCATCCCGCGAAAACGATTGCATTAAAAAATGATCTGCAATCGCATTATATGCGCAAACAACTTTTTCCGGCTTTATTTTATAATATTTGATAATTTCATCGCGCGTGAAATTTGAAACAGCGATAATTTTGTCTGCTCGGCGCAAACTGATCGGAATAAGCGCGCGCAAGAAAAAAAGATCGCTAAGTTTAATTAATTTGGGGAAAACCCGAAAAGAAACATCATGAATAATTGTAAGAATTTTGATTTTTCGCGGAACGAAAAACGGCGTAATATATTGCGTGAGATAAATATCTGCCGGATTTTTGCGCAGATATTTCGGCAATGTCCAAAAGTTCCAGCTAAACTTGTTTTTATTTTTAAGTGAAATAATTTTAAAATTATTTTTTCCGCTAAGATCGAGATTGTTTTTTATTTTCTGAATTTTTTGTTCGTCAATTATATCCGTAAATAAAAAATATTCATTCCGCTCGTCAATCATCGCCAGATTTCTAACCAAATTAAAAAACACCGCTTCGCTGCCGGTTTGATTTTTGCCGATAAGCCTGATATCAATGCCTATTTTCATATTTCAATCCGCTTGTGATTCCCAACCATACCCAAAAGAATCCTAGCATAATTCCGGCGTTAAATAAATTAAAAATAATAATGCCTGTCCAAGATAAAATTATAAACAGCGCGAAAGATTTTTGTTCAATATTTGTTTCTTTATAAAAACCGATAAGCGCTTGAATAAAAATATTGCCTAAAATAATAACCAAGCTGATAAATCCGATGATTCCGTCGCCCAGCCATGTTTCCAAGAAAATATTGCTGGAATTCAAACTCACTCCCCGTCCGTCACGTCCTAAAACAGCGCCGATATTTTCCCACCCAATTCCCAAAATCGGATGCGCTTTGATTTCCGCCCAAGATTTTTTATAAATCTCGGCGCGCGCGTTGACATTCGGATCCTTGCGATAAACTTCGGCTACAATATTTCTTTTGGCTTTTTCGCTTTCAATTTCTTCAAGATTGATGTGCTGACAGCCGAATTGCGCCAATTCGGAAATATTATATGTCGCGCCCGTAGAGACGCAAAATTTTGCATCTCTACCGCACAATGCCGAATCGCAAGACACTGTAATTTTTTGCATTCCTCCCGTACTAACAGCGCGATTGAACAATTGAAAAGTCGTCAGATGGAAAAAATAAACTGCAACAAGGCTTATTGCAAAAGCAGAAAGTATATAAATTTTTATTTGAATTGTATTTTTCCACTGCCACTCGCGAAAATTTATTTTTAAATTGGTAAAAATAATAAGCAAAAATAAAATTGTCGCAGTAACCGTCGCCAGCCACGCACTGCGAGCGACAGAAATTATTAGCAAGGCGAAAATTGAAATTAAATAAGCGTGTAGAAAAAACGACATTCCTTTTTTTTTATCATCCCCGCGCAGGCGGGGATCCAGTATCGCATCGTTTGGTTCACACACTAGATTCCCGCTCCCCGATCGTAGTCGAGGACAAGTTTCGCGAGAATGACAACTAAAAAAATAAATAATAGCATAAACACCTGCCAACAAAAAAACCAAATACATTCCCAGCCAATCCGGTTCCGTGAAAGTCGCATTCGGCCGGCCGGGCATTACAGAAAAAGAATTCAATCCTTGCGCGAAACGAATATTTTGCCAAAAACCATAAAGCATAATCACTAGCGACGAGCCGAAGAAAAAAGGCAAAACCTTTTTCAAATCAGCGGCATTTTGAATATAATTTTTAGCCAGCAAAAACAATATTGCGAAAGAAAAAAGGATTAGCGCAAATTTTATTCCCGCTTTAGGATTTGCCGAATTAAAAATATGCAAAAGGCTGGCAAGCGGAATAAAAAAAACCAGCCAGTCCGTCCAATTCAATTTAACCGGCTGGAAATATAACCTTTTGGAAAAAAATCTAATGGCAACAGCCAAAAAAAGCAGCCCACCGATGAATTGATACGGTCGGATAATAAATCCCAAACTCTCCGGCGCCAGATTGACATTTTCCAAGGCGATTGTTCCCATAAAAAACAAAAACGCCCAACCGGGACGATACAACGCGAAAGCCAAAGTTAAAACAGCAAAAAAAACAAAATCCCCAGCCGCTTGCAACGGAATGATTTTCAGATTGCTTAATAAAATTAGAAAAAAAACTAAGGCAATGTTAGACAATACTAAATATAACTTCGTTTTATTTAAAGAGTTGACAAATTGTTTGAGGTGTAAAATCATAATTCAGACATTACATTCAAAACCTTCCCCGCAAATTTATCCCACGAAAAAAACTTGGCGTGTTCAACGCCTCTTCGCGAAAGCGTTTCGCGCAAATTTTTGTTAGTCAAAACTTTTTTCATCACTATGGAAATTTCTTTTGTGTCATCAGAATTGCAATAGAGAACACTGTCTAATCCCACTTCCGGCAAGGAAGAATTCTTGGCAGTGATTACGGGAGTTCCTTCATTCATCGCTTCCAAAACCGGCAAACCGAAACCTTCATAATGCGAGGGGTAAATAAAAAATAAAGCATTTCTGAAAAGAGCGGGCAAATCTTCTTGCGGCACCGCGCCCAAAAATTGAACTTGTTTTGTCAGATTTAATTCTTTGACTATTTTTTCCGCGTCAACCGCCAGCGACAAATTCGGCAATAGCTTTCCATAAATAACCAGTTTCGGCATCATTTCAATAAAATGCAAATTTTTATTTCTCTCGCAAAGCATTTTATACGCGCGAATCACGCCATCGATATTTTTTCTGATTTCCATTCCCCCGCCGGCGAAAATATAACCGGAACTTAATTTATATTTTTTCAAAATCTTTTTATTGCTTTCCGCCGAAACCGGTTTTTTATAAATTTCATCAACATCGATATAATTAACAGAAATTTTATCAGCCGGAATTTGCAAATGCTGAATAAGATCTTTTTCCGTCCGCCGAGAAATAGCCAAAATTTTGTCCGCGCGGGAAATCGCTTTTTCCGTCAGTTTTTGATAATATTTTTTTCGCGCGTTATCCAAATATTCCGGAAAAAGACTGGGAACAATATCATGCGCCAGCATTATGTGCTTTATATTTTTCAAAATTGTCGGGCATTGATACAGGCTGAAAAAAACATCGCAGCCGTCTTTTTTAATCTTTCTCGGCAAAAGATATTTTTCCCGCCAAATTTTCCTGATTAAATCATCTCTTCGATAAATCGGCAAAAATATTTTTTTCTGAAAATTTTTCGGCAAATTAAAATCTTTTGGCAAATCTTCCTCCAAATATAAAATAAATTCAAGATTATTTTTTTGTTTTTTGTTTCCCGCTTCTTTTTCAATTTCAATCAGTTTTCGCAAAAAACACAGCGACACTTGCCCGATGCCGGAATTCGGCTTGCGACAAAAAGAAGCATTGATTCCAATTTTCATACTGCCAGTGTAGCATTTTTTTCAAACGAGAGCAAAATTTATTTCTCCAAAATCTCCACGCTTTCAATCACTACATTTTCGACCGGACGATCAACACCGGCTGTTGTTTTGACATCTTCAATTTTGAGCGCAACATCAATGCCCGAAACCACTTCGCCAAAAACAGTATAACTTGCCGGTAAAGGCGCTTCGGGATTGGCGGTAACGATAAAAAATTGGCTGCCATTTGTATTGGGACCGGAATTGGCCATTGCTAACACACCTTGCGGATATTTTTCTTTTCCCGTCAATTCATCGTTAAATTTATAATCCGGTCCGCCGGTTCCCCAACTATTTTTCATCGCCTCATTCTTGGAAAACGGATCGCCTCCCTGAATCATAAAATCCTTAATCACTCGATGAAATTTCGTGTTGTCATAAAATTTTGCAGAAGCTAGCTGTAAAAAATTTATCACAGTAATCGGTGAATTTGTGCCATAAAATTTAACTTTAATATCGCCAAAATTGGTTTTAATCATCGCAAAAGGATATTTTTTAATCAATTCGGGATTAGCCACGGGCGCTTTTAATATTGAACTCGAATTTGTATTCATATTATTATCTTCATTTAAAATATTATTTAATCTGGCATTTTCCTGCTCGGTAGCTTTGGCGATATCTTCCTGCGCTTTTTTATTGACATCCAAAATTCCGATTCCGCTGGAAGTGCCGGATTTATCCGCCTCGCTATTTTCCTCCGCGCAACCGGAAAAAAATACCGCCAGCAAAAATAATCCGCCCGCCAATAAAACTTTTTTTGTTCGCATGGTTTTTAAAAAAATTTATAAATTATAGTTTCCGTCCGCATTATATCATCCGCATTCTTAAATTCAAAATTCTGTTTCCATTTTGCATTTGTTGTTTATATTTTCACAATTATAAACTGCATCTCCGCTTTCGTCCGTCCGCAAAATTTTTATATTTTCCCCCTGCAATCGTTGCAATGTTTCCGTCGCCGGATGACCGTAACGATTATTTTTTCCAACGGAAATTATTGCTTCCTGCGGATGAATATAATCCAAAAATTGCGTGTTGGTGGCCGATTTGGAACCATGATGCGAAACCTTTAATACATTAGCGGAAAGCGGCAAATTATCATTCATCAATTGATTTTCAATATTTGCCGGCAAATCTCCCGTGAACAAAAAACTATTTTCACCAAAAGATAATTTTGCCACAACGCTTGCTTCATTAGTGTCTTTTTCTGAAATATTTTCCATAGAAATTTTTGGATGGAATATTTCCAACTCCGCGCCATCGAATATCTTTATTTTCATCCCGCGCGAGGCGATTTGCTTTTCGATTTCTTTCTCTTTGATTATTTTTTCATAAGCGCCGAAAACTTGCGACTGGTTTTTCGCTCCGCTTTCAATCAATTGATTGATCGTATAATTTTTCAATGTGTCAATCAGTCCTCCGATATGATCGGCGTCCGGATGCGTGGAAATTATTACTTCAATTTCGCGATCCCAAAAAGGAACATACTCGCCCAATTTTTCCATCAATTTCTGTCCACTCTGCCCGCCATCAATTAAAATCTGCTGGCTGTCCCGCGAAATTAAAATCGCGTCGCCCTGCCCGACATCAAAAAAAGCCACTTGCAATTTTTGATTTCGCGCATAAAAAATAATACCGGCAAGAATTGCGCCGATAATCAATAGAAATAAAAGAGAGAAATAAACTGTTTTTCGATAAGGCATGTTATTTTTTCCTAAAATACACAACTAATCCCATAAGTATAACATACCACGCAACTACGCCTATCCACGACAAACTGATTTCCAAAAAAGAATACTTTAAATTTGCCAAATAATTTATCGTTAAAATTTCATATCGCAACGGAATATACGCCAGCCACGAAAAAAATATTGCCAGCGGATGAAAAATAAAGCTCGCCGCGACTGTTAAAAAACCCAAAAGCATCGTAATTGGCAAGATTGGCAAGATTAAAATATTTGCCAGCGGCGAAATTACAGAAAGTTTTTGAAAATTGAAAAGAATAATCGGCAAAACAAAAATTTGCGCGGAAAGCGAGAGAAATAAAATCTCCGCCAAAAAAGAAACGGTCTCGGGAAATTTTTGCAATCTTTCTCTTGTATAATTCTCTATCAGCGGATAGCTATAAACAATTCCGATTGTTGCCAAGAAAGATAATTGAAAACCGACATCGTAGCGCAAAAGCAAGGGATTCCAAATAAGCATCACGACCGCTGAACATAAAATCGCGTTTTGCGCGTTCGCCAGCCGCCCGTTTTTCATCGCCCAAAGAAGCAATGTTCCCATCGCGCCGGCGCGAATCGCCGAAGAGGGAAAACCGGTCATTAAAATAAAAATCCAGATTCCCAAAACGGCAAACCAAAACGCTTGTCGTCGCCACAATCCCAAAAAAATTCCCAACAGCATTAAATATTGCGCGACAATTGTAATATTATAACCGGACACCGCCACGATATGCGTCATACCGGCGCGGGAAAAATTATCCTGAACTTCTTTCGATAATTTATCATTTCCGCCGATAATCAAACCCTCCAGTAATCCGGATTCGGGCGAAGAAATCAGCGCGAAAATATTGGCGCTGAATTTATTTTTAATTTTAACTATGGTGCTGTAAAATTTATTGCCGGAATTTTTTCTTCCGCTGGCTGATGGATCTTCGATTTGCGGTTTTTTACAGAGATAAAAGATATCATCTTTCGCCAAATAACTTTGATAATCAAAGTCGCTATCTTCTTTGTTTTTCGGAATTTCTAATTGGCAAGCCAATCGCAGCTCATCGCCGTAAAAATATTCTTGATACTTGCTTTCTTGAATCAATATACTGAAATTATTATTATCGGGCTTAAAAATTATTTCTTGATATTTATCTTTTATTTTTGGCTCCGCCACGATTATTCCGCTTCCGGAAAAATCAATTTGCGGCGCGGAGTTTTTGAAAAAAAATATTTTGTCGATTTTTCGCTCCGTCAACCAAAAACCGAAAGCGCAAATAACAAAACAAAAACAAATTACTGCAACAATTTTATTTTTATAAAAAACAAAGAAAAGTATTATCGCCAAGATTAAAATAAACCGCGACAAGGACACGCTAAAAATATCTGGATAAAAAAACGAAGCGCTAAAAACGCCGAAAATAAAACTCAAAGAAGATAATAAAAATATTTCCGCTTTATACACGGCCGTAAAATTAGGCTTTTATAAATTCACATCCACTATTTTTATTCGCGCGCTTTTTCCGCCAATAATATTAACAAGACTTTTAGAAACGCCAAAATACTCGCTTAAAATTTCAATAAGAGCTTGATTCGCCTGCCCGTTCACTGGCGGAGCGGTCAATTTTACGCGATATTCTCCTTCGCTGATTTTCGTCACTTCATTTTTTGATGAACGAGGCGAAACCTTAACATAAATACACATAATTCCTATAAATATAAATTTAACTTCTTACCCCCACTTTCCCAAAATTCTTCTCAATCATTTTTTTAATTTTTTCCAAATCTATTTTTTTATTTTTTGTTTTTTGTTTTAATTTTTTATCTAAAATTGTTTGTTCGCGGTATTCTTGCAGATAATAATTTTGCGCGCCGCCGATCCACTTGGCGATTTCCAAAAAATCTTTTTCATTATGCAGTCCCGGCACAACAGTCGTGCGAAATTCGTACGGAATTTTACCGCGCGTAATCAATTCAACGCTTAATTTAATTCTCGCTATATCGCCTTTCACTCCCGTAGTCGCGTCATATTTTTTCGGCTGATTTTTAATATCCATCGCGATATAATCAACCAGCTTTTGTTCGATTATTTTTTTCAAAACATCCGGCCGCGCGCCGTTGGTGTCCAATTTTACCAAAAAACCCAAAGTTTTGATTTTTTTTATAAACTCCATTAAGTCCGGTTGCAATGTCGGTTCGCCTCCCGTAATACACACTCCTTCAATTTTATCTTTGCGTTTTTTTAAAAATTCAAAAAAATCTTTTTCCAGCCCGTTCGCTATTTGCTTGATATTCGATACCAATTCCGGATTATGGCAAAATGGGCAGCGAAAATTGCAGCCAACCGTAAAGACCGTCGCCGCCAACCGACCGGGAAAATCAATCAGAGTTAATTTTTGATAACCGCCTATGAACATAATTTTATAAAGCCTTCACTCTATGAATGTAAATGCTTTGCGTCATGCCGATGGAAATCAGCATCGCTACCAAGGAGCTTCCGCCATAACTCAAAAACGGCAAAGGCACTCCCGCCACCGGCATCGCCCCGATATTCATTCCAATATTTATGAAAGCTTGCGAGAATATCATCACTAAAATTCCTACCGCCAAAAGATAACCAAAATTATCGCTGGACAAACGGGCAATTTCTTTAAGACGATAAAATAAAAAGACCAAAAGCGTCAATACCACGGCCGCGCCAAAAAACCCCAGCTCCTCGGCGATTACGGCAAAAATAAAGTCGGTATGTTTTTCCGGCAAAAAATTAAGTTGCGATTGCGATCCATGCCCCAATCCTTTGCCCATCAATCCTCCCGAACCAACAGCTACCATTGATTGAATAACATTATATCCGCTACCGCGCGGATCATTATGCGGATTCACGAAATTGACCAATCTTTCTTTTTGATAATCTTTTAATATAAACCAACTGGAACAGGACGCCAAAATTCCGATTAAAAACAAAATAAATAAATTTTTTTTATTGATGCCGGAAATGGAAAGCATCACAGCCCAAGACGCGATAATAATCATCGATGATCCGAAATCCGGCTGTTTGATAATTAAAAAAATCGGAAAAAAAATCAAAATAACGGAAACAATAATTCTCACCGCCAAACTCAATTGGCTTTTTTTACGGCTGAAAAAACTGGCCAAAAAAATCACCATCGCCAATTTTGCCATCTCTACCGGCTGAATATGAAAAAATCCAACACCAATCCAGCCAGTCGTTCCCCTAATTTTCGTTCCCCAAAAAAGTACTATGCCCAGCGCAAAAACCGTGGCAAAATATAATTTTGTGCTAAAAAAACTTAACGAACGATAATCAAAAAAAGCGACAAAAAACATCAGCACAATACCGATTGACGCTGAAATTAATTGCTTTTTAAAATTTCCCAAATCTGTTCCGGTATCCGCCAGCGAAACGCCATAAAGAGCCAAAAGTCCGATTAGTAAAAGCAAAAAAACGACTGTGAGTATTACCCAATCCAATTTGAAAATTTTTTGCATACTTTTTAGGTTGTCATCCTAAGCAAAATGACAAATTGCATACAAGCCTCTCCTTAATACTCCTGAAATTTTTCCTGATTAAAATATTTTCTTGCGAAAGAGTCGGAATCAAAAACATTGACCTCGACTTGAGTTTCCATATTGGCGACTTCTCCGGAAAAACGACCCGGCCAAAAAACTCGAAAATCCCTGTTTTCTCCGGAATTGACCGTTCGCATATCTGTGCCATTTAACGCTATAATCTTGCCTGCCGCGTCTTTTAAGATTATTTTTATTTTAATCAGCGCGAAATCAAAAGGACTTTCATTTTTCAATAGACCACTAGCTTCGAAAAATCCTACGCCGGAACTTATTTCATTGTAAGCCCGGTTTACTATTTTCAAATCAGGCTTTTTATATAAATCAGCAGCCTCCATCCAGCGCGAATCAGCAATATTAAATTCGATTTTCGCCGGCAATTTGTTTATTTTAACACTATTTTCCACTATGTATTTTTTATCTCCCGGCAAAATAAAACTACTGCCTTGTCTTTCTCCAAGTATCGCTTCGTTTTCATCTTTAAATTTAATTTGATAGGCAAAATATTCGCTACCATAATTATTATTCGGATTAATGACAACTCCAAAAAAATCATATTCTCCGGCTACTGAGCTTTCCACCGCTCCGGTTTCGCCGATTGTCAAACTAAGCGCTTCATTTTTTTCGCATTGTTTGGTGCAAATTCCCCCGCAATCAACATCCTCTTCGTTTTGATTTTTTATTCCGTCAAGACAAGTTTCTTTTATTTTAAAAATCGAATAAAAAAACCAGACAATCAGCGAAAAGATAATCGCGTAAATTAAAATAATTATCAGTCTTTTGAAAATATTTTTTTCCATACTATCATTCTACGCCAAAGCTGATTATTTGGCAAAAACGATCAACTCTGTTTATCTATTGGCCACATCTTGTTAAAATGAAACAACAATTTTATTTATTTTCAAATCCCTCGGCTATAAACGCATTGCTTATTGTTTTCCGGCTCGTATTTGAAAATTTTAACATAATTTTTCGTTTTTCCGTTTATCGTCAACTCCCATACGGTATTTTCCTTTTCGCATAAATATTCAGAGTTGATAGTATCCCACATCCCTCTGTATAAAATCGTTCCGCGGCGAGTTTTTATAAAATAATCAGGAACCGCATCGCCATTTTTTAATTTAAATTTTCCATTGTTTTTGCCCATAACGCACCTTCCTTTTAAAAAAGGGCAGTAGCCGTTATAATCCGTCCAAATAAGCAAACTCTCGGCATCGGGAAGTTGATTTAAAAATTCTGCCGCTTCATATCCGCCATACCCCCAAGCATCCGTGATAATCCGACTTTTGGATAAAATATCGCTGGTATAATTAAAATAAAAAGGTTTAATCATCCAAAGACTTGAAATGCTTACAGCTAAAATTCCAACGGTTATCCAATTTTTATTTATACTCTTCAGCTTTCCCCAAGAAAAAAATTCCCAAAGACCGATACTTGCCAAAACTAAAACGAGAGGATAAAGAATAATGCTGTAGCGAATGGTAACGAGCAGATTTTGAAACAACACGGCCGAATAAAATGCCGCTAAAAAAAATAATATAAAAAAAATTATTTTAGAATAAGCCGTTTTTTTTATAATTGATTTTCCCAAAATAAATAATAAAGCAAAAAGTGTGAGCGGGGTAAGCGAAAAAGCGAGCGGCATAAACTCCAAAACAATCCTTTCAAGAAATGTTTTTTGGGCAAATGCCGATGATTTTCCTGAATCAAGAGAAACATTCTTTATAATATTCTCCCCATATTTTGCGTCGGATATCCAAGTAAAAATAACAAACGCAAAAAATAAGAAAAAAAGCAAAGAGAGAATTTTTGGAACAAATTTTATCAGAAATTTTAATTTTTCAATCAGCCAAAAAAATATTTTGCTGCGAAAAATAATAATATCAAAAAATAACAAGAAAAAAACAATCGCGATAGCAGTAAAAATATATTGAGATCCATCAAGATCAAAAAATGTTTTTTCGCATATGTTGGCAAAATCAACGAAAACCGCCGGAAGAAAAATGGAAAATACCGCCAGCGCGCCGATAATAATCGTGGCATAAGCGCCCAACAACGCGCCGATTTCGCGAGAAGTTTTATTTTTATCTTCCGCGCTTTCAAAAAAGACATCCGCGATAATCGCAGCTAGAAAAAAAGGAATGAGAATAATCGTGCTGTATTTCGTTAAAAGCGAAAATCCTAAAAACAAAGCGGAAAGAAAAATAAACTTTTTTTCTTTTGATTTCAGATAAGCGAAAAACGAAAAAATCGCTCCGGCCGAAAAAGACCATAACACCGAATCAGGATTGACGATTTGCGAAATACCAAGAAGAATCGGCGAAAGCAAAATAAAAATCGTTGACCAAAGGGCAATCCAATGATTTTCCGTAAATTTTTTAATCAGCCAAAATAGCAACAAACAAAACAATCCGTTAAAAATCAACAAAGGCAGACGAAACAAAAAATGCGTTTTCTCAATTTCCTGCGGATTGTATATCCGTTCATAAGATTTTTCGGAAAACAAATTTTCCGCCGGCTTGTTTTTAAAAAAAAGCGCGATTCCTGAAACATACGCCAAAGACACTCCGGGTTTGTCGTTGATGTAAGTATTCTCCCAATTTCCATTGCGAATAGCGTCCCAATAAGCATAAATGCGGCCATTTTTCGGATCTTCATACATCCAATACCGTTCATCCGCTGTTTGAAACTTGGTCAAATGATATAATCCGAATGAAAGATAAATCACAAAAGCGACTACTAAAAATACAGCTACATAAATTTTGTCGGATTTTTTCATTGGATTCATAATGGCATAATACAATAATTTTATCTTTTTCGCCATTTGTTATACACTGAACGATATGCGAAAGAAAAAAATATTCATACTTTCAGCCATAATTATTTTCTTGATTTTTCTAGGACTTTTTTTCAGAAAAAATTCCAACATTGCGCCTTTCCCTCAAAGTCCGCCTTTCGATATGCCGGATTTTGATGATTTTGAAATTCCGGACAGAATTTGCGATATTAAAGATTTCGGAGCCATAGAAAACGGAGAAGCGCTCAATACCGCGGCTTTCGAAAACGCGATTTCCGAATGCGCAAACAACGGAGGCGGTCATGTAGTTATTCCCGATGGTACTTGGCTCACGGGAGCGATTCACCTCCGAAGCAATATAGATCTCCATCTGGAAGAAAATGCCGTGATTCTTTTCAGCGAAAATCCCGAAGATTATTTGCCGGTTGTTTTCAGCCGTTTTGAAGGAATGGAACTGATGAATTATTCCCCTTTTATTTACGCCAATAATTGTGAAAATATTTCCATCAGCGGAAACGGAACTCTTGACGGCCAAGGAGAAATATGGCTCAAATGGAAAGCTATTCAAAAAGGAGACGCGCAAAGACTTTATGCAATGGCTGATCAAGAAGCGCCAATCGAAGAAAGAGTCTTTGCCAAAAAAGGCGACGCTCTACGACCGTCACTCGTGGAATTTGTCAATTGCAAAAATATCCGCCTGCTTGATTTTACTTTAAAAAACAGTCCGATGTGGTCAATTCATCCTCTCTATAGTGAAAATATTTTTATTCGCGGCATTAAAATAAACACGACCGGACACAATACTGACGGCATTGTTATCGATTCTTCAAAATATGTTTTAGTGGACGATGTTGATTTGGAAACCGGCGACGATTCAATTTCCATAAAATCAGGAGTGGACAAAGACGGCTGGCGGATTAACCGGCCTTCGGAAAATATCGTTATTAAAAATTCCCGTATGCGGAAAGGGCATTCTGGCATAACGGTCGGCAGCGAGATGTCAGGCGGAGTTAGAAATATTTATATTCAAAATTGTTTTTTCGAAGAAGCCGGACAAGGCGTACGCATAAAATCAATGCGCGGTCGTGGCGGATATGTGGAAAATATTTGGGCGAGAAATATTCAAATGGACAATATTGAAAATGCCGCTCTGCAATTCGACACGGCTTACGATTCTTCGACTAATGTTCCATCTTCTAATGCTTTACCGGAAATTAAAAATATTAATATAAACAATATTTCCGTAACAGGAAACCCTCCGAAATATTTGGTAAAAATCGACGGATTTCCGGAACAGCCGATTGAGAATATTATTTTATCCAATATCAAATCTTCGTCGGAAAAAGGAATAGTGATAAGCGACGCCAAAAAAATTACTTTGGAAAATATTTCCGTGTCAGCCAAAAAGAAACCTTTTTTTCAATTTACCAATGTAGCAGAATTAAATATATATAATTCCGTTTGCGAACAAAGCGACGCATCTTGCGTAAAAATAAACTAGAAAAATTTAGTAATATCTTTGTAAGTCACCGCCACCATCAACAACATTAATAGCGCGAAAAAGACTGTATGGAAAGCTTGTTCCACTTTTTGACTGACTGGCGATCCTTTCAATTTTTCAATTAAAATAAATAAAATTCTTCCGCCATCTAAAGCCGGAATCGGCAAAATATTGATTATTCCCAAATTGATGCTTATTATGGCGGCAAATTGAATTATATAAACTAGTCCGAGATTGGCAACCTCTTTTGTGAGCACGGCAATTCCTATCGGACCGGAAACATCCGCCGTTCCGCCATTTCCCACAATAAGATTCTTAATCAATCCGAAAAGTCCAACAAGCATCATCGCAATCATATCCCAAACCGCTATCAATCCTTTCCAAATCGCTTCGTACCATGGATAGCTGACTAATATTGTTTCCGCCAATGAGATTCCCAGCGCGCCTTGACCTTCCGGTACATCAATTCTCGGCGTACCAATAAACGACAATTTTTCTTTTCCGCGCAAAATATTTAAAGTCAACTCCTTCCCCTTATTGGCTCCGATATAATTCTGAGCATCTTTTATATTTTTCAAAATGATTTCTTCGCCAGCCGGATTTTTTTGTGTTTTGGAAATTTCATCGCCTACTCTTAATCCCATCGCGCTGGCTGGCGTATCGGGAATAATCGCTGAAATTTGAATCTTGGAATCGCTCAAATTGTTATTGGAAACGGAATCGATTTCTTCCGGCGCGCCCATCATAAAACCGCCGGAAAATAAAACCCAAGCTAAAATAAAATTCATTATCACTCCGGCCGCTAAAATTTTAATTCGAATCCACGCGTTTTTCGAAGCAAAACTGTCCTCATCGTCTTTATTCCCGCCATCCTCTCCTTTAATTTTTACAAATCCGCCCAAAGGAAGCCAATTCAAGGAATAAATTGTTCCGCCGTGAAAATTTTTTTCACGCGCTTCGCCTAAATCTCTAACTTCATTTTCATCATCACCATCCTTATTGCCCCAAATAATCCGCCATTTTCCAACAGAAAAAATTCGATTGACCAAACGCATCCTCTTTATAATTTTTTCCTTTATTATTTCTATGCCACCGCTTTTAATATCAATTATTTCTTTTTCTACCGTGTCAAGTTCTCTGACCGTTCTGTTTTCTTTTCCGGAAATAAATTGAATGCCGAAAATTCTCGGCGGAAAACCAAAACCGAATTCCGAAGCCTTGACGCCGTTTCTCCGCGCCACCACAAAATGCCCGAGTTCATGAACGAAAACGAGCAAGCCGAGAATTAAAATAAAAATTATAATCGCGGTGAACATAATTTTATTGAACTGGATCCCCGCCTTCGCGGGGACAAGCCTAAACCTGCATAATTTCCGCTTCTTTTTTCTTTCGAATTTCTTCAATTATACTATTATACTCATCAACAACTTTTTGCAATTTTTCTTTACCTTGAAATTTATCGTCTTCACCGATAGTCAGCGCTTGAATTTCGTCCCAAATATCTTCGCGGCATTTGCGAATTGACACACGCGCGCCTTCAGCTTCATTATTCAGCAACTTCACAAATTCTTTCCTCCGTTCCTCCGTGAGCGCCGGAATATTGATGCGAATTATTTGTCCGTCGTTAGAAGGATTAAAATTCAAATCGGATTCTTTAATCGCTTTTTCAATCGCCACTAAATTGTCTTTATCCCACGGAGAAATAACAATCATTCGCGGTTCCGGAACGGAAATGCTGGCAACTTGTTTCAATGGAGATTTGGCGCCGTAATAATCCACCATCAAATTATCCACGATTGCCGTTGACGCTCTGCCCGTTCTGATTTTTCCCAAAGCTTCTTTAAAATAAGAAACGGTTTTTTCAAAATTAGCTTTGCTTTTTTCAATTATTTCTTTATGCATAAAATTATTATTCCCCGACAAATCCCGCGTAAATAATGTCAGGATTGGTTGGATTATATTTTAAAATGCTAATCGCTTTTGCCGAATCGAATTGCGATGTCGTCCATGTTTTCCCATCGTCAATTGATTTGTACGCCGCTTGAGAAGCGCCATAAATAATTTCTTTCGAATTGACCGGATTGATTGCCAGCGCGCCAATCGGAGAATTTTGCGGATTATTCAAGGTTACCACTTTTTCCCAATTTTGACCGGCATCCTTGCTGCGAATTATTCCGGGTTTTCCGGCTAAATAAATCCAATTGGCATTTGACGGATCGGTTTCCATCACGCTAAAACCGGCTGCCGCGAATCCGGTTTTGTTAATTTTCGCGGATAAGCCATCAAAACTTTCACCATTATTGAAACTGGAAAAAATCTCACCGCTTTTTGTCAATAAATATATCAATTTGCTGTTTTTCGCGTCAAGAGATATTTTAATTACGGGAGATTTGGATTGAAAAATATTTTTCCACGAAACTCCGCCGTCCGCGCTTTTTGCGACTTGATTATCGCTGGTAGCAATGTAAATTGTATTGGCGTTTTTTTTGTCTATTGTTAAATACACCACCAGCGGTCCATTTGTCGCGGCGGTATAAATTTCATTCCAATTCCCGCCTGTTCCCGAATCGAAGTTTTTAAATATTTTCCCCCGATCGCCAACAACAGTGCTGGCATAAATAATTTTTGAATCGTTTGGATCAAGCGCCAGTCCGTAAATTTTATCGGTTTTAAAAGAAAGAGATTCCCAACTTTCTCCGCCATTAGCTGTCTTTATAATTCCGCCGGCGCGCAAACCGGTATAAACAACATTGCCGTCTTTCGGATCAAAAACCAAACTTAATGGATTAATATCCGCAACGGTTGGTTTATTGACTGCTTTATTGGAATTCGTCCATGTTTTTCCGCCGTCTTTAGTAATCCATACGCTCTTGGAAAAAGCGTATTGTTGCTGACCGTTCGGTGTGGAAACGGCAGGCGTCAAAGAACATCCTGTCAAAATGAAAATTAAAAAATTGCCAATTAAAATAATCAATCCTTTTTTCATGCTCTCATTATATAGCATAAAACAAAAAAAATCCATTATTGGATTTTTTTTAAATTCTTAAAGCTATAGTTAAAAATCGTATTTAGATGCATAGCAGCATCTGCAAAAACCAAATTTGCTATTTTTTTTAAGTTTATGCTCACATTCCCTTCTCGCATAATTAAGAAAAAGGGCTTTTTCGTAATAAAGCCCTTTTAATTCTTGCAAATCAGTTATTTTAGCCGTTAAGTTTTGAAAAAGTCCCCAAATAACATCACTATCAGTTGCATTTTTATTAAATTTTCGTGAAAGCGCTTCTTTTTTTCAAATTAAAATCTTTATTGGTTAGACCATAAAGATTAAGCTTTTTCATCCATTTCTTTTTTTATATCTATATTCCTTGACATTTTTATAATTAAGAGCACCAAATAAACAAACCTGCTATGCCTTTATATTTAACCATGCGTTTACCTTTTCTCGCATATCCTTCTTGACTTCTTCCCAGTCAATATCCTGAATCATTATAGGTATTGGTTCATTATCCGCCTCGGCGAAATAGACTAGACTTTTTAAAATATGCAACTTGTTGTAATTGATATCGGCGTATTTTTTTTCAAAAAACCCGATAATTTTCTCCAACGAATATTTCTTTAAAAGAAAAAATATATCAACAAAATCTTTTTTGCTCCCGCGAGACGAAACGGCATCAATTTTCATAGCCGCAATATCCCGCTCATCAGCCATTTTTATTTTTTCAAAATTAACCAACGGAAAAAGTGTTTTGTATCGATAATATAAAAAACTAACTTTCACATTATCCAACATTCCATTAACCGTGCCATCAGACTCGCTAATAACTTGAAAATTGCCCAATTTGGACAGTTCAAACTTTATTTCCTGATTAGAAAAATTATCTTGAGAAAACCAATCTAAATCAATTGATTCTCTATGCCCAAGTTGAATTGCCAATGCTGTTCCGCCAACCAAATAAAACTTATCAACCAACTTGCCTTGGCTTATCTTTTCCAAAACCAGCTTCGTTTCTTGGCTGATTGATTCTTTAAACATTTATTTTTATCAAGCTTAAAATATTGGCACCAAAAAGACAAGGATTTATCGTCCAACACGCGACTTTCCATAACCGTCTTGCTAACTTTTTTATCACCATAAATTTCCCTTGCCCAGCGAAAATCCGATTCGTCTCCATAATTAAGAATTCTATCAATGATAAACTTTTCATTTTTATGAGAGTCGACATTAATCGCATCCCAAAAAAGCGATTTTTTTGTTAAAGTTTGCATATTTTAATTGTATCATAAAGTCCACGAAAAAACAAAAAAATCCAATGCCGGATTTTTTTTAAAATTCTTTTTGGTGCGCCCAGTAGGATTTGAACCTACGACCCTCTGCTTAAAAGGCAGGTGCTCTACCAGGCTGAGCTATAGGCGCATTTATCTTTTTTTCAACAACTTTGCCATTATAACACCAAGAATACTTCCGTCAAGGAAAAATCTATCGACTGACTTTTTTGCGGATGATGAACATGAAAACCAATGGCGCCAGCATCCAAAAAATCAAGGCGTTTTCTGAAACAAAATAATTATAAGAAGTCAAAGAAATATAATTTAAGGCCTCTTTTTTAGGCGCGATAGAAAGCGCCATGGAAAGCGCCAGCATCACTTCCAAGAAACTCATCGCAAATACTCGCCAAAGAAAACTTTTTCCCGAACCGAAAATCGGCACCTCGAACATTTTTTTTCCTAAAAATGTCAACCCTGCGATTATGGCGAAAAATAGAATCAGACGGTAATAATAATCCGAAAAGAGTTTTTCCGGCAAAACGCTCAACAGCGCGACCGCGACATAAATATTAATTAGAACCGTAACTAATTTATACCGCCCGATCAGCATGCCGAAAATAAAACTGGCAAAAACGATAACTAAAAACAATATTACATCCTGCATTATTTTTTGGGAAAAACCCAATTGGGAAAAAATTAAGTTAAGATTCATGGAAATTTTTTATTGGTTCCCCGTTTTCGCGAGGATAAATTTATTATACTCTTTTTTAAAATTTAAACAAATATGCTAAACTAAAATTTGAAATGCGCTATAAACTTTATACGACTTCAAAAAAAACTTGGGACGCGATGATTGATGCAATCAATCATGCTAAAAAATCAATATACATTGAGATGTATATCTTTCTTGATGATAACGAAAAAAGCCATAATTTCATCGGCAAGCTTGAACAAAAAGCACGCGAGGGCGCGCGCGTAATTATTGTCGTTGACGCTTTTGGCAGTAAAACCCTCAAAAATGGAACTGCTCAAGCTCTTATTGAATCCGGAGCGGAAATTCTTTTTTTCAGCCATTGGCTTAGACATATTCATCGAAAAATTTTAATTGTCGATGAAAAAATCGCTTTTATCGGCGGAGTCAATATCGGCAAACGCTTTAAAAATCGGAATGATCTTCAATTGGAGCTACGCGGCGGAAAAATCGTAAAAAAAATCTTAAAATCTTTCGCTTATTCTTATGCTATGTCCGGCGGAAAAAATTCAAAAATATTAAAATACCGCGAAAAAGAATTTTCCGGCAAGTTCAAATTTTGGCTCATCGAACATTTTCCGGCCAAAAATATTTACACTCTCAAAAATCATTATATTGAAAAAATCACCAACGCCAAGAGGAGCATCCAAATCGCCACGCCCTATTTCACCCCTCCTCGCTGGCTAATTTCGCTTTTAGACGACGCTATCGAACGCGGCGTTTCCGTGGAAATATTGATTCCCAAAAAAGGCGACTGGGAAATTATGAATCTTATAAATTTCCGTTATATGCATAATCTTTATTCTTTGGGAATAAAATTTTACTTGCACGGAACAATGGACGATTCCAAAATGAACCATTCTAAACTTTTAATTATCGACGGCGAGGAAGGTTTGCTCGGATCGCAAAATGTCGATTTATTTTCTTTCCAACTTAATTCCGAGGCGGGAGTTTTTTTTCGCGAAAAAAAATTGCTCCGCGAATTGGAGCAAGTGGTGAAAAAATGGAAACGCAATTCGGTCAAATTCGAACCGCAAAAATATAAAATGAAAATCAGTGATTATATTATTCTGGCGATACTCAAAATTTTCAAGCCGATACTTTAATATAACTTCATTGGCGGAAGAGGTGAGATTCGAACTCACGGTGGACTTTCATCCACGACAGTTTTCAAGACTGTTCCCTTAAACCACTCGGGCACTCTTCCAATTGTTTATACTAAATATTCAGCGCCAATTTCAGGCTTTAAGTCAGAGATAAAATAGGCAAATTCTTTGATTATTTTTTCTTGACAATATAGGGCATCCAATGTAAAGTTTTTATTTCATCTAAGCTATTTTTTATACCTGGCGCTTCTGCCTTGTCCGATTCTCTCTATTTTTTTTTAATTTTAATAATACATCAAGTGTTTGTTTTACTGTTGGTCGATTTGAAATTTTATAAATTCTTGAATTTATATTAACTGGTTATATACGAACTTGTTGATTTTTTGTTTTTTATGAGCTATAATTTTAGTGTAAACTTTAAATCATAACGGTTTATGAATGAAAGTTATTATCCCAGTCAGAATCCCCTACTTAAATTAACTCAGGAAATGAAGCTGCGAAAATTTAGCCAAAAAACCATCAAATCATATTTGCATTATATAACAGAATTACTAAAATATGCAATAAAAATCCAAAAACTGTCAACATCAAAGACATCCGAAAATATTTGGAATTTTTAGCGGATAAAAATTCTTCCGCTTCAACTCTGAATGGCGCTTACAGCGCGTTTAAATTTTATTTTGAAAAAAAACTTTGCCGTCGTTTTTTGCCAATATTCCCCGTGCCAAATGTCCCAAAAAATTACCCGAAACATTGACAAAAGATGAAGTGAAAAAAATTCTAGGGACAATTCAAAATGTAAAACATAAGCTTTTGCTTGGCTCAAAGTCGCCAATAATAATTTACAAAACATCAAAAGCCCGTTAGACTAAAAAGCTACTATGCAACAAATCAATGACATTAAAAAAGAATACCAAGAAATTCAAGAAAAACTCGGCTCCCCCGAGCTTGTTTCTAATCCTAAAAAAATGGCCGAATTGGGAAAAAGACAAGCCGAGATGTCAGAAATAATCAATGCTGTTTCCAAGCTAGAACAACTGGAAAAAACTATGCAAGAAAACGCGGAAATTATAAATAACAATAAAGAAGACGCTGAAATGAAACAAATGGCGATGGATGAAAATATAAATTTAGCGCCCAAAAAAGCGCTGGCGGAAAAAGACTTGGAAACGCTTCT
>DMXN01000002.1:23766-32175 GCA_003482885.1 Candidatus Moraniibacteriota bacterium
ATGTATTCCCGCTTCGCGGAAAAAAAATATTGGCAAATCGTTTTGCTTAATTCCAATCAAATCGGCATTGGCGGATTCAAAGAAGCGGTTTTTGAAATTAACGGAGTTGGAGTCTACGGAAAAATGAAATATGAATCCGGCGTTCATCGCGTTCAACGAATTCCCGAAACGGAAAAAAACGGTCGTATTCATACTTCCACCGCCACTGTCGCCGTATTGCCCGAAGCGGAAGAATTCGATTTTAAAATCGAAGAAAAAGATATTCGCATTGACACTTTTTGCTCATCCGGTCCCGGCGGACAGTCGGTCAATACGACAAAATCCGCTGTGCGTATCACGCATATTCCGACTGGTCTGATTGTTTCCTGCCAAGATGAAAAATCGCAGTTGAAAAACAAAGACAAAGCCATGAAAGTTTTGCGTTCGCGGCTGGTCCAGCTGGAAGAAGAAAAAAGAGCCCAAAAATTGGGCGATCAAAGAAAATCTCAAATTGGCACCGGCGATCGCAGCGAAAAAATCAGAACATACAACTTTCCGCAAGATCGCATTACGGATCATAGAATAAAACAAAATTGGAGCAACCTACCGTCGATCTTGGATGGAAATTTGGAGTCGCTGATTAGCGCTTTGCAGGAAGAAGACAGAAAACTTAAGATGCAAAAATCTTGAGAATTTACAATTTTCAAACAACCGATTATTTTTTGCAATCAATGACTATTCATGACCTTTTTGCCAAATATTTTTCCAAACTTGACCGACTCGACCTCGAACTCATAAGCGCGCATATTATAAAAAAATCCCGCGAGTTTGTTTTGGCGCATCCGGAATATGAGATTCCAAAATTGAAAATTGTAAATTGTAAATTAAAAATTGCTCGAAGAATGAACAACGAGCCTTTGGCGTATATTTTAGGTCATAAAGAATTTTACAGATTGGATTTCAAGGTGAATAAGCATACGCTCATCCCCCGCCCCGAAACAGAATTATTAGTAGAGCTTGCGATGCAAGAAGTAAAAAGCATGAAAAAAGTAGCAAGTGTTGTTGATGTCGGAACGGGATCGGGAAATATAATCATTTCTCTCGCCAAAAACTTACAAAATAAAAAGATAAAATATTTTGGCGTTGACATTTCAAAGAAAGCTTTACAAGTCGCGAAATATAACGCTAAAAAAAACAAAGTTAACAAAAAAATAAACTTTCTGCATGGAGATTTATTAAATAATAAAAAATTATTTAATAAAAAAACGAAAAAACAATTTAATAATTTAACAATTATTGCCAATTTACCATACCTTTCCAAAAAAAATTACGGCGAGACATTGCCGAATGTAAAAAACTACGAACCCAAGTCCGCGTTATACAGTTCAAAAAACGGATTGTGGCATTATGAAAAGCTATTGCAACAAATTAAAAATTTACATGCTTCTTATTCTCCTGCATTGCCGGCAGGCAGGTTGTTCCATACTTCTTGTTTTTTAGAATTCAGTCCTGAACAAAAAAATAACCTAAAAGTTTTAATTAAAAAAATATTGCCCTCGGCGCAAATTGAATTTAAAAAAGATTTGGCGAAAAAATGGCGTGTTTGTACGATTAAATTGTCCTAGTGCAAAACCAAAATAACGCAAAACAAAAAACCGTATGTTAACGGTTTTTTGTTTTATACATAGCGCTTCTTGTATAATATAAATTTCCATCCAGAAATTTATTTTCTGGGAAAAACATTGCTATATTAAAAGACTATTTCTTTTTCTTTTTTGCAACTTTTTTCTTTGTAGCCTTTTTTGCAACTTTTTTCTTTGCAGCCATTTTATTTCACCATCCTTTCTATTTTTTTATTTTTTCGTAATATTTTTTAATGATTTTTTTTCGACCTTTTATTTTTCAAAAATTATTTTTTAAATTTTTAGAAAATAATTTTTTATACTCGAATTATACAGCATATATTTTTTTACGCAAGAGCAAAAAAATAAAAAAGTTATCCACAGTTGTTTTTTTGAAATTTTATTTTTAAAAATAATTTTTTATGAAAAATATTAAAAACTAAACAATGAAAACTGTCCAGTTGACGGGTATTTCAGCTTTGCTAAAATTAAGTATTAATAAGCTTCAACGCAAGCACATTAAAAAATTAATAAGCTAAATTAGAAAGGAAGGTGAACATATGGAATTTAATCAAAATCAAGAAACAGAAAATGAGCAAAATGCGAATGAAGAATTTAATAACCCGACAATGCGGCAATGGTTTCAGGATAATCTCCGCGTGATAGTTAGTGTCTTTATTGTTATCATTATTGCGGCTGGAATTTATTCTTATTCCAACCGAACGCAGGTTCCCGAAGAAAAAGAACAAAATGAACAAAGCGATATCTTGAAAAATCTTGCGGGAGATGAGGAAAATTCTTCGGAAAAAATCATCCTAGAGGGACAAGATAGCATTAAAGCAGACAAACAAACGAACCAGATTTCTTCAACAACAACCAGCCAGGAAACTGAGCAATCATTCATTGAAACAGCTGGCAAGGGAGATAGTCTTACCAGATTGGCTCGCAAAGCTTTAGCGGATTATTTGGAAAAAAATCCCGACTCTTCGCTCTCGCCGGAACATAAAATATACATTGAGGATTATTTGAGAAAAAATATTGCTTACCAAGAAAGAGTGTTCGTCGGAACGACAGTGGAATTTTCCAAAAGTCTGATTGGAGACGCCATTGGAAAATCCAAAAATCTCAATGAAAATCAAATTAAGAATTTGCACAAGTACGCGCTAAGAGTGCCCTCATTATCTTGAAAATTATAACGGTATAAAATAGAAATCTGCTGTTCTTTATAATAAAGTATATCATTACTTTTCTAATAAAACACAAAACCCCTTTATTTTTGTAAACGGGGTTTTGTGTTTTTAAGTTGGATTATTCTTTTTTTTATCATCAGGCAAGCGAGAAACATAATTAAAACAGAGATCAATAAAGCGATGCCCTTGCCGAAAGCTTTTGTATTAAGCGCCACGAAAGAAATAATGATTGTTATTACATAATAATACAGCGCTATTTTTCTTTGCGACCATCCGATTTCCAATAATTTATGATGCAAATGATTTTTATCCGCTTCGAAAATGGATTTTTTGTTTTTTATCCGCTCCCCAATCACCCAAATCAAATCCACGATGGGAATAGTCAAGACTAAACTGGCGGTAGCAATTTTGGTTCCGGAAAAAATCGCCAAAACCGCCACGGAAAAACCCAAAAACATCGCTCCCGATGTCCCCGCTAAAATACGCGCCGGATTAAAATTAAGCACTAAAAAACCCAGAATTGTCCCCATAAGAGCGCTGGCGATAATCGCCACCGGTGGCTGATTTACTTCCGGCCTGAAGCTCAAGAAAAATATTGTAGCGATAGAAATCAAACTGATGCCTCCCGATAATCCATCCACTCCATCAACCCAATTGATTGCGTTTATCACAAAAACTACCCAAAAAACCACCAGCACCAGCGAAATTAAAACCGTATTTCCTAAATCCAAATTAATAATTCCGCCGGAAAAAAGATTGGTTATGCAATAAATTCTCACTCCAAAAATAAACACAAAAAAAGAAACCGCCATTTGAAAAAAAAGTTGTATCTTCCAAAAAAGTTCTTTAATATCATCCCAAACCCCTACTACTAAAAGAATAATAGACGCGATTAAAAAACCGGATAATTCCGAAGTCATTACTAAATCTTTATTTAAAAGAACAGTCAAAACAAAGGCCAGCGTCATTATAATTCCTCCGATTCTAAAAACTTCTTTTTGATGAATATGCCTTTTATCTTCGCGTTTCCGCCAACTAATTTTTTTCGCCAATGGGATGGCAATCATGGCAAAAAAAACAGTTAAAAAAAACGCTTCCAAAAATGGGTTGAGATATCTTGTCATTTCTTTTCAATAATTGATAATAATAACACTGATAATGGAAATAAGCAAGATTAGTTGCGCCATTAGAGCCGTCATTAAAATCAAATACGCAGCAATTCGTTCCTTGCGCGCGTAAAAATAAAAAGCGGTCAAAAAGTTAATCGCCAGTAAAATCAATCCGATGAACGGCAGAAAGAAAGCTTCTTTAGGTAAGCCCCGCCAATCTACTCCAAAATAAACATTGTAATGCAAAATTATAAAATTCTCTCCTGATCGCAAAAAAAACCTCAGTACCAGCCAGTCGATTAAATTGACAAGCGCGCTGAAAAAAACCAGCCGCCGAACAATTCGGCTTTGAAAGTACGGCATACCCAAAAAAAGCTTGATTGTTTTATTCAAGCTTTCGGATAAAAAAAATTTAAATTTGCCAATAACCATCTTATGATTTTCTTTTTGCGATAAATTGCTTCAAGCCTATGATTTTATTGATAATTTCTTCATTCGGTCCTTCCAAAAATTCCAAAATGAATTTATCCAACATATTGAGCCGATATTTGAATTCTTCCGATGTCATTAACGCGAAACTTATTTCCTTGCCAATCTCGGCTTCCAGACTGTTCATTAAATTTTTTAACTTAGCTTTACTCACATCATCGCCGACAATAATCATATCAGCTTTGCTTTTATGATAGTTTATAAAAACTCCGCTAACCGCCGCCAATTTTATATTGCCAATCTTGCTGATCTTGGAAAGACTTTTGCATTGAGGAGAGGTATTGGATTTGGCAATGAGATTTTTCAATTCGGGATAAAAATCAAAATCTTGATTCAAACGATAAAAATTTTTGCCTTTTTGCGCGCTTCTCAGAATAAATTTTATGCGATTCAACATCTCAATTTCCCGTCTGATTTTCGCCAAGTTAAGCATGTTTCTTCTAGCAATTTCCCCTAAGTCATAAGGCGTTTCTTGATTTTGCAAAAAAAACCGAAGCAACCGCGCCCTCTCTTTTGAACCAAAAAGATTTTCCAATATTTCTGACATTTTGATATAAAAAATTAAAGATTAACTTGCATTGGCTATTTTCAAGTATAGTCTTTAGAAATAAAAAAGCAACTATCCTGAATAAAGCTTGAACTACGCTTATTTCACTTCTTTCCCGCTGGAATTGTAAGTTTTCGATTGCTCAAAACCGGAAACTATTTTTTCTCCGGCAGACAAAGAAAACCAGGCTACCGCGAAACTCATCACCATAATCAGCATCAAGGCTAAGCTGGAAGAAATTTTTTGATTGAAATCAAAATTGCTGTTTATCATTTTTATTCTTGCTATTATTAATTAATTTTCTAATTTCCTCGGAATTTATGTTTAATTTTCTCACCGGCGGCTTGAATTTTTTGGGAGCGATATTGACAATTTGCGCAAGACTGATTGTTTTATCATTTTCTATCCGACCGGCAGGTTGAGAATTTCGAAAGTCATTCTGAACAAGCTGCTTATTTTGGTTGTCATCAATGATTTTTTTTTCAACAGCCTGATTATAGTTATTTTGGTTTTGTTCGGCTTGCGCCTTGGCTTTAATTCTTTGATAATCCCGCAAACATTCTTTGCAAAAAGTTTTCCGACCAGGATCCGGTTTAAATGGCACAGTTATTTTTTCATCGCAAGTGGCGCAAACGGCTTCAAACCATTCTGCCACCGGCTTATCGTTCGGTTTAATATAATTATCCTGTTTGCCCGCCGTAGCGTTCTCATCCGTCATAGCTTTAGCGGAGGATGGAGTGAAAGAGAGTTTTTTTTCTGTTTCATAACGATTAGCTTTGTCAATCAGAACTTGAACGGCTTTTAGTCGAGTTTCGGCTGGAATATTTTTTTTTGGAATAACTGTCGATTCGTCAACATCCATTCCGCTCCAACGGGCGATTTTCTCCGCCACTTCTTCACGCGAGTTGCTGTATCTTTCACGAGAAACAGCAATCACTTTTTCAGAATTGGAAACAGTATCGGAAATATCCGCGGGCGGCAATGTTCGCGCTGAAAAAGCATCTCCTGCGATGCCGTCAATCATTAATTTTAAATAAATATCATATTTGGACAAATTGACGATATCGTTCATCAAAAAAACCGGATCGAATTCTTTTTCCAAATGTTCCGCGTCTTCCGCTCCGACGCGAAAAGAAACCAATGTTCCGACATTGCCAAATATCGCATCCTTAACCGTAGCGTTTCCATCAAATACCAACTGATTGATATATTGATGCGCCAAAGTTAAACACAGACGATATTTTCTCGCTTCGCTTAAAATATTCGAAAAGGACTCTGTCGCAAAATTTTGAAATTCATCGACGAAAAGATAAAAATCTTTGCGGTCTTCTTCCGGAATATCCACACGGCTCATTGCCGCCAACTGAATTTTAGTAATAATCATTCCGCCCAAAAGACGCATCGCATCTTCTCCCATCCGACCTTTGGATAAATTAACGATTAAAATTTTCTGATTGTCCATAATCTCGCGCATATCAATTGTTGATTTCGGCTGACCGATAATATGGCGCACAAGAGTATATGACAGAAATTGTCCGACTTTGTTCTGAATCGCCGCCACCGCTTCTTTTCGAAATTTATCTTCCCATTTATCAAATTCATTAATCCAAAAAGATTTTACTACGGGATCGGTTATTTTCGTATAAACTCTTTTGCGAAAATCTTTATCCGACATCATTCGATTCACTCCAAGCAGCGTCGACCCAGGATAATCCAAAAGCGCTAGAATTGCGTTGTTGAGAATATATTCCATTCGCGAACTCCAAACATCCGGCCAAATTTTCTTGAAAACGCCCATCATTCCGGAAGCAACCAGATTTTTTTTATCTTCTTCGACAGATTCCAAAATATTGAAAGCCACGGGAAATTCCGTGTCTGACGGATTAAAATAAACTACATCGTTGATGCGATTAGCGGGAATGGCTTTGAGCATTTTTTCCGCAAACTCGCCGTGCGGATCCACCACGCAAAGACCTTTGCCGTTGCGAATATCTTGAATCGCCATATTTTCCAGCATATTGGATTTTCCCATTCCTGTTTTTCCAATAATATACATATGCCGTCGACGGTCATCTTCTTTAATACCAAAAACCCGCTCCTGATTTCTGAAATTGGTTTTTGCGAAAAAGTTAATATTAGCCATAACCTTTTGTCATTCCCGCGAAGGCGGGAAACCATTCATTAAAAAATTATTCTACCGGCAAATTAGGCGGCGCCACTCCCAATTTGGAAGTGGTCTGTGTAATAGCGTGCGATTTGACAGTGATATTTGGAAAATGAAACAGTGTTGCCAATTCTTTAGTAGAAAGCATAAGATTTTCTCCATCCATATTTCTTTTTCTATAACGATCCCAAAGTTTTCTTTTACGAAAATTAGCAATTCTGTCAGCGAAAAATATTTTTCCGTAAGTCTTGCTGATTTCCTCCGGCTTGATTTGATTCATATTTAAATCATTGAACTGTTTAAGCGCGCCCACGAAAGCGCTCATATACGGCTTAGCAAAACCATTCCTTTTTCCAAGATAAATCATCCTCATTTTTGTTTTGAAAAAATTCTTCCCCAAATTTTCTTCTACTGCTTTTAGAATATCTCTTTCTATCGGAGAAAGACGAGTGTCTAATGGCTGCTCTTCTTTTTTAGTGGCAAGCGCCTTAAACTCCGGTGTTCCAAAAAATGCCTTGGGAATATTAACTATAGTGTCCGCAAAATCATGCAACAATCTTCCGCCAGATTCCGCAACTGCTCTTCCTTTTAATTTATCTAGAAGTACCACTCCTCCTTTGATTGATTCAGGCTCTTGAATGGGCACTAAAACATACTGCAACCAAAGATGCTGCCCCGGTCCAAGCGCTCCCAAAACTTCCACCAGCGCCGCCATCGGATCAATCATCTCGCCTGTAATACTTTCTTCAAATTGATCATAAGTTTTAAGAGGATAATAAGGATCTTTTTTCACGAACATAAAATCTGTACCCCACAAATCCCAATCTCTGTTAGGAATAACTTTGGGAAATTTATTATAGTAATCTTCCACTTCTAAAATTTGCGCTTCTGGATATTGCGCGTAAATTTGCGATTCAACTAAATTTCGATATTTTTTTAATACTCGAATATAATAATGCACTTTTCCTTCCTCACCGACCAATTCTACCCCAAATGGATCCTGCCGATACGCCCCGCTTAGCCAAACACCAAAAGTATGATGCGTGGTCATCACCCCTGTCAGTCCTGTGTAAAAAATCTCCATCGGCTTGGGACCCTTTTCAATATCGCGCGGAGGAATTATTTCCAACATTGTCCACTTATATTTTCCATGCCAAGAGTCCGCAGAATAAAAAGCCACATATTCAAACCAAACAATTTTAAAAATATACCAAAGAGGCACGGGAAAAATCAACCACCAATAAGAATAGAAAGTGTTCCCAAAAGCGCTTAAAATGTCAAGAATGTTATTTGAACTTGTCATTTTTTA
>DMXN01000037.1 GCA_003482885.1 Candidatus Moraniibacteriota bacterium
CTGTATCCGCCGTCGTTCCGTGAGCATAACAGGCGATATTCCATTGTTCGGAATTGACCGCGATATCACGATTGCCGGTATCGAAATTTCTTAAATCGAAATCAATTAAAGTATTTTCCGTCCCGGCTTCGGCATAAGATAAACTTGTATAAGCGCGATTGATATTCCAATGAATTTCATCAGCGGCAGACGGAGCAGTGGGAATTCCGCCCGCTGCGGTTTTGATTGTGAAAACGGTGGACGAAGTTCGACCGGAAATGAAAGCGATGGAATCATTAGCATCAATATCGCCGTCATTGTCATCATCATATTCCAAAGCATCGCCCACTCCGACATCATCGCCCAAGGCGGTGTCGAAAGTAGCCGTTGATCCGGAAATATTCAAATGATTGCTTGCTCCCGCTTCCAAAACTTCGTCTTCGCTGGGTCCGACGGAACGGTATATTCTTGTAATCAATTCATCAGCGCCGATATCCCAGCTTGTTCCACGGGGACGGGTATAGCACAAATCATCGCCGCCCGTAGAGACGCGATTAATCGCGTCTCTACCGTAGCAAACCGAATCAATATCCGTATTGAATGGCAAATACGAATCGTTGGATAAATCCGTTCCGTAATTCCGCGCGCCGGCATCGCCAACGCCTAAATGAAAATCATCATTAGTTGAATCGTTAAAAGTGAACGATTGATTATATCTTCCATTCGTTCCAATCGCCACCTCTCCGGCATTATTTTCCGAAATAGCATTGTAATTATTATTCAAATCATTATCGGTGAACGATCCATTGAAAGCGTCCGTCGCGTCAATTAAATTATTTTTTGCGTAGTGAGCTGTGTCATTTCCGCGATCAAATCCGATAGCGCAATCTTTCACAGTATTATTATAAACATACGGCGTCCAATCAGCATCATTCCAATATACTCCCGTTCCGGTTCCGGAAGCGGTGTAGTCATAAATAATATTATTGAAAATTTTCGCCGCGCTGGACGCGCCAGTGGATGATAAATTCAGTCCGCGTTTGGAAGCGGTGGCGTTACCCTTGATGATATTTTGCGAAAATTGAATATGCGCCGTTCCCGTAGCGCCGTTAATATATATTCCGTCGTCATCGGCGCTGTTAAATTGCAGCCCTTCCAGTCTGACATCTTCATCGGAAACGGTAAGCGGAATTCCGGTAGTTGGAGCTAGGCGATAGTATGAAGTGCTAAACACCCCCAAATGCCTCTGACTCGTTCCGACTTCATCACTCCTCATCGGCGTATAAATTTTAATAAAGCTGTCCGCCGAAGTTGTCCAACCGTCAACCGTGACCGCTGTTGTGTCCGCCGTGGTTGAATTGGCGTAGCAGGAAATATTCCATTGCTCTTGTCCGGTCGCGATATCTTTTCCATTACTCCAAGTATCAAAATTGCGCAAGTCGCTGTCAATTCCGGTATTTTCCGTTGTTCCGGCTTCGGCATTAAAAAGTGAAATGTACGCCCGAAAAACACTCCAATTTGAATCCGGCGCAAGAGTGCTGGCAGGCGCAGTTCCGCTGGCGGTGCGGACGCTGAAATGAGCGGCGTCAATTCTTTTGGTAATAAAAACTATGGAATCGGACGCGTCAATATCCCCGTCGTCGTCATCGTCATATTGAATCGCGTCGCCCACTCCGACATTGGTCGGCAAATCCGACCAAAAAGTCGCCACATAATCGGCAATATTGGTGGTTGAGCCGGAAACATACGCCGGCTTGATTTCCACATTGCCATAAGTCGCGCCGGTAGCGATGGCAGTCGTGGCGGACGGTCCGACACTGCGATAAATTTTGGCGATATTTTCATCCGCGCCGATGTCCCAAGTGCCGGCGCTATCCAATCTGGCGTTATTGTCTATGTCAGTCGTAAAATACAAATTCGCGTCGTCAATCGCGTCGTATAAAATTATTCCCTGATTGCGAGCGCCGGTGTCGGAAGAATCCAGATGAAAATCCTGATTGGCTTCGTCGGCGAAAGTGACGACATAACCGTTGCGCGCGTTGGTGGCTGGGATTTGCGCGTCAGTGCCGGGGCCGGAGAGATTATTGGTGGATGAGGCATCCCAACCGCCGGAAGCTAAATAATAATTATCCGTATTATTATAAGCAATATTGTTCTTGAGAACTGTGACGAAACCACCTCTCTCTATTCCTCTGTAACAATTATATATCGTATTGTTATATACGTACCCGCCACCCGTAAAACCGGCGCTCAAAGCACCAAGAACAATTCCCGCGCCGCTATTATTATCCGTGTCAATAGCGCCGTAAATAATATTATTCCAAATTTTCATAACCTGAGCGCTTGCTTGCCCTGTGTTGTTGTCATAAATTCCATATGATGAATATATGCTTGGATTGATAAATTTCAAGATATTATTGCTGATTTTTATTTCACCGGAATAACCAAAAACATGAATACAAGCCTTGGCTGACCACGAGGTCGTGGTTTTGAAAATTTGCAATCCGTCAACTGTTATATAATTACTGTAAATAGCCATCCCCGAATTAACGCTGTTTGGTATTTCCAGCCGATACTTCCCCTCATCCCATTTCCCCGAATGCCGGTAATTCTCGCTTGGGTCGGTCCAGATTTTGATATAGTTGGCGGCGGAAGTTGTCCAACCGTCAACCGTGACCGCTGTTGTGTCCGCCGCGCCGGTGGTTGCTCGGCATTTTGCCACAGCGATGGCGGAATCTCCGGCGTCGGTGGTGGTAAAATAATTTGATCCGTCCACTTGAATTTGTTCGGCGGATTGGAAAGTTCCCGTAAGAACGGCGATATATATTTGCGTGGCGGTGGAATGATAAACCGTTCCCGTAGCTAGAGAAATGGAACCCGTAACGGACGCACCGTCGGCAATCGTTCCAGTTTTCGTTCCGGCGAATACTTTATTGGAAGCCAATGTCAAATCAGAATCAATAGCATTTTCCCAAAGACTCAAACTGGAATAATCGCCCGCCCCGCCGGTATCGACAACACTGACAAATTCGGTGGCGGCAAAAGTGGTCTTAGGGAAGAAGAAAGAGAAGAATAAAATTGCCATTATTGTCATCCCCGTGAAAACGGGGATCCAGTGCAGAAACTTAGAACGCAAGACTGGATTCCCGCCTACGCGGGAATGACAAATATTTTTGATTGTAAAAAATAATATTTTTTTCATTTAATTTTAATTATCTGAACCGCTGATTGCACATGACTGAAAAAACTTGTCATCCTGAGCGGAGTTCCGATGTAATCATCGGAACGGAGTCGAAGGATCTGCTTTATATCATCACCGGTTCACAATCCATCGTATAAATCATCCCATTTTGGATTTTCTTTTTCAATTAAATTTATTTTCTTTTTTCTTGACCAGCCTTTTAATTGTTTTTCTCTCGCAATCGCGCCCCACACATCATCAGTTTGTTCGAAATATATCAATTTGTCTATATTGTATTTTTCAGTAAATCCTCTTACTTCTTTATTTTTGTGTTGACAAACTCTGCATTGTAGATTGCTGGTAAAACCGATATACAAACTTCTTGAATTATTTGTCATTATGTATACGAAGTATTGTTTCATATGGCAAAACCTTGTGATAATCAAGGGCAGATTCTTCGACTTCGTTCGAGTACGAACTCCGCTCAGGATGACAAGAATACAAATTGTTTGGAAATTAGAAATTGGATATTGGAAATTATTATTGTTTCTCTTCTTCCATTATACCACACTCTCACACTCCGCTTACTTCTCCGATGTTTTCCGCGATGATATTTTTGGATTTAAAAAGTTTTCTTGTGAGGGATTGTTTGAAGCGCCAATATTCTTCCAATTTTATGAAATGACAAATGGCCAAGAAAATCGCCAGCCCGATTATTCCGGAAACAAAAAGCTGCGCGAACACTCCCAAAAAGGTGTCCATATTGACAATGCTCGCCATAAAATATTTGGAAGCTTGCACTCCGATGCCGGAAAAAATCGCCGCCAACGCAATCTTGCCGATTGATTTTATGATTTTTTTGTCACCCAAATCATCAACTTTGAATCGAAGCGCGATAAACAAAAAAAACATTTGGAATAAACCGGCCAAAGAAAAAGCGATTGCCAATCCTAAAATTTTATACTTTCCAATCAGCAAAAGTACCGCAATAATATTGATCGCTTCGCTGGCAATGGCGATATAGAAAGGAGTTTTGGTATTTTGCATCGCGTAAAAAGAACGCGTTAAAAGCGGAATCGCGCTTTGGGCGAAAAGACTTAGGGAAAAATATTTCAAACATTCATAAGTGAGAATCGTATCTTCCCAATCGAATTTTCCCGCGCCCAACGCCACTCGCACGATTTGCGCCCGCAGTAATAATATAAAAATGCTTAAAGGAATAACAAAAAACATAATTTGACAAAATGTTTCCGCGAATGTTTTGGCGAATTCTTTTTTATCTTCCGTCGCCGAAAGAGCGGAAAGCGTTGGGAAAACGGCAATCGCGAAAGAAACGCCGAAAATTCCCAGCGGAACAGCTTGCAAATTTTGCGCGAAACTGAATATCGCCAGACTGCCGGCCGCGAGAGTGGACGCAAAAATCGTTATGACAAAAAGATTAGCCTGACTCGCCGCGATGCCCATCATTCGGGGAATCATCAGTTTCAAAATCCGGCGAATGTCTTTATCGAAAAAATATTTTCGCAAAGAAAAACTATATCGGAATCCCAAGTGCCGCGCCATCGGATATTGAATGAGCATATGCAAAAACGCCCCCAATGCCACGCCCCAAGCTAACCCAACCGGTCCCCATAATTTCACGAAAAAAACCACGCCGAAAATAATTCCCAAATTATATAAAATCGGCGCCAAGGAATAAATCAAAAATCTTTTGAAAGAAGTGAGAATACCGCCGAAAATTCCGCTGATTCCCAAAAACACCGGACTCAAAAACATTATTCTGGTAAAAAATACCGTTTGCGCCATTTTTTCCGGAGGAAATCCCGGGGTGATTATTTTCATAAGCTGCGGCGCGAAAAAACAAAATGCCAGCGAAAGAATAATCACGAAAGAAATCGCCAAATTCATTACGCCATTAGCCGTTTCCCAAGCTTCTTTTTCTTTTTTCCGGCTGATCAATCCAGTGAATACCGGAATAAAAGCGGCGCTCAACGCTCCGAGAATCAGAAAATTATAAATCAAATCGGGAATGCGAAAAGCGGCGTAATAGATATCCAAAGTATCGCCGGCGCCAAAAGTGGCGGCTAAAAATCTATCGCGAATAAGACCTAAAATTCTGCTCGCCAGTCCGGCGACGGTGATAATAAGAGCCGCCGAAACAACCGACTGCGACGGCTGGGAATTGGAAAATATTTCATTGTTTAAAAGTTTTTTGATCACGATTATTTTTTTATTTTAATCTTTTTTTATCTTCTGCTTTCAGCAAAAAATTCTTACTTGTCGAAACTTTTTTTCCGCTTTTTTTCTCTAAATCTTCGCGAGCTTTTCCAGCTACGCTTCCGCCTTCTTGAGCAACAATCTTATTTTCATTAAATCCTTGAGCATTTTTGTTTTTAGCAATTTCTGTCGTTGACGCTTCGCCAAGCATTGTAAAAATTAATTCCAAATCTTTCATATGATCTCGCAAATTTTCTCTTTTCAATCCTTTGAATTTTTGATATTCACTTGGCGTCATTCCAAAAGTAGCTTTGGAAATTTCAGCGGTTAGAATCGCGTATTCTTGACCCTCTTTTATGTTTCGTTTTTTCCATTCATCCGTCAAAGTTTCGCGAACTTCAATACCACGCATTCTTTTTTCAATCCAATCATCAGAATAACCTTTGAGTTTGTAAAGCATCCTTGTTCTTTTCGTCGCTAATTCCGGATTTTCTATTTCTTGTATTCTTTCATAGCCGACTCTTGCCAGCCAGCGTTTGAACGGCTCGGCTTTCGGAGATGGTACAGATTGAATTATACGAAAAATACCTTCGATGTTAGCGCAATCAGTTTCACGCATTTTTCCATCCGGAGCGGATAATTTCAACTGTCGACAAATTGTCGACGGTTCAAACCCAGCTTCTTCCTTGATTCTTATTTTCATTTTAAACCAATAATCACGCGGATTTACGCTGTCAGTAAGCGCCTTAACTGCATCTATCACGGAAAACCACCATTCATTTTTATGGATAATTTTGCGAATTTCTTTTTTTTGAAAAATGGCGATTTTTGTAATTGCAATTTCTTTTTTCATATTGATATTTGTCATATTTTTTCAATAAATTCCTTTTTTCCAAACGCCGCGCCGATAAATTTATCGGTTTTCAAGTCAGTTTTTAATTCCATCGCAGATTGTTTTTCTTCTTGATCGAAAGAATTGATGATATCTTGCTCGGGATATTGCCAGATAATTTTATAGAAATCCGGATAAATTATTTTGGAAGAAAACTCGCTACCAACGCTGCCGGATTGTTTTTGCGCCAAAAGAGAATAAGCGTCCGCCGGATTGGTTGTCAAATTCGTATCCAATTTAAAAGGCAATAAATACGAATAGGCAATCGTCATAGATTCTTGCGGACTCACATATGTCCAGTTGGCAAAAACGGTTTTTCCGGCATCTTCGTAAATTCTCGTTCCGCTTTCTTCATCGATAACCGTTGAATCGTTTTCCATTCCCACTTGCGGATCTTGCTTAAAGCCCAGCGCTTTATAGTCAATCGGCGGAGAATTGAATTCCTTGATTTGTCCGGAAACGCTGATTAATTTCGAGCCTTTCGGAACATAGACGCGCATATAATCGGCGTTGACTTTATTCCACCATTCATACGGAGTGCCGCCTCCATTGTGCCGTCTGGTTATGGAAACCGTGTCGATTATCGAACCGTCGGTTTGAATTTCCGCTTTGTGCTCGATTTTTTCGTCAATCACTCCGTCGGTTTTGAAGCCGTTGATATTGGTATTGATCACGGACAAATAATCTTTTCTTGTATCGAGAATTTCTCCCGACCAGCCGTTGGCGGAAAGCATTTTTTCGATAGCGTAATTCTTGGAATAAATCAAAATGTGTTTTTCGTTCAAGCTGGTCAAAAGCGCGGACATTGTTTTGGCGATATCGGAAATATCGCGCGCGTTAAAAATACGATCCAAAATTTTCGGCGCCAAATCCGCGAGAATTTTTTTTGGCTGATTGAGTTCTTTGTCGTAATTCACTTCCACTTCCGTTTGAATATTTTCCAAAAAATTATCTTTGTCAATCGTCAAATTATATTCCGGCATTTCAATCGGTCCGGTTATTTCCAAAAGTTTTCGCATAATGGTCGGTGTCATCGTGATCACGCCGTCCACAGTCGGACCGCCGGTTTTTTCATAAAACCAAGCAGCTTTTTCCGCTGACATAGGAAAGTCCGGAAACCAATTACTGTCATGCAAACTCCAATTAGCGCTGATTTTCTGGATTGGAATCGGCGGAATAATTTTTTCCCGCAACTGCCCGTCCGGATTGAAAATTCCATCCATAAAAAAGTTTTTCGCATTGCCGTCAAAAATATCCAGCACGGCGTAAGTCCCGATAAAACCTCCCGTCGCTCGCATTTCTTGATTGTTTTGAAAAAGAAACAAATATTTTCGCGGTCCGTTCCCGCCCAAAACATCCGTCAAAATTTTTCCTTCTTCAATAAAGCCGACAAAAAACTTATTAATTTCGGGCAATTTTTTTTTCAATTCTATGAATCGCGTTCTTTGTTCTTCCGGAATATCCTCCAAATTTATTTCATTCAAATTTCCTTCCAGCTCATCGAGCTCCGCCGCTATTTTCGCGATATTTTGATTGGAATCTTGAAAAATTTTTAAAAGCGAAATAGATTCTTTATTTTCCGTTTCCAGCGGATTTTTGATTTCATTCAGCAAGAAAACGGTTTCGCTGGCTGATTTTCCGATTTGCGCGATATTCTTGCCGGCTTGCGCCAAATGCGAACCAGAAGAAAGCTGGTAAAAATACGGCAGAAATTTTGAAGATTCCACGATTATTTTTCCCAAACTGTCGATATCCTTTTGAATCTCGCCGAAGCGATCATAAGCTTCTTGAAAATTGAAAGCCGCCTTGTCAAAATTCCGGTTTTCAATTCCGTTTTTCGCCTCCTGAAGATTGGCGTAAGCGATTTTTCCGTTTTCTATCGCCAAACCTTTTATTTTCAAACTTTTATGGAAAAATCCGGCGCCGAAAATCAGCAAGAACACAGTCGCAGCCGCAAAAAAGAAAGAAAAAGAATGTTTTTTGCGAAAAATTTCATGAGCTATAATATTATAACTGTTTCTTTTTCCGTCTGTTAAAATTTTTCTGAAATTTTTGATGGACGAAAAAATTGATTGAAAACAAAAAACACTTTTATCAAAAACGGTTCGGCGCCACTTTCTTTTTTTAAAAACATTTTTTTGCCAAGATAACGCTTGCCGAAATTTTTTTAATTGCTTTTGATACTCTTCTTCGCGTTTTCTTTCCGCCTCGACTTTTTTAACTTCTTGAATTTCGGATTCTCTGATTTTAGCTTTTTGTGTTTCAATTTCTCGAACAAGTATAGCTCTTTCAGCGTTTCTATTTTTTATTTTTACTTCGCGGGCGATATCGACATCTTGCGAAAAACAGACATCGGCGGTTTTCTTCGCGAGACAGGCTTCTTTTCTTTCTTCAAAAATTACTTTTCTGAATCTTTTTATTTCGTCGTCTATTGGAGTCGATTGCTTAATATCGCAAAAACCGCGCGCCAATTTTATTTCCGGTTTTTTTATTATTTTCTTTCCCGCAAAAATTTTCGCGAAATCCGCCACTTGTTTTATTTTTTCCAAATCCAAATCGCCTTCGCTGTTCACCGGTTTAACATCAAACATCTGCGGGATAATTTTATTTCTTCGCATTTTTATTTTTGCATTTCAATATTTTCATACACATCCCTCGTTTCTTCCGCCATCTTTTTCCAACTGTATTTTTTGATTTGCTCATAGCCTTTTTTAATTAATTCTTGGCGCAATTTTTTATCACTGATTATTTTTTTCATCGCCTCGGCTATCGCGTCAATATTTTTTCCATCAAAGAAACGCGCGCTGTCGCCCAATATCTCCCGCATGCAAGGATGATCCGAAGATATGACCGGCGCGCCTTTCGCCATGGCCTCCAGCGGCGGCAATCCAAATCCTTCATAGAGTGATGGAAATACATTAGCAATTGAATAACGAAACAGACTGTCCAGCTCGCGGTCGCTGATGTCCGAAAGAAAAATTATATTTTTTATTTCATTCTCACTCACAACAGTTTTTAGCCTTTTATAAAAATAATCTTTCTTGCCGACCAAAGCTAGTTGCAAATCTTTTTTTTCTTTTAAAACCTTGCCAAAAGCCAAGACCAATCTTTCTAAATTTTTATGCGGATACGCGTTTCCGACATAAATAAAATATGGTTTTATTATACCATATTTTTTCAAAATCTCTTCGCCATTTTTCGCGCCAAGCATGCAATAATCTTCGCAGGCTTCATAAGTTACAAAGATTTTCTTTTCAACCGCCGCGCCGTAATTCGCAACTATGTCTTTTTTTGTAAATTGCGAAATAGCGATTATTTTTTTCGCTCGCGCGATTGCCAGCCAGATGACAAATCGATACGCCCAAAATTTTATTTTGTAAAAAATCGGATGTAGCGTGCTGTTTTTCACAGTCGGGAAATGAAGCAATGTCAAGTCATGAACAGTCACGATAAATTTTTTAAAATAAAAAATCGGCACATTGAAATGCGGAAAATGCATCAAATCCAAATTATATTTACGCAGTAAGATTGGAAAATAAATTTGCTCGGCAAAAGTGTACCAATGATAATCCGCCAAAACTTTTTTAAAATTCGGGTTTCGGGGCCGATACTCGTCAAAATTTTCTTTTTTAAGAAAAATAAAATACTGATTGTTTTTGTCAACCCGCTCGAGATTTTCAATTAATTTTTGCGTATATCGTCCCAGCCCTTTTTGTTTAATTCCAAAAAACCGAGCGTCAATTCCAATTCGCATAAAAATTTATTTTACATATACATATTTTCCATATTATTTCTGTCTTTTTCCCAATTCGCGGGATTATTGAAAATATATTCCCTAATACGATTCAACTCGTCTTCGTTGCGAATGATGCGGTCGTAAAATCGGGATTGCCAAAAAGGCAAGCCTTGCGTTTTACTGTAATCATTTATTTTTCTAGCGGTAAATGTTTTGAATCCGCGCATAATTTCGGAAACAGAATGTCGTTTTGTTTTCCGCACATCTACGCTTATAGAGACAGGTTTAAAACCTGTCTCTACGGGTAACACGATCTCTATGGATGACCTTTTTTTTGCGAATGTTTGATCTGTTGAAATATTTTTCACAGCAATTGACAAATTGTTGTGATTTTGAATAACAATAATTCCATGCGCATGATTTGGCATAATTACAAATTCATCCAAAATACAATTAGAATAATGATTCGGCAAATCCAACCAGCATGCCATGCAAATTTTTGATTGTTTTGTCTCCTGTAATTTTTCATCAATTATTTCCCCAAAAAAATGCTCCCGGTCCTTTGTGCAAACAGTAATAAAATACGCTCCGTCTTGAGAATAATCGTATTTTTTCAAACGGGTCGATTTGATGCGATATTTGTTGCGAAATTTTGCTTGATTATTTTCCATAGTAGTAATCGTATCCACATCATTTGCCGGTAAAGACAGGTTTGAAACCTGTCTTTACCTTATTTTTAAAACACAATTCAAAACCGACGCCCACCGCACATTGGAAAAAATTAACCTGTCCCGCTTTTGGTTTAAATTTTTTCATGATTTTATAATTTTAATTATATCACCCATCCGCTTCAAACAAAAATTAAAAAACAAACATTTTCAGTGTTTTCTCTGCGGTTTTTTTCCAGTTGAATTCTTTGGATTTTTCCATGCCTTTTTGGACTAATTTTTCCCGCAATGCCTTGTCTGACAAAATTTGCTTCATCGCTTCGCAAATTTCTTCCGGTTTGTGCGGATCGATTAAAATCGCCGCGTTTCCGCAAATTTCCGGCAAAGAGGAATTGTTGGACGCGATTATGGGAACGCCACAGGACATCGCTTCCAACGGCGGAAAACCAAAGCCTTCAAAAAAAGACGGATAAATAAAAAGCGAAGAAAGATTATACATAAACGGTTTGTCGCAATCTTCAATAAAGCCAGGCAGAATTATTTTTTCTTTGAATTTCGACCGTTCAATTTCTTCAAAAAATTCCTCGCCCAACCAGCCGGACGACCCCGCGATGACTAATTTATATTTCGCTATTTCGTCGTTGCATGCCACAGTAGAGACAGGTTTCAAACCTGTCTCTACTGAAGTCTCCGCAGAAGATTGTAATTTATTATACGCTCTGATTATTCCCAAAATATTTTTTCTCGGCTCGATCGTTCCGAGATATAGAATGAATTTAAAAGGCAAGTTATATTTTTCTTTGACTTCCAGCAATTTTTTATCATTGCGATTTATTATATGAAAATTATCTGCAATCGCGCTCGGAATAATATTGATTTTTTCTTTTCCTATTTCGTATAAGCTGGAAATATCAGAAGCAGTGGAATCGGAAATCGCGATTATTTTATCCGCCCGCCGGCAAATTTTTTTGGAATTGATAAAAATATGCCAAAACCGCCGTTTCCAAGAAAAATATTCAGGATATCTCTCAAAAGACAAATCGTGAATTGTCGCGATTACTTTAATATTTTTACTTACAGCGCCGAAAATAATATTGGGGAAAAATACTATATCCGCCCCGCCGACTAATTTATCGATTTTAGGCCAGTTCAAATACCAAAAAGAAAAATTCAGAATTTTATTGGGAATTCTATTTTTTTTTATTTTAACATTGGTATATTTCGCAAAAACGGAAAAATTAAATTTTGGTTTTTTCCAAGAACTTAAAAACAAAAGATATTCGTTTTTTTGATCAAGCTCAAATAAATTTAAAAGCAACCCCAAAGTATATTCTTCCACTCCGGTTCTTCTGCCCTCTATCAAGCATCGCGCGTCTACGCAAATTTTCATTTATTTAATCCAAATAATGCCTAAACATCACAATCCAAAAACCCAAAAATAATCCCACCGCCAATGAAGCCAGAAAAACAGTTTTGAGATCAAAATTATTTTCAACAATCACCGGATTCTGCGCTTTGATTTCAAACCAAGTATTTTCTTTTTGATCTTCGTTCAACTGCTCGGTATTTTTTTTCAAAACTCTCATGGCGGCTAGAGAGATTTTTTCAGCAGTTTTCTTATCCGACGCGGAAAATTTTACCGAAACGATTTGCGAGGATAATTTTTCCGCTTGAAAAATTTTGGATAATTGCCGCAAACTGAAATTCCCCGCTGTTATTTCCGCTTCGTTATTAATATCAGTCGCGATTCGCGGACTTTTCAACCATTGCACAATTGTTTCCGCGAATTTTTCATCCGCCTGCAAACGATAAAAGTTATCATATTTGTAGCCTTCGGAAATTTGACTTCCCGATCGGGTAATATTCAAAATCAGCGAAGTATTAAAAGAAATCGGACGAAAAATAAAATAAATAAAAGTCCCTGCGACTGTTAAAATAATTATTGTTAAAAATAATTTGAAATTATTTTTGATAATTAAGAAATATTCTTTAAGTTCCATGAAAATTATTTTAATTGTTTAAATTTTTCATATTCGCTATCAATATAACTTTTTATTTTTTCTTTAAAAATTTTCTTGTCGAATTTTCGAGCTTTCTCTCGAATATAATTCGGGTCATAATCATTTTCATTGAATTTTTTTACCGCTTCAATAATGTCTTCCGCCGTTTGATTTTCAAAAAACATTCCCGTTTTTCCTTCTTCGATATGCTCCGGAATATCTCCGCCACGATAAGCGATCACCGGCCGGCCGGACGCCATCGCCTCAATCGCCACAATGCCGAAATCCTCTTCTTGCGGAAATATGAAGGCTTTGCAACAGGAATAATATTTGAATAATTCTTCGTCCGGCACTCTTCCGAGAAATTCGATATTCGGACCGGCCATTTTTTTCAGCCGTTTTAATTCCGGTCCGCGTCCCAATATTTTTAACGGCAATTTTAATTTATTAAACGCTTGAATGGCAATATCAATTCGTTTATACGCCATCAACCTGCCGACTATTAAGAAATAATTTTCGGTTTTCGGACTGATGTAAAAATTATCAAAAGTTATCGGAGGATTGACAACCAACGAGTCCCGCTTGTAATATTTTTTAATTTTTCTAGCGATAAAATTGGAATTGGCGATAATTTTGTCCGGACGGTCGGCGCTGATTCGATCCCAAACACGGATATAATTCATAAAAAACGGAACGAGTTTTTTGATGAGAGCAGGAAAATAAAAATCGCTTGTGTATTTATGGCAATCGTCCCATGCGTAACGCATCGGAGTGTGCATATAGCAAATGTGCAATGTTTCCAGACCGGTGATAACCCCTTTGGCGTAGCTGGACGAATCGGAAAGCACTAGATCGTAATCAGAAAAATCAAATTGCTCAATCGCCATCGGCATCAATGGCGGAAAAATTCTATGTCTCGTCGGAGCAAAAGGAATTTTTTGCAAATAGGAAGTTTTGATATTTTTATTTTCAAACATTCCGTGCATCAATTTTTTGTCATAGATTATAGTGTAAATCGGCGCGTCAGGAAAAAGCTCGCAAAAACATTCCAGCACCTTTTCCGCGCCTCCGCATTGAACTAAATAATCATGAACAAGAGCGATTCGCATTTTTTATTTCTTTACAAATTTTTCCTTTCCCCGAACAATGCTCCGATTGTTTTCAAGCAAATTATAATATCCAAAAGCATTGACCAATTTTCGATATAATACAAATCCAATTTATATTCGTCTTCGAAATCCAAATCTGATCGGCCGGATATTTGCGCCATACCCGACACGCCGGGCTTGATTGTCAAAAGCCGGCGATGATAGTCCATATATTTTTCGATTTCTCTTTCTTGATGCGGTCGCGGACCGACTAAGCTCATCGAACCGAAAAAAACATTGAAAAGCTGCGGCAATTCGTCGATAGAATATTTTTCAATAAATTTTCCGACTTTAGTTTTTCGCGGATCATTTTTTATTTTATACAGCGGTCCGCGCCGGACGCTTTGCGTTTCAATTAGTTTTTTTTCGTATTCTAACGCCCGCTGCAATTGAGAATTATTTTTGGAAATGCAAAATTCGTTTTTCAAATAGCGAAATTTGTACGCAAAAAATTTTTTGCCGTTGTCGCCTATCCGCTCATTTTTATAAATTATCGGACCGGCGCTATTAATTTTAATCGCGATAGCGGTTATAATCATTGCCGGCGAGGCAATAATAATTCCAATAAACGAGAAAACAATATCAAAAAATCTTTTGGCGATCTTCCCCCAGCCGTCCAGCGGCGTGTTTTTTATTTCAATCAACGGTTCGCCGTCCATCATAGCGATTTCAAATTTGGATGTCTGCAAACCGGTGGGAATATATTTATAAACCACATTATTGATCGCGCAATAATCAATTAACTTTTCCCGCTCGTCGTCTATAATGGACGATTCGCAAAGAATTATCTCGTCAATGCCTTTTTCTTTCTTGATTATTTTGATCATTTTAAGATGGGCGGTATCGATTTGATCGATTACTTCATAGCCGAGATTTTTCTTGCTTTGAATAATCCGCGAAATAATATTCATTTTAGAGTTTCTGCCAATAAGCAATACGCGGTGCACGCCGATTCCTTTATTTCGCAAAAGCCATTTTTGCGCGAGTTGTAAAAGATATCTGGCAAAAACAACATAGACTGTAATAAGAAACCACGCCGCCAGAATTATAAAACGGGAAGAAAACCATTCCCGTTTTAAAAATATGGCTACGATAATAATCACCAATCCAATGGAAGTCGCAGCAAAAACTTTAAATGTCTCCTTCCAAAATTTTCTCGTCGCGCGAATATCGTACAATCCTTCAAAAGCGTAAATTATTAAAAAAAGCGGGGCGACGATAAGCACAATTCTGAAATAATCGTCAAAGGCGAAAGAATAAAGTTTCGGTTTCAATTGCAAAATGCTGGGAATATTGCGCACGGAAAAAGCGGTGATTGCCGCCAAAACAATCATCGCGTAATCAATCGGAACTTGAAAACCGCTAAAAAATAATTCTGATTTCTTCATAAATTTAACCAACCACATATCAAAGCAAATCTATAAGCCGGATTCTGTGTTCGGCAATAATTTATCTAGCCCCGATGTTGCCATCGGGGTCAAGCGGCACCCGCCACTGCGAAGCAGTAGCGTACGGCCTTGCATTCAGGTAAGGATTTAGCCGTTTCACTCCCGATATTTCTATCAGGACTAATCCCGAAGGATTTCTAAAATTTTTCAATTTTAGACGTCTCTGCTCGCACCTCGCGGATTACTCCGTATGGGCGTTACCCATTACCCTTATCCCGATTGCTCGGGATTGAATGTCCGGACTTTCCTCCCCCGACTTGTCGGGGGCTATTGCCCAATTTGCTTTGATAAACAGCTAATTTAAGCCAATGTTTTTTAATATACTCCTACACTAATCTAGCATAAACTCAATAAGTTGTAAAATTTTTTTGGAAATAAAAAAGCCCGGCGGGAAGAACTTTCGGGTTATCGAAAAATTCTCCCGCACGGGCTCGGCTTTTTTTCCGTATTTTTTTTGCGTACGCATTGCGTACGCTACATCATACAGCCAAAAACATCACCTCCTTATACTCGTGGTCGGTTTAGCGTTAAATCGCCACCGCTCCCTTTTACGAAAGCGGACTGGCGGACCTCCTACTAATAAAAATATATCCTATGTTTATTTTTTTGTCAAGCTTTTGACTCGCGTGGCTTTGCAAATAAATTTTTCATATTTTGCCAAATCAATTTCGGCTTTAATTTCAAAATTTTCAATTTCTTTGCCAAGAGATATGTTTTTTTCAGATTTGAATTTGCGGATGTCGGAAATTATGCCGATGATTTGCGTGAATTCTTTTTTCAAATTATCATCCATTTTCCAAGATTCTTTAATTTCCGGCCAAGTGGAAATGTGAATGCTTTTTTCTTTCTCGAATTTTTTGAAAAAACTCTGATAAATTTCTTCGGTGATAAACGGCATAATCGGCGCGTACATTTTTATGATCGCCAAAAGACATTGATATAAAACCACCTTGGCTGCTTTAGCAGAAACAGAATCGCCGTCATCATAAAGCCGATATTTTATAAATTCCAAATAATTATCCGTAAATGAATTCCAAAAAAAAGTTTCGATTCTGTTTCTGGCTTTGGAATATTCGTATTCTTCAAAATATTTTTCCACCGCTTGAAGAGTTTCCAACAGTTCATTCAAAATCCATTGATCAGCCGGTTCCAAATTGTCGAGCGAGCTTTTTTCCAAATCAAAATTTTCCAAATGCGAAAAAGAAAACTTGGCCGCGTTCCATAATTTATTAATCGTCTTTTTTCCCATTTTTACTTCGTCCGAACTGTAACGCATATTCTCTCCCAACGCGGCACCGGTCGCCCAATATCGCAAAGCGTCGGCTCCGTATTCCGCGATTATTTTATCCGGCGCGATATAATTCCCCAGTCGTTTGGAAATTTTTCGCCCCTGCTCATCCAATCCGTGCCCGGAGATCATAGCGTTTTGAAACGGCAGTTGATTGTGATGAAAATGCGACTTGGCGATTGTGTAAAAAAGCCAAGTTCGAATAATTTCAAACGCTTGCGGTCGCAATGTCATCGGGTATAATTTTTCTCGCAATTTTTCATCGGAAACGAGCCGTGAAGCGATGATCGGCGTCAATGAAGAAGTCATCCAAGTGTCCATAACATCCGTTTCCGGAATAATTTCGGAACTTCCGCAACTGTCGCAAATTTTTATTTCCGATTCTTCCTCCATTGGATCGACCGGCAGTTTATTTTCCGAAGCAACAATTATTTTGCCGCAATTCTTGCAATACCAAACCGGAAACGGCACACCGTAATATCTTTGGCGGGAAATGCACCAATCCCATTTCAGTCCGCCGACCCAATTTTCATAATTTTTTCGCCATCGCTCGGGAAACCATCGCAATTCTTGTCCGCGCTTCAATAATTCGTCTTTTTTATCCAACAGTTTAATAAACCATTGTTCGGTTTCAATATATTCCACATCGGTTTGGCATCGCTCATGAACAAATACCGTATGCTTAATCGGTTCGATTTTTTCAATAGCTCCCGCTTTTTGCAAATCTTCAATAATATTTTTTCTCGCTTCTACCGTTTTTTGCCCTGCATATTTCCCACCTTGACTGGAAAATTTTCCGTTTCGCAAAATCAATTCCACCGGTTTGGCTTCCGGATGTCGCGCCTGCCATTCAATGCATTCTCCGCCACCATAACTACAATAATAAACAACGCCGGAACC
>DMXN01000019.1 GCA_003482885.1 Candidatus Moraniibacteriota bacterium
CGCAAAACAATCAAGAGCTATTTAGGTTGCCTTTCCCGAAACGGCGAAAGTTGCGATTAGTGGACCTATGGAGAATTGAACTCCAGACTCATCCATGCCATGGACGCGTAATACCACTTTACTATAGGCCCAAGCTGCTTATCCATCATATCAGTTGCCGAAAGTTAGTCAATTAAAAAAAAATAATCCAGATTAAACAATAAAACTGGTATTATGTCAATGATAAGCTATCACTCTATACTAGTACTTATCCACAGGATAATTTTTCAAAGAAACTGTGGACAATATGGTTATACAGAAGTTATTAGCAGGATGGAATATCTGAAAAATTGTTCCACGTGGAACAACTGGTTGGCAAGGTTGTGTTTATTTGTTCCACATGGAACATTTTTTAAGGGTGTATTTTTTGCTTGTTAGCGGGCTGATGATTCGTTGTTTCCGTTCGTAGAGATTAGGCAGTGTATCGCTTCTGCAGTCTTAATGTCATTGATATTGTTCCACGTGGAACAATATTATGCTTTTCATAAGAATGGCTTTATTCTCCTAGTAGTTGGATGTCCTATCGTATCTAATTTATAGAATTTGTGTAAAGTTGAGACTGTAATGTCCCACAAGCAGGCTTTTGTTCTGTTAGTTTAATTAAATTTAGCGTTGTTTGCAGAAAAAAATGTTCCACGTGGAACATTTTGAATAATTGCATAATTAGAGATATGGATGTTTATAGGAATATGCCAGGGGTATGTCTTTATTGGTGGTGGGGTTTATCGGGGGAGTAGATTATAATACAATAAATAGGTTATTTTGTCAAATAAACAAGAAAAGAAGCTTTTTTTAGCTTCTTTTTTCTTTGGAAATAAAAGTATTTTTTACAAAACCGTCGTTGCTGATACTTTATCATTAGCAGAAGGCCGCATTACTCGCACTCCTTGCGTGGCGCGACCGAGGATAGAAACACTGACAAGAGGGATGCGGATTATTTGACCTTTTTCGGAAGTAAGAATTAAATCCGCGTCGAGATTGTCAATGTTAATAATATTGGCGCCGACCAATTTTCCGGTTTTGGCGGTGACAGCGGCAGTTTTAATGCCGGAACCGCCTCGTTTTTGAATTTTGTAATATTTAATATCCGATCTTTTTCCATAGCCGTTTTCCGTAATAACCAAAAGTTGGTTGCCCTTTTGGTTTTTAAAAAATACATCCATTCCCACGACTTTATCACCTTTTTTTAATTTTATTCCGCGTACTCCTGTGGCGTTTCGTCCCATTGAACGGACATCGCTTTCTTTGAAATGTATCGCTTGACCGTGAAAAGTGGAAACAACAACTTCATCGGTGCCTGTGGTAGCATTAACCCATCGTAACGCGTCGTCTTTGTCTAATTTTATGGCGATAAGACCGGACTTTCTAACATTTTCAAATTCTTCCAGGGCGGTTTTTTTGACTGTGCCCATTTCGGTTGCCATAAAAAGATATTTATAATTATCGTCTTTATTGAAAGCGATAATGGCGGTGACTTTTTCGTTTCCGGAAAGTTGCAAGAAGTTGACAATCGATTGACCTTTGGAAATTCTGGATGATTCCGGCAATTCGTAGGCTTTAAATTGAAAAACTTTTCCGCTGTTGGTAAAAAATAATAGATTATCATGCGTCATAACACCAAGAAGTTTTTCGATTTCATCACCTTCCTTGGTAGTCGCGCCGATTACTCCTTTACCGCCCCGCTTTTGGACTTTATAAACGGTCGGGTTCATTCTTTTAATATAGCCTTCTTTGGAAATAGTGATTATAGCTTCTTCATTTGGAACGAGATCTTCTTGTTTAAATTCCGAAACGCCGGATTTGACGATTTTAGTTTTTCGTTCGTCGCCATATTTTTCTTTTACGCGATTGAGTTCATCTTTAACGATAGTCAGAATTTTTTTTTCGCTTTTCAAAATAGCCTCTAACTCAGTGATTATTCGTAATTTTTCCACTAGTTCATCTTCGATTTTTTTTCGTTCCAGTCCAGCGAGAGTTTGCAATTTCATCTCTAAGATAGCTGTTGTTTGCCGTTCGGAAAGCTTGAATTTTTTTATCAAATTCCCATGTGCCTCTTCTTTAGTTTTGGACTTTTTAATTGTTTCAATAACAGCATCGATATGATCAAGCGCTTTTTTTAATCCTTCCAAAATATGCGCGCGGTCGCGGGCTTTATCTAAGTCATATTTCGTGCGACGGGTAATCACTTCTTTTCGGTGGATGATATAATATTCAAAGATCGATTTTAAATTAAGGACGGTCGGTTCGATGCCATTTACCAGCGCCAGCATATTGACATTGAAATTTTTTTGCAAATCAGTGAGATCATAAAGTTTATTGAGCACTTTTTGAGGATAAGCGTCTTTTTTTAGTTCAATTACTAGGCGGACGCCATCTTTATCTGATTCATCTCGAATATCACGGATGCCGACAATTTTTCCTTCTTTTACGAGATCCGCCATTCTTTCAATCATTACGGACTTATTGGTGGCGTAAGTCATTTCCGTAACAATGATTTGAAAAGAGCCCGCTTTATTTTCATTGATTTCCGCTTTGGCGCGGGTGAGAATTTTTCCGCGACCGGTTCGGTAGGCCTCTAAAATATCTTTTTTATTGTAAATAATTCCGCCGGTGGGAAAATCCGGACCTTTTACGAACTCGCAAAGATCATCTACTGTGGCGTCAGGATTATCAATCAAATGAGAAATTCCTTCAATCAATTCAAAAAGATTGTGTGGAGGAATGTTAGTTGCCATTCCAACCGCGATTCCCATCGAGCCATTAAGCAGAAGTTGCGGCAAATTTGAAGGAAGAACGATTGGTTCTTTGTGTTGGCCGTCAAAGTTGGGGACGAAGTCAACGGTATTTTTTTCAATATCAATCAACATTTCTTCGGCAATCGAAGAAAGCTTAGCTTCAGTATAGCGATAAGCCGCTGCCGAGTCGCCGTCCATTGAGCCGAAGTTTCCTTGACCGCGGACAAGAGGATAACGAAGGGAAAAATCTTGCGCCATACGCACCATGGAATCATAAACCGCGACATCGCCGTGCGGATGATATTTTCCCAAAACTTCTCCCACAACGGTGGCGGATTTGCGGAATTTGGCATTAGCGCGCAGTCCCGTGTTCCACATTGAATAAAGGATTCGACGGTGGACGGGTTTCATTCCGTCGCGCACATCGGGCAAGGCGCGCGCCACAATCACGCTCATAGCGTAATCCAAATAGGACTGCTGGATTTCAGCGGTTATTTCGCGAGGCTGGATATTTTCTAATTGAATTTTATTTTCCATTTAATTGCAGGAACGGGTTTGTAACCCGTTTCACATGTTTTGCGCGCTAATTATAATACAAAACCCGAAAACTTTATGGTTCGAGTTACAAACTCGAACCTGCTTTTTTTGAATTATTCAGTTGGCAAATTTTCCAGATTTTTGTTTAGATTATTTAATGTATTTTTGGCTTCATTAGCAGAATCTTGCAGGGATTTTTTTTGTTGCTGAAAATCATGAATGATTTCCTGATTTTTCAGTTCAGCAAAAGGATTTTTCTTGATATTGGCGGTAAAAGAAAAAATCCAAAGTAAAATAATAAAAAACATGGAAATTGCCATCATTCCATAAACATAACGCAACTTAATATGCTCCGGCTTTCGTCGTATTTCTTCTATTTTTCTTTCTAGGTCCATATTTTACTCAATGCCCATCACTATTATTTCCATATTTTTTCCTTCAAAATCTTTGCTTTTTAGGTTTAGTTTGGAAGGCCTTTCTTTGGCGCAATAGCCCATTTCAAGGCAAAATTTGCTTTCGTCGTCAACATCTGTCGCAGAATTTTTCATTTTGAAATGGATGGGAATGATAATATTAGGTTCGATTTTTTTAATATTTTCAATAGCTTTTTTATAATCCAGCGTATATTTTCCGCCGATGGGAATCATCAAAATATTAGCAGTGTTGATTTTTTCCAGTTGTTTTTCGTCGAGATCATGTCCGAGATCGCCTAGATGGCAAATTTTTATTTCTTCGCTTTCGATTAAATAAATCGTATTTAAGCCTTTTTCTTTTCCTTGGACGGCGTCATGATAAGAGGGGATGCCGATAATATTGACGCCTTTTATTGAATATTCGCCGGGTAAATCAATAACGCGCGGTTCGCCTTTAAGCGCCTCGACATTATTATGATCAGGGTGATTATGAGTGACTAAAACAAAATCAGCTGATCCTTGTGGCGGACGAAGACCGACGGATTTGTCGAAAGGGTCGATAAAAAAAACCACTTCCTCTTGACCTCGTCCAGCCGGCTTGACAGAAATTTTAAAACAAGAATGTCCATAATATTGGATGTTCATAGTGTGTTTGATTCTAAATAAAATTCTAACATAGATATACTAACACAGGAAAAATGAAATGTCGAGGTTCTGAAATTCGCCATTTTTTTCGGTTTTTGCTAGAATGGGTTTATGAAAAATGATGAAGCGATAAAATTTATAATTCCTGATTATATTATTTCAATTTTGCGAAAGCTGGAAGAAGCGGGGATCGAGGCTTATCTTGTGGGCGGATGCGTGCGGGATTTGTTAATGGATAATCCGCCGGCTGGCGGAGTAAAAGATTGGGATATTGCCACGAATGCCAAACCGGAGGAAATAGTGAGGATATTTCCCGATTCGGTTTATGAAAATGAGTTTGGGACGGTGGGAATTAAAATTAAGATCGATGCGAATCTACGAATGGAATGCGAATCTACGAATAGTATAAATATTGAAAATAAAACAGAGATTGTTGAGGTGACTACTTTTCGCATAGAAAGCAAATATTCTGATAAACGGCATCCGGACGGGGTTAAATTCGCGAAGACATTAAAGGAAGATTTGTCGCGGAGGGATTTTACGGTGAACGCAATGGCGTTAAAAATTTCCAATTTCCAATTTCCAATTTCCAATAAAATTTCAAATTATAAAATTATTGATCTTTTTGATGGACAGGAGGATTTAAAAAATAAGATTATTCGGGCGGTTGGGGATGCCGGCGAAAGATTTAACGAGGATGCTTTGCGAATGATGAGGGCGATTCGTTTCGCGAGTACGCTCAACGGAATTTTCAATTTTCAATTTTCAACCTTGCCTACCGGCAGGCAGGTTTTCAAACAAATATCAAATTCAAAATATCAAATACGAAATAATAAATTAAATTGGAAAATAGAAGAAAAAACTCTTGAAGCAATCAAAAAAAATGCGAAAAATATCGAGTATGTTTCAAGAGAGAGAATTAAAGATGAATTAATAAAAATAATTTTGTCGGACAATCCCAGCGAGGGGATTGATATGCTGCATAAAACCGGACTTTTGGATTATATTATTCCGGAACTGAAAAAAGGCGTTGATATGGCGCAGAATCGGCATCATATTTATACTATTTACAAACATAATCTTTTATCGTTGAAATTTTGTCCGTCGAAAAAACTGGAAACGCGTTTGGCGGCGCTTCTGCATGATATTGCCAAACCGCAAACTAAAAGAGGCGAAGGCGAGTTCGCCACTTTCTATAATCATGATCATGTCGGCGCGCGAGTGGCGCGAAAAATCTTGGAACGGCTGAAATTTTCCAGAAATATTATCGACAAAGTTTTTCTTTTGGTTGACAATCATATGTTTTATTACAATCCGGAAGAAGTGAGCGAATCTTCCGTGCGCCGATTGATTCAAAAAGTCGGGCTGGAAAATATGAAAGACTTGCTGGACTTGCGAATTTCCGATCGATTGGGAAGCGGCGTGCCGAAAGCCAAGCCGTACAAACTGCGGCATATGGAATATATAATCGACAAAGTTTCCACGGATGCAGTATCGGTAAAAATGCTTAAAATCAACGGCAATGATTTAATGAAAGATTTGAACATCGCGTCCGGACCGATTATCGGCGCGATTATGGATGTGCTATTGTCCGAAGTAATCGAAGACGCGTCAAAAAACAATCGCGAAAATTTATTATTTCGAGCAAAAGAATTAATGAAGTTAGATCTCGAAAAACTTCGCCAGATGGCGAAGAAAAAAATTGAGGAGAAAAAAGAGGAAGATGACGAGGAAATAAAAAAGAAGCATTGGGTGAGGTGAAAAAAAGTAGATTTTACAGGGGTTTGCTAGTAGTTGCATAGGTCTGCATAGGTAAAGAGCGTGCTTGCATAGGTGTCAGTTGTATGCTAGAATAAAATTACAATAAAAAAGCGCTCAAAATGAGCATAAAATTGATATCAATTGGCGAAGCGGCCAAAAAAATGAATATATCTATTGACACTTTGCGCCGGTGGGATAAATCCGAGCGTTTTGTAGCTGTCAGAAAAAGCGGAAAGCGATTTTATCGAGAAAGCGATGTGGATGATTTTTTAAAAAAAGCCGACATCTCGACATCTGATCTTTTTAAAATTGCGGAAGATTGGGTTTCAAGCAAAAATCCGATTGAGCCGGAGGATATATTCTATTGTCAAAATAGTTTGATTTTTCAATCTCGAGTGATAAAATTTGAAAAAAATTTGAGTGAAATTCCTGAACTAAAAAATACCTTTCCTTTAATATCGGCGATTATTGGAGAAGTTGGCAATAATTCTTTTGATCATAATTTGGGAAATTGGACGGATATCTCGGGAATATTTTTTGGCTATGATTTGGAAAAAAAGGAGGTCGCACTGGCTGATCGTGGGCAAGGCATTCTAAAAACTTTAAAAAGAGTAAAGCCCGAATTGGTTTCGGACGAGCAAGCTTTGAAGGTGGCTTTTACGGAAATTATTTCCGGACGAGCGCCTGAGGCGAGAGGCAATGGGCTGAAATTTGTTAAAAAAATTGTTATTGAAAATGACATAAAACTTTTATTCAAAACGGGAAGCGCGAGGTTGGATTTAAAAAAAGGAGATATTGGTTTAGATATACAAAAAGAAAATAATTATACTCAGGGATGTCTTGTTTTGATAAATTTTTAAAACTACAAAATTATGTTGATTCAATTAAAAAAATTTGGAACAACTTTGATTTCAAGACAAGCCGGGAAAGAAGCGTTAGCGGCTTTTGAGCCGGTTTTGCGCGAAGCAACTAAAAATGAAAAAATAGAAATTGATTTTGCGGGCGTTGTCACTTTTACTCCTTCATGGGGAGACGAATTTTTGACACCTCTTCAAAAAAGATACGGAAAAAGCTTATTATTTCGAAACACTGAAAATCTTTCAGTGCAGGCGACATTGCAAATGCTGGAGGAAATCAATAAGGATAAATTTGTAATTAAAAAACTGAAAAATAATGAATGAGATAAATGCAATCAATTCTCAAAAAATATTTCGGCTTTGACGATTTTCGGTCTTTGCAAGAAGATATTATTGAAAATGTTTTGTCAGAGTAAAAAGAGGAATTTCAAATGTTTTTTGAAAAAATAATAAGGCGAGAAAAAAATACGGATGCTTTCGTGAAAAATGCGGAATGGGCGCCTTGAGTCCGGCGCATAAATATTTGAAAGGGAAATATGGATATGATGTTATTTGTACTTGCTGGTGAATACTAATGGGTGAGTACTAACCGGTGAGTACTCACCCTCATTAAATCTCCGTGAAGCCAATCTTCGCTGAAAAATTAAGCAAAAGTTTGTTTTTTATGATAGAATAAAAGAAATAAAAATTATGGCTTCACCGGTTTCGCATATTGTTTACGCAAAAAAATATTTTGACAGCTTGGAAAACGGAAAAATAAATTCCGATTTTTCGGATGAGGAAAAAATGAACAATGCGCGAAAAATAAACAAAGACGAATTTATTTTGGGCGCGGTGTTTCCCGATATCAGAGTGATTGAGCCGAACATAAAAAGAGCCGATTTGCATTTGAAATTTGAACCGCTTACTTTGGATTTTTCCGGCTTGGCTTCCTTCGAAGCCGGCTGGAAATTTCATCTGTATTGCGATATGCGCCGGGAAGAAATTTTGAATAATAAAAAATTTTATAATTTAAAAAATACGGCGGAATTATTCGGTCGTCCGGCAAAATTTACGGAAGACGAGCTGGTTTATGAGGAGTATAATAATTGGGAAAAACTAGCGTATTATTTTCGCAATCCGCCGGTTATTGATTTGGGTGGCAGTATCGATAGACAAACGATTGTTTTGTGGTATGCTATTTTAGCGAAGTATATTGAAGAAAAAGTAACCATAAAAACGACGCGTATTTTTTTGAGCAAGCATATAAAATTGACTCCGAAGGTGGATGAAATTATTAATGCGGTTTTAAAATTAAGAGAAAATGCCGCCGCGGTGAAAATACTTTTGACAGTGAAAGATGAAATCGTTAATATAGGTTAATAAAATAATTACAATTGCAAGCCAAATGAAAATAACCAATCATATTATCAAGTTGACAACCGCGACGACATTGGATTTTATCGATGTGACGGAAAAAATTCAGAGAAAAATTAAAGAAGCGAATATAAAAAACGGCGTGATTAATATTCATTCAATGCATACGACGATGGCGGTGATTATTCAGGAAGCCGAGCCGCTTCTAATTGGCGATTTGAAAAAAACTTTGGAAAAAGTGGCGCCGAGAACATACAAATACGCGCACGATAATTTTAAAATCAGAACAGTGAATATGCATTTTGATGAAAGAAAAAACGGCCACAGCCATTGCAAGGCGGTTTTTCTAACTCCCGGTGTATTTTTGAATATCGTAAAATCCAAACTGCAATTAGGAGAATGGCAAAGAATTTTCGCGATTGAATTGGACGATTCCCGCCAAAGAAAGATTGCGTTGCAGATAATGGGGGAATGATTGACTTTTTGGAGGATGAGTGGTAGGTTTTTTAGGAAAGATGCCCTTTAACAAACAAGCAAAATGTTGGACTGAAATCAATAGTTAAATATCAATAAAACAAAAAAACAAAATCACAAAATGGAGGTGAGTAATGAAAAACTCAGTTGAATCTAAAAGGAAAAAGATAAAGTTGATGCATATGTTGTGGATGCATCAGCGCGTAGAGATTCGCGATGTGCAAAAGGGAGAAGAACCTTTTGTCTACAGCACATTAAATCGTGGTCCTGGTTATGTTGATGTCAAAGGCAGTGTGGGAATTCGTCCTTTGTTTGAGCTGGAAATCGAACTTTTGACTGACAGAATTATTGCAGACGGTTTGGATGATATTGAGCTCGTCGTGGGTATGATGACCGGAGGAGCATTGCCTGGTTTTCATTTAGCCTACTTTCTTTCCGAGCGATTTGGCAGAACGGTGCATTATCTTTATCAACGCGGCGCGCGAAAGGAGGGTGGTCATGGGGAACTGGATACGGGTGATAGAAATAACTCGCTAATAAAGACCGGGTGTAAAACATTAGTCGTGGAGGAGCTTGTGAATTTTGCAGGCACTACAACTAATGGTGTCCTGTATGAAAGAGAGGAAAAAAATCGTGTCGTGACTGACGCGGCTTGCATTCTCTTTTATG
>DMXN01000007.1:0-18441 GCA_003482885.1 Candidatus Moraniibacteriota bacterium
AATCCCTCCCTCTCCGCCAATTTCTTACGATTTCACAAAAAGTGAAAATTGGCGAGATTGGCCGATATCGCCAACAATACAATTATCAAAATTGAAGCTGGTAAAAACCAGAATCCAACACTTAATAACGCGAATACCGTTAGGCTGGATATGCTTTATATAAGCCAAAATCTGATACATTAATTAATTGTTTTAAACCTCGATTTGTTTAATATTGGCTTCATATAGGGGTGTTTTTGAAAAATAAACTAGTTTTTACATAATTTTAGATGAAACAGAGATGCTAATTACGCCTGTATTAAGCCAAAGTTAGCCTAACGGTATTCGCGTTAATACACTCAATAAAATTGCAAAAGCTCTTGGAATAAGCGTTGATGATTTAATTGGATAAAAATATGGAACTAATCAGAGATTTTAAAAATTTGAGCAAAAATGATGTTGCTTTGGCTGGTGGCAAGGGCGCTTCTCTTGGTGAAATGACGCGGGCAAAAATTCCTGTACCGGGCGGTTTTGTAATACTTTCAAGCGCGTTTGAAAAATTTTTAGAAGAAACTGATTTGAATGTCGAAATTGATTCAATTCTGCACACAGTTAATCCAAAAGAGATTCACACAATTGAAAATGCGTCTGAAAAAATAAAATCTTTGATTGTTAGTAAAGATATCCCTCAAGATATTAAAAACGAGATCCAAAAATTTTTCAAAAGACTTAATGCAAAATTTATTGCTGTCCGATCAAGTGCAACAGCAGAAGACAGCTCATCGGCGGCTTGGGCAGGACAACTCGAAAGTTATCTAAACACAACAGAAGAAAATTTGTTTGGCAATGTAAAAAATTGTTGGGCTTCGCTATTCACTCCTCGCGCTATTTTCTATCGCTTTGAAAAAGATTTACATAAACAAAAAATATCTGTTGCTGTTGTTGTGCAAAAAATGGTTGAAAGTGAAAAATCTGGCGTTGCCTTTTCCGTTCATCCTGTCACTCAAGATAATAATCAAATTATTATTGAGGCTGGATTTGGTCTCGGCGAAGCCCTTGTTTCGGGACAAATAACACCAGATAGTTATGTCATCGAAAAACAACCTCAAAGAATTATTGATAAAAATGTTCAACTACAAACAAGGGGGCTTTATCGAGCTAAGAATGGTGGCAGTGAATGGTGCAATATTTCAGCAAAACAAGGACAAATACCAGTTTTGAAGGACAAAGAAATTTTAAAACTTTCAGAAATTATTTTGCAAATTGAAAATCATTATAATTTTCCTTGTGATATTGAGTGGGCTTTTAAAAGAGGATCTTTTTATATTACACAAAGCAGACCAATTACCACATTAAGCAATAAAATAAAGTCAGTTTCTTTGGTGGATAAATTTATTAAAGACAAAATCGGTTCAGAAATTACCAAACATGAAGGAAGTTTTTCATTGCTTGCTTGGGGAACGGCGGCGTCTTTGCAATCATCCGATATTTTTAATAAATATTATTTCAAAGATTTCGGGTCATTATTATTGCTTATTGAAGGCGAAAGAGGAATTGGTTTTTTTGATTTTGAGAACTATAAAAAATCAACGGAGGTTACTTTAGAAAAATTTTTATCAATAAAACATTTTCAAGAATTTGAAGATTATAATTTATTAACAAATAAAATAGATAATTATTATAACAAATATAGCCCAGAAGATTTAAAAAAAATAACTGACAACGAGTTAGAGGAATTAATAGTTAAGGCCTTTCAGATTTTAAGGGATTGGCAAGTTATCACTCTTTTTTGCGAAGCTTTGGATAAGGAAATTATAGAAAAATATTTTAAAAAATATAACACTGAAAAAATTGATTTTAAAATTTTTTTTAAAAAGGCTTCTCTACAAGACTTCGATTCGTTTATTGTTAATAGAGATAAATGTTTATTGGATTTTGATAAAACAAATTTATATCAAATCCAATGGGTTCTTGCGAGCTATCTATCAACTCCTAAACTTTTTGAATCTGAACAGATAATAAAAAATACAATCAAGGACTTGGGAGGGGAAAATAAAATTAAAGAGGAACAAAGAAATATAAAAAATGAAATTGCCAAAAATAAAATTAAATCTGACAAATTCAGGAAAACAATACAAGGAAAATTGAAAAAACTTTTTGATTTTGTAAAATTGTCAATTACATTGAGGGATATTAGAAAGGAGCATGCTTTTAAAGGTATAACACTTTTATCAAATGAAGTCAGAGAAATGTTTTTTAGACTGGGGCTTAATGAAAAAGATATTTTATATGTTCGCGGAGAAGACTTCGAAAATAAGGAGTATAAAGATGAAAAATATATTAAAACAATAGAAAGAAGGAAAAAGGGAGTTGTTGTTTATTACAGTAAAGGACACATCGCCGAAGAATATGTAAATTTTGATAAAACAAAAACGGAAATTTTTAATTTTTCGGATACCAAATCAGATTCTAATGAGATAAGAGGAACTATCGCTTGCGGCGGAAAGACGAAAGGAAGAGTAAAAATAGTTCTTAGTTCAAAAGATTTTGGTAAATTTAAAGAAGGTGATGTTTTAGTTACTTCCATGACTCGTCCTGAATTTGTTCCTCTCATGAAAAAGGCGTCTGCCGTAATAACTGATGAGGGTGGAGTTACCTGCCATGCGGCTATTATGTCGCGCGAACTAGGTCTGCCATGTATAATTGGCACAAAAAATGCCACAAGAAAATTGAAGGATGACGATATTGTTGACATTGATGCAGACAAAGGAGTTGCTAAATTGATTAGGAACGAAGAATATAAACCGCAATTTAAAATGGTTTTTGACAGAGATCGCATATATCTTTATCCATGGTATCTCGCAGAGCAATGTCTCACTGTTGATATTGAAAAAATTTTTGGGAAAAAGATTGACAAAACATTGTTGGAGTTTAGGAATGGTCACCTGTATTCATACATAAATATTTCTCAATTCAATGAAATAGGTGAATTTTTATTTAATGAAGTCAGAAAAGACAGAAAATTTTACAAGATTGTTGAGAAAAATATTTTGAGTACCGGAAAAGATCTCATGTCTTTTTGTGATAAAATTAGTCGGTTAAATTACAGTGAATTATCTAATAGAAAATTATCGGAAATTTACAATAGTTATTCAAAAAAGTTGAAAATAATGAGGGCGTGGGGTTGGGTTCCGCCACTAATTGATGGGATAGAAATTTCTTTTCTATCGAATTATTTGCAAAAAAGATTAAGACAATTCATGCAATCAATAAGAAAAGAAGACCGAACTGCCGAATATTATTCAATTCTCAGTTCAAGTGAGAAAATGAGCGAAATTCAAATTGAAGAAATCGTAAGATTGAAGCTAATACAAAAAATAAATACGATAGATCCTAATTTGATAAAATTATTAAAAACAGGCGATAAAAAAGTTCAAGCGAGAATTGAAGACAACCAAAAAGTTTTTAATGCAATAAAAAAACATGCTAAAAAATTTGATTGGCTGACTTATAATTATGTTGGACCAACAATGAATGAAATTGATACGCTTCGGCTCATTGAAGATTCATTGAAACAGAAAAACAGCATTGAAAAACAAATCTCGGATATTAAAAATCACTATATCAAGTTAGGGCATAAAAAAAGAGAAATTCTTAAAAAGATCAAACCGACAGGTGAATTGAAATATCTTTTTAAGGTGTCAGCCTTTTTTATGTATTTGAAAGATTTGAGAAAAGGTATTTACCAAAAATCTTATGTTGCAATGGATTCTGTTCTTGCGGAAATAGCAAAAAGGGTAAATTTAACACTTAAAGAAGTAAAATATTTAACGGAAGAAGAAGTTAACAATGCTCTGAACAAAGGAAAAAATTTTTCTAAAATTACTAAAAAGAGAACGAAATATTGTGTCAGTGTTACAAAAAACGGAAAAACGGAAGTTTATACCGGTAATAAGGCAAAAGAAATAATTGATAAAGAAACTACTACCGAATTAATTGATGAGACCACCCGTGAATTTAAAGGCTTGATTGCTTATTCTGGAAAAGTTCGAGGAATAGCAAAAATCGTTTCTGTTGTAAAAGACATACCAAAAATTAAAAATGGTGAGATCTTAATTTCTCCATCTACCAATCCTGATCTTATTTTGGCCATGAAAAAAGCATCAGCTTTTGTTACGGACATGGGCGGTATTACAAGTCATGCGGCTATAGTCAGTAGAGAAATGAAGAAGCCCTGCATTGTAGGAACAAAAATTGCAACTAAAATTATTAGTGACGGGGATTTAATCGAAGTTGATGCTAATAATGGCATAATTAAAATCTTAGAAAAGAAAAAATGAAAAAACCTAATATACCAGATAAATATCAAGTTATTTGGGAAAAAGCTGTGCCATTCTTGAAAAAGTGTCGCAGCAGTGATTTGCTACATTCCCAAAAAAATGCTGAAGAAGTATTTAGATTGTGCAAAGGTGAAAAATGGGATATAGATGTTTTAATTCCTGTTGCTATTTTTCATGATATAGGACACTCTGCCATATTACCAGAACATTTTAGTTTGATTTCTGGTCCGAATAAAGAAGAAAATTCAAAATTAGTTCACATGCTTACCGGTGCGAAAATTGCCAAGGATATTTTGAAAAGCATTAAATATTCTAATAACAAAATCAAAAACATTGTTGAGATAATTAGCATACACGACAAAAAAGATCAGTCATTATTCGATACAATTGAGAAAAGAATTTTTCACGATATTGATAGATTAGATAGATTCAGTGAAAATGGTATTAAAATGGGTAAAAAGGAGTTTGGCTTAAATCCAAATCAAGTAATTAAATTATTAGAAAATCAATTGCTTTCTGAAATAATATCAGATAATTTTAGGAAAATTGCCAAAGGTAATTTGTTAAAGTTAAAAACGAAATATAAAATCAAAATTTGATATGAATGAAAATTTTTTTCTAACAAGGCACTCAATGAAGCCAAAAGGCGAAGATTTGGAATCATCCGAATTTGTTGGTATTTCTGAAAAAGGAGTTGAACTTGCAAAAGAAAGGGCACAAGAAATTCTTAAAGATTTGGAACAGTTGGAAAATGGAACGGTTATGTTAATAGGTGGCGTATCAGAAATGCCAAGAACAAAATCTACGGCAATGGTTTATGGTAAAGAAATAAAAAATTTAATCAAAGAACAGAGCAGAGATAATGTTATTGTTTTGTTGCCGGAAGATATAAATGAAATTAAAGGATTTACAAATAAAGTTGATTTTATTGCTGAGCAAATTAAGGCAAATCCAGGCAAGAAAATGATTTTGGATTTTCCATTATTCATGAAAGAATTTTCTTTTAAAGGCGGATGGCTTGATGATAAAGGCAACTTAACAGATTACGCAAAGGAATTGTTGAGGCGAAATGAAAATGATGAAGAAAAGGCGATGAAAGATTGGTTTGATAACCAAGGTAGAATCGAAGATTTGGTTGGACCAAGTCCAAAAGAAGTTGCAGAGCAACAATTGTCTGGCGTAGAAAGATTGAGGAAGTTTGCTAAAAAATATATTTCTGGTAGGCCATTGGTTATTGGTTCGGTCGGACATAGTTGGAATTTGGACGCGGTTGCTGTTTATTTAGCAAACAACGGAGAAATAAACAAAGAATCGTTTGAGAGAATGAAAGCTAAAATGATTGGAGAAACAGAAATGATCAAACTATCGTGGCGAGACGGAAAACAAGTTTTGGAATATGGAGATGTTGTAATTCCTTTAGAAAAATAGGGTGGCGCGCCAATGAAATTGGCACAGCCTCAAATTCCGCCGAAAAAAAAGAATCGTCCCCGCGAGGGCGTGGCGGAAGGGGGGGGTTGGGGGGAATTTCGCCACGCCCGAGCGAATACAAAAAGCGGACAGCCCCACTGTCCCGCTCGTTGGGAGTAGAACCCCGCACAAAAATTTTCTTTTCCTTTTTCAAAAAAAATTTTGGCGCGCGACATCAAAAAAATGTGAAGAAAATTTTTCTGTTTTGGGCGCAAACTTCTTCAAAGTTTGCGGGCGGAAGCGGGCGGGGCGCTAAAAGTCGGAATCGGGATTTTCCGCAAAAAAAGTTCTAATTTCGTCCAAAAGGCACCGCAATTTTTCAAAATTAAAGTTTTTGAGGCGGGGCAACTCCATTCCCCTAGAAAATAGTTTGCCCCGCCGAGTCCAAATTAGTTTTCGGGATTTTCAGCAAAAAACATTCGAACTTTGTCTAGCAAATACCGCAAGAGTGGGTCTTGGTGAGTCCGTCCATCGCTAGAATGAGTAAATATCATTCATATTGGACTTGGATGTCCCGCGTAGTCATACCCTTAGCATACATTGAAACTTTTTTTCTTCCACCCCCGATTCTATGGTTTCATATTTGCGAATAACCAATGGTTTAAATTCTCCTTTATTGGCTCATATTATATTCTTTTTTGTATTTCCCCCATTCTTTTTTCGACCAGTCTTTCGGTTTTTCTGTCAATAAATCGCCGGATCCCGGATGCGGATATTTATTGGGAGAATCGTAATTGCTTTTGAAAATATCTTCGCGAATCAAATTATCATTTTTGTCATAAACTTGTTGGGTAAAAGTTGTTTTCATCGAACCGTCGGGATTTTTTTCTAAGATTGTCGGACCGACAATAGTTGTTTTTCTTCCGTCGGAAGTCCCGTAAAATTGAAAAATCAACTCCGTCCCTTCGATTTTTGTTTGGATTAAAATATAATTGGGCGTATCGTTTTTAAAACGCAAATCGGGGCGGGGAACATAAACCGTCGCATCCATTCCTTGCGGATTGTAATAACTTACCGGATAAGCGTGATTGCGGCGGACGGTGATTTCTAATCCTGAATAAATGGCGGCGCGAAAAGCGGTGGTGGAGACTTGGCAAATTCCTCCGCCAAATTCCGGTTCGGTTTTGTCTTTTTTGATCACCAACTCTGGAAGATAACCGTGTTCTCCGTCGACTTCTCCCAAAACATTTACGAAAGAAAAATTTTCTCCTGGCTTAATAAGAATTCCATTGAACCGTTCAGATGCAACCTTGATATTAAAAACTCTGTTTTTCGGCGAACCGCGAAAATTGGAGCGGCCTTCGCCGATTAACGAATCAATTTCCATATTGTCGACGGAATTGACGGCGATTGCCGGCTCAATTTCTTGATACGGCAGTTCAATGGAATTGGAAGTATTTTTATTTTTGAGATAGTTCGTCAAAATTTCCAAACTTTTATTTTCATCCAGTTCCAGTCCTTTTTCGCTCAAAGAAAAAACTGAAACTTTTCCGTCTTCCATTTTCAAGCGGGAATCCGCCGGTTCTCTATTGATTTTTTTCGCAAGCATTGCGATATAATTTTCCGCCAAGTCTGCGTCTAATTTTACAAAGATTTTTTTCTTAATTTTATTTTCATGGCGATAATCAAAAGACAAAGCGCAGGCAAGCAATTTTCTATAAGCGCAAAGATTGCCATTTTCTATTTCTGATTTATAGTTTTCATCATAATCAAGCGAAGCTTCTTTTTTCAACCAATCGGAAATTTCTGATGCCGGCAAAGAAATTTTCGCATCTTTTATTTTTAAAATAAAGTCAGCGGACAATTTAGAGTTTAATCCTTGAACAGTAAAAAAACCCAAATCAATCTCTTGAGCAAGGCATATTAGGGGAGAGAAAAATAAACTGAATAAAAATACAATTAGCCAAAGGCTGATCCGCCTAGAGCGGAAAATATAAAAATATTTCATAAGGCTAGAATACATTAAAAAAAAGTCAAAATCAAGGAAAATAAAAAGCCTCGCATTATGCGAGGCTTTGAAATAAATCGTGAAAATATTTTTTTTTAAAATCCCCTTACCTGAATTTTTTTGGCGCGGTTGTTGGCGGCTTTCGGCATTCGGACAGTGAGAATTCCGTTTTTCATTGACGCTTCGATTTTGTCGGCTATGACATCGACCGGCAGAATCACCGAGCGGGAAAAAGATCCCCAGTAACATTCTTGATAATAATAATTTTCTTCTTGAATTTGTTCCTCGTTTTTTCTTTCTCCGCGGATAGTGAGCATATCATTATTGATGCTCACATCCAAATCCTCCGGTTTTACTCCGGCAATAGTGGATTTAATGACAACATCAGTGTCGGTTTGATAAACATCTATGGTGAGCTGTCCTTCATGATCATCTCCGGACAAAGAAGTTTCTTCTCGCGTTTCCCGCGAAAACTGGCGGGGCGAAGAGTCGGTTGATATTTCCGTTTCTCTTTCTTCATAAAAATCCACACTGGGCTTTATGCTCATCTCATTCTCGCTTGCGTAATCATCCGATTTAATTGTTTTCGCTCCGGTAAGTCTTTCAAGGAAGGATCTTTTAATTTTAGTCATAGATTAAAAAAATTATTTATTTAAACTTAATCTAATTATAATCAATTATCAATATTTGGCAAGTCGATTTACAAATAGCTTAAAATCAGGAAATTATAAGCAAAATGTAAAAAAATATTAAAACAAATAATTAAGACAGATAAAAAAAATAGTTGTTTATATTTTCGTGAAAGAAAAAATCCGGCAAGAGAAGTTGTAAAAACATGAATTAAAAATACGCCTAGAATCAGCAAAGCGGTTGTTTTTTCAAAAGACAATTGTTTTAAAAATATTTCCGCCGCGGCAAAGCCGAAACCGATTAAGAGACTATTTCGAATTATTTTTTCTTTCGACTCCAGTTTTAAATAATTATTATAAACAAACGCGTATTTGATTATTTCTTCTATTAATACCGCTGAAAAAAGAAAAATCAAAGAAGTGTTACCGGCGGGCAAACCGAAAAAGGGAAGTGTCAGTTCCAAAATCAAAGCTCCTAACGCGGCGATAATTCCTTCAAAAAATGACAGCATAGGTTATAATTTTAAACTTGCATCGGCTTCTAAGCTTTGCCAATTTTTTTCTAATTCTTTTTTATTTTTATTTTTCTTCCAACGAAAATAGCCGGCGACGGCGATCATAGCGGAGTTGTCGAGAGAATATTTGATATCCGGTATTTTATAATTAGTATTCGGCACATTTTTTTCTATCGCTAATCCCAATTGCTCGCGAAGTTTTTGGTTGGCGGAAACTCCGCCGGCCAAAAGAATTGTTTTTGGCTGATATTTTTTGGCGGCGTTGATAGCCTTATGAATCAAAACATCAATAACGGCTGTTTGAAATTCTTGGCACATTGCTGAAATGTAGTTTTTATTTTTTAAATTTTCTTGATTTTTTTTCACGGCGTAAAGAACGGCGGTTTTAATTCCGGAAAAAGAGAAATCAAAATTGGCGGATTTTATCATTGGTCGCGGAAGCGTAATTTTAAATTCATCCGCTATTGTGGCGGATGAAAATTCATCGGCAATTTTCGCCACCGCCGGACCGCCGGGATAGCCTAATCCGAGAATACGCGCCACTTTATCAAAAGCTTCACCTACTGCATCGTCCAAAGTTTCACCGATAATTTCATAATCCAAATGTTCGCGCATCAAAATCAATTGCGTATGTCCGCCCGAAACAACCAAGCACAAAATCGGAAATTTCGGGTTTGGATTTTGTTTAGGAATTAGAAATTGGGAATTAGAAATTGCGCTAATCTCATCTCTGATGAAATTAGCGTATATATGTCCTTCAATATGATGAATGCCGATGAGCGGTTTTTTCCAAAAGTAAGCCAGAGCTTTGGCAGTAGTTGTTCCGATTAAAAGCGCGGGAATCAGTCCCGGACCATTAGTGACGGCAATTAAGTCAATATCGGCAGAATTTTTTTCGGCTTTCTCGAGTGCTGTTTCAATTACAGGAAGAATATTTTTCAAATGTTCCCGTGCGGCGAGGTTAGGAACGACCCCGCCCCACTTTGAATGCAAAGCGATTTGCGAAGAAACAATATTGGATAAAACAATAATATTTTTATCATCAGCTTCAATCAAAGAAGCCGCTGTTTCATCGCAAGATGTTTCAATGCCTAGAATAATCATAAATTTATTATACATTCCTTTGGTTTGATTTGGCAATTTTGTGAAAAACCGGCTTGTTTGATATACTGCTATTATGAATTTTATTTATCAAATCGACACCTTCATTCTTCTTGCAATGGAAAAAATCAGAAGTCCGTTTTTAAACGGGATAATGACCGGTTTCACTTGGCTGGGAAATTGGGAAGTGATTCTGGCGGCGTCGATCGCGCTGGGAATATTTTTTTGGAAAAAGAAAAAATATAATTATTTGCCGGCGATTTTTTTGGCGGTGGCGGGAGGGGAGTTGATTGGGAAAATATTAAAATATGTTATTGCAAGGCAACGGCCGGAAATCATTTCTCATTTGGCTGAAACGAACGGTTTCAGTTTTCCCAGCGGACATAGTTTTATGGCGACTTGTTTTTACGGTTTTTTGATTTGGGTTTTGAGCAAAGAAATAAAAAATGAACTGGCGAAAAAAACAGTTATAATTTTTATTTTATTTTTAATTCTCGTAATAGGATTTTCCCGAATATATTTGGGCGTCCATTGGCCCGGCGATGTTCTGGGAGGATTTGTTTTGGGAGTGGCTTGGGTTGCTGTTGCGATTAAATTATCCAGCGCGATAATGCGCGAATAAAGCATTTGTTTTTTAGCGTATCAAACTGTATTATAAAATAATGAAAGTATTATTTTTCAATTATGAATATCCGCCATTGGGCGGAGGGGCGGCGAATGCTACGGCGTATATTTTGCGGGAGTTTTCAAAACTTGCCGATTCGGAAGTGGATTTGATCACTTCTTCGGCGGATGATAAATATCATTTGGAACCAATCGGCGGGAATATTAAAATCCATAAATTGCCGATCGGCAAAAATGAAAAAAATCTGCATTTTCAATCGCAAAAAGATTTGCTGGTTTATTCTTGGCGGGCGTATTTTTTTGCGCGAAAAATGATTAAAAGCGCGCGAAAAGAAAATCGACCGTATAATTTAACGCATTCGTTTTTTACAGTGCCATGCGGATTTTTGTCGATGCTTTGCAAGTTTCAATTTAATCTCCCCTACATCGTTTCTTTGCGCGGATCAGATGTGCCGGGCTACAGCGACCGATTTGTATTTTTATATAAACTGATTATGCCTTTGATAAAATTCATTTGGTATAATGCTGATCAAGTCATTTCCAATAGCGAGGGGTTGAAAGAATTGGCGGAAAAAACCAAAACCAAAAAAAAGATCGGCGTTATTTATAACGGAATAGATATTGATCATTTCCGTCCGGAAGCGAAAAACATTTCGCGAGATAAATTTATCATTACTCCCGGCGCTTCGCGTGTGACGGACAGAAAGGGCTTGAATTATCTGATTGAAGCGGTGGCGGTTTTATCGGAGAAATACCCGCAAGTTTATTTGAAAATTATGGGCGATGGAAACGCGCGGGAAAAGTTGGAACAGTTTGTGAAGAGTTTGGATTTAAATGAAAGAATAGAATTTATCGGGCGCGTTCCGAGAGAGAAAACTTTAAATTTTTATCAGGAAGCCAGTGTGTTTGTTTTGCCTTCCCTTAACGAAGGAATGAGCAACGCGATGTTGGAAGCTTTGGCGGTCGGACTGCCAATAATTTCCACGAATACCGGTGGCGCCAGCGAATTGGTATCCGATGGGCAAAACGGATTTATTATTAAATTTAAAGACAGTCAAGATATCGCCGAAAAAATTGAAAAATTGATTTTAGACGAAGATTTGCGAAAAAAAATGTCCGTCGCCAGCCGAGAATTGGCCGAAAAAATGAGCTGGAAAACTGTGGCGGAAAAATATTTTGAGGAGTATGAAAAAATAGCAAAAGCAGGCTATGTGAAATAATTTTTCTCGATTTATTTTTTAGTATAAAACTATTTTAACTAAGTAATTATAAATTTTTTATTTATGACACAAAATACATTGGATAAAAAAGAGGCTATAAGATCAATAATTCACGCATCAGTTGAATCTTTCTCCGTCGGATTTCAGGGCAGACATGAAGGTGAATTAGAAGATCCAGAGGGAACGCTAAACATGAAAATTCATAATGTTTTCATCGCTGTTCTCGGTCCAGAAATACAATATTATACTGCTTTAGTGCGTTCACTTGATAGCTCTTTGGGCAATATGTTGGAAAAAATGGCAATCAATATTGCAAAATTAACATACGAAGTCAAACAAAATGTTGAGGGTCCGCTTAGCTTAAAACAAACTCAAGATATGGCTGAGCTGTTAGAAAAATATAAACGAAGAGAAATAACCCCGCCTATGGCGGGAGATTATCAGTTTTTGCGTGTTAAGCCCGCAGACCAATCACTCGTAACAAAAAGACATGATAGCGATTACTATTTGATTGATAAGGAAACGGGCGATAATTTTTTGATTGAGTTAAAAATTGGAGGCGACCTAGACAATAAGAAAGCGAGATCCGAAAAGGAAGCATTGCTGGAGCAATTTGCAATTTTATCAAACACATTACCAGAAAATACAAAAATACAAATGTTTTTTGCGACAGCATATAACCGCTTTGGCGAAGGAAAACCATGGAAGCAAGAACGAGTTCGACAATATTTTTCAGACGACGAGCTTTTGATTGGAAAAGATTTTTGGGATTTTGTGTGCAAATCAGACGAGGGATACAGTATTGTCCTTGACGCATACAAGGAAAAAGCCGATCTAATTAAAAAATCACTAGATTCAATTAAGAAAACTTATCTCGGATAATTTATGCATTCACTTATTAAATGGCCTGGCGGAAAATCGAAGGAGTATGAGCAAATTAAAAATCTCATACCAAAACATACTCGATACATCGAGCCGTTTTTTGGTGGCGGAGCGATATTTTTTAAACTCCAATCTAAAAAAGCAATAATCAATGATATTTGTGTAGAATTGATCGAATTCTATCGTTTCATTAAAGGCGAAAACGACAAAAAGGAATTTAAAAAATGTTTATATGATTACGCTGATAATTGGGAAAAAATCCCAAAGTATATAAGTATTTTTGAAAATGATTTTATCAAACTATATGAAGAATATAAGAATGATAAAAAAACAGAAAAAGAAGTTAAGGAAATAATAATCAAAAAACTTAAAGCGAAGGAAGATCAATTTAATGGTTTATTTTCACAAAATTTTGCACTTGATCCAAATAATTTACTTCAAGAAGTAATTAAAAATTTAATTTCAAAAATTAGCCGAACTAAAAAAATTGAAAATGATCGTGGCAAGTTGCCAGACGGCGATTTACACAAAAACATTGAGACTGCTTTTAGGAGCGGGTTTTATATGCACTTTCGAGATGTAATGAACAAAAACGGTTCAAAATACAAAACATCTTTGGCAAAAAAAATCTCAAATTATTATTTTATAAGAGAATTTTGCTATGCCTCGATGTTTAGATTTAATGCAAACGGAGATTTTAATATTCCCTATGGTGGCATAGCATACAATAATAAAGATTTTAGAAGCAAGGTTGATTACATTCTTAGTGATGAAGTTGGAGAGACATTTAAAAATACAAAAATTTTAAATACCGATTTTGAAAAAATACTTTCTCAAAAAGATTTGAATAAAAATGATTTCATTTTTCTTGATCCTCCGTATGATACCGATTTTAGTGATTATGAAAAAGCAGTTTTTGATAAAAAAGATCAAGAAAGATTGGCAAAGTGCTTATATAATACAAGGGCTAACTTTATTTTAATTATCAAAAAAACTCCCTTTATTCATGATTTATATAAAAATAAAAAAGGAATTAAAATAGATAGTTTTGAAAAAACATATCTCTACAATATGAAAGGCAGAAATGATAGAGAGGTTGAACACCTTGTTATTTATAATTTCTAGCCAGATGCAAAAATATATAAACAAAGTAATTCATGGCGATTGCCTAGAAATATTAAAAGGATTTCCAGACAACTCTATTGATTTAATTTTTGCAGATCCTCCCTATTATTTGCAACTGCCAAAAGGCAAAAGATTAAAACGAGCAAACGGAACCGAAGTTATTCCAGTTGACGATGAGTGGGATAAATTTGAAAGTTACGAGGATTATGATAATTTTACAAAAAACTGGCTCAAAGAAAGTCAAAGAATATTAAAACCAACGGGAACAATGTGGGTTATTGGAATGTATCACAATATTTTTCGTGTTGGTACAATTATGCAGGATTTGGGAATTTGGTTTTTAAATGATGTTATCTGGGTTAAAACTGACGCCTTGCCGAATCTTAATGGACGAAGATTTACAAACAACCACGAAACTTTGGTTTGGGCTGTGAAAGATAAAAATTGTAAAAACTATACATTCAACTATGAGCAAATGAAAATAATGAATGGCGGAAAGCAAATGAAGGATACTGATTGGGTCTTTGGTCTATGCAGAGGAAACGAAAGACTGAAAGACGAAAATGGAATAAAGGCACATCCAACACAAAAACCACTCAAGCTAATTCAACAAGTGATATTGGCAGCAAGTAAAAAAGACGATATTGTTTTAGATCCTTTTTTGGGAAGCGGTACAACCGCTTTCGTTGCAAAAGCATTGGGCAGAAATTGGATCGGAATTGAAAAGGAAAAAAAGTATGTTGATTTGGCAAACTATAGAATGCAAAAATAAAAAATTAATTAACTAACCAAAGTTAAAATGACAAAAAAAGTGATAAAATTTTTCTTAAAACTCGCGATTAGTCTCGGATTTTCATATTGGGTGATTATTAAAATTGAATGGACGGAGAGCTGGGAATATTTAAAACAAGTCCAAGCTTGGCAGATCGCGTTGTATCTTTTATTGGTTGTTGCCGGAATGTTAATCTCGGCGCACAAGTGGAAAATTTTAGCCAATCATAAAAATATTTACAATTCCTTTTTTGATTTTTTTAAATTTTATTTGACGGGATCGTTCGTAAATAATTTTATGCCGTCTTTTATCGGCGGTGACACTTATCGCGCTTATCAAATCGGACGGGTGGAAAAAAAATATGCCGTCGCCGCTTCCACGGTGGTCATGGATCGTATTACCGGTTTGATCGGAGCGACAATTTTGGCGCTGTTTTTCAGTTTATTGAATTGGAAAACGGTTTTAAAAAATAATTGGTTGATTTTTTTTAACGCGGTAATCATTCTTTCTTTGTTTTTTGATATCATAGCGATGAAAGTCAGGGAATCGGTTTTTTTGCAGAAATTGTTTCGAAAATTTATTCCGGAAAAAATTCGTCATTTTTTCAATGAATTGGATGCGTACAGAAATGATCATGGCGTACTCGGGCGGGCAATTTTCTGGGGGTGCCTGTTCGCGCTCATCGGCGTAGCGTTGGCGAATTTTGTTTTATTAAAAGCCTTGGGCGTTCAAATAGGTTTTTTGGATTTTCTTTCGGTGATTTTTTTAATCACAATCGTTTCGTCCATCCCGATTACAATTAACAATATCGGTCTCAAAGAATGGGCATTCGTAACTTTTTTCGGACTTTTCGGCGTCAACAGCTCCTTGATTATTATCGCCGCCATTCTTAGTCGCTTTTTGCAAATGGCGCTAAGTTTTTCCGCCCTGCCGATGTATTTAAAAAGCCGGAAAAAAATGGATGAAAAATTATGAATAAAAAACTATGTATAACAAGAAAAATCGAAAACAAAGAATAATCCAAAGATTTTTTTTGATTGTTTGTTTTGCAAGCTTAGGATTGTTTGCAATTAAAATTCCCGTTTTTGCCGTGCCGACAATCAATGGCGTCAGCGGGACGATTGAAAATGATGCGAGTGTGACGGTTAGCGGGGGAAGCTTTGGCAGTCATAGTGCAATCGGTAATATTGAATGGCTTGGCGACAACATCGATGCAGGCGTAAACGGAGTAGCTTTTACGAAATCTGGATGGACGAACAACGCTGACTCGTTGGTAAATACGCAGGTGGATTATGACTCAACGCAGAAACATTCCGGATCAAATGCATTAAAAGCGAATTGGACCGGTGATAAATATGACTCATTAATTGTTTATGATTCCGGATCGACATTTACTTCTGCCTTTGTTTCTTTTTGGGTGCGATTTAATCCTGTCGTTGGTGGAAGTTGTTCGCAGTGGAAAGCTTGGAATCTAACCAGTAATTCTACAGGGTTCGGTTCAACGAACGATATCAGTTTTACTAATAATCAGTGGTACAGTACGGACTTATCTGAATGGTGTAATTTGCAAAAGTTTTTTTTTCAGGTTAATGGAGGTAGTACTACTGGACCAGGAGGAAATATTAGTCCGTCGTTTCCTATTGATACATGGTTTAAAGAAGAGGCGTGGGTAGTGAAGGCTTCTGCGCCAAATACAGCAGATGGTACTTTTATAGTTCGATATTCTGACGGATCGACAACCTATAATACTTATAACGGTACTGCAGGCTATATATCTCATATGGCAGGAGCAAACGAATGGCGCTATTTTGCTTTTGGGAAATACTGGGGGAATGTGGACATAGGGGTCAACAGAAATGCTTCTGCTTGGTATGACGACATTTACATTCAAGTTGGAACCCAGGCTCGTGTTGAATTATGCGCAGAATCCGCATGGATAAATCGCAAACATTGTGAAATTCAACCTCCCGCCGCTTGGTCGGACACTTCCGCCACCATCACATTTAACCAGGGCAGCTTCAATAACGGCAATACGGTTTATCTCTATGTCGTAGATGCCGATGGCAATGTTAACGCCAATGGATACGAATTAACTATTGGCGGAGAAGTTGGCGACTCCACCCCTCCCATCATCACCGCATTCACCATTCCATCAACTTCAACCTCATTAACCGTGTCCATTTCCAGTTTTACTGCTACTGATGATACGGCAGTGACCGGTTACAAATTAACCGAATCCGCTACCGCTCCCGAAGCGGGAGCAGCCGGTTGGACTGAAACCGCTCCAACTTCTCATATTTTCACCACCGAAGGTTCAAACACTCTCTACGCATGGGCGAAAGATGCCGCGGGAAATGTTTCGACCAGTTTGAATGATTCAGTGACCATAACTTTGCCAACCTATACTATCGGCGGAACAATCAGCGATTTAACAGGAACAGTGATTCTTCAAAACAATGCCGGAGATAATCTTTCTTGTTCAGCTACGGGAAGTTTTACTTTTGCTACTGCTCTACATTCCAGTGACGCTTATGCCGTTACAGTTTTAACTCAACCAACCGGTCAAACCTGTGCTGTTTCCAGCGGATCGGGAACGGTGGCATCGGTCAATATTACTAATGTTTCAGTAAGTTGCGCTGACAGCGCCGCTCCGACTGTTCCATCTAATCTAATTGGATCCGCTAGCTCTTCTTCTCAAATAAATCTTTCATGGGGAGCATCCAGTGATCTGAATTTAGCCGGTTACCGAATTTACAGAGACGGATCGGCGATTTCCACCACTTCCGGATTGACTTTTTCCAATACCGGACTCAGTCAAAGCAATACCTATAATTATTGGGTAACCGCTTATGACAGTTATGGCAATGAATCAAATCGAGCGACTGTTTCTGTTCGAACCAATGCATCTTCTTCATCCTCATCATCTTCCAGCAGTAAGAAAAAAAAGAAAAGCAGCAGTAAATATAAAATCAGCAATTCAATCAGCTCCGTGCCTTGGGGAGGAGTTATTACTCAATCCGGAAAAAAATTCACCAAAAATGGAAATGTCGCTCTCTATTTTTCCAAACCGGGAGGAGGATATTATCCGCCGAAAATTGTCAAAGCTAGCGCCACCGGATCTTTTTCCGTTTCCGCTAGAATTTACAAACCGAAAGGAACTTATAAGTGGTACGCGGTAAATTTGGCGACAGGAAAGAAGACGGGGACAAAGAGTTATAGGATTAGATAGAAATGTGTTTGTAGTTTGTAGAGACGCAGCAGTGCTGCGTCTCTACAAAAGAGATTTAATCATGCTAATCTTTTAATTAAGAAAATCATGGTTCAAGATAAACGCAAAAATTTGTTATAAACGCGCTTTTGTTTTATAATATTGTTATGGGAATTTTTTCTAAAATTTTAGGCGGAGGAAGATCCTTGGCGGAATATTATTTGTCGTTGGATATCGGCACGGAAATTGTTAAAGCCTTGGTGTTTAAAGTGGATTTGGAAAATGGCACCGGAATTGTCAAGGGAGTAGGCAGGGCAAGGCAAGGATTGAAGGATATGCATAGTGGAGCGGTTTCTGATATTTCCGGTGTGATTGAAAATTGCCGTCAAGCTATTGAAATGGCAAAAGCGATGGCGGGAGTAAAAAAAATCGAAAAAGCGATCGTAGGAATTGCCGGAGAATTAGTTAAAGGGACGACGACGACAGTGCATTACGAAAGAATAAAACCGGAAATTAGAATTGATTTTCCGGAGTTGAAAAATATTATTCAAAAAGTACAATGGAAAGCGTTTGATCGCATTCGTCAGCAATTGGCATGGGAAACCGGACACAATGAGATAGAAGTGAAGCT
>DMXN01000007.1:18758-37412 GCA_003482885.1 Candidatus Moraniibacteriota bacterium
TTGATTTTAGCGCGATTTTTGTTGATATCGGAGGAGGTACGACCGATATCGCGTTGGTACGAAACGGAGGATTGGAAGGAACAAAAATGTTTGCTTTGGGAGGTCGGGCGTTCACAAAAAGACTGGCGGCGGAATTGGGTGTTGGATTTGAAGAAGCGGAGGCTTTTAAAATCAGATACGCGGAAGGAAAATTAGGCAAGGATGTCGCGGAAAAAATTGAAAAAATATTCGTGGATGATTGCGGTGTTTGGCTTTCCGGAGTGGAATTGTCATTGGCGGAATTTTCCGAGAATGATTTATTGCCCAATAAAATTTTTCTTTGCGGCGGCGGATCGGGATTGCCGGGAATTAAAAAAGCTCTTTCTTCTTTGCAGTGGGTAAAAAGCTTGCCTTTTGCCAAAGAAGTGGAAGTTAGTTTTTTGCAACCGAAAGATGTGGTAAATATTTTTGACGAAACAAAAGAGTTGCGCGATCCGCAAGATATTACGCCGATGGGATTGGCTAATTTGGTCTTGGAAACCGTGGGCGAGGAAAAAGTTTTGGCCGGAATTTTACGCCGCGCGGTAAAAATGATACAAAAATAATTTTTTATTAAATATATGCATCAAACATTTTATATCGACATCGACGAAGAAATAACTTCGATTGTGGAAAAATTAAGAAAAACGGAAACGCCGGAAGCGGTTTTGGTTGTTCCTAAAAGAGCACTGCTTATTCAGAGCATTGTTAATTTAAAATTGCTTTGCAAAGAAGCGGATAGTTTGGGTTTGAAAATCAGTATTGTTACGCAAGACAAACTGGGAAAGATGCTGGTTGCAAAGGCGGGTATTTCCGTCCAGCAAAAAATAGAAGAAGATGATACGGAAGAGGTGGAAATTTTTAGCGGAAAGGATGAGCAAAGAAACGGACGGGAAATAAAAAAAAATATTAAAACCGAATTGGCGGGAGAAGTCAATAAATCAAAAAGAAGACTGGATAAAATCGGTTCTCCGAATTATTTTGTTTCAAAAAATGAAGTCGATAATTCCATCCTTCCTTTCTCTCAATCGCTATCAGGATTGCAAAAAAACGAATCGACTGATTTAATTTCCAGCGAATTACCACCGCGAAAAGATAGTCAGGGTATTGCTTCAAGGCTAATGCCGTCCGGCAATGAAGCTAGTGCCGTTAAAATAAAAACTGTTTCCAATATGGATGTTTCTTCGCCCAGCCGAATAAAAAAACAACCAATTGAAGATATGTGGCCGAAAGAAACCCCGGCTGATTTTCAAGAAAAACGAAACAAACAAGTGGAAAATTTTTTTTACGCCAATACTTTTGACGGAAAAAAAGAAAAGGAAAAAGAACCGGAAAAAAAGAGCGGCGGATTTTTTAAAAGTTTAATAATCGCGGGAGCGGTTATGTTATTCGGTGGATTAACTTATGGCGCTTATCGGTTTGCGCCCAAGGCGATAATTACGATTTCTGCCAAAAAAGAAATTAAATCGGCGGATATGGAAATTGCCGGCGATATAAATTTGGACAAAATTGATTATGAAAAAATGGCTGTTCCGGCGAAAATAATGGAGTTCGAAGAAGAAATTGCCGAATCGTTTGACGCGACCGGATCGAAAAGCGTTTCCAATAAAAAAGCTAGAGGTAAAATTACCATTTACAATGAATTCAGTTCCGCTTCCCAATCCTTGGTCGCTACTACGAGATTTTTAAGCGATAATCAAAAAATATTTCGTTTGGCGGAAGGAGTAGTTGTTCCGGGAACAACTAAAGTGGGAGAAGAAATCAAGCCGGGCGTGCTGGAAGCGGAAGTAATCGCGGATGAGTCCGGCGAAGGCTATAATATCGGACCGTCCAATTTTGCTATTCCCGGATTTAAAAATAGCGGGAATGAAAAATATGCTAAAATTTACGCCAAGTCTTTAACGGCGATGACTGGCGGCGGAAATAGCAATGAAACGGCTAAGGTTGTTTCCGATAAAGATATCAGTGGCGCGAAAGATAAAATTTCTTTGGAAATTAACAGTTTAATCAAAAAGAAAATAAAAGATTCTATCCCGGATAAGGGAGCGATTATGCTTGATGACGCGATTATGATCGATGAGCCGTTGTATCGCATATCCAATTCTGCCGGAGAAATAACGAACAATTTTGAAATAAAAGTCAATATTAAAGCGCGCGCGTTGGTTTTTTCGGGAGCGGATGTAAAAAAAATCGCCAATTCTGTTATTATAAAAGCCAAGGGAGAAGGAAAAATAAATATTGACAGCGGAGCGGTAATAATCGATTATGGCAAGCCCGGCGTTGATTTTAAAACAGGAATTATAGAAATTAAAATGCGCGCTTCCAATATCATGCAGCCGGAAATTGATTTGGAAAAAATAAAAAAAGATATTTTGGGAAAAAATAACGACGAGCTTGCGGGATATATGAAAAATTATCCCAATTTGGAAAAAGTGGAAATCGAATATTGGCCGCCGTTGTTTGTCAATAAAATTCCTTTATATGAAAAAAGAGTGGAAGTGATTTTGAATGCTATAACGCCTTAGACTTGTTTTAATTGTTTTTTTTCTGCTACAATAGCCAAATCAGCTTTTTGATTTGGCTGATTTTATTCGGAGATCGTCTAACGGTAGGACAACAGACTCTGACTCTGTTAATTGGGGTTCGAATCCCTATCTCCGAACAAAGACACACTATTGGCATATTCTAAGTACCTGTTCAAAATCTTTTAACCAGTATTAAAAATATGAACGAAAATGACGAACAGCTGGTAAAAGATTATTTAGCCGGAGATGATGCCGCTTTCGAGAAATTGCTTGAGAAATATCTTAAGCCGGTTTTTGGTTTTCTCTATCGGCTCACAGGCGATGCCGTTCAAGCGGAGGACCTGACTCAAATTACTTTCGTAAAAATATGGAAAAATATCAGTAAATTCAGGCAGGATAAAAGTTTTAAGACTTGGATTTTTACGATTGCCAAAAATACCGCTTTTGATTATTTTAAAAAGAAAAAGGTATTGCTTTTTTCTGATTTTATCGATGAAGATGGGAATAATAAACTGGAAAATATCGCCAAAGATGAAATTTTGCCGGATGAAATTTTGGAAAGAAAAGATTTGTCCGAAGAGTTGGAAATGAAATTAAAACAAATTCCGAAAAAATACGGAATACTTTTGACGCTTTGCTATAAAGAAGATTTTTCTCTGCAAGAAATCGCGAAGATTTTGAATTTGCCGTACAATACTGTCAAGAGCCAGCATCAGCGAGCACTATCGGCAATAAGGAAAGTATTTAAAAAGGCTTGAATAAAGATCATTGCAAGATAGTAATTCATAATAATTTGTGCTAAAATTACTATGTAATGATAAATAAAATAGAGTAATAATATGAATTTTTCCAAAGACTTTATAAATAAAATTATTTGCGGAGATGCGATTGATATAATGAAAAAAATGCCAAATGGTTTTGTTGATTTGATTGTGACTTCGCCGCCGTATAATTTGAAAAATTCTACTGGCAATGGTATGAAAGACGGACGAGGCGGTAAATGGGAAAATGCGGCTCTAAAAAATGGTTATTCGCATTATGATGACAATATGCCCCATGATAAATATGTTGAGTGGCAAAGAGATTGCTTGACCGAAATGATGCGATTAATTTCTGATGATGGAGCAATTTTCTATAATCATAAATGGCGCGTTCAAGCAGGACTTCTGCAAGATAGGCAGGATATTATAAAAGGTTTTCCTGTCCGCCAAGTTATTATTTGGAAACGCGCTGGCGGGTTGAATTTTAATACCGGATATTTCTTGCCAACTTATGAAGTTATTTATCTTATCGCTAAAACAAAATTTAAACTTGCAAAAAAAGCTAATGCTTATGGTGATATTTGGGAAATTCCGCAAGAAATGAAAAATGGACATCCTGCTCCATTTCCTGTTAGACTAATTGATAGAATTATTTCTTCAACAAATGCTAAAATCATTTTGGATCCTTTTATGGGTTCCGGAACAACAGCTATTTCAGCAATAAATTTTAATCGTAATTATGTTGGGATCGATCTTTCGCCGGATTATTGCGAGTCAGCAAAAAAAAGAATAAAGCAACATCAATCGCAAGCTAGATTATTATAAGATATGGCAAAACCAATTATTTACACAAAGCCAGCTTTAATAGCTAAACTTAAAGAAATTTCTGCAAGGGGATTTATTCCAAATGCTCGAAAAGGCAATCATGGCGGAATTGGGAATACGCTTGAGGATTTACTTGGAATCAAAGAGAATAATTTACCAATTCCAAATGCAGCCGAATGGGAATTGAAAGCGCAACGATTAAATTCAACATCGCTTACGACGCTTTTTCATATTGAGCCATCGCCTCGCGCAATTAAATTTGTTCCCCAAGTTTTGTTGCCGTTCTATGGATGGTCTCATCAAGAAGCTGGAAAAAAATATCCGAAAGGTGAAATGAGTTTTCGACAAACAATTCATGGAAATTCCAGAAGCGATCGTGGATTTAAGGTTGTGATTGATCGAAAAAATCGAAAAATTTTGATTTCTTTTGACTCAAAAAGTATTGATCTAAAACACAAAAATTGGAACAAGTTTGTAAAAAAGAATGTCGGATTTGGCGAACTTAATCCGCAGCCATACTGGGGGTTTGATGATTTGGAACACAAAGCAGGAACAAAATTACTCAATACTTTTTATGTTCAAGCTAAAGTAGAAATTAGACGAAAAAAAGAGTTTTACCATTATACGAAAATAATGATGTTGCAAAAGTTTAGTTTCGAAGGATTTTTAAAAGCGCTTGAAGAAGGAAAAATTCTTGTAGATTTTGACGCTCGCACTGGACATAATCATGGAACCAAATTTAGAATGAGACAAGATTGCTTGCCGATGCTTTATGAAAAGTCAACAATAATTATTTGATATTTTGGAAAGAAAATCATTAATCGCGATTTAGAAGAAATTGCGGAAAAGTTTTTGAGGTTTATGAAATAGATAATTTTTTATAAATGTATGAGTAATAAATCATCAAACAATAATTTTTTTCAGCCAGTTATTTCGGTAGTTGGCTTGGCAGTTTCTCTGATTACTGCGGTACTGCCACTTTTTAGTAAAGAAGTACTCACGAAATTATTTATTAATACAGATCTTGCTAGACCAACTTCGTTTTTGGCATTTATGCTTGGAATTGCAATAATATGGCAAATTACAGAATTTCAGCCATACCTACAAATCAATCTTGGGAAATATAAAAAAAGAAAAAATGAATTTTCGGAATATTGGAAAAGCATTGGCCCTAATGGAGTAGTTTGGATTTTAATATTTTCCGATATTATTGTTAGCTTTTTATTTTTTTATATTGGAATTAAACATGAACCAGTTTTGTATTTGGGAATATTACAATCATTTCTATATTTAATCTTTTTTCTATGTTTGATAGCGATATTTGCTATATTGTTTGCGCAAACAAAGCAAAGATTTAGCTGGTTAGAGGATAAGGAAAATTTTCCGACTACCATATTTGAGGTGTTGGAAAAAAACAGGCTTATAAAGCCGTATATTGAGATATATGAAAATAGACCAATGAATCTCGATGAATTACAAAATGAAGGAATTGCTGGAATTGTGCTAGCAAGAAAGATACGAGTTAAATCTTCTGTGCAAGAAGAGGAGATTATCGAGTTTATTGTTTCAGGCGATGGAAAGGAAATTATAAAAGTTTTAAAAAAGGGAAAATAAAATAATTAATTTTTCTCAATAATCCAAAAACCTCAACTCGAAATGCGCTTTTCACTAAATAACCTATCAACACGGGTATTTTTTTTGTTTGCAAATATTTTTTTGCGTCCATTCCGTCGGTTTGTTCGTATTAAATATTATGAGCCAAAAACTTCGCCAAGCGTTTAGAAATATTAAAGAAATTGAACCATCTGTAAAACTGGCGGGTTTGATTTTGTCCGAAATCGGATTATTGCGGGAAAAACAAGCCAAGAGAAAAATATTTTTATCCTATTTCAGTTTGGCCGGATCGTTCGGAGTTTTTTTTCTAGCGGTTTTTGAGTACGGCGGAGCGTTTTTTCAATCGGAATTTTGGAGTTTATTAAGATTGCTTTCAACTGATGTGGGAGTTGTGGTTGGAAATGGAAGCGATTTTACGCTTTCGCTTCTGGAAACATTTCCGCTTGTCAGTATGATCATTATATTGATTCCGGTTTTCGCTTTGTTGCTTTCAATTTCTGTTTATTTTAAATCAATTCAAAGAAGTAATTATAATTATTTTTAATAAAAAATTATGGACAATATCACAAAACACAAATGGTTTAAAGGCGCTGCTTTAACGGTTGCTTTTATTCTAGCGGTTCTTTTGAGTTTTGCCGGAGGCGTGAAAGTCGGTTCCCATAAGGCTTTGTTTTCTTGCCGTTGGGGAGAAAATTATGAAAAAAATTTCATGGGTCAGAGAAACGGCTTGCTGGGCGGGGGCGGTATGATGAAATTTATGCGCGATCAATTTGAAGGGCGCGGCTTTCGCAACGCGCACGGATTGGCGGGAACGATAATTTCCATCGCGGATAATAATTTAATTGTCAAAGATAAAGATGGCAAAGAAAATACAGTGGCGGTTACGGACAGCACCCTTATCAATAAAAACCGTTTTGTTAATTTAAAATTAAGCGATTTAAAACCGGACGACAAAATCGTGATTATGGGAAAACCGGATGATAGCGGAGTTATCAACGCAATTTTAATTCGCGTATTTGACACTAATTAAAGTAATAATTAAATGAAGAAAAAATATATTTGGATTATTATCGGACTATTGGCAGTCGGCGGAGGCTATTATTGGTATTCGAAAACTTATTCATCGGTTAAGCCGGTTCAATACAAAACGGCGGCGGCGGAGAAAGGAATTTTGACGATGTCAGTTTCGGCGAGCGGAAATGTTATCGTCGATCAAGTCGCCAATATCGATCCGACCATAACAGGAACAGTCGCCAATTTGTCCGTAAAAATCGGCGATTCGGTGAAAAAAGATCAATTGCTTTTTAATATTGTTAATGATCAACTGGGAGTAAGCGCGGCTAAAGCGGGAGTAAGTTACGCGCAAGCGAAAAAATCCATAGATGACGCGAAATATTCTAAAAAACAAGCCGAAGCAGAATACAAAGACAATTCTAAAAAAATATTAAAAGACAAAGTGGCGCTGGCGGATGAGGCGGTTATTATTGCCGAACAAAATTTAGCGGCGGTACAAAAAGATTATCAAAATCAATTATCCAATGCCGCCAAAAGAAATGTGACAGCTCCGATTGACGGAACGGTCAACGCAGTGAATATTAAAAATGGCGATGATTTGAGCAAGCTTTCTTCCGGATCCAGCCGGCAAGTCCCGATGATTATCGGCGATCTGTCCACGATGAAAGCGCAAGTGCAAGTTAATGAAATAGATATTCCCAATGTGGACATCGGACAAGAAGCGACGCTTAAATTTGCCGCTATCGATGATTTGAATGTTTCCGGAAAAGTTGAGAAAGTGGACGCGCTGGGTGCTATCGCGCAAGGCGTGGTGACATACAATGTGACCATTGGTTTCGACGCGATTGATTTCCGCATTAAACCGGAAATGAGCGTTTCCGCCGCGATTATTACGGGCGTAAAGCAAAATGTAATTATAATTCCGAACAGCGCGGTAAAATCCCAAGGCAACGATTATTTCGTTGAAATTTTAAATGGTCAAAGCCAAATTCCACAGCAAAAAAGTATAGAAATCGGCGCGGCTAATAATATGAACACGGAAATTATCAGTGGAGTCAACGCCGGCGATAAGGTTGTGACGCAAACGATTAATTCCAACGCGACCGCCGCGTCTTCTTCTGACAATATAAAAATACCAGGAGTGGGAGGCGGGCTTGGAAGATAAATTTTTTTATGATTGACTGCAAAAATTTGGTAAAAATTTACAAAAATGGCGATATTGAAACGGTTGCCTTAAAGGGAATCGATTTTAAAATTGAAAAAGGAGAATTTATTGCAATTATCGGTCCGTCCGGTTCGGGAAAATCAACTTTGATGCATATTTTGGGCGCGCTGGATACGCCGACCAGCGGGCAATATTTTCTTGACGGAAAAAATATTTCCCAATTCAGCGAAGATGAACTATCCGATTTGCGGCGCGATAAAATCGGTTTCGTGTTTCAATCTTTCAACTTATTGCCAAGAACGAAAGTTTTGCGCAATGTGATGCTGCCACTTGTTTATACGAATTCTTCAATAAAAGAAAGAGAAGATCGAGCGCGGGCGGCGCTGAAATACGCCGGCATGGAAGAAGATAAATTCAATAACCCTTCCAATCAATTGTCCGGCGGGCAAATGCAGAGAGTGGCGATTGCGCGCGCGTTGATTAACAACCCCGCGATTATTTTAGCTGACGAGCCGACGGGAAATTTAGATACAAAAACCAGTCATATTGTGATGCAAACATTTCGCAAATTAAATGAAAACGGACACACGATAATTATTATCACGCATGAAAAAGAAATCGCCGAGATGACCGATCGCATAATTTCCATTAGAGATGGAATGATCGAGAGTGATGTTAAAATAAGCAATAATTTATGATAGCAGACTTATTAAAAGAAGTTTTTTGGTCGTTGTCGGGAAATAAAGTGAGATCCGGTCTCACTATTTTGGGTATTGTGATTGGCATCGCTTCGGTAATTACGATGGTTTCCATCGGACAGGGAGCGCAAAGTTCCATTGAAACCAGCATCGAATCTATCGGATCAAATTTAATTATTATTCGACCGGGCGCGCAAAGAAGCGGGGCGGTAAGCGCAGGAGCGGGGAGCGCGCAGACGATGACTGCGGAAGATGCTGTCGCGATAAAAGATGAAATTCCGGGAGTGAAAGCAGTCGCGCCGGAAGTGTCGCGCCGTTACCAAGTTACCGCCAAAGGAACAAATACGAATACGCAAGTCACGGGTACCGTTCCCGAATATGCCGATATTAGAAATATTAAAATGGATATTGGATCGTTTATTGCCAACTCGCAAGTTTTGAGTTCAATGAAAATAGCGATATTGGGATCGGCGGCGCGCGATGAATTATTTGGAGTTAATGCGGATCCGATGGGAAAATCGATTCGCATAAAAAATGTTGATTTTGAGGTGGTTGGCGTGGCGCTTGCCAAAGGCGGATCCGGTTTTCAAAATCCGGATGATTTAATTTATATTCCCTTGACCAGCGCGCAGCATTTTCTTTCGGGCGACAATTTTGTGACAAACATCGGCGTGGCGGCGGAAGATCAAAATTCCATAACTGCTGTTCAGCAAGGAATTTCCGAGTTGTTGCTTAAGCGGCATAATATTTCAGATTCGGCAGAAGCTGATTTTAGTATTATGAATCAAGCGGATATTATTGAAACGGCTTCCAGTATTACAAGTACTTTCACCATTTTACTTTCTTCAATCGCCGGAATTTCGCTTTTGGTCGGCGGCATCGGGATTATGAATATGATGCTCACGACCGTAACGGAACGAACGCGGGAAATCGGATTGCGTAAAGCGGTGGGCGCGCGAAAAATTTATATCAATTTGCAATTTTTGACGGAAGCGGTGGCGCTGACATTTTTTGGAGGCGTAATGGGAATTATTCTTGGTTGGGTAGGATCGCAAATCGTAACAGAATTTACCGGATTAGTCACTTTGATTTCTCCATCTTCGATTTTTATGGCTTTCGGCGTGTCAGCCGGAGTGGGAATTATTTTCGGATTTTATCCCGCCCGCCGCGCGGCGAATTTAAGTCCGATAGAGGCGTTGAGATATGAGTAGAAATTAGTTGTGTTAAGTTTCTTGTCCTCGAAACGGCTTTTTATAAGTCGTCTTTTTTTGCCAAAGAATTACGGATCTCTCACTCTGATTTTCCCCTGTGGATAAGTCTTGATTTTGGCTTGAAAGCGGGGACTTGTCAGGAATTTTGATTGTGGTATAATCATAGTCAACTACACTATATCTTGTGTAAATCTTGCATAATATCATAAAAGCAAAAATATTATGAATTGCCCTTATTGCAATAACGCGGAAACGAAAGTGGTGGATTCGCGGGAAACCAATGAAGGAAAAATCACTCGTCGTCGGCGCGAATGCTTGAAATGCGAATCGCGATTCAGCACCTATGAAGAAGTGGAACTTTTGCGGCTTTCGGTAGTCAAAAGAAATGGAAACAAGGTGGATTATGAAAAGAATAAAATAGAAACAGGCGTGCGGAAGGCCTTGGAAAAAAGGCCGATTTCCGAAGAAAAAATCAGCCAGTTTATCGGCGATATCGAATATGCCATTCGGGCGCGCGAGAAACCGGAAATAACTTCCCGAGATATTGGCAAAATTATTCTTAAGAAATTGCGCGAGTTGGACGAAGTTGCTTATGTCCGATTCGCCAGCGTGTATAAATCATTTTCCAGCATAGAAAGTTTTAAAAAAGAATTGGATACATTTGATAAGTAATTTTTTAATTTAAACCAGCGGGGGCTGAAAAATCAAAATGAAAAAAAAGAAAATTGTCGAAAAGGCGACGAGAAAACAGAAAGAAAAAAGCGAAATCAAGAAAGTCATCAAGAGAAACGGAATAGTGGCGACTTTCGATCGGCGCAAGATCACCAAAGGAGTGGCGAAAGCGTTTTTGGCGACTGGCGAGGGTAATTTGAAAGACGCGAAAAAAGTCAGTGAGAAAGTGGTAAAACTTTTGGGAAAAAAACATAAAAAAGGCTATATTCCGGAAATCGAAGAAATTCAGGATTTGGTGGAAAGAGTATTGATGATTTTGGATTTTGAAGAAACCGCCAAAGCCTACATTCTTTATCGCGAACAGCATCGAAAAAATCGCGAAGCGGAAGAATCTTTGGATGAAGCGGTGAATCTTGTCGATAAATATATTCAAGAAATAGATTGGAAAGTGAAAGAAAACGCCAATATGGCGTATTCCTTGCAAGGTTTGAATAATTATATTTCTTCCATTGTGAGCGCGAAATACTGGATGAATCGCGTTTATACCAGAGAAATTCGCGAAGCGCATGAAAACGGCGATTTTCATATTCATGATTTGCAACTTTTAGCGGCCTATTGTTGCGGCTGGGATTTGCAAGATTTACTGCGGCGGGGATTCACGGGAGTCCCGGGAAAAGTGGCGTGCAAACCGGCGAAACATTTGGGTTCTATTCTCGGGCAAATGGTGAATTTTATTTATACCACGCAAGGCGAAGTGGCTGGCGCGCAAGCCTTTTCCAATTTTGACACATTGCTCGCGCCATTTGTCCGTTACGACAAATTGACTTATGAAGATGTTAAACAGCAAATTCAGTCTTATGTTTTCAATATGAATGTTTCCACCCGCGTAGGTTTTCAGACGCCGTTTTCCAATATCACGATGGATATTGCTTGCCCGAAAAATTTGGTAAAAGAAGCGGTGATTTTCGGAGGCGTTCCACAAAAAGAAACTTACGGAGAATTTCAAGAAGAAATGAATATGATCAATCGCGCTTTTGCCGAAGTGATGACGGAAGGCGACGCTAACGGACGAATTTTTACTTTCCCCATTCCGACTTATAACATTGGTAAAGATTTTGATTGGAATGATAAAAAATTTGACGCGATTTGGGAAATGACGGCGAAATACGGAATTCCCTATTTTGCCAATTTTATCAATTCCGATATGGATCCGGATGATGCGCGTTCGATGTGCTGTCGCTTGCGTTTGGATAATCGCGAATTGCACAAACGGGGTGGCGGACTTTTCGGCGCCAATCCTCTTACCGGTTCAATCGGTGTGGTAACGATCAATATGCCAAGATTGGGATATACGGCGAAAGGCAAAAAAGAGTTTTTTGAAAAACTGGATTACTTGATGGATATTGCCAAAGAAAGTTTGGAAACAAAAAGAACGATGGTGGAAAAATTGACGGAAGGCGGATTGTATCCCTACACGAAATTTTATTTGGCGCCGATAAAATTGCGCCGTGGACAATATTGGGCGAATCATTTTTCCACTATAGGATTAGTGGGAATGAATGAAGCACTGTTGAATTTAATCGGCAAAGATATCGCTTCGCTAGCCGGCCAAAAATTGGCGGAAGAAATTTTAACGCATATGCGCGAACGGATTATCGGTTATCAAAAAGAAACCGGAAATTTGTACAATTTGGAAGCCACTCCGGCGGAAGGCACTTCTTATCGTCTGGCGCGGTTGGACCGCAAAAAATATTCGGATATAATTTTTGCCAACAATGAGAGAGTGAGAGAAAAAACCGCCGAGCCATATTACACCAATTCATCGCAATTGCCGGTTGGTCATACGGAAGATATTTTTGAGGCGTTGGATTTGCAGGACAATTTGCAAACAAAATATACCGGCGGAACGGTTTTGCACGGATTTCTGGGAGAAAGAATTTGCGACATTGAAACAACGAAACAACTTGTTCGCAAGATTGCGGAAAATTACGCTTTGCCGTATTTCACTCTCACGCCAACATTCAGTATTTGTCCGGCGCACGGTTATTTAAGCGGTGAGCATCAATTTTGTCCAAAGTGCGTAGTGGAACAAAGAACGGAAATTTATTCCCGCGTAGTCGGCTACATCCGTCCGGTGGAGCAATGGAACGACGGCAAAAAAGCGGAGTTCAAAGATCGCCGGGGATTTGTGATTAAAGAAAAAACAAAAGAAAAGTATTTGGTGAAATAAAAATAATAATGTAATCAACGAAACATGGAGAGATTCTTCTTGATTTGTTTATCCACTGCGAGTCGTTTTTGATTGACAAATCTTATATTAAAAGTAAAATATACATATTGTGTTTGTAATTTTTAATTTTAAAAAATAGATGTTTTATTTTAAAAAACAATCAAGAAATACATCAACTGCCACTCGGGAAAATTATGTTAAAAAAGAACGATTTTACCGCAAAAAAAGTTTTAAAATAACAATGGCGGTTTTGTTTGTTTTGATTTTGGTTGGAATAGCTTCCAGCTGGAAAACCGGCAGTGTTTTGAATAAAATTTCCAGTGGCGGACTTTTAAGTAATTTAACCCACATTATTCCCGGAGTGAATGATGAATTAAGGGGAGAAAAAGACGGCAGGATAAATTTAGCGATTTTAGGAATGCGCGGATCGAATATGCCCGGCGGAGGAACTTTGGCTGATTCGATTATAATCGTAAGCATCGCTTCGAAGGAAAACAAGGTGGCGATGATTTCCGTTCCGCGCGATCTTTTCGTTACTGTTCCCGGAACGCAAGACAAGCAAAAAATTAACGCCGTGCATGCTTATGGTGAGGAAAATGGCAAAGAAAAGGGTTTGAAAAATATGAAAATTGCCTTGGAAGAAGTGTTGGGCATGCCGATTCATTACGCGGCAAGCATTAATTTCGCCGGATTTAAACAGCTTGTTGACGCGATAGGCGGCGTGGATATTTCATTGGAAAAACCTTTTGACGAGATGGCGCAATTTAATGAAGCGCATGTTTGTGATTCATTTTTTACCATTCCGACCGGAAAATGGCAAAATAAAATAGTTAAACATCACGAAACGAATGCCGCCGGCGTATCGGTTATGGTAAGCAGGAAAATTCCTATGTATCCGCTTTGCACCGCTCCATTAAGTTCTTTGGAATGCGGAGGCAGTTTTAAATTACCGGCCGGAAAACAAACGCTCAACGGCGAAAAAGCGCTTTGTTATGTTCGGTCTAGGGCAACTTCCAATGATTTCGAAAGAGCCAAGCGACAACAGCAAATGATGCAACTCGTGAAAGATAAAATGTTGAGTATGGGAACCCTTACCGATTTTTCCAAAATAAATGGAATGCTCGACAGCTTGGGAGATAATGTCAGGACGGATATGCAACTATGGGAAATGCAAAAATTTTATGATCTTTATAAAACTATTCCTGACGCGCAAATTTATCAAAGAGTATTAGAAGATTCAGAGGAAGGTTTGCTATATTATCCGGGAGAAAGCGCGGCCGGATATATATTGCTTCCGCGCGGAGATAACTATGATAAAATTCATGAAATGGCTCAAAACATTTTCACTATCGCTCCGCAAACAGATATTAAGCCCAAATAAAAATTAGAGTTTAAATTCGGTGGAAGAAAACAATCAAAGCTTGAAAAAAAATAGAAGTATTTTCAAGAAAAGCTTGGCTGTTTTTTTTGTGGTCGCGGTTATTTTTATCAGCTATAATATTGGGTTCAATCAAGGAAAAAATATCGGTATTGTTCCCGCAAAAAATATTCCTCTCGGACAAGCGGTTATCGAGAATAAGTTTCAAAACAGTACGGTTGATTTTTCTTTGTTTTGGAAAACTTGGGATATTCTTAAAAAGAAACATATTGATAGCGATAAATTGGACGCGCAAAAAATGGTTTATGGCGCGATTTCCGGAATGCTGAAAGCCGCCGGCGATCCTTATACTTCTTTTTTCGATCCGGAAGCTAGCAAAGCTTTTTCAGAGGAGCTAGAGGGTAGTTTTGAAGGAATCGGCGCCGAGTTGGGAGTTAAGGATAATTTACTCACCGTTGTCGCGCCACTGGATGAATCGCCGGCTCAAAAGGCCGGATTGCGAGCGGGAGATAAAATATTAAAAGTCGGCGATAAAATTATCGCCGATATGACCATTGACGAATCGGTAAGTTTAATCAGAGGAAAAAAAGGCACGGAAGTGATTTTAACTATTTTACCCAACGGAGAAAAAAGTGCCAAAGAAATTACAATTGTTCGCGATACGATTGAGGTGAAAAGCGTTAAATTGGATTTCAAAGATGATGACATCGCGCTTATTGAAATTACTAAATTTGGAGAAAATACTGATAAAGAATTCAACTCGGCTGTTAAAACGGTATTGGCGAAAAATACCAAAGGCATAATTTTGGATTTGAGAAATAATCCGGGAGGACTTTTGGATAAGTCAATATTGATCGCCAGCAAGATGATTCCCAAGGGAAAAGTGGTGGTGGTTGAGGAAGATAGCGCCGGAAAAAAAGAAAAGTTTTCCACGACGGGAGGCGATAGTCTTAGTGGCGTTTCTATGGTAGTATTAATCAACGAAGGTAGCGCCAGCGCTTCGGAAATCTTGGCGGGAGCGTTAAGAGACAATCAAGGAATAACGCTTATTGGAGAAAAATCTTTCGGCAAAGGAACAGTGCAAGAATTGATCGGGTTGCCGCAAGGTTCCAGTATTAAAGTTACCGTCGCCAAATGGCTCACACCCAACGGAGATTATATAATGGATAAAGGCATTACCCCTGACATAGAAGTGGAGCTAACCACGGATGATTATAATAACAACAGAGATCCGCAATTGGACAAGGCGCTGGATGTTTTAAAAGAAAGATTGTAATTGACATTAAATCAGTATTTCGTATAATAAAGACAAGCTTATGGAAACAATAAAAGAAAAAATTTTAGAGATAATTCAAAAACAGTCGTTGTCGTTTGCAGATTTGAAAAGCTGGAAATCTGTTATAGAAAAATAAATTATATGGTTTTGCATACTGAAAAATACAAACAAGTCATTCTTTATCTTTGCGCCAAATTGGGCAAAGAAGTGCGAGGAAAGAAAAAACTGGCGAAATTGCTATATTTCGTTGATTTTGATTTTTTTGAAAAAAATCAAAAATATTTTACCGGCGATAAATATAAAGCGTTGCCGATGGGGCCGTTTCCCGTTTCTATGGAAAAAATAACCAAAGAAATGGTAAAAGAAAAAGCGCTAAAAATAGAGGCGGTGCAAGAACATAGCGGATACAATGCAACAGAAATTTACAAGTGTCTTCAAGATCCGAAAATTTCTTTATTTAGCAAAGAAGAAAAAGAAATGCTTGACCGAGTGATTATGAAATATGGACATCTGAACGGAAAGCAACTGGAAGATTTAACACATATGGAAGCGCCCTTTTCCGGAACGAAACAAAATGAAGAAATATTTTACGAGTTGGCTTTTTATCGCGGAACGGATTTTAAAAACAATGATTGATTTTATTTTGCATCCTTCATTTGAAAAAGAAGCCGCCAAATTGAAACGGCGGTTTTATTTAGACAAGGCGTTGGAGTCATTTAAAATGTTGTGCGAGTTTCAATTTCATCCGCTCAATCCTCAGCAAAGAATCGCTTCCGTAAAATTGCACAGGGTTACGCAAAATGATTTGTGGAGCATTTGGAAAATTGAATTGGCGGTGCCGAATTTGCGACCAAATCAATTTCCGAGAGTTTGGTTCGCGGTAAAAGGTTCAAATATAGCTTTTTTATGCATCGCTTCCTATATTGATAATTACAGTGATAATCAAATGAATCAGGAAGCGGTCGGAAGAGTTGAGGATATTTTTTAATAATCATAAAACTATGCAAATAATTTTATTGCAGGATGTCGAAAATCTGGGAAAAAAAGGAGAAGTTAAAAATGTTTCCGACGGTTACGCGCGGAATTTTCTTTTTGCCAAAAAAATGGCTCAATCGGCAACCAAAGACGCGCTTAATCAATTGGAGCTGAATAATAAAAAAGAAAAAGAAGCGGAGTTGGAGAGTTTGGAAAAAACAAAAAAACTGGCGATAGAATTAAACGACAAGTTGATAGAAATCAAAGCTAGGAGTAAGGATGGAAAGTTGTTCGGTTCGATTTTGGTCAAAGATGTTGTCAAAGCATTGAGCGATATCGGAGTTAATGTTTCAGAAAAAGCCGTGATAATGCCGGCGCATATTAAAGAAATCGGCGAGTATGAAATAAGAATTGTTTTAGATCAAAACATTGAAACAAAAATAAAATTGAAAATTTCAGAAGAGGCGTAATATAAATTCGGTCTATTTCTTAAAAAACAAAAAAGTCGCGGGGGAAGCGACTTTTTATCTGTAAAAAAAGCCGCTTGTCATTCCCGCGGAGGCGGGAATCTAGTGTATAAGCCAAGCGATGCGATACTGGATCCCCGCCTCCGCGGGGATGACAACAACTGCGCAAATACCAATTATAAATAATTTTTTTAATTCATATAAATATGAAACAAAACAGAAAGTACATCTTTGTCGTTGGGGGAGTGATGAGCGGAGTGGGCAAGGGGATTGCAACATCTTCAATCGGAATAATTTTAAAAGCTAGAGGTTTTAAGGTGACGGCTATAAAAGTCGATCCTTATATTAATGTTGATGCCGGCACTATGAACCCGACGGAACACGGAGAAGTTTTCGTTTTGAACGACGGGTATGAAACCGATCAGGATATGGGAAACTATGAAAGATTTTTAGATATCACTATTCCCAACGACAACTATATGACCACCGGAAGAGTTTATGAAACAGTTATTCATCGCGAGCGGAATTTGGGCTATGGCGGAAAATGTGTGGAAGTTGTTCCGCATATTCCGTTAGAAGTGATTGACAGAATTGAAAAGGCTTCGGTGAAAGCTAAGTCGGATATAACTTTGATTGAAATCGGCGGAACGATCGGAGAATATCAAAACATTCTTTTTTTGGAAGCGGCGAGAATGATGAAAATAAAATATCCGGAGGATGTGATGTTTGTGATGGTTAGCTATTTGCCGATTCCTTCCAAAATAGGGGAAATGAAAACCAAACCGACGCAGTATGCCGTAAGAACTTTGAATGGAGCCGGAATTCAACCGGATGTGATTATCGCTAGAAGCGAAACTTTTCTTGATCAGAAAAGAAAAGAAAAAATAGGGATGTTTTGCAATATTTCCGAGCGTTATGTTATTTCCGCTCCCGACGCGGACAATATTTATGAAATTCCGATTAATTTCGAGCGGGATGATTTAAGCCGTTTGATTTTGAAGAAATTAAACTTGCCGACAAATAGGAAGTCAAATATGAAAGACTGGTATAATTTTATCGACGATATTAAAAATGTCAAAGAAAAAATAAAAATCGGCGTGGTGGGAAAATATTTCGGCACCGGCGATTTTGTTTTATCGGACGCGTATATCAGCGTAATCGAAGCGATTAAACATGCGACTTATAAAAACAAATTGGTGCCGGAAATTTCTTGGATTAACAGTGAATTATTTGAAAAAGAGCCCAATAAATTGGAAGATTTGAAAAATTATGATGGAGTGGTTATTCCTGGAGGCTTTGGTTCGCGAGGAATTGAAGGAAAAATCAGCGCGATTAAATTTTTGCGGGAAAATAAAATTCCGTTTTTAGGACTTTGTTACGGAATGCAGTTGGCGGTGATTGAGTATGCGAGAAATGTTTTGGGAATGAAAGATGCTAATACAACAGAAATTGATCGCGAAACAAAAAATCCGGTAATTGATATTATGCCGGAGCAAAAGAAAAATTTAGAAGATAAGAATTTCGGCGCGACAATGCGCTTGGGCGCTTATCCAGCCATTCTTAAAAAAGGCACCATTGCTTTCGGCGCGTATAAAAAAGCGAAGATTTCCGAACGGCACAGGCACCGTTGGGAAGTTAATCCGGAATATATCGAAAGAATTGAAAAAGCCGGAATGATTTTTTCCGGTCAATCGCCGGACGGAAAACTGATGGAAATAGTCGAATTGCCAAAATCCGTCCATCCGTTTTTTGTTGGCGTCCAATTCCACCCAGAACTGATTTCTAGACCGCTAACAGCTCACCCGCTGTTTTTTGAGTTTATGAA
>DMXN01000007.1:37728-62220 GCA_003482885.1 Candidatus Moraniibacteriota bacterium
TTTTATGCAGGTTCAAGCGTCCTCGCTTGAACCTTTATTTCTGGCAAGGCTGAATTTTTCCAGAAACAAAAAGTTCAGGCGAGACGCCTGAACTTGCATTTAAGTAAAATCGTTCTTGCAATAGATTTTCTGAAAATAAATTAAGCTTTAGTTTTTCTTGCAACTTTCTTTGCCAAAACTTTTTCCACTACTGAAACGAATCTTCTCTGCATCAGTTTTCCAGTAAACGCTCGGACTTTTTTAGTGGAGAATTTTACGAAGCCGTCGATCAAGGAAAAAAGCGTGTCGTCTTCGCCCCGTTTTACATTTTTCCCCGGGCAATATTTTGTGCCTCTTTGGCGAATAATAATTTGTCCGGTTTTTACTTTTTGATCGCCAAAAATTTTAACTCCTAATCTTTTGGATATAGAATCTCTTCCCAGTTGGGTGGATCCTCCTGCTTTACGATGCGCCATAGTTGTAATTTATTAACCAATTATCATAAGACATATTCTAGCCCAATTTATGCTATACTGTCAACTGATGGGCAAAATCAAAGATTTTTTAATCAAACACGAATTTAAACTGGCGCTTGCCGGCGGGTTTATTTTAGTCGCGCTTGTTTCTTTTGAGACCGGTTATTTGGAAGGAAAAAAAATTCAAGGAAAACCGATCGTTATTGAAAAGCCGTCTGAATGCGCTAAAATTACGCAGGAAAATACGCCAGTTGCGTCAAACTCCGCCTCTTTGCAGCAACCGGAAAAAGTTGCTGGCGCAAAAAGCGTCGCGCGAGATTGTTTATTTGTCGGCAGTAAGAATTCTAACAAAGTTCATTTGTCAACTTGCTCATTCGCCAAAAGAATCAAGCCGGAAAATTTAGTTTGTTTTAAAAGTGCAGAAGAAGCGATTAGCCAAGGTCGGTTGGCGGATAAATGTATAAAATAGTTCCTACGAAATTACGAATTTTTTACAAATTTACAAATGTACGAATGGGGAAAATTAAGTTTTATTTTTTTGTATATTTGTAAATTTGTATTTGATTTGTAGTTTGTAGACTATTTAAACCGTAGCTTTCCATATTTCAATAAAAAATAAAGCGCGAAATAAAAAAATAAAGAAATTGAAACCGAAACTGTTAAAAATCCGATAAAGAAAGGAGTTAAAATTTCGATGATAATTGTTTCGGCAAAAAAATATTTCAGGCCGAGCCGATAAGTTTCGTTAAAATCTTGAATTAGTAATTTCGGGCTGACATTGAAAAAAAATCCGCCAACGGTTGCGGCTAAGGGCAAAACGATAAAAGTCGCCCACATATTGCTGGCTAAAACTCCCGCAGTGGCGGAAAGACGATTGAATCGCAAAAGAGCGGCGGTAATAAGTGTTGTGGCGACACCTTCGCCGGGCATAATTCCCCAAAAAATTCCCAAAGCAAAACCCGCCGCGATTTTATGCGGCGTGTCGTCGATAAGAAAGAATTTTTTGATATAGTTTTTTAGTTTTTGCATTTTTAACTTTTCTTTACAATCAAGCCGCTGGTTTTTTTGTCTATAATTTTGGCTTTTTCAATTTCTTTCTTTGCTTGAGTGGGCAATATTTCAAAAATATTTTTGAGGGCGATTTTGTCGAATTTTAAAACTGCTTGCCATTTATTTAATGGTTCTAAAATTGTTTGAATTTTTTCCTCATCGTATTTATAAGTTACTCGAAGACTTTTGGCGATAATTCCATTTGCGCCAAAAACTCGTTCGACGCTTTCTTGCTCCATATAGGCGATAATATTTTCTTGCAATTCCGCCAAACGATCTTTTGTGATGGAAACCGCTGATTTCAGATCAATATATTCGCCAATCATAGAATTTATTTCTTCAGTATCGATTTTTCTTGTTTCCTTGAATTTATGTTTCCACATCGGGCAAATATTTTGATAACCGCACCAGTCGCAAAGCGGGGAAATATTCGGTTCAAATTTTTTTTCTTCGATCAATTTTATCGTATCCAAAAAAGCCTGCTCGTTTTCTTTTAACTGTTCGGCTGTTCGCGAAGCGGAAAGTTTCATTCCGTGTTTGAGAAAATATAAACTTACTTTTATTTTGTCCAAATTATTTCTTTCTTCCGGATATTGAGAGAGAAAAGCTTGAAGATAGACGGAGAGCTGCATGTCAGTTTCCACTCTTTCCTGCGTAGGCATTTTTTTAGCGGTTTTGTAATCGATAATTTCAAAACCGTCTTCCGTCCGATCGATGCGATCAATAATGCCGGAAACAATGTGCTTATTATTTTCCTCGCCGATTTCAATTTGAAATCGTGATTCCAAATTAACAATATTGAAATCCGTCGGATTGTTTCGTTTGTAATAATCTTGAATAATTTTTACGCCTTGCACGAAAGCGGCGCGTTCTTCTTCCGGAGAATTGAAAACAGCAGGATTCCATGAATTGGAAAAAAATTCCATCGCTTGTTCGAGGGTGGGCGAAAGAATACAGGGAGTGTGAATAAATTTCATCGTTGAATGCAATACCGAACCGAAAACCGCCTCTTTCGATTTGGGCGTTTTAATTTTGTCGATAACTTGATATTTATATTTCAGCGGACAATTTTTATAAGTGTCCAGCGCGGAATAAGAAATTCGCATAAAGTTTGTATTATTTTACTGTTTTCTATTATAGCATTGCTGTTGATTTTTTGGTAATTTTGGGTTAAAATTGGAATATGGAAAAATATGAGCATAAAAAAATTGAAGAAAAATGGTCTAGGAAATGGATAGACGAGCGGGTTTTTACGCCTGATTTAAAAAATAGTCAAAATCCCTATTACGCCTTGTTTATGTTTCCTTATCCCAGCGCGGAAGGCTTGCATATTGGGAATTTTTACGCCTTTACTTGCGTGGATGTAATGGCGAAATACAAAAAATTGAAAGGATTTGATGTTTTTGAACCGATTGGTTGGGACGCTTTTGGAATTCACAGCGAGAATTATGCTTTAAAAATAGGGGAAGCGCCGGGAAAAATGCTTGAAAGAACGGTGGCGAATTTTACCAAGCAAATTCAAGCGGCGGGTTTGAGTTGTGACTGGACAAGAGAAGTTAATACAATGTCACCTGAATATTACAAATGGACGCAATGGATTTTTACACAACTTTTTGAAAAAGGATTAGCTTATCAAAAAGAAGCCTATTTAAATTGGTGTCCTTCTTGCAAGACAGTTTTGGCGGACGAACAGATTGAAGGCGGAGAATGCGAAAGATGCAAAAACATTCCAGAAAAAAGAAAAATGAAACAATGGTTCTTTAAGATTACGCATTATGCCGATAGATTGCTAGATGGTTTGGGAAAAATGGATTGGTCAGAAATTACAAAAAGCGCGCAAAAAAATTGGATTGGAAAATCTGAAGGAGCAAACATTAAATTTAAGGTGGCGAATAGTGATTTGGAATTTGAGATTTTTACTACTCGTCCCGATACGCTTTTCGGTTGCACTTATTGCGTTTTATCTCCGGAACACGAGTTGGTTTCTAAAATAATTTCTGATAAACAAAAGGATGCAGTGGAAAAATATATTCAAGAAGCGGGAATAAAATCGGAAATAGAAAGAAAAGAAAATAAAGAAAAAACAGGAGTATTTTCCGGCGCTTATGCTGTTAATCCGGCTAATCAAGAAAAAGTTCCTATCTGGATTGCCGATTATGTTTTGGCTGGTTACGGCTTTGGTTCTATTATGGCAGTGCCTGCTCATGACGAGCGAGATTTTGAATTTGCTAAAAAATTCAATTTAGAAATTAGAGAAGTTATAGCGGGTGGAGATATCAATAAAGAAGCTTATGTCGAAGAAGGTAATCTTGTAAGTTCAGGAAAATTTAGTGGAGTTCAATCAATAAAAGCAAAAAAAGTTATTACCGAATTTGTCGGTGGAAAGCTAGTGGCTAATTATAAATTGCGCGATTGGTGTATTTCCAGGCAAAGATATTGGGGTCCGCCAGTGCCGGTGGTTTATTGTGAAAAATGTGGTACGGTCGCTGTGCCGGAAAAAGATTTACCGGTGGTTTTGCCGGAAATGGAAAAAAATTGGGAGCCTTCGGGAGATGGAAAGGGACCGCTCGCAAAAGTAGAAAGTTTTATGAAAACCGTTTGTCCAAGATGCGGTGGCGAAGCTCGGCGCGAGGCGGATGTAATGGATAACTTTTTGGATTCGGCATGGTATTTTTTTCGCTATCTTTCTCCTGACAATAATAAAGAAATTTTTAGCAAAGATTTGGGGGGAAAATGGTTGCCTGTTGATTTATATATAGGTGGCAATGAACATGCAGTTTTGCATTTGATGTATACGCGCTTTATTACAATGGCGTTGCATGATTTGGGTTTGATTGATTTTGATAATCCTTTCAAACGGTTTAGAGCCAACGGAATGATTTTAAAAAATGGAAAAAAAATGTCCAAGTCCAAGGGAAATGTTATTAATCCGGAAGAATACGGCGAGAAAGTCGGTTATGACGCGCTTAAGAGTTATATTTTATTTTTAGGACCCTTGAGCGAAGATCGCAGTTTTTCCGATGAAGGAATAATGGGAACCAAACGCTGGGCGGAAAGAATTTTTAATTTGTTTGATCGGGTTGATGGTGAATATACAGACGAAAAAAAAGTTTTAAGAAAACTGCACAGAACAATCAAGAATATGGAAAATGATATGGAAGAGCAGAAATATAATACTGCTATTGCCAAACTTATGGAAATGACAAATGTTTTTTATGAAACATCAAAAATTTCAGAGGAAACATTTAAAAAATTCTTAATCTTGGTTGCTATTTTTTTGCCAGCTCTAGCCGAAGAACTTTGGGAAAAATTAGGACATACGAAAAGCATTTTTAAAGAAAAATGGCCGGAATATGATCCTGCATTGATTCAAGATGAAGAAATAAATTTAGTGATTCAAGTAAACGGAAAAATTCGCGATATTATAAGAGTCAATGCGGATATTTCTGAAGAAGAAGCGAGAGAGGCGGCAATTAAAAGCGAGAAAATAAAAAAATATACTGCGGAAAAAGAAATCAAAAAAATTATTTTTGTCAAAAGCAAGCTGATAAATATTGTTGTCTAAAAAAAGCATTTTGCAGTATAATACAAAAATGGAAAACAATTTGGAAATAAAAAAAAATAAAATTCCCAATGTGCTGATTACTGATTTGAATGTGATTTACAATCAGGGCAAGCCGAATGAAGTGAGATCGTTAGAGGGAATTAATTTGGAAATAATGCCGCAAGAATATGTGATTATTTTCGGTCCTTCCGGTTGCGGAAAATCCACTCTTTTATATTCCATTGCCGGACTGCAAAAACCGACCAGCGGAACGGTGCTTATCGATCAAGAAAACATCAGTTCTTATTCAAAAAAGAAAACCGCGTGGTTTCATCGCCGAAAAATCGGAATGGTTTTTCAAGCTTTTTATCTAATCGGATCGTTGAGCATTATAAAAAATATTTGTTTGCCAAAAATTTTTGACGGAGTCAAAAGAAAAGAAAGAAGATTTTTGGCCAAAGAATTATTGGAACGGTTCGGAATCAGCGAACAAGCCAAGAAATTTCCTTCGGAACTTTCCGGCGGGCAAAAACAGCGCGTTTCCATTGCGCGTTCTCTTATTAATGATCCGGATATTATTTTGGCGGATGAACCGGTGGGAAATTTGGATTCCAAGTCGTCGCAAATCGTGATGACTATTCTTAAAGAATTAAATGAAAGGGACAAAAAGACTGTTGTTTTGGTTACGCATGACCCAGCCCATCTGCCCTATGGAGACAAGATTGTGCATATGATGGATGGAAAAATAATTAAAATAGAGATTATAAGGAAAAAACAGGAAATTCGCGAGGCATTGCCGGAAAGCTTTGTGTTAAAGGAAGGAGGGATAGAAGAGAGGGGCGAATTGATAAAAGAAGAATATATTCCGCTCAATCTTCGCCACTTGATGAGATCTTTTCGTGGCTTAACTTCCAATCAAATAAGCAATCTTCTTGTGCCGTTCAAGGCGCAGCAAATTTTTGCTCATTTGTTTTTTTCCATGACCAATGATCAGATTGAAAAAGCCATCAAAAAATTGGAGGATTTTTTGTACGCTAAAATTACCATTGAAGATTTTACCAAAGAATTGGATATGCCTTTGGAAAAAGGCGGTATAGGATGGGACAAAAGAATCGCGGAAAGATTTTCGGAGAATATCAAACAAATAACCGAGCAAGCCAATAGCATAAGTTTCATAGAAAGAGATAAGACCGCGTGGGAAATCGCGGATTATCTCAATATAAGATTAAAATTAGAGTTGGATGATGAGAGAAAAAAAGAGCTGGCAACGATTGTTTTAGATCGCTTGGATAATCGCATCGGCAAAGAGGAATTTCAAAAGTTGATCGATTTTTCAACAAAAGACAACGGACTGGATTTTGATAAAAGAACGGCGGTAAAGATTGCGAAAGAGTTGGAAATGCTTTTGCTTTTGCGCTATTCAAATTAAAAAATAAAAAAATATGGGTATTTTGGATTTATTAAAACTTTCTACCAGGATGTTTAAAGCGAGAACTTCGCGAACAGTGCTTACTATTTTAGGCATGGGCGTGGGCGTGGGAGCAATTTTATTTTTAGTGGCGCTGGGGTATGGCATTCAGAAAACGCTTTTGGAAACAATCACTACCGCAGATTCTCTTTTGACACTGGATGTTTATCCCGGCGAAACAAGACAGTCGATAATTGCTGATGACATAAATAAAATAAAAGAAATTAACGGAGTGGATTTAATCAGTCCTGTCTTTGAAACGGTAGGGCAAATGAAGTATGCCAGTCTCGTTTCCGACGCGAAAATTACGGCAGTAGATGAAAACTTTTTAGATCTTGATGGCGTTAAAATAGTTCAGGGAGAAAAAATTAATGATGATGAAATTCAAGGAATGGTCATTTCCAATTCTTTGGCGAAAGTTTTTGAAAAAACTCCGGAGGAAATGCTAGGAACGGAAGTGAAAGTGTTTTTATCCAAAGATGGAAAAGTTTCCGGAAAAAAACAGGAATTTAATTTTAAAATTATGGGTTTTGTGGATAAAAAAGAAATTTCCGCTTTTATTAATTCAAAAGCGTTAGGCGATCCTCCGGTTTCTGTTTTCAGTAAGTTGAAAATAAAATGCTCGTCCAGCCAAATTATGAATGAAACACGAGAATCGATTGCCAACGAGGGGTTTTTGGTTTCGGCTTTAACTGATTTAATCAATCAAGTGGATAAAGCGTTTAAAGTTATCCGAATAGTCCTTGGTTTTTTTGGAGCAATCGCGCTTATGGTCAGCGCGATTGGAATGTTCAACACAATGACTGTGGCTCTTATGGAAAGAACGGAGGAAATTGGAATTATGAAATCAATCGGCGCTTCCGATTACGATATCTTATGGATGTTTGTTTTCGAATCGACAATAATGGGATTTTTAGGAGGAGTTTCCGGTATCGCGTTGGGAATTTTGGGCGGAAATATTTTTAATTTGGCGGTTAATTTTTTGGCAAAAAGCTTGGGCGGGTCGGTTGTTAATATTTTTTATTTCCCCGTTTGGTTTTTATTGTTTATTTTGGGAGCAGCAACATTGGTGGGATTTTTTACCGGCGTAATTCCGGCAAGAAAAGCCAGCGCGACCGATCCACTGGACGCGTTAAGATATAAATAATTTTTTAAAATTTCTATGTTATCTCTTCATAAAATAATTCATATTGAAAAAAAGCCTCCGGAATTGCCGGAAAAGAAAAACAAAAAAACAATAATTGTAATAAGTGTTGTGTTATTGGTATTGTTTTTTAGTGGAAAATTTTGGTATGACAGTAATAATAAAAAAACCGTGAAAAAAATAACCACTCTTTCTTTTCAAGAAAAATCAGCCGTGCTTGGCGAGAATGATGTTTCTGCGGCAGAAGAAGATTTAATGGCTTCCAGCGAAAACTTTAGCGTTGCTCAAATTAATTTGAATGACGGAATTGGTTCCGATATGACGGATTTTGAACAAAATCCTTTATTGGAAATCAGCGATATAAAAAGTGAATTATATTCCATCAAGGACGGAGATAAAAATGAAGTAAAAGCGATTATCAGTTGCAAGACAAGTAAAAAAGCGTTTATTGAAATAGAATATTTTAAAAGCGGAGAAAAAACCGGCAGGACAATAAAAGACTTATATTCCGGTTTCACTCATACTTTGACAATTTCGGTGGACATTGATTCGGTTTATAAATATTCAATCAAGGCGACTGATGTGTTTGGCAATGAAGCGAAATCAGAACAGTTGGTTTTTTATACCGGCGCTCCGAATATATCTTTGATTGACACACTGGAAAATGCTTTCAGAAAAGTTTTCGGCTGGGCGCTGGGAGGATAATTCTATGCAAACAAAAACAGAAAACCAAAATCAAGAAAAAAAACATTTTTTCACTCTTTCGGAATTTCGTCGCGAGATTGGCGTGCCTTTGATTTTGGCGAAAAAATTGATTGTTTGGGGCGAAGTCGAAGCGGTTAAAACCGCAGATGGAACACTGAAAATCGCCCATTCGGAAATAGCCGCGGCGAAAAAAATATTAAAAAATCCTTATAAAAAAACGCGCTATTTTTTTCGCGCGCTGGGACCGGGATTGATTACGGGAGCTTCCGACGATGATCCATCCGGCATCGGAACTTATTCATCCGTCGGAGCGCAATTCGGTCTCTCGATTATTTGGATGGCGGCATGGCTTTTGCCGGTGATGTTGGCGGTGCAAGAGGTTTGCGCGCGAATAGGTATTGTTACCAATCAAGGATTGGCGGGAGTTTTGCAAAAACATTATCGCAAAAAAATTGTGGCGATAGCTGTAGCGTTTTTAATTATTGCCAATGTTGTTAATATCGGAGCGGATTTGGGAGCGATGGCGGCGGCGCTTTCCATGTTGACGCATCTTAATTTTTATATCGGAGCGATTTTTTTCGCCTTGCTTTCCATTGCAATAGAAATATTTGTCGGTTATCATTATTATGTAAAATTTTTAAAATGGCTGGCGTTTTCCACGCTGACTTATGTTTTCGCGGGATTTATAATCCATCCCGATTGGCGGGAAGTTTTTCATTGGACATTTTTGCCGCAAATTGAATTTAACAAAAATTATGTTTTTGCGATAATGGCGGTATTCGGAACAACCATTACGCCGTATTTGTTTTTTTGGCAGGCTTCGGAAGAAGTGGAGGAAAATAAATTGGCGCGTAAATTATTATGTCCGAAAAAAGATTATTTTTTGCGTTCCAAAATCGCGCGAATGAGAACCGATGTCGGCACGGGAATGATTTTGGCGAATGTTGTTTTCTTTTTTATTGTTTTAACCACCGCGCAAGTGTTTTTTAAAAATGGAGTAAATAGTATCGAAACGGCGGAGCAAGCGGCGTTGGCGCTTCGTCCGTTAGCCGGCGACTACGCCTATTTTCTTTTTGCGGCTGGAATTATCGGAACGGGATTACTGGCTGTCCCTATTCTTGCCGGATCGGGCGCTTACGCGCTGGCGGAAATAATGAAATGGCACGAAGGGCTGGAATTAAAATTTACTCGCGCCAAAGGTTTTTATTTGGTAATTATATTTTCCGTTTTAGTCGGACTGGCGCTTAATTTTTTTCATATCAATCCAATTTTAGCGCTCTATTATTCCGCTTTTCTTAATGGAATCATCGCTCTGCCTTTATTGATTGCAATTATGATTGTCGGGGATGATAAAAAAATCATGGGAGAAGAAACTCATCCGCACTGGGTGAAATTTTTCGGCTGGCTGGCGATTTTTTTTATGATTGCAAGCGCTTTGGTTTTATTGTTTTTATGGTTGAAATAAATTATGCAAATTGAAAAATTGAAAAAAATTCTGACGGAAAATAATCAGCCGAAATTTCGTCTGAAACAAATTGAAAAAGCCATTTTTCGAGATAGCGTTTTTTCTTTTGCGGAAATTTCCACGATTTCCAAAGAATTGCGAGAAATATTAGAAAAAGAAATGAAAATATTGTCTTTCGAAGCAAAAAAAGTTTTATTGGCAAAAGACAATTTGTCCGCCAAGGTCTTACTTAAACTAAGTGACGAAAATTTTATTGAGTCTGTTTTAATGTCTTCTATGCTTAATAAATGGTCGGTTTGCGTTTCGACGCAAGTCGGTTGTCCGATAAGTTGCGCCTTTTGCGCAACCGGAAAAAGCGGATTTAAAAGAAATTTAACTTCTGAAGAAATCAGCGATCAAGTTTTGTTTTGGAGGCAGTACTTAAATAAACCTCACCCTAGCCCTCTCCTTACTAAGGAGAGGGGACAAATAAATAATGTCGTGTATATGGGTATGGGAGAGCCATTTTTGAATTGGGAAAATATTGCGGAAAGCTTAAAAATTTTAACGGACAAAAGTTTATTTGGATTCGGTTCGCGTTCAATTTCTGTTTCGACCGTTGGCATTCCGGAAGGCATTGAAAAACTGGCGCAAGAATTTCCGCAAATAAATTTGGCAATTTCTTTGCATTTCGCGGCGGACGAAAAAAGAAATAAATTCATGCCGGTGAATAAAAAATATAATCTAGCGGAAATAAACAAGTCTTTGCGCAATTATTTTTCCAAAACAAGCAGGCAAGTTTTTATCGAGTATATAATGTTGGCGGGAATCAATGACAGCGAAGCTGATGCTTACGCGCTGGCGTCATATTTAAAATCAATCGGCAATCGTCATTTATTGCATATCAATTTAATAAAATACAACGAATCAGGCGGAAGATTTAACGCTTCTTCCGGCAATAAAATCCAATTATTTAAAAAATATTTGGAACGAGGAGGCTTCGGCGTAACTATAAGAAAAAGCATCGGACAAGAGATCCAGGGCGCTTGCGGACAGTTGGCAGGGAAGTGAAAAAAAAATCTACAAAAACCCTTCTTTCTTTAAATGTTTCTTAATATGGCTTTTTGCCAGCGAGGTGCGGACGAATTTCAGCCAGTCGCGACTGGGGTTTTTGTGATTACGCGCGGTGGTAATTTCAATCACTTCTCCGTTTTTTATTTTATAATCCAGTGGCACTATCTTTCCATTAGCTTTGGCGCCGGTTGTGCGATTGCCAACTTCGCTGTGAACGCGATAGGCGAAATCAATCGGCGTGGCATCTTCCGGAAGATCTATAATATCGCCAAGAGGAGTGAATGCAAAAATGTGATTTTTGAAAAAATCTATTTTCAAGCTTTCAATAAATTCTTGATCATTTTCCCCCAAATCATTTTGCCATTCGCGCAATTGCCGCACCCATTTTAATTCTTCTTCCGGCACATTATGTTTGCTTTTGAGAAAAAAGTTTTTTAAAGTTCTTTTTTTTTCCGAATAAATCCAATGCGAAGCGATTCCGAATTCTGCTTCATCATCCATTTTTTTTGTGCGGATTTGCACTTCTATGAAATATTCTTCCGGACCGAAAATGGTTGTGTGAATGGATTGATAACCATTTGGTTTGGGCAGAGAAATGTAATCCTTGATTCGTCCCACTAGCGGGCGATATTTTTTGTGCACGATTCCCAATGTCTCATAACAATTGGAAAGTTCCGGAACGATTATGCGAATGCCGATCAAATCATAAACTTTGCCAATGTCCATATCATGTCTTTTTAATTTTCGAAAAAGACTGTAAAGATGTTTCGTTCTGCCAAAAATATCCAAAACTGTAATTCCTTCTTTGACTAATTCTTTTTTCATTTCGGAAATTATTTTGTCGATATTTTTCTTTCGTTGCCCATATTGATCACTGAGAAGTTTGACTGTGAAGGCATAATTTTCCGGTTCAAGATATTGAAATGCCAAATTTTCCAAGCGCGCCTTGATTTCTCCGATACCCAGCCGATTGGCAATCGGCGCAAAAATTTCCATTGTTTCCAGCGCGATGCGCTGTTGTTTTTCCGGCGGTAAATATGACAGTGTTTCCATATTATGCAAACGATCAGCCAATTTGATAAGCACGACGCGAATGTCAGAAGCCATTGCCAAAAACATTTTGCGCAAATTTTCCAAAAAAATATTTTCCTTAGATCCACGCAATTTTATTTTCCCTAATTTTGTCACACCATCGATCATTGCGGAGATTTCTTTTCCGAATTTTTGCTCCAGTTCTATTAAGGTAATTGTAGTATCTTCCGGTACATCATGTAAAAGTCCGGCGGCAATAGTTTTTGATCCCAAACCTATTTTGGCCAAAATAAGTGCAGTGTGCAGGGGATGCTGGATATAATCATCTACGCCGGATTTTCTTTTTTGTCCGAGATGCGCGTTTTCGGCCACGGCGTAAGCATTTCGAATCAGCGCTTCTTTCTTAATATCCAAATCGACGCGCACATTTTTCAAAACATCTTCGATTGTAATTTTTGTGTCTTGCATATTATTTCTCAAACCCGCATTCCTTCTTTGAGCACTTGCTTTTTCCTTTGGCGGCGAAAAGCATTAATGAATTGCAGTCGGGACAAAATTCTCCGGTGGGTTTATTCCAAACGGAAAAATCGCAGGCGGGGTAAGTGTTGCAGCCGAAAAATGAACGGCCTTTTTTGGTTTTTCTTTCTACGATATCTCCGGTTTTGCATTTCGGACATTTAATTCCGGTTTTATTTTCAATTCTTTTTATGTTTTTGCAAGCTGGATAGTTGGAACAGCCGAGAAAAGATCCAAACTGTCCTTTCTTAACCGCCATTTTGGCGCCGCATTTTTCACAAATTTCTCCGGAAAATTCTTCCGCTAACTTCTTTTCTTCACCGGTTTTTTCTGTGTAGCGACAGTTGGGATAATTGGAACAAGCGATGAATTTTCCAAAGCGGCCGAATTTCATAATCAAATCGCCACCGCAATCCGGGCAATTTTTATCCATTTTCTCCTGAAATTCCTCTTTTTTAACTTCTTTGGTTTTTGTTTTTAAATTATTATGAAACGGTTCATAAAAATCTCGAATGACCGGCACCCATTTTTTGGCGCCCGCAGCGATTTCGTCAAAATCTTTTTCCAGCGTCGCTGTGAATTGCATATCGACAATTTGCGGAAAATGCGCGGTCAAAACATCGCTGACCAATACGCCGATTTCCAGAGGATATAATCGCTTTTCTTCATTTTTATCAACATATTTTCGTTCAATAATTGTGGAAATGGTGGGCGCGTAAGTAGATGGTCGTCCGATGCCGTTCTCTTCTAAAACCTTGACCAGTGTCGCTTCGTTATAACGCGGAGGCTGGGAAGTGCTTTTTTCTTCAGAATTGATCGAAACTAAATCTAACACATCACCAATTTCCATTTCCGGCAAAAGCGTATCAATTGTATTGTTTTTTTTGTCCGCATAAACTTTCAAATATCCTTCGAAAGTTAAAATTGATCCGCTGGCGCTTAGCGCGTAAATATTTTTTACGGTTTTTTTGGTAGCGAAAATATCAATTTTGACGGAATTAAAAACAGCGGGGGACATTTGCGAAGCGATCATTCGATTCCAAATCAATTTATATAATTTATATTGTCCGGCTTCGAGAATAGTTTTCAATTCTTCCGGAGTTTTTTCCGGATAAGCGGGACGAATAGCTTCATGCGCTTCTTGCGCGCCCTTGGAATTAGTTTTGAAAAAACGCGGATTTTTCAAACCATAATTTTCTCCGAAAAGTTTTTTGATAGTTTTTTGCGCTGACAAAAGCGATTCCAAAGAAAGATTGAAACTGTCGGTGCGCATATAGGTGATATAACCTTGCTCGTATAATTTTTGCGCCAACACCATTGTTTGTTTGGCGCTGCAACCCAAACTGTTAATGGCTGATTGTTGCAATGAAGAAGTGGTGAATGGAGGTGGCGGAGTTTTTTGCGTTTCTCTTTTAGCGATATTTTCAATTTTATATCGGCAATTTTTCAAATCGGCGATTATTTCTTCCGCCAACTTCTCATCCGCTAAAATAGTTTTTTTGATTTTATAATCGCCGGCAAAAAGTTTGAGCGTTGCTATTTCTTCTATTTTAACATCATTTTTCTTAATCAAATCAGCGGAAAATTCGGAATCTTTTTTATTAGCTTGAGTTTTTAAATTTATATTTATTTTCCAAAATTTTTCCGCTTTGAATTTTTCAATTTCTTTTTCCCGCTCGACGATAATTCGCAAAGCCATTGATTGAACGCGTCCCGCGGACAGCCCGCGCCGAATTTTTTTCCATAAAAAAGGGGACAACTCATATCCGACCAAACGATCAAGCACGCGCCGAGCTTGTTGCGCGTCGACTAAATTTAAATCCAATTCGCGCGGATTAGCCAGCGCTTTTTCTATAGCGGTTTTAGTAATTTCATGAAAAACAATTCTCTCGATTTTTGCGCCTTTGGATCTTTTGTCGAGTTCTAGCGCTGTTGCTAAATGCCACGAAATCGCTTCTCCTTCGCGATCTTCGTCAGTCGCGAGAATAACGCCGTCAGCTTTTTTGGCGAGTTTTTTCAATTCATCCACGCGGTCGGCGACTTTATGCGGAATGACATATTGCGGCGCAAAATCATTTTCAATATCCACGCCCATTTCCTTTTGTGGCAAATCGCGAATATGCCCATAGCTGGACTTTACAAGATAGTTTTTGCCTAAAAATTTAGCAATAGTTTTGGCCTTAGTGGGGGACTCAACGATGATTAGTTTCATAAATTAGCATTTTGCTTATAAATTATTTTTTTTCGTGAATTTCTTTTTTTATTTTTTCAATAAATTCTTTTATTTTTAAAGTTTCTTGTTCCCCTTCCTTTCCTCTCTGCCGAATGGCGACCGTGTTTTCTTTTTCTTCTTTCTCGCCGACTACTAAAATATATGGAATTTTTTGTTTTTCGGCTTCGCGGATTCTTTTGCCTAAACTTTCCTTGGAATTGTCGACTGTCGCGCGAATATCAGACGCGATCAATCGCGTCTCTACGAAATTGGCGTATTTGCCAAATTTTTCTTCAGAAATCGGAATGATGACCGCCTGAACGGGCGAAAGCCAAACCGGAAAAGCGCCGGCGGTTTGTTCAACTAAAAATGCGAAAAAACGATCAAAAGATCCCATAATGGCTTTGTGGATAATAACGGGGCGTTCTTTTTTGCCTTCACTGTTTATAAATTCAAGATTGAATCTTTCCGGCATATAAAAATCAACTTGCATTGTAGCAATTGTATCTTCTTTGCCATGAACATTTTTGATTTGCACATCTATTTTCGGTCCGTAAAATGCCGCCTCACCCTCCGCTTCGATGAATTTTTCTTTGGATTCTATTAACGCTTGTCTTGCAAATTCAGCTGATTTTTTCCATATTTCTTTATTTTCAATATCGCCGAATTTTTCCGTATTATTAAAATCGGGCAAGGATAATCTAAACCAATAATTTTTGATATTAAAATCAGCATAAACTTTTTTGAATAAATCTAGAATATTTTTAAGCTCATCTTTAATTTGTTCTTGCGCGCAATAAATATGGGAATCATTTTGAGAAAAACATCTGGCGCGAATGAGTCCGGTTAAAACTCCCGATCTTTCAAATCTGTGCAATGGGCTAAAATCAGAGAATCTAACCGGTAAATCACGATAGCTCATCATTTTATTTTTATATATAATATGATGATGAGGACAATTCATAGGCTTTAAGTAATATTTTTCTCCTTCAATATCTATCGGATTATACATATCCTCTTTATAATGCGCCAAATGGCCTGATTTGTTGTAAAGTTTTTCATTGGCTAAAACCGGTGTATAAACAAAATTATATCCATTCTGTCTTTCAAGCTCATACATATAATCTTCAAGTTTTTTTCTGATAAAAGCTCCTTTCGGAAGCCAAAGGGGCAAGCCTTTTCCAATTTCTTCGGAAAACATAAATAATTCCAGTTCCTGTCCGAGTTTCCTATGATCTCTTTTTTCCGCTTCTTCGAGCATTTTTAAATATTCATCCAGCTCTTTCTTAGTTTCAAAAGCCACGCCGTAAATTCTTTGAAGTTGTTTGTTTTTTTCATCCCCGCGCCAATAAGCGCCGGAAATTTTTGTAAGTTTTAGCGCCTTGTAATTTATTTCGCCGGTCGATTCCAAGTGTGGACCGGAACATAAATCAACAAATGGTCCGGATTTGTAAATTGTTAAATGGTTAAATTGTTTATTCGTTAATTGGTTTTTTGCGATATCTTCGATTAGCTCTAGCTTATAATCTTGTCCTAGTTTTTCAAAATCTTTTCTAGCTTCTTCGACAGAAATTTCCGCTCGTTCAAAAGGATAATTGGTTTTGATTATGGCGCGCATTTTTTCTTCCAAAATTGCCAAGTCTTCGGGAATAAGCGTGCGGGGCAATTCGAAATCGTAATAAAAACCGTTTTCAATCGCCGGTCCGATTCCAAATTTGGCTTCCGGAAACATTTCCAAAACCGCTGTAGCCAAAACATGCGCCGTACTATGGCGCAAAATTTCCAAATTACCATGATTTGTTTTTGTTGGCATAAAATTAAAAAAGTTTAAATTTTAAAAGCAAGGAAATAATAGCACGCAATCTGCCTATTGACAAGAAAAACAAATTTCGCTAAGATAATAAAAGATATTATAAAATTGAATAATAAGTTCAAATAGAGGGAAAATTCAGAATGCACGAATTTGGATCATCTCTTTTTCTCGAGCGATTGCGCTAAAAGCAAGAAAATGTTTTTAGTTGTGTTGCTTGCGAAACTCCGTCTATTTTTTTGTTTCTTAATTTATGGCACAAGACAAAGAAGTGGTTAAGCTGGAAGGCGTAGTCGTCGAATTGCTTCCTAGCGCTACCTTTAAGGTTAGATTAAATAACGGACATGAGGTTTTTGCTTACATTTCCGGAAAAATGCGAGTAAATTATATTCGTCTGATTCCCGGAGATCGCGTACTGATTGAAATGAGCCCGTACGATCTTACCAAGGGAAGAGTAGTGCAAAGGCTAAAATAAAAAATTTTATATTATGAAAGTTAAAGCATCGGTAAGAAAAATTTGCGACAAGTGCAAAACTGTCAAACGCAAAGGCGTGCTTTTTGTGATTTGTTCTAATCCAAAACATAAGCAACGACAAGGCTAAAAAAATATGCTAAGAATTTCCGGAGTAAATATTCCCGATAATAAAAGAATCGAGATCTCGCTTACATATATTTACGGAGTGGGAAAAAATACCGCTTCCAAGATTTTAAGCGAGCTTGAAATTGATAAGAATAAAAAAACCAAGGATTTGACTGAAGAAGAACAAAACAGTATTCGCGGTTATGTTGAAAAAAAAGTCAAAGTCGAAGGCGATTTAAAATTGGAAAGAAGAGATAATATAAAACGACTGAAAGAAGTCGGCTGTTATCGCGGAATTCGTCACCAAAAAGGTTTGCCGGTGCGCGGACAAAGAACCAAGACCAATACTCGCACGGTGCGCGGCAATGTTCGCCGAACGATGGGATCGGGAAGAGTAAAGACGGAAAAAACATAAAAAATTAAAAATCAAATCTCAAAATGAAAAAGGACAATTTAAAATGTAAAATTATTTAATTTATTTATGTCAAAAGCGGTAGAACAAAAAAATAATCCTGATAAAACCGTGAACGATGCGGAAGTTTTGGAAGTGGAAAAGAAGATTGCCGACAAGATTGTTAACGAAGCAATAAAGCCGGAGGAAAAAAAGAAATTTAAAAAATCCAAGAGGCAAATTTCCAAAGGTCGGGCGACAATACGATGTTCCTATAATAATACGATTGTCAACATTGCGGATAGCTCCGGCGCTATTTTGGGCTGGTGTTCATCGGGACTTTTGGGTTTCAAAGGCGCTAAGAAAGCCACTCCTTACGCCGCGACGCAGGTTGTGGCTAATATCGCTGAAAAGGTAAAAAAATATGGAGTAAAAGAGTTGGAAGTTTTTGTGCGCGGAGTCGGTTCCGGTCGGGAAGCTTCCATTCGCGCGTTGGCAAATAACGGTTTTGAAGTGATAATGATTAAAGATACGACTCCGATTCCGCACAACGGATGCCGAGCGAAAAAACCGAGAAGAGTCTAGGGAAAATCAAATTAAGATTTACATTTTTCATTAAATATTATGGCTAGAGATACTCAAGCACAATGTCGAAAATGCCGAAGAGCGATGGAAAAGCTTTTCTTAAAAGGTGACCGTTGCAATGGTCCGAAATGCGCTATGATTAAACGAGCGTATATTCCCGGCGCGCATGGAAAAAAAATGTCCCGAGGTAACCGCAGTGAATATGGAACGCAATTAAGCGCTAAGCAAAAAATTAAGCGGATTTATGGCGTAATGGAAAGACAATTTCGAAAACATTTTGACGATGTGAAAAATAAAAAAGGCGTGACAGGAGATCTTTTGCTTATTCGTTTAGAAACAAGATTGGATAATATTGTTTACCGAATGGGTTTTGCCAGCTCCCGAGCTTTGGCAAGACAGTTAGTTAATCACGGACTTATCGCGATTAATAATAAAAAGGTTTCTATTCCTTCTTATGAAGTAAAAATCGGACAGACTGTCAGTATCAAAGCGGGAAAGGAGCAAAAAAATTATTTTAAAAATCTAGACCAAGTTTTGAAAAATAAGCAGGATTTCCCCTGTTGGATCAGTTTCGATAATCAAAAGGCGGAAGGGAAAATTATCAGTCTGCCAACAAGAGATGAAGTCGGAACCAATGTGGACGCCCAAGTGGTGGTGGAATTTTATTCTCGATAATTATATAATAAATTAATTATAAAAAATTATGCAAATGATAACGCTTCCTCAAAAACCTAAATATACTTTCATCGACGAAAAAAGCGGAAAATTTGAAATCGAAGGCTGTTATCCCGGCTACGGAACAACCGTTGGCAACGCGTTAAGACGAGTGCTGTTGTCATCTTTGTCCGGCGCGGCAATTACCTCCGTTAAAATTAAAGGTGTAAAACATGAATTTTCCACTATCCCTAATGTTTTGGAAGATGTGATTCAAATTATTTTAAACTTAAAGCAAGTAAGATTGAAATCGCACAAAGAAGAGCCCGTAGCAGTAAGTTTGAGCGTAAAGGGAGAAAAAACAATTACCGCCGGAATGATTAAATGTTCGGCTGATGTGGAAGTAATTACAAAAGACACGCATATCGCTACTATTACCAATGCCAAAGGCGAGCTTGAAATGGAAATGGAAGTGGAAAGCGGGATTGGCTATGTACCGGTTGATCAACAAATAAGAGAGAAAAAGGAAGTAGGTATAATCGCTTTGGACGCGATTTATACGCCGATTCGCAAAGTGAATTATACGATTGAAAATATGCGTGTTGGCAAGCGCACCGACTTTGAAAAAATTATACTGGATATCTCTACTGACGGAAGCATTACTCCCGAAGAAGCCTTTTCTCAAGCGGTAAAAATTTTAATTGATCAATTTTCCATATTAATCGATATCGAACAGGCATCGGAAAAGAAAATAAAAAAAGAAGAAGCGACCGAAAAAAAACCGAACAAAGAAGAAGTGGAAACTAAAGAAACTAAAGAAACTAAAGATCCTATGAAAATCAGTGTAATCGATTTGAAAAATCTTTCCACTCGAACGCTGAATGTTTTGGAAAAAAACAATATCGCGGTTGTGTCCGATATCGTAAAACTGACCGAAGCGCAAGTAGAGGAGTTGGACGGAATGGGAGCCAAAGGAATCAAAGAAATTAAAAAAGCTATTGGTGATTTTGGCATCAATCTTAAGAAAAAAGATTAAAATAGCAAAGTAAGAAATATGCGACATCAAAATAAAGGCAGAGAATTAGGCAGAGAAAGAAGCCAGAGAAAAGCGTTATTTAGAACAATGCTGGGCAGTTTGATTATGCAAGAAAAAATCGAAACGACCGAAGCGAAAGCCAAAGAATTAAAAGATAAAATAGATCGTTTGATCAATAAAGCGAAAAAAGGTCAAAATACCACACGCAAACTAGCTGTCCTTCGCGATCTTAAGAAATTTATTCCTGCGATGGCGGTAAAAAAACTAATGGGCGATTTTTTAAATAAATTCGAAAAAAGGAACAGCGGTTATACGAGAATAATTAAATTGTCTCCAAGAAAAAGCGACTCCGCTAGAATGTCGATTATTGAATTTGTATAAATCTATGATTACCAGAAAATATTATCTTTTTGACGCAAATGATAAAACACCAGGAAGAATGGCGACGGAAATCGCTCGCATTTTGCGCGGAAAAAATAAAGTTGATTTTACCCCGCATATCGATGGAGGAGATTTTGTTGTTGTGATTAATTCGGATAATATAAAAATTTCCTGTGGAAAAGGCAACAAAAAAATTTACTATCGTTTTTCCGGCTATCCGGGAGGAATTACTGCGATGAAACTGAAAGACCAAATGATAAAAGATTCGCGTAAAGTAATTCATGACGCAGTTTACGGGATGCTTTGTAAAAATAAATTGCGCGATAAAATGATGAAAAGATTATTGATTTATACAGATGAAAATCATAAGCATACAATTAACGGGACAACTAAATAGAAATTTATTATGGATAAGAAAAAGGTAAAAGAAGTTAAAGAAGTGAAAGAGGTGAAAGAGGTGAAAGAAACGAAAGAAATAAAAAAAGCAAGAGAAGCTATGGAAGTTGTTGTTGCAGCGGAAAAAGAAAAACCGCCGGAGAAATATTTTTATGCCGTCGGAAAAAGAAAAACCGCTATCGCTCAAGTGAGAATTTATCCAACGGAAAAAGCGCAAGACATTTTAGTAAATGACAAAAAATTAAACGATTATTTTTCCGTAGCGCGTTTTATGGAAACCGCCAAGTCAGCTTTTGTTATAACGGGATTGGAAGAAAAATTTTATGCTATTGTAAAAATATCCGGCGGAGGAATCAATTCACAAGCCGAAGCAATCCGCTTGGGAATTTCCCGCGCTCTTGTTATCTTTGATGAAAGCCTGCGAAAAGTTTTAAAAGCGCAAGGTTTTCTCACTCGCGATTCTCGGGTGGTGGAAAGAAAAAAACCCGGTTTGAAAAAAGCCAGGAAGAGTCCGCAGTGGGCGAAGAGATAAAAAAATTATTATTTATTTTGTATTTTGCAAAAACGGGCTATATGCCCGTTTTTTTTTGTTTATATATTTTACTGGAAATAAAAAATATTATTTCTTTTTCTTCTTCGAAACGATTTTTTTAATTTCTGCTTTGGTTTTTATTTTTTTTACTTTCTTTGCCGGCTTGGATGCTTTTTTTTCGGTAGCTTTTTCCGTCATTTTTTTGAAGCGATCAACCCGACCGGCAATGTCCATGGATTTCTTTTTGCCGGTATAAAAAGGGTGACAAGCGGAACAAATTTCCACTTTCATTTCTTTAACCGTCGATCCGGCTTCAATCACATTTCCGCAAGCGCAAGTTATCTTCGCATCCGCGAAATATTTAGGATGAATGTCTTTTTTCATAGCAAGTTTAAGATTAGATTGATTATATATTACCCGCTAAATCTATCATACAGAATCAAAATTGACAAGCGCGGCGTCAGCTGGTATAGTGATTAAGTGTAAAAACTCATATTTTTCGGGCATTGTCCTGCCTTATTTTATAAATAAGGATCAAGATGTTGTTTTAAAAAAACAACGAAAAATAGCGGCCTCGTTACGAGGATTAATTAATCTAAGGAAAAAACTATGACAAATGAAAAAAAACCATCCTCCGTTTCTGTCGAAACTGCGGCGGGCGAAAATGAAGCAATAGCAGTTGTGACTGTTGATTGCTTTTCCGGTGTTGATTTTGAGAAAATTGAAATCAACATGGAAGAAATGTTTAAAAGCGGGGTGCATTTTGGACATCATAAATCCAGGAAAAATCCTCGAATGAACGAGTATATTTTTGGTGTGAAAAACGGAATCAATATTATTGATTTGCAAAAGACGGCGGAAAAATTAAAAGAGGCTCTGCGTTTCATGGAGCAAATCATTATTGGGGGACAAAAAATTCTTTTCGTGGGAACAAAAAAACAAGCAAAAAAAATTGTGGAGGCGGCGGCAAAAAGATGCGAGATGCCTTTTGTGACGGAAAGATGGCTGGGTGGAACTTTCACGAATTTTTCTGCCATTTCCGGACGAACAAGATATCTGCGCGAAGGACAAGAAAAAATGAAAACCGGCGAATATGACAAATACACCAAATTTGAACAAATGAAATTTGCCGAGGAGTTAGAAAGATTGGAAATGAAAATGGGCGGCATAAAAAATATGGATAAATTGCCGGGAGCGATTTTAGTTACAGGAATGATTGAAGACAATTTGGCTGTCAAGGAAGCGAAAATTAAGAATGTTTCCGTAATCGCTTTAGCGGATTCCAACATTGATCCAAGAGATATTGACTATATCATTCCTGCCAACGAAGACGCTGTTTCTTCGTTGAAAATAATTATGACTTATGTTATTAAAACAATTTTAGCGGCTAAGAAAAAAGCAGTTATTGAAAAAGAAGCTAGCTTAAAAGCAGTCGAAAGTTTAAAAAATAAAGAGTAATAAGAAAATAAAACTATGCCAACAATAGAACAAATAAAAAAAATCAGAGAACTTTTGGGATCGGGAATTGTGGAAACAAAAAAAGCGCTGGATGAAGCAGGGGGTGGCGAGGAAAAAGCCATTGAAATACTTCGAAAAAATAACCAGTCGAAAGCGGTAAAAAAATCCGACCGCGAAGCCGGTGAGGGAGCGATTGTTTCCTACATTCATCCGAATAATAAGCTGGGAGTAATCGTGAAACTTTATTGCGAAAGCGATTTTGTAGCGAGAAATGCGGATTTTTTGGAATTAGCTAAAGATATCGCGATGCATATCTGCGCGATGAATCCCGAAAATATTGATGCTCTCTTAGCGCAATTTTTTGTGAAAAATCCCGAGCAAACAATCAGTGAACTGATCAATGAAAAAATCGCCAAGATTGGAGAAAACATCCGTGTGGGAGATTTTTTTCGAGTAGTATTATAGCAAAAATATCATGAACTTTTTAGTTAAAATATACTCATGGGAAAATCCGCGGCTTTGCGCCAGCGAAAGAAAATTCAAGAAAAATGACAAAGTTGTTGTTTCTTGCGAACATTTTAACGAATTTGGAGTCGTGGAAAGTGACGGAAATGGAAATTGCCCGAAAGAAAAAGAATTGATTTTGCGCTTGGCGACAAGTAGAGACGCGAAAATTTTCAATGAAAACGAAAAAGAAAAAGAAGGGGCGATTGATTTTTGCAAAACAGAGGTAAGAAAATTGAATTTGGCGATGAAAGTAGTCGACGCGAAAATTAGTTTGGACAAAAGGCAAATTATTTTCGTGTTCACTTCCGACGGACGGATTGATTTTCGCGAACTGGTAAAAAACCTTTCTTTGAAATTTAAAAAGGCTATTCGCATACAGCAAATCGGTTCGCGAGATGAGGCGAAAAAAATCGGCGGATGCGGAATTTGCGGAAGATCGATGTGTTGCGCGAATTTTAAAAAAGAAATTCCCAGCATTACCACCGATATGGCGAGAATTCAACAAATCGCCCATCGAGGAGCGGAAAGAATTTCCGGCACTTGCGGAAGATTGATGTGCTGTTTGGCTTATGAAGCGCAAAGCTATAGGGAAATGCTTGTCGGAATGCCGGAAATATATAGCATAATTGATACTCCCGAAGGCGAAGGAACGGTAATTGAAGTCAATGCGTTAACGCAAGAAATCAAAGTGAAAATTAAAGGCGGAAAATATATAACTCTAACGAAAAGCCAGTTAAAAAAATAAAATATGTTATACTCCCTTATCCCTCCCATATTGGTAATTTTAAGCATCATTGGAATAGTTTTATTTTTGCTTAAAAAAAATTCGGAAGTATTGGAATTAGTAGAAAAGGAAGCAGGGCGGGAAATAATCGAAAATAATCAAAATAGCACTAGTAAAAACATTTCAATCAACGGAAAAATTAAGCAAAGAGCACTGATTATTTTGGAAAAAAATGTTAAAAAAATTCAAGTATTGTTTTTGAAACTGGAAAATTTTTTTACTTCTTGGGGAGAAAGATTAAGAAAAAAAAGAAACGCTAGAATAGAGTCGTTGTCGGCCAAAGAAGAAGTCACAAAAAAAGAAAAAATTGATAGTATCGCCAATAAACTGGAAAAATACCTTCCGAGCAAAGAAAGTATCAGGGGGAAATTAAATTTAAAGCAAAAAACGCGACAAGAAGAAATAGAAGAAAAGTTTTTCCGGCCGATTATCAGCGACAAGATTGTTGTTCCGAGAAGAAGGCGAGAAACAAAAAATCGCTTAGAAGAACTGCTGATTGAAAGAATTGCTGTCAATCCTAAAGATATCGAGGCATATGAAAGATTGGGGGAATATTATTTGGAAATAAAAAATTTAAAACATTCCATAGAATGTTTTAAGCAGGTAATCAGATTGAATCCGACAAACGCTAATGTGAAGTATAAAATAAAAAAACTGGAAAGAATGTTGGGGGAGTGATAGGATAAAAACATTGCCGAAGTAGCTCAATGGCAGAGCAACTGTTTTGTAAACAG
>DMXN01000007.1:62316-92393 GCA_003482885.1 Candidatus Moraniibacteriota bacterium
AGAGCAACTGTTTTGTAAACAGTAGGTTATCGGTTCAACTCCGATCTTCGGCTCATCGCAGATTGGCGGTAGAATCCGCCACGGCGAATTTTGTAAGCTGTGAATCGTCGGTTTGAATCCGACAGACAGCTCGGGAAAATTAAAAATTTAAAATAAAATTGGGTCGGTGGCGGAGTGGTCAATCGCAGCTGACTGTAAATCAGCCGATTTCGGTCTACGGGGGTTCGAATCCCTCCCGGCCCACATAATTGATTAGAGATATGCCGTTGTAGCTCAGTTGGCAGAGCATTTCCATGGTAAGGAAAAGGTCTCCGGTCCGATTCCGGACAACGGCTCACGGCAAATAAATAATTGCAATTATAATCAATAATTTATAATATTATGTCACGAGAAAATTTGGCAAAAATGAAATGCGCGGAATGCGCCAACATTAATTATTTCACAACGAGAAATAAGAAAAAGTTAAAGGACAAATTGGAAATGAAAAAACATTGTCCGAAATGCAAGAAACATACGGCGCATAAGGAGATGAAGTAAGTTTTTTATTTTATTTGAAATTTGATTAGACGATTTTAACTATCGGCGGGTAATGTCCGTGGCGACGGATGAAGGCGGGGTTCGTACAGTGGCAGTACGCCGGTCTCCAAAACCGGTGACGCAGGTTCGATTCCTGCACTCCGTGCAAATTAAAAACAGTCCGCCGTGGTGGACTGTTTTTATGTAGACAGAAAATGATTTTAAAAAGAGTTTATTTTTCGCATTTAAACAGCTTTTGATATAGATAAGTAAATAGACAGAAAATAATATATATATAGCAATAAAGAAAAGAACAAAGTTCAATACATAGCCGAAAATTTGTCTTTCCAATGATCTGCTTGCGATAATATTGATATTTCGCGGAACAAAATTAAAAACATAAAACACAAAAAGCGCCGAGATCATTCCCGTGAAAATAATTCTTGGCTTGGAAACAAATGTCCATTTTGCCATAAAGCTTTTTTATAATTGTTATTATTACTATTGTATTTTACATTCGCGCCGATAGCAAGTAAATTTTATTTAATATTTTTTTTATGTTAAAATATAATCATGAAAAAAATAATTGTTGTTGGCATAACTTTGGTTATTGCTATTTTCGGACTGACTTTAGTTTTTTTACGAATTGTTGGAAAAAATAAAATAGCAAAAAATAACGCAATAAATATAAATGTGCCGAGAAAAAATCAAGCTATTCCCGCATCCGTTTTTATTCCAGAAAAAATTATTTCCAATAAATTCGGCTGGCTGGGCGGAGGAACGGATGATACCGGCGAAGGCATTATTGCGCGAGGAGGCTTATGGGTGCGAACAGGCCCTCCCGGTCCTTTCGTTTGGGATATAATGCAGAAATCAAAAGACGCCGGTTTTAATTTCGCTGTCGCCGATCAAATAGTTAATAATTTTCAAAAAAATAATATTAGCATTTTAGCCATCATTTTTCCTTTTGCTGATTGGGATCAGAAAAATTTGGTTAACTCCGCCGATTGCAAGGTTTCCGATATCGATGAGTTTTTAATTAAAAACGACAAGAAAGGACGCGGCGTGTATTTGCCCTATTATCGTTGCAATCCGAATGATTGGGCGGCCTATCAAGAATTTGTTAAAGCGATAGTTGAGCGTTATGACGGCGATGGGATAAATGATATGCATGGATTGAAAATTCCGATTAAATATTGGGAAGTGATGAATGAACCGGATTTGCAATATAAAAGCAACTCTCCATACGGAGAATTTGATCGCTCGACATTTTATCGGCAAGGTCCGGAGGAGTATGCTCGATTGCTGGTTGAAACTTCAAAGGCGATTCGTTTGGCTGATTCGGAAGCAAAAATTTTAATTGCCGCTCCGGCGGGAGCGGATGAGCGGGCACTGTCTTTCTATCGGGAAGTATTTAAAAATGCCGATGCTCGAAATGCTTTTGACATTGGAAATATCCATTGCATCGCCAATGATCAGAATACTCATGATTTTAATGTCGGTCCGTACAAAAAAATGCTGGCTGATTCGAGTATCGCGGATAAGCCAATTTGGGTAACGGAAGCGGATGCGATGTATGGCAAAATCGGCGAGGAAAATTATCAAAGCACAAAGAAAAGCGCAACCGGCGCAATTGCTGCCGGAGCGGAAAGAATATTTTTTACCGGAGATATTTTTGACGATCAGCGCACTGATTTGTCCCAGCTCGATTCCGGCGTCAACACCTATCCCAGTGAAGAAAAATTTCGAGAAATTGTCAAGGGTTTTTTGAAATAAAAATAATCACTCAAATGTTGCTTATTTAAAGCACTTGACAGTGTAATAATGTTCATATAATATTAAAATATGAGTATAAAATTAACTTCAAAACAACGAAAAGTTTTAGAATTTATATACACATTTTTAGAAAATTCCGGATTTCCGCCGTCTATTTCGGATTTGAAAGAAGAATTGAATGTGTCTTCAAATCAATCAGTTCTAAATTTTTTATATATTCTTGAAAAAAAAGAATATATAAAACGAGAAGGGGGACAAGCGCGAGGAATAAAAATTTTACCTTTGGGCTACAGGGAAATCGGAAAAAATCCTTTAATTAAAATGGCCGGCATTAGCGCTGGCGGGTCTTATGTTGAATCTTTTGTCAATGCTTTTTCTTTTTTTCCACTGGCGGAAAAAGTTTTGGAAAATGAAAAAATAAATGAATCGAAAGATAGAGTTTTTGTTATTCAGGTAGCGGGAGATTCCATGATCAATGCCGGAATTGATGATGGAGATAGCTTGCTTATTAAAGAATCAAAAGAATATAAAAGTGGCGATATTGTAATTGCGCGAACAGATGCTGGCACGACCGTAAAACGCTTTATTGCTGATGGCGGAAAAAGATACTTGCAGCCGGAAAATCCGGCTTATGAAAAAATGATAATAATTCCCGGCGAAGTGCAATTTCAGGGCAAAGTAATTCTAAATCTTTCTAAAATAAATAAATAATATGACAGATCAAAAAAAAACAAGTGAAATTTTGGGAAAAATTTTTCGTAATCCCGATATGCAATATGGACTTTCTGTTTTTGAAGGAATTAAAATAGAAGAGGTTTTGGATCTTTCTGAAAAAGAAGGAAAATATTATTTACCATGCTTAAAGAGAAATAAAAAAATAGTAGCCAAACCGGAAGAGATTGTGCGACAATTAATGATTTATAAATTAATCCATTTTTATAAATATCCGCCTGATCGCATGGATGTGGAAGTTGATGTGCAATTCGGGCGGGAGATTGGAAAAAAACGCGCGGACATTGTCATTTATCGCGAAGATGGAAGGACGCCATATCTCGTAATGGAAGTTAAAAAACCGGATATTAAAGATGGATTGGGGCAACTCAAAAGTTATGCTAATGCTACCGGCGCGCCAATTTTGGTTTTGACAGATGGAAAAATCCAAAATAATATTCTGCGGACTGATCCGAATCTTTTTGAAGATTTGCCGGAAATTCCCAAATTTAATGAAACAGTGGAAGATGTGCGGTCAAAAAAAATAACCTATGAAGATCTTGATGAAATTCCAAATTTGCAGCAGCTCGTTTATGAATTGCAAGAAGTTGTTTTATCTAATAGCGGGGTAAATTCTTTTGATGAAATTTTTAAATTAATTTATGCCAAGCTTTATGATGACATACGCACGCCGAGAAATGAAAATAGAAGATTTCGAGTAATTGCCGGGGCGACCAATAAAGAAAATCTAGATAATATTTCCCGTTTATTTGAAGACGCAAAAAATCAATGGCGTGAAGTTTTCAAGCCCAATGATGAAATAGAAATTCCGGAAAATGTTGTCGTGCCAACTGTTTCGCTTTTGCAAAAATATCGATTGTTTGGTTCAAATTTACAAGTGATTGATGACGCTTTTGAATATTTGATAAATTTAGATGCCAAAGGCGAGAAGGGGCAATATTTTACGCCGCGCCATGTGATTGATATGGCGATCAAAATGCTTAACCCGACTTCCAATGATTATATAATTGATACAGCAGCGGGGTCTTGCGGATTTTTGCTTCATGCGATGCAATATGTTTGGAAAAACGAAATTACTAAAAAAAAATATGGCGACAGGTATGATGTGGAGCAAAAAGATTATGCCGAAAAAAGATTGTTTGGAATTGATTTTGATCCGCGAAGTGTAAAAATTGGAAAGGCGATGATGCTTATTGCGGGAGATGGAAAAACAAATATTACTTTTGCGAATTCTTTGGATAGCGAAAATTGGAACGAGGATGCGCGCGCCAAATTTCGTCCGTTCCTGCAAACTTTTGAAAATTCAGATGAGAATCGGAGAAATCAAGAAAAATTGACGGATTTTAATTTTGATATCGTACTTACTAATCCGCCGTTTGCCGGAGAAATAAAAGGCGTGCTTTTGAATCGTTATGATCTTGGTTTTAAATGGAACAAGGATTTTGAAAAAACTTCCAAACATCAAAACAAAGTTTCGCGTGATGTTTTGTTTATTGAACGCGATTTGAATTTTCTAAAACCGGGCGGAAGAATGGCAATCGTTTTGCCGCAAGGAGTTTTAAATAATACGCAGATGCAATATGTTCGCCAGTTTATTCTAGGCAAAGCAAAACTTTTAGCAGTTGTTGGGCTAAGCGGTAATACTTTTAAACCACATACTGGCACAAAAACTTCGGTTTTATTTTTACAGAAATGGAAAAATGACGAAGAAGTTTTAGAAGATTATCCAATTTTTATGGCGGTTTCTAAGAAAGGGGGTAAAGATACTTCCGGCGAATATGTTTATAAAAAAGACAACGACGGGAATGTTATGTTTGACGATTTCGGAAAGAAAATTATCGATCATGATTTGGATGAAATCGCGGAGGAGTTTTTGAGGTTTAATGAGGCAAAAAAATAATAAACCATATGGACTTATCGCACCTAGATAAAAAATATTTTATTGATACTCGCATATATAATTGTCCTTTTTGTAGAAGAGGAAACGTAGTCTATAGAATTATAGATAGTTTTATTTTTGATTGGAGTAATGAAAGTAAAGTATTTGGCTATTTGGTGAAATGTGGGTCAAACGGATGTGAAAAAATATCATTGCATTTTAGTAAAAAAGAGTTAAGAAAAACAACTCGGTCTGAATATGGCTTAACATTAATGAATGAATTTAAAGACAATATTGATCTCGATAACGAGTTTTTTTATTCAAGGCCAACATCATTTTTCACTATCGATGAGCGAATAAATAAAAAAATTAGAGATCTTGTTTTTGAAGCAGAACAATCAAGGCAGGCTAATCTTCTTGTTGGTGGTTCTGCTTGCTTAAGGAAGGTTATATATGAATTATTGGAATTTGAAAAATCAATACTGAGAGATAAAAAAACAGGGCATGCTAATTATCAAGAAAGCATAAGGAACTTAAAAAATAAATTTCCTAAAAAATAGTATGGTAAATTTCTCGATAATCAAAAAATCCCAACTCGAAGGCGCGACGCGGATTGATGCGGAATATTATCAGCCGGAGTATTTGGAAATTGTAAAAAAAGTGAGTGATTATCCAAGATTATCTGACTTAGCAAAGAATATTGTGTGTGGTCCTTTTGGTTCCGCAATTTTAAATTCGGATTATAGAGAAACGGGAATACCCCTTCTCAGAGTTACGAATTTGAATAATGACTTCATAAATTGTGAAAATATAATTTATATAGAAGAAAATCTAAGTAATTCTCTAAAAAAATATCAAGTTTTTCCAGATGATATTGTAGTTTCCCAAAGAGGGACAGTAGCGATGTTTTCCTTGGTAACTGATGAGTATAAAAAATATAATATAAGCGCTAATTTGATTTCAATTTTAAATTCTGAAAAAATAAATTTTCTTTATTTGTTGGCGTTTTTGAATTCAAAATTTGGTATTTCGCAAATTTTAAGAAAAGTTTCTGGACAGGTTCAGGAAAAGATAACGACAGATGACATAAGAGATATTCTAGTGTTTTTGCCGAAAGAAAAAATCCAAAATGAGATCGCTAATTTTATTCTTGAATCAGAAAACGAAATAAAAAAATCAAAATTATTTTACCAACAAGCCGAAAATTTGCTTTTGGAAGAATTGGGATTAAAAGATTTTGAAAATAATAAAAGCTTATTTTCTATCGTGAATTTATCAGAAGTGGAAACTGTCAATCGCATAGATGCGGAATATTTTCAGAAAAAATATAAAATTATTTTAGAAAAAATTCAAAAAAACAACGCACACAAATTGGGCGATTTGGTTTCAATGAAAAAAGGCATTGAGGTTGGGGCGGAAGAATATCAGGAAGATGGCAAGGTTTTTATTCGCGTTAGCAGTATGACAAAATATGGAATTGCAGAAAGTGATCAAAAATACTTGAGTGATAAATTATATGAACGATTGAAAGAAAACTTTGAGCCGAAAAAAGGCGAAATTTTATTGACCAAAGACGCAACGCTGGGAGTGGCGTGTGTTTTAAAGCAAGATATTCAAGGAATTATTTCCGGAGGAACTTTGCGATTGAAATTAAAGGATACGGAAATCGAGGCTGAATATTTGGCGCTTTGTTTAAATTCTATCATTGGTCAAATGCAAGCTGAAAGAGATGCCGGTGGATCAGTGATTGCGCATTGGAAACCGGAACAAATTAAAAATGTCATAATCCCAGTTTTGCCAAAAGAAATTCAGCTAAAAATTTCCGAACTTGTCCGGAAATCTCACGAAGCGCGAAAGAAATCGAAAGAATTACTAGAAGAGGCGAAAAGGAAAGTTGAAGAAATGATTGAGAAAGAAGCGGGGGAATAATCTTTATATTTTGTGTCAAATTTTAAAACAATCAAAGATAGATTTGGCAAAATTAAAAAAAAATATTATTCGGATATAATTTATTTAAAGTTAATTCTTAATTTTATAAATTCTATGCGTACAACAAATGCAAAACCAAAATCAAAAAAGCATGGGAAAAAATCGGCGAACAAATGATTTTTATGTTTGACTATGGTGATGACTGGCGATTTTTAGTGAAACTGGAAGATATCAAACCGGTTCAAGAAAAACAAAAATACCCGGCGATTTTAGAAAAGAAAGGAAAAGCCCCAGAGCAATATTCGCCAGCGGAGAATTTTTAGTTATCATTTAGTCGTAAAAAATAATATTTGACAGGAATATTTATAGTGATAGAATGTCATTATAAGTTTTGGTTTTTGAAAAAAATGCCAAAAATAAAAGACATTGCGAAAATTGATCGGCCGAGAGAAAAATTGGAAACCTACGGAGCGGAAAAACTTTCCGATGTCGAGCTTTTGGCAATTCTTTTGCGTAGCGGAACAAAAGATTGCAATGTTATCAAGCTGGCGCAAAAAATTCTCAAAAAATTTCCCAAAGAAAAACTGCTGGCCGCTTCCATTGAACAATTGAGCGAAATACACGGATTGGGAAAAGTGAAAGCCTCGGAAATCATCGCGTGCCTTGAGTTTGGAAAACGACTGCTTAAAGATAAAAAATCAATACTGATAATCTCGCCGAAAGATGTTTGGGAAAACCTAAAAGACATTCGCGATCACAAAAAAGAACATTTTGTGGTTTTTTATTTGGATACAAGAAATCAGGAAATTCAAAGAGAAATTATTTCCATCGGAACGCTTAACGCCAGTCTGATTCATCCGAGGGAAGTTTTTGAACCGGCGGTTCGTCATTGTGCGGCGCATATTTTAGTTTCCCATAATCATCCGTCCGGAGATCCCGCTCCTTCCGGCGACGATATCGAAGTGACGAAACGATTGGTTGACGCCGGAAAAATTATGGGAATTGAAATTATTGATCATATAATAGTTGCAAAAAATGCCTTTCTAAGCTTTAAATGCGAGGGGTTGCTTTAATTTTATCTGTACGCTATAATGTACATATAATTATTAAAAACAACCAAAATGAAAATCAAAACAGCGAATACTGTTCCAATTTCCGAGGCGAGGAGAAATATTTTTTCCATCGCCGAAGAAGTCCAAAATCCCAATGTGTATTACACTTTAACCGAACGGGGACGACCAAAAGTCGTCATTCTTTCAGCTGAAAAATTTGAATTTTTATCCAGCCAAAAAGAAGATCGTATGATTTTGGCGGACAAATCCGCGCAGGGATATTCCCTTGCTAATCCACAAGTATTTTCCAAGGTGATGATCGTTCGAGACGCGTCAAGAATAGTTTATCTTGATCAGGACGATCGCGATTTGAAATATAAAGAAGGAGAATTAGTTAAGGCGCATATGCTTGTCAAGTTGATTGAAAAATACAAATATCCTTTTCATATGATTGAACTGGGAAGATATGTCAAAGTCGGTCCGAAAGAAAGCAAAAGATATATCGAAGCGGATATTATTATCAACGACATCAGCGGAAATGTGCGGATGATTTTTGAATCCAGCTTGTTCGCTGATTTTGAAGAAAATACGGACAAAGTCGTCGCCGATCTTTTTGATTTGGCGTACGCCACCACTTGGGTAAAAAAACCGCTGTATTTGGTGTATTTTTCCATCTCTTGCAAAGGCGGTCCCTGCAAAGAAAAATCTCTCGCGATCGATTACACGAAATTCAACACTTTCGCCGCATGGAAAAAAGCCGGTCGGCCAGGCGAGAAAGAAATTCCACTATATAGGTAAAAAATTTGCAGCAAAAAATTTTTTAATATAAAATAAACAAAGGGTGGCGAGATGCCCTTTGTTTTTTTGTTTAGATTATGATAACAACAGAAACTAGAAAAAAAATAATTATTTCCGCTGATGATTTCGGTATCAGTAAGCTGGCCAACGCTAATATTTTTCGATTGATAAAAACCGGAAAATTAGATCGCATCGAAATAATGGTCAGCGAAAATTTAAACGCGGATGAGATAGAAGAGTTGAAAAATTCTCATATAAAATTAGATATTCATTTGCACTTGGTTAATTACAATTCCGATTATTGGCGGGGAAATCGAAGACTGAAAGAAGGCGTGTTGAAAAGAATCTTTCTGTTTTTTTGGAAATATGCCACAAGAAAAACAAGTCCTGAAAAAGTGGAATTGCAATGGGCGATTCAAATTGAAAAATTCAAAGAAATTTTTGGTCGAACTCCCGACGGCATTAGCGCGCATGAGTATATTCATTACTTCCCGCCTTACTTAAAAACGGTTATTCATTTGAGTGAAAAATACGAAATTCCTTTTATACGTTTCGGAAGGAAAAATTTTGATTGCGAAAATTCAATCGCCAAAGTTTTAAATTGGTTGAGAAAAAAAGGCTTGCTGCAAATTGAAAAAACCAACTTAAACACTTCTGATTTTTTAGTCAGCTTTGATTGGTTTGATAAGTTAGACTTTATTAGTAATCTTCCTCCGGAAACGCAAACCGAAATTGTTTTTCATCCGGAAAGAGAAGAAGAGTTGAAGTTTTTGGAGGAGCTTTGACAAAACCATTTTTCTAGAGTTTAATGAATGGAATGAAGCGCATTGTTTTGTTGTTGATAAAATTGTATCAAAGAACGCTTTCTCTTGATCAGGGACCGCTTTCTTTTATTCTTTCCGAACGGATTTGTCGCTTTCATCCATTGTGCAGCCAATATGCTTATGAAGCGATTGAACGATTTGGAATTATAAAAGGCGGGTGGCTGGGATTGAAAAGAATCGCGCGTTGCCATCCATGGAACAATGGCGGATACGATCCAACCCCTACGAAAATACAAAAAATATAATTTTAGCAAATCCAATTCTAGCATTATTTTTTTGTACTTTTGTATTTTTGTATAAATTTGTAATTTCGTAGTATATGCTTACCGATGAAGTAAAAATAAAAGTAATTGCCGGCCGCGGAGGGGACGGAGTGGTCGCTTTTAATAAAGTCAAAATGAGCCTCGGTCCGACGGGCGGAAAAGGAGGCAATGGCGGAAATATTTATTTTGAGGGTGTTTCTAATTTGTCCGCGTTGAATAAATATAAACACAAAAAAGAATACTATGCCGAAAACGGACAAAACGGCAAAGGTGATAATTCGGAAGGGCATAGCGGAAAAGATTTAACTTTAACCGTTCCGATTGGCAGTGTTTTGCGCGATCTTAAAACAAAAGAAGAGATTGATATTATCGAAGTTGGTCAAAAAGTATTGATTGCGAAAGGCGGATGGGGAGGAAGAGGGAATTTCTTTTTTCGCGGACCAACTAATACTTCCCCGAAAGAAAAAGAATTAGGTAAAATAGGAGAGGAAAAAGATTTTTTTATTGAATTGCGTTTTATCGCTGATGTTGGTTTGATTGGATTGCCCAGCGCCGGAAAATCATCCTTATTGAATGAGCTTACCGCGTCAAAAGCCAAAGTCGGCGCTTATAATTTTACAACGCTGGAACCGAATTTAGGAGTTATGGACGGAATTATTTTAGCCGATATTCCGGGATTGATTGAAGGCGCGTCGCAAGGAAGGGGACTGGGAATAAAATTTTTGCGGCATATTCAACGAACAAAAATTCTTGTGCACTGTCTAAGTTTAGAATCAGCCAATCCGAAAAAGGATTATAAAATTATTAGAAAAGAGCTGGAAGCTTATAATCAAGACTTGATTCAAAAAAAAGAAATTATTTTATTCACAAAATCAGATATGCTTGACGAAGCGGAAGTTGAGAAAAAAATCAAGCAAATGAAAAAAATAAATCCATCAGTCTACGCCGTTTCCATTCATGATCAAGAAAGACTGGAAAAAATAAAAAAGGAAATACTGGCTATGCTGAAAAAATAAATCGCTAACCGCAATCGTATGTATTGGATTTTCGCTATTTTATTTTCAATTGCCGTTTTAATTCCCGATATTATCAGAAACGATACTGATTTTTTAATGGAAGAACGCGCCGAAGAAGCGGCGATTTTTGTTTTGGGCTCCATCGCTTTTCTGACTTTTATCATAAATGAACGAAAAATTGCTTTGCAAAAAAAGGAGAAAGAAATAGCGCAGAAAAAAATGAGCCAAACAGTTAAAGATTTAGTCGATTCATATAGCTATATCGGTGAAGTGAATAGGAAAATAGACATTCTTATGGGAGTGGCGCTAGGCTTGACGGAACGATCGACTTTAGACAGGAAAAAGGAAAAAGAAACTTACGAATCGATTGCCACCGCCGCCAATTTTCTTCTGAAAGCGAATTGCTCAATGATTCGCTTTATTAATTTAAAAACTCGCAGAACGGAAAAGGAAATAAAAATTCCGGAATGCGCCAATATATCCGTTTCTAATAATAATTTAATCGGAATGAATGAAAATATCAATATAAAAAAACAAAACGGCTTGCTTATTGTTTCTTCTCCGCAGATAATCAATAACGCCAAGGGATATTTAATTATCAGCGATTACGACGCGCAGGAAGAAGGAAAACCGAAAAATACAGAAATTTTAAAACTTTTCGCTTCGCAAGCAATCTTTTTATACGCTTATATGTTAAAAGAAGAAAGCAATAAAAACAATTCCGGTATCGCGAATAACTAACGACAGTTTTTATTTAACTGTCGCATAACCTTTCTTATTCCAGCTGTCAAAACCGTCCGATAATGCCAAGACATTAAAAATTCCCAAATCAAAAAGTCGCACCGCTCCCTTGAATGCCGAAAGGCCGTCGCTATCATAAAGAATTATCTTCTTATTAACAGTAATTTCTTTTTTTCTTTTTTCCAAATCGGCAAGAAAAATATTGATTGCTCCCGGCAAATGTCCCGTATTAAAGTCCGCGCTATTTCTTAAATCGATCAATAATAAATTTTTTTCTTGTTCCAATATTTTTTTTAAATCATCGCTTTTGATATAGCTCACTTTGGATTGATCAACAAAAGATTTCGGATCGCCGTCGCTTATCGTGGCATTAAATTTATTTTTCCAATCGGCAAATCCTCCGTCCAAATAATAAATATTTTGATATTTTTTTTCAGCCAGCAAATTGGCAAGATTATTAATCGCGGCGATGTTTATTGTTTCATCAATAAAAACATAAGTTTTATTTTTATCCAAAATATTAAATGCGGAAGAAAGCCTGTTAAGAGAGATATTTTGCGAATCAATAATGTGTTCTTTTTGATAGTCGCTTTCACTGCGAATATCGATGACAATAAATTCGGAATCCGTCTGTATTTTTTTCGCCAATTCTTCGGAAGTTATTTTATTGATTTTCGTGAAGTCAATATTCGCGCGCGCCGCGACATTATTCTCCGCTGTTTTTTCCGCAACTTTTGTTTGATTAAAATAGGGCTTCAAAAAAGTAATCGCGGCAATTATAATAATCAAAAGAAAGCCGATGGAAATGGCTTTAAAATTTTCATTTTTTTCTTGGGAATAATCGTCACGCATAAATTATTTTAAAATACTTCCAATAAGTTCGGGATTGCCGTTGATAAAATCGGATATTTTCATATTATTTTTCCCCTCCATTTGGATTTCTTCCAAGAAAATAATACCTTCTCCTGTTTGAATGGCAATTCTATCTTCCACTTTAAAAATTTCTCCGATACGGTATTTTTTTTCAGAAAAACCTTTTTCCGCCAAGGCAATTTTATTCAGTTTCACGCGCGCGTTAAAATCGTCCCGCTCCCAAAAAGTAAAAATACCCGGCCAAGAAAAAAAAGCGCGGTATTGATTGTAAATAGCAGCAGCATCATTCATCCAAAACACTTTTCCATCGCTTCTTTCAATTAGCTGACAAAGCGTGGCTTTTGAATTATTCTGCGGTTTGGATTTAATTTTTCTTTTTACCCAAAACGGAATGGTTTCCAGAAGCAATTCGGAAGATAAATCGGCTAATCTTTCCGTCAACTCAACGCTAGTTTCACACGGAGCGATTTTTGTTTTTTTCTGACTCAAAATCGCTCCCGTATCAATTCCTTCATCCATCAGCATTATTGTTACGCCGGTTTCTTTTTCTCCGTCCAAAATAGCATTTTGAATCGGTGACGGTCCGCGATAATTGGGAAGCAGAGAAGCGTGAGTATTGATTGCGCCAAAACCGGGCATGTCCAAAACAGCTTTAGGCAGAATTTTTCCGTAAGCCGCCACGATAATCAAATCCGGTTTTTGTCCGGCTAACTCTTTAATTTCAATCTCTCCAAATTTGGCTGGTGAAAAAACAGTAATTTTATTATTTTCGGCGGTAATTTTTACGGCTGATTTTTCCAGCTTTTGTTCGCGTCCGACTTTTTTATCCGCCTGTGTATAAACACCGATAATATTATATTCGGCGACAAGCAAAGCGGTTAATATTTTATCGGCAAAAGACGAAGTGCCCATGAAAATAACGCGGAGTTTGATTGATTTTTTGTTCATAAATTTATACTCGATCGATATATAATATCCCGTCCAAATGATCTATTTCATGTTGAAATGCTCTGGCCAAAAGTCCTTCCGCTGAAATAGAAATTTTTTTGCCGGTTTTATCTTGAGCAGCCACTTTTACTCTCTTAGAGCGTTTAACGGGAATGAATTGTCCCGGAAAAGAAAGACAGCCTTCTTCGGCGATTTCCTTGCTCCACGACTTGGATTTTATTTTCGGATTGATTAAAATATAGGTCTTTTTTTCAAATTTTATCACGCAAAGACGCAATAATTTGCCCACCTGTGGAGCCGCCAATCCAAGACCGTTATTTTTTTTCATCGTTTCCAGCATATCGAAAACAAGCTCTCGCACAGCCGGATTTTTCGGATTTTTTATTTCCTCCGCTTTTTTCTTCAAGCGGGGATCGGGATAAAATAAAATAGGAAGTACTGCCATAAAATTTACGCGATAGAAATCGGGTCAATATCTATAATCCATCCATTGGGTAATGATTTTAAAATTGTTAGAATTTTTTCGCAATTCGCTTCGCCGGCTGGCGGATTGGATCTTAAAATTATTTGCCGGCGATGCTTCCCCCGCGCTTTCGGCGCGAAGCAATCCGACGGTTCGCTTATTTTAAATTTACTTTTAATACTAACCAAAAAATTATATACTCTTTTCGTTTCCATAATAACTTTATTTTGATTATAGCCTTGAAACAGCAACTTGGCAATTTTTCCGAAAGGCGGATAATTCAATGGTTTTCGATCGGATATTTCTTTTTCATAAAAAGACAAGTAATCTTTTTCGACAATCAATTTTAATAATTTATTTTCCGGATGATAAGTTTGAATAATTACTGCGCCGGGAAATTTAGCGCCCGGTCGGGAAACTCGACCGGATAATTGAACCAGATCTTGCCATGCTTTTTCTTCGGCACGAAAATCAGGAATCGTAAATGAGTTATCCGCGTCGATAATTCCAACCAATGATAGTTTTGGCAAATCCCAGCCCTTTGCGATCATTTGCGTTCCGATCAAGATATCGATTTTGCCTTGCGAAAATTGATCGTAAGTATATTTTTGAAAATCTTTTTCTTTGGTTTTTTCCGAATCGATGCGCAAAATTCTCGCGTTCGGAAAAAAACCGGCAACTTCTTTTTCTACTTTTTGCGTTCCCAATCCAATATTTTTAAATTCAATTCCCTTGCATTTGAAACAATTGGGAATCACGGAAGAAATAAAAGCGCAATGAACGCATTTATATTCTCCGGAATTGACATAAACCAAAGCGCGATCACATTTGGGACATTTGAGCGCGGTTTTGCAATTCTTGCAAACGGAAAAATTGCTCATTCCTTGGCGGTTGATAAATAAAATAGTTTGCAAATTATTTTTCAACGCATAAGCGATTTCGCTTTTCAGTTTCTTGGAAATGCAGGAATAATTTTTTACCCATCTTTCCTTTTTCATATCAACAAGAATAATATTAGATGGCGGTGTTTTTTTAAAATCCAAGTTGAGAGCGGGAATTTCTAAAAAATTATAATTTTTATTTTGCGCTTTATAAAAAGATTCTACTCTAGGCGTGGCTGATCCGAAAATAATTTTGCTTTTATGCAATTCGGCTAATTTTTCCGCCACAGTTCTAGCGTCATAGCGCGGATTCATGTCCCATTGCTTGAAAGACATATCCTGTTCTTCGTCAATTACAATCAGCGTCAATTTTAAAAAAGGCGCGAAAACAGCCATTCTAGTGCCAATAATAATTTTTGCTTCGCCGGATTTTATCCTCAGCCAATTGGCGAAAAATTCGCCCTTGGATAAATTACTGCTCAAAAGCGCGATTTCCTTTTCGGGAAAATAAACGCCGTATCTTTCCAATGCTTGCGGCGTCAAAGTCTTTTCCGGAACCAAAATCAAAAATTGATTTTTCGGATTTTGTTTTTTTAATTTCAAGATTGCGTGAATATAAACTTCGGTTTTTCCCGAACCGGCCGGACCGAATAATAAAAATTTTGAATTATTTTTTTTTGTAATTTTATCAACCACGCTTGTCTGTTCTTTAGTTAAAGTTATTTTTTTTGTATTTTGTATTTTTTGATCATTGCTCGCTACTCGCTGTTTTTTGCTTTTCGTTCTTTTCGCCACAAAACTTTTCATTACAATTCCCAATGAAACGATATAGTATTCGGAAATATATTTCGCCAGTTCGAGTTGGTTTTTGGTGAGAAAATTTTTCTCCAAAACTTTGTCGATTTTTTTGAGAGTTATTCCGCCAACGCGAGTAAAATCATTTTTATTTTCAATAACAACGCCTTCCACTTTCTTTTTGAAAAGCGGAACACTGACAAGCGAACCTTTCGGCAATTTTTCGTCCGCCAGATAATAAAAAAATGGCTCGCGGGAAAGCGGAATTTTAACCAGAGGGACAACGCTCGAAATTGTTTTGTTTTCGCTTGGCATAATCCTATTTTACCAGTTTATGAATACCGCGACAAATGATTGATTTTAAATAAAAAGTGGGCTAAAATGAATTTATATGAAACTAAAAATTGACGGGATAAAGTCTTAATGTTAGATTATCATTATAATAAGTTTTAAATTTATTTTATGCAAACACGAAATATCATCAAAAAAATCGAAAAGAATAATTAAGAAAATGGCATGAAAAATTCACTCCTATACGAATTGCCGAGAATTGTGGATGAGGGGAAGAAAGAGGTTGAGAAAATTTTAAGAACATAGATATGTTAAATATGAATGCAATAATAAAAAAACAAAATGGGGTTGTTTTTACTCCCGAGCGGGTAGTTGATTTTATGGTGAACGAGGTTTTTAGCGGACGAAAAATTACTGGAAAAGAAAAAATATTAGATGCCGGTTGTGGCGAAGGGATTTTTGCCGTCAGCGCGGCTCGGAAGCTTGCAAAATTATCAGGCAAGAGAATAAACAAAGTTATAGAAGAAAATATTTATTTTACCGATATATCGGAAGAATATATTGAAAAAACCAAAGAAAATTTGCAAAAATTATCAAAAAATAAAATCACAAACTATAATGCGATAACAGATGATTTTTGTTTTCATAATTTTAATGAAAAATTTGATTTTATAATCGGCAATCCGCCTTATGTTCGCATCCAAAATCTTAACGGCAGAAAAGATTTATTACAAAAGAATTTCATTACCGCTTCTAACGGAGCGATTGACTTATACTTCTGTTTCTTTGAACAGGCGTTAAAATTACTAAAAGAAAAAGGTGGAATTTCTTTTATCACTCCTAACTCTCATTTTTATTCGGCAGCGGGAAAAAATTTGCGTAATTTATTATTGCCGCGTTTAACAAAAATAGTCAATTTTGACCACTTTCAAATTTTCAAAGATGTCACTGCTTATACCGCAATAACATTTTTACAAAAAGAAAATCATGATAATTTTCTGTATGCCGAAAATTTTAAAAATGATTTTGAAAATTTGAAATACAAAAAAATACCTTCTGAAAACATGAAACTCTCGCGGTGGGAATTTTTTGACGAAAAATATTCAAAAAAAATAAACGAACTGAATAAAAAATATTCCGTACTTGGAGAAGTTGCAGATATCCATTATGGAATAGCCACACTCAAAGATGATTTGTATATTTTTTCACCGGATAAAAACAATGGAAATTATTTTTATTTGAATAATTTTAAAATAGAAAAGAATTTATGCGTTCCGATAATTAAAGCATCTATATATAAAGGAAAAAATCAAAATCTTTTTCTGATTTTTCCCTATAAAAATGAAAAAATAATTCCGCATAAAATTTTCAAAGAAAATTATCCGGAAGCGTATAAATATTTTATTTTCCATAAAGATATCCTTGGGATGAGAGATAAAGGAGGTGGCAAGAATTACGAAGAATTTTACGCCTTTGGAAGAAATCAGGGCTTAAAAACAAGTTTTGGCAAAAAAATTATAACCAGCACGATGAATATCGCGCCACGGTTTTATGTGATTGAAGATGAAAAATCCAGTTTTTATGCCGGTTACTGCATTAAGCCGAGAAAAAAAATTAATCTTTATGAATTGTGCGATGTTCTAAATTCTAAATCAATGAAAGAGCATATTGATTCAGTTTCAAAAAGCTATCGCGGAGGATATAAGTCATATGCGAAAAGCTTTATAAAAGATTTTGTGCACCCGCAATTTTACAAAATTCAACCAGCATTATTTTAATTAAATTAATAAAAATCAATGAGTAAAATACAGGATAATTTTTTATTGGCAATCAATAAATCCTTTGCTGCTTATAATAAAAAAGGCGGAGCGAGAAGTTCTAAGAAATTAGTGCCAATTCATAAATTTTTAGCAGAAACTGTTTTAAGTAAATTAAACAAAGGATTTTCAATAAAATCACTAGGCGTTGGCGATAGCAAGGAAGCGGTATTTATTGGAAAATATTATCCAAAGAAGCTTGATATTACAGTGCTGAAAAATAATAAAATAGTTGCTACTATAAGTTTTAAATTTATCACTTCGAATTATAAGCAAAATGCTAATAATTATTTTGAACAACTAATGGGAGAAGCCGCGAATATCAGAAGAAGAAACATCGGCTTTGCTCATTTCGTAGTATTCAGAGGAGAAACTCCATATTTTTCAAAGAATAAAAATAATTTGCGCGGTAAAGAAATAAAAACGGAAATAATCAAAGAAAAGGATTTGCAAAAATATATAAAACTTTTTAAAGATTTGGATTTTCCGCATAAGCCTGATCTTTTGGGAATATGTCTTTTGGATTTTGATAAAAATAAAAAATCAAAAGTCATCAACTCGAAAAATTTTGATTTTTCCAACGAAACTAAAGAATTTTTGAAAAATGAATTTTCATTGGATAAATTTTTAGAAAAATTTATCCATCTTGTGAATTTAAAAAGCTAAATAAATTCAATGAGTAATAATAATAAAATAATATTCCGAAAAAGATACTAAAAAATAACGATTATATAAAATGAAACGAAAAATCTATATCAATATAAATATCGCCGCTAGGGTCAAAAGAAGACTGGCGAAAACCGTTGAGAAATGGCAGAGTTTGCCGGTGAAATGGACAAAAGAAGAAAACCTGCATATCGCGCTGATTTTTCTCGGCTATATCGACAACGATGTGGTTTTCGATGTTTGCCGGAAAATTCGCAAGGCGACAGAAAATATGGAGATTTTCGATTTGGAATTTGAAAAAATATATTTGGCTCCCGACAATAATAATTCGCAAGAATTTCGCGTGACGGGAAAAGCCAGCGAGAAATTAAAAAATCTTCGCGAGACAATTGAAAAAGAGTTGGATATTTTTACCGCGCCGAAAAAAGCTTTCTCTCCGCACATTACGCTGGGAAAAATCAGAAAAGAAAAATGGAAAGAATTAAAAATCAAACCGGAAATCAGCGAAAAATCCTCTTTTTCTGTCGGCGTTGAATCAGTTGATATTATGGCCAGTCATTTCGAAGGAGGAAAAAATGATTTTGTTTTGATTAAAAGTTGTCCATTAAAATAAAACTATGAATCAATTTTCTATTTTAAACATACGCGTTGACAATCTTTCCCAGAAAGAAATACTTGAAAAAGTGGAAAATTTTTTATGTAGAAATATTTTTCATCAAATCGCCACTGTCAATCCGGAATTTATTTTGGAAGCGCAAAAAAATGTTGAATTTAAAAATATTCTTAATAATTGCGATTTGAATGTCGCCGACGGCTTTGGAATAAAACTGGCTTTTTGGAGATATGGCCGGCATCTGAAAACTAGAATGGCCGGCGCGGATTTAATGCTAGAAATTTTAAAAATAGCTCAAGAAAAAAATCTGAAAATATTTTTAGCCGCAAACAAAGATGGTTTAAGCAATTTCGAAGAAACAAAAAAAGCAATTTTGAAAATTTATCCGAATCTAGAAATAACGGGTGCTGATTTAGAAAAAAATAAAAAGCAGGTTCAAGTGTCCCGCTTGAACCTTGAAGTTCTGGAAAAGCTCAATGCAAATACTAAGCAAGAATTAAAAAAGGATTTTGCTGAATTAATTAATTCCTCAGAAATAAATGGTTCAGGCGAGACGCCTGAACCTGCTGATATAATTTTCTGCAATTTCGGCGCGCCGTGTCAAGAAAAATTTCTGCACTCGCTAAAAAACGCAAAAGATAGTAAAATAAAGTTGGCAATGGGAGTGGGTGGAAGTTTTGATTTCTTGACCGGAAAAATAAAACGCGCGCCGGTTTTTATAAGAAAAATAGGCCTAGAATGGCTTTGGCGATTTATTTTAGAACCCAAATACAGATTAAAAAGAATCTGGAACGCGACAGCAGTTTTTACAATTAAAATAATTTTTAATATTTAATTTTATGATTGAGTCAAATTTGAAAGACGAGGTTTTGAATGTTTTAAAAAGAGAATTAACCGAAGAAGAAAAACCAAAAGTCATTTCCGCGCTTGAAAATACCGAGAAGGATTTGAATGAAAAAATTGAAAGTATTATAAAAAATCTCAACGAAAAGTTAGTGAATTTGAATTATGATTATCATCTAGAAATAGGTGATAGCTATTATCGAGATAAAATCATTAAAAAATCAATAGAAAGTTTGGTGAAAAGTTTATAATTTATGCTAACCGCACGCGATCTCCGTCAAAAATATTTAGATTTTTTTGAGTCGAAAGGGCATACGATTATTCCTTCGGCTTCTTTAGTACCGGAAAATGATCCAACCGCGCTTTTTACAACTGCCGGAATGCATCCACTGGTGCCGTATTTAATGGGCGAAAAACATCCGGCAGGGAAGCGATTGGCAAATATTCAAAAATGTATCCGCACCAACGACATTGATGAAGTGGGCGACGCAACGCACCATACTTTTTTTGAAATGTTGGGCAATTGGTCATTGGGCGACTATTTCAAAAAAGAGTCCATTGAGATGAGTTGGGAATTTTTGACGGATAAAAAATGGTTGGGACTTTCAAGAAATAGAATCGCTGTTTCGGTTTTTGCCGGAGATAACGACGCACCTTTTGATGAAGAATCTTACAATTTATGGAAAAATATTGGGATACCGGAAAATCGAATCGCCAGATTGCCAAAAAAAAATAATTGGTGGGGACCGTCGGGCGAAACCGGACCGTGCGGATCGGATACAGAAATTTTTTATTGGGCGGGAAATAATGACAAAATTCCGACCGGTTTCAATGATGATAATAATTTATGGGTGGAAATCTGGAATAATGTTTTTATGGAATATGACAAGCAGAAAGATGGAGCTTATAAAAAGTTGGCGCAAAAAAATGTTGATACGGGAATGGGATTGGAAAGAATTTTAGCGGCAATACACGGTTATGACGACAACTATCGCACAGAACTTTTTTGGCCGATAATTGAGAAAATTCAAGAACTTTTCGGCAAGAATTATAATGACAATCAAAAAGAATTTCGCATAATCGCTGACCACATAAAAGCTAGTGTATTTCTGCTTTCTGATAGCATTGAGCCATCGAATAAGGATAGGGGGTATATCTTGCGTCGTTTAATCAGACGAGCCGTTGCTATTGTTTATATAAATGATAAAAATCTTGATTCAAAAAAAATTAAATCAATAGCTCGGGTGGTTTTGGATATTTATAAGGATATTTATCAAGAATTTAAACAAGAAGATAAGTGTATAGATATATTAGAAAAGCTTTCTAGGGAGATACGGAAATTTAGGACAACCATTGAAAATGGATTGAAAGAATTTAATAAGGGTGTGGATCCGTTTATTCTTTTTACGACCTATGGATTTCCCATTGAACTAACAAAAGAGTTAGCAAATGAAAAAGGCATAAAGATAGATGAAAGTGATTTTAATAAAAAATTAAAAAAACATCAAGAACTTTCCCGAACAGCTTCGGCCGGAATGTTTAAGGGCGGATTGGCGGATGAGGGCGAGATAACGACAAAATATCATACAGCAACGCATTTGCTTTTGGCGGCGTTGCGAGAAATTTTAAAACCGGCGGAAATATACCAGAAAGGCAGTAATATAAATGCCGAAAGATTGCGGTTTGATTTTAATTATCCGGAAAAATTAACCGCGGAACATTTGAAACGAGTTGAAGATTTAGTCAATCAAAAAATTCAAGAAAAAATTCCGGTGGAAATAATCGAAATGCCGAAAAACGAAGCGATGAAAATCGCCAAAATTTCTTTCGATCCGGCCAAATACAGCGACATCGTAAAAGTCTATAAAATTAACGAATTCAGTATTGAACTTTGCGGCGGTCCGCATGTAAAAAATACCGGCGAAATCGGAAAATTTAAAATTACAAAAGAAGAAAGCTCCTCCGCCGGAATAAGAAGAATTAAGGCAGTGGTGGAATAAAAATTGTTTTGACAATTTTTTAAATAAATATTATAATATAGGTGAAAGTGAGAGAGTAATGGCAAGGGGTCGATCTTCCAAAGCGCTCTTACTGGTAAAATAATAATCTTTAATCTAGAAACACGAAAATGGCTACAATTCAAGTAACCGACAAAGAGTTTGTGGAATATGTTGTTAAGCAAATCGTGAACAATCCCGATGATGTCAAAGTGGAAAGAAAAATCGACGAAATGGGCGTGCTTATCACTTTAGATGTCAACGCGGAAGATATGGGAATGATTATCGGTCGAGAAGGCGCGACTGCCAAAGCCTTGCGAACGCTTTTAAGAGTTATCGGAGCGAGAAATAACGCCCGCGTTAATCTTAAAATCAATGAACCGGAAGGCAGCGAGCGAAAACCGCGAGAAGAAAAAGAAGAAAGAAAAAGCATTGATGATGTTGTGGGAAATATTCTATAAAGCATCTTGATTTTATAAATCAAAAGAGGCTGGCGCGAGTTAGCCTTTTTTGATTCGTTTTGATATACTACGAAAGTACGAATGATTACGAAAATACAAAAGTACAAAAAACTTAATTCAAAATTATGGCTTACTGCAAACTTAATTCTTTTTGTATAATTTTGTAATTTTGTAGAACCATGAAATTTGATATTGTTACAATTTTTCCGGCGATTTTCAGCTCGTATTTTAACGAATCGATTATTTCGCGCGCCAAAAAAAATAAGTTGATTGAAATTGATATTCATAATTTGCGGGATTATACGGAAGATAAACATAAAAAGGTTGATGACACGCCGTATGGCGGAGGAGCGGGAATGATTTTGCAAATCGAGCCGATTTTTAATTGTGTGAATAACATCAAGAAAAACGGTAAAATAAAATCGCGAGTAATTTTATTTTCCGCCAAGGGCAAAAGATATACGCAAAGCGACGCCAAGCGATTGGCAAAATATGAAAATTTAATTTTAATTTGCGGACGATATGAAGGAGTGGATGAACGAGTAGCAAAATATGTCGCCGACGAAGAAATTTCCATTGGAGATTTTGTCCTCACGGGCGGAGAAATTCCAGCAATGGTTGTAGTCGATTCCGTTTCCAGATTCTTGCCGGGAGTTTTGGGGAATATTGAAAGCGCCAAAAAAGATTCGCACTCAAAAAAAAATTATCTCGAGTATCCGCAATACACCAAGCCGCAAGAATTCAACAATTGGAAAGTTCCGGAAGTTTTAATGAGCGGAAATCATAATGAAATAAAAAAATGGCGAATTTTAGGAGCTAAGCTCCCAAAAAAAGTATGCGAAAAAAAATAAATAAAAACTTATTGACGACAGTTTTTTTGTTGATTATTTTCGGATTGGCGATGATTGCTTCCGCCGGAATTGCTTATTCCCGCACTCGTTTTGGCGATCCATACTTTTTTTTCAAACATCAATTGTTCTACGGAATTATTCCCGGTTTGGCGGTTTTATATATTACGCAAAAAATCGATTATTCATTTTGGAAAAAAATCGCCTTTCCTTTTTTCATATCGGGAATGTTATGCTTGATTTTGGTTTTCGTGCCGGGCGTCGGTTCAAAGGTTTATGGAGCCAGCCGCTGGCTGCAACTTGGTTCGTTTTCTTTTCAACCGTCGGAAATGTTAAAATTGTCGATTATTCTTTATCTTGCCGCTTGGCTAGAGCAGCGAGCGGATAAAGTAAAGGATTTTTATGAGGGCTTACTGCCTTTTCTGGCGGTAATCAGCTTGGTCAGTTTTTTATTAATCAAACAACCGGACATGGGAACACTGGGCGTAATTATTTTTATTGCTCTCTCAATTTTTTTTATTTCCGGAGCAAATCTTTCTCATTTAATATTAATTGCCGCTTCCGGAATGGTCGCATTATATTTTCTAATCAAATTCGAATCTTATCGAATGGATAGGATTTTAGTTTTCTTGCACCCGGAAATTGATCCGCGAGGCATCGGCTACCAAATCAATCAAGCTTTTTTAGCAATCGGTTCCGGCGGAATTTTCGGCGTAGGACTGGGACACAGTTTGCAAAAATTCAACTATCTTCCCGAGCCGGTTGGCGATTCTATTTTTGCCATAATCGGAGAAGAATTGGGAATAATCGGCGCGTTGACACTGGTATTTCTTTTTTTAACGCTAGCTTTTATTGGTTTCAGAATCGCTAAAAACGCGCCCGACCGATTTTCCCAGCTGGCGGCCGTGGGGATAACTTCTTGGATAGTTTTTCAGGCTTTCATTAATATTTCGGCTATCTTAGGACTGATTCCTCTTACCGGAATTCCTTTGCCATTTGTCAGCTATGGAGGAACATCAATAATATTTTTACTGGCCGGAATCGGCATATTATTAAATATTTCCAAATACGCTAAAAATAATTAATTATTTTATTTAAAATATATGAGAATAATTTTAACAGGCGGGGGAACAGGCGGACATTTGATGCCTTTAATAGCGGTAGCGAGAAAAATAAAAGAGAAAGTGCCGGAAGCGGAATTTTTTTTCATCGGACCGAAGGGAAACTTAGAAAATGATATTATGGGACAAGAAAATATTCCCATCAAAAACATTCTGACTGGAAAACTGCGCCGCTATTTTTCTTTTCAAAACTTCATCGATTTATTTAAAATTCCCGTCGGCATAATTCAATCTTTATGGCTTTTGTTGGTTTTGATGCCGGACGCTATTTTTTCCAAAGGCGGGTCATCCTCTTTTCCGGTCGTTGTAGCCGGCTGGCTTTATCGCATTCCAATTTTAATTCATGAGTCGGATTCTAACCCAGGCTTAGCCAACTCAATGTTGGGAAAACTTTCCAATCGCGTCGCTGTGGCTTATCCGGAAGCGGAAAAATATTTTCCGGCGGCGCAAGTCGTGCTCACCGGCAACCCTTTGCGGGAAAATATCAATAAAGGCGACGCGCGAAGGGCGCGGCAATTTTACGGTTTTTCAGAATCGAAAAAAGTTATTTATGTAACCGGCGGATCTCAAGGAGCGAAAAGCATCAATGACAGAATTTTGCGCGTTCTGCCGGAACTTCTAAAAAAATATCAAATTATCCACCAAACAGGAGAGTATAATATCGGAGAAGTTAATCGCATGGCGGGAGAAATGGGCTTTAAAATCGGTCACAGTGGATATTGTACGGCGGCTTTTATCAAAGAAAATGTCGAGGATGTTTTTGCTATAGCTGATTTGGTTATTTCTCGCGCCGGCGCTAACACCATTTCTGATATCGCGGCCAATAATAAACCATCAATCTTGATTCCTTTGGAAACTTCAGCTAACGACCACCAAAAAATGAACGCCTATTCGCTGGCTAGAATCGGCGGATGCATTGTTTTGGAAGAAAATAATTTAGGCGAGCATATGCTTTTGCAAAAAATTGATGATATTATGGAAGACGAAAATTTACGAAATAAATTGTCAAAAAATATCGGAACATTTTATCATCCGGAAGCGGCTAATAAAATCGCGGAAGGAATTTTAGGAATGATTAAAAAATAAAGCAATGATAGATTTAAAAAAAATACGCAAAATATATATAATCGGCATTAAGGGTTCCGGGGTTGTGGCTATTGCGGAGATTTTAAAATCAATGGGCGTTGAAATTTCCGGCTCGGATGTTTCCGAAAAATTTTTTACCGACGAAGTTTTGCAAAAACTCGGAATAAACTATTTTGAAGAATTTTCCGCGAAGAATATTCCGGCGGACGCGGATTTGATTTTGTATTCCACGGCGTATAACGCGGAAAATAATATTGAATTTAAAACGGCGCGAGAAAAAAATATTCCGATGATCAGTTATCCGGAAATATTGGCGGAACTTTTCAATCAAAAATACGGAATCGCGGTTTGTGGCACGCACGGAAAAACCACCACTTCCGCGATGCTGGCATTTGTTTTGCAAAAAGTCGGAGTGTCACCAACAGCGGTTATTGGCAGCCGCGTGCGCCAATGGGGAACCAACGCGATTGTTGGCAAAAGCGAGCATTTTATCATTGAAGCAGATGAATTTCAAAATAAATTAAAATTATATGAACCCAAGGCGGTTATTTTGACCAGCATTGATTATGATCACCCGGATTTTTTCAAAACATTCGAAGACTACAAAAAGGCTTTTGAGAATTTTGTGACAAAAATTCCCAAGATCGGATTTTTGGTTGTTTGGGGAGAGAGCGTTAGCACGCTCGCTATTTCTAAAAACGCCAAATGCAATGTTTTGTCTTATGGTTTTTTGAAAGATTGTGATTATAAAATTTCTAATTATCAATTTCCAATTTTCAATGATCAAATTTTTAATTCATCTTTTCAGAGTTTTGATGTGTCGTATAGAAATAAGAATTTGGGAAATTTTAAAATTCAGCTTATTGGAAAGCATAATGCTTTAAACGCGGCGGCAGTTATTGCAACTTGCTATAAATTAAATTTTAATATGACAAAAGTTCGTTCGGCTTTGGCGGAATTTGAAGGAACTTCACGCAGGTTTGAATATATCGGAGAAAAAAACGGCGCGATTTTGATTGACGATTACGCGCATCATCCGGAAGAAATTAAAGCGACTTTAAAAGTCGCACGGGAAATTTATCCGGAAAAAAATATCATCGCAGTTTTTCATCCGCATTCCTATTCGCGAACCGAAGCTTTATTGCAAGATTTCGCGCAAAGTTTTGATGATTCCGATCAAGTGATTGTTTTGGATATTTATGGATCGGCGCGCGAAAACACCGGCAAAGTTTCCTCGCTTGATTTAGTCAAACTCATAAATAAATATTCTCCAGCCAAAGCCGATTATATTCCGACAATCAACGAAACGGTAGAATTTTTGCAAGATAAAATCGGAGCCAACGATGTGGTGATTGCCATCGGCGCCGGGAATGTTTGGGAAGTAGCAAGGAAATTGAAAGATGAATTGTAGAGACGCCCCCGACGGGGTGTCTCTACGAGGCGAAATAAAAAAATAAAATGCTCGAAAAATTCAAAAATAAATACACAATCAACTCCACCCGATTAAAAAATTACGATTATTCCCAAAATGGAATGTATTTTGTGACAATTTGCACAAGAGAAAAGGAACATTTTTTCGGAAAAATAAAAAACGAAAAAATGATTTTAAATGAAATTGGAAAAATTGCAGAAAAATTTTGGCAAGAAATTCCGAAACATTTTTCGTTTATTATTTTGGATGCATATGTTGTAATGCCAAATCATTTGCATGGGATTGTTGAAATATTGAAAAATCCCATCGTAGAGACGCAATTCATTGCGTCTAAAACTAACAATGTGGTTGAAACCAACAATGTGGTTAAAGCCAACAACACGCCCATAACTAACGATTCATCCAAAACCAATATTATCAGCAAAATTCAAGACACGATAATATGTCAAGACGCATTTTCACACCAAGACGCATTTTTTTCACACCAAGACGCATTGAAATGCGTCTCTACGGAAAATGCAGAAAACAACAAAAAATCGGGTGGCATAACGGGATTAAAAAATCCATCATTAAATCCAGCTTCCCTTTCAAATATTATCAAATGGTATAAAGGAAGATGCGCCTTTGAAATAAACAAACAATTTCCAAATTTAATATTCCATTGGCAACCCCGTTTCCACGATCACATTATCCGCAATGATGAATCATTAAATAAAATTCGGGAATATGTTTTTACCAATCAGGAAATGTGGGAACGGGATCGGAATAATATTGAAAATTTGTGGATATAAGAATAATTTTTAAATTATAAAATTTATGTCAAAAGAATGGCCAGGACAAGTTGCTAAAAAAGAAATCGAGAGAACAAAAAATGTTTCTAAAAGTATTATAGAAAACAAAGAAATGAAAGAAAAGAAAGTAGTAAAAATTCATTTCTTGATTCATCCTGGATATTTAAGTGATGTAAAATTTCATGGATATATTACGAGTAATGAAGAACTAGAAAATTATAATTTATTGATGGATAAATACATTGAGCAAGCTAAGAAAATAGGAGAAAATGAGTTGATGGTTATTTTTTCGCATACAGAAAAAGATGATTTTAAAAAGGATTTATTCACAAAATTATATACAAAAAAAATAAAAGAAATAAAAGATATTCTTGGCAATAGATCAATTGTAATATTTATGGACGGCTATGAGTTGGATGAAAAAGATATCGAAAATATAAAAAAGATTGCTAGCGCCAGGGGATACAAATTTAATGAAAATGTTTTAACAGAGGCATATGGGGAGATGTTAACTAATTGCGTGGTGAATTGGGCGGTAGGCTTAAATAAAGCAGGAAAATTTATTAACAAAACAACTATAAGATCGAAATTAACTGACTTAGATACTTCTGATTGGACAAAAAGCAAAGATTTACCAAAAATAAAAAAAGAATATGAGGAAGGATATGAAGGAAACTATGTCAATATAATATAAAGTGCTTGAAGTCTGGCGAACTAATTTTAAAGGATTAAAAAGCTTTTTTATAAAGAAATGCTAAAACAAATCTACAATCTCTCCCCCAATGAAGTCTTGAAAAAGTTTAATGCAAATCAAAACGGTTTGAGCGTAGAGGAAGCGGAAAGAAGACTGAAAAAATTCGGGAAAAACAAGATTGAAAAAAAGAAAAATTGGAAGTGGCTGAAATTGATCGGCGCGCAATTTAATGACGCGCTGGTTTGGATTTTATTGGCGGCAACAATACTGGCTTTGATTTTTGGAGAATACCGCGACGCAACGATTATTTTCATCATAATTTTAATCAACGCGACCGTCGGTTTTTTTCAAGAATTCAAAGCCGATCGAGTTTTGGAAAGCATTACAAAATTGACTGCCAGCCATGCGCTGGTTTTTCGTTCGGGAGAGAAAAGGCAGCTCGACACGAAATTGATTGTTCCCGGCGATATTATTTTTATTTCCGCCGGCGATAGTGTTCCGGTCGACGGATATATTTTGGAAAGTTACAGTTTAAAAATAAACAGCTTTATTTTTACCGGAGAATCTTTGCCCAAGAAAAAAGAAGCGAAGATACTGGAAGAGGCGGCACCGTCTTTCACGGATATTAACAATATGGTTTTTATGGGAGAAACGGTAGCGCTGGGAGAAGCGCGATTTATGGCAACAGGAACAGGAATGAACACGGAGCTTGGACGAATCGCTCATCTCACGCAAGAAGTGCGGGAAGATTTAACGCCATTGCAAAAACAAATGCGAACACTCGGAAGAGATGTAGCGATTCTTTCGATTTTTATCGGAGTTATCGTTTTAATTGCCGGTCAATATTTTAAAATGCCGCTCTATCAAAATTTTCTTTTCGCGCTGGCGCTGGCAGTTTCGGTCGTTCCGGAGGGACTTCCGGCGGCAATTTCAGTGGCGTTGTCTTTCGGGATGAAAAAATTAATCAAAGATAATGTTTTGGCAAAAAAACTGAACGCAGTGGAAACACTGGGATCGGTTTCGATAATTTGCACGGACAAAACCGGCACGATTACGCGCAATGAATTGACAGTAACGAGAATTGTGGTTAATGGAGAAATTTTAGAATTGGACGGCGTTGGTTATGAACCGGCCGGAAATTTTTATCGCAATAAAGAAAAAATAAATCCGCGAGAAGTTGCCAATTTAGAATTGCTTTTTCGCATTGGAACGCTTTGTAATGACGCAAATTTGATTTACGAGAATGGAAATTACAAAATAGTCGGCGATCCGACAGAAGGCGCGATTATCGTGGCGGGAAAAAAATTCAACAATACTAATAAATATTATGAAATCGGCGAACAAAAAATCAATGAAATTCCTTTTTCTTCCGAGCGAATGAGGATGAGTGTGATTTACAAAAATAAAAACATAAATTCTTTTATCAAAGGCTCGCCGGATATAATGATTGATCTTTGCGATTTTATTAAAATCGGAAATAATATTTTGCCTTTCACGAAAGAAGAAAAAGATAAAACGAAAACATTATATAATCAAATGTCCGCCGAAGCTTTGCGGGTTTTAGCGTTTGCTTATCGCGATTTGGAAAATATCGTCGAAAGCGATTATTTGTCGGAAGGAGAGAAAAAAATGGTTTGGGTGGGAATGATGGCGATGATAGATCCGCCACGAGTAAATGTTGATAAAGCGATTTTGGAATGCAGAAATTTGGGAATGAGGGTTGTTATGATTACCGGGGATTATGAAATTACGGCGCGAGCAATCGCAAAAAATATTAAATTGATTGATGAACAAAAAACGCAAGAAACAGAAACCGTAATCAACGGAAAAACTTTGGATATCTTAAAAGACAAAGAGTTATATCAAAAAATTAAAAACGGCGCTTGCGTATTCGCGCGGATTGCGCCGGAACAAAAATTGCGCATTGCTGC
>DMXN01000007.1:92654-93130 GCA_003482885.1 Candidatus Moraniibacteriota bacterium
GATGATAATTTCGCTTCAATCGTAAAAGGCGTTCGCGAAGGCCGGACAATTTTCCAAAATCTAAAAAAATTCACGCATTATGTTTTTACTTCCAACGCCAGCGAACTTTTCACTGTGATTATCGGAGTGCTTTTGCAAATTCCATCGCCAATTTCCGCGGTGCAAATTTTGGCAGTGGATTTAGGAACGGATATTTTTCCCTCTTTCGCGCTGGGAATTGAACCGGAAGAACCGAATGTTTCCAACTCCAAATTAAATTCCAAAAAAAATATCATAGATTTCGGCAATTTTCGCCGAATTATATATTTAGGAATTATTATGGCAACGGGCGCAGTAATCGCTTTTCTTTGGTCAATGCTCCGCGGCGGTTGGTATTTTGGGCAAGCTTTTGCCGCGGACAATATTTTGTATATCAAATCAACCACTGCCGCTTACGCCGTACTCTCAATGACGCAAATGGCGAATCTTTTGCAAGC
>DMXN01000014.1:0-528 GCA_003482885.1 Candidatus Moraniibacteriota bacterium
TATTGGAAGAGTCGCCTAGTTGGTCTATGGCGCACGCTTGTCCGCTCGGCGAAGCGAGCGGATCCGCTCACCCGCAGGGCTGAGCGGAGAAAATATCCATACGAATATGTATTATGTTTATGTGTTGTATAGTCAAAAAGATCGAAAGTTGTATATCGGATACAGCGCTGATTTAAAAACAAGAATTAAGCAGCATTTGAAAGGGAGTGTTAAAATAACAAAAAATCGGTTGCCTTTATTGTTGATTTACTATGAAGCTTTTATTAATGAAAAAGCAGCCAGAGAACAAGAATTATTTTATAAAACTGGACAGGGCAGAAGGGTATTAAAAAACAGGTTAAAATTTTTATACGAGTAGATTATACGGAAGAGTCGCCTAGTTGGTCTATGGCGCACGCTTGGAAAGCGTGTATACCGCAAGGTATCGCGAGTTCGAATCTCGCCTCTTCCGCCAATTTTCACTTTTTGTGAAATCGTAAGAAACAGCCTCGGCGCAAAGCGCCTCGGCATGGTATTTTTCCGCTATTT
>DMXN01000014.1:613-3542 GCA_003482885.1 Candidatus Moraniibacteriota bacterium
GGCATTTTTGAAATCCAAAACCAGCGTGCGGTCGGTAATGCGGAAGTTCGAACCAATCTTTTTGGGCTTCTTGGTCGTTGAATTTATATATCACGCAATAAATTTCCCGAATTTGCAAGTTGCGGGTTTTTTTGTTTGTGGTAGGCTTCATTAAAGGTTAAAAAATAATTTTATAAAAAAATGGAGGAAAATAAAATACAAGAGGCGGAGATAATTTCCGAGAATGTTATCGAAGAAAAACAGCCAACAGAAAAAAAAGCAATATTTTACAAAAAATTGGCATTGGTTTTTATTTTAGGATTTTTGTTGGGCATTGCTTTAAAAACAGAAGCGTTGAAAAAAATAACTATCGGTTATGATGATTATTTGATGAAAATTGAAACGCAAGATTATAATATCAATCAAATGCAAATTGATTTGTCAAAAAGGATGGAAACGGAAAATGAAGCGGTTAATGTCGATGGAATGGAAAGTGATTTGACATCGGAAGAAGATCAACAGTAATAATAAACTCTCTTGGTTTTTAAAAAATTTGGCGGTTTCGGATGAAAAATGGTAGAATGAAAAAGTTGGCAATTAAGGATTGCACTTATGTACAATGTAAAACTAGAAAAATTTGAGGGACCGCTGGATCTTTTGCTGGAATTGATTGAAAAAGAAAAATTAAACATTACGGAACTGAATCTTGCCCATGTGGCGGATCAGTATTTGGAATATATCAAAGACAATAAAAATATTCACTTGGAAAACTTGGCGGATTTTTTGTCCGTGGCGGCAAGATTGATTTTAATAAAATCGCGCGCGCTTTTGCCAATCTTAAAATTCAGCGACGAAGAAGAGGAAGAAATCAAGGATTTGGCGCAACAGCTGGCGGAGTATAAAAAGTTCAAGGAAATCGCGGCGAGAATCAGAAAATTGGCGCTGGCGGAGCGAATATGTTTTTCTAGAGAACAGCAAAAAATCGAGTCGGTTTTTTATCCACCGGAAAATATCAATGCTTTCGATTTGAAAAAATATTTTCAAAAAGTGTTGGCGGAAATTCCCCTAGCGGCTATTTTGCAAGAAGAAATAGTAAGCGAAATTGTGTCGCTGGAAGAACGAATCAGCGATTTGGAAATAATGCTGCGAAAAAAAATGGAAACATGTTTTTCGGAACTGGTTTTTTGCGCCAAAGATAAAATCGATGTAATTATTTCCTTTTTGGCGATGCTGGAAATGGTGAAACAAAGAATAATTAAAGTCGAACAGCAGGAATTGTTTCAAGAAATAAAATTGAGCATGAGAAGCGGAGAATAATTTTTTTAAAAATATGAATCCAAAAAAAATAAAATCAATCACTGAAAGTCTTTTATTTGCTAGCGGCGAGCCGATGAAGACGGTGAAAGTTGCTAAAATTATCGGCGTGGCGGAAGTGGAAATTGAAAACGCGGTTATGGCGTTAAATAAAGATTATGCCGAAGATCGCGGATTGATTGTTGTTAAAATTAAAGATACAATTCAGTTGGCGACCAATCCGGAAAACGCGCCGTTTATTTCGGAATTAATCAAGAATGAGATTCAAGAAAATTTAAGTCAAGCGGCGTTGGAAGTTTTGTCTATCGCGGCTTATCGCGGACCGATTTCACGGGCGGAAATCGAAGCGATCAGAGGCGTGAATTGCAGTTTCACTTTGCGAGCGCTTTTAATTCGCGGGCTATTAGATCGAACGGAAAATATTAAAGATAATCGGCGTTATTTATATAACATTTCCTTGGATTTTTTGAAAAAGTTGGGATTGGAAAGCGTGGAAAAGTTACCGGATTGGGAAATGCTGCAAAAGAAAGAAGAGATTGGGGAAATTGGCAATGTTACGGAAGAAAATAATCCTAATTAGTTTTGCATCTTTCATTTTCCATGTTCAATATTTTTGTAACAATTCTGCTTTTTATATTTCTTCCCGGATTGCTTAAGGGTGATATTGCTTCAGGGGTGAATAAAATAAGTAATAAAATCATAATCAAGCAAGAGCAGAAAGTCTTAGGCGCGGAAAAAGAGCAGAAAATTGAAGACAAAAAAATTTTTGAAATAAAATCGGAAGAAGGACAAAAAAATTCAGCTCTTCCCCAAAGCTTGCATTCTTCCGGATTGTTGCCGGACAGGAAAAAAAATTGCGTTGATCTTAAATTATGGGCGGGATCTTCGGTTTCGATTGATGTTGATAGCGGCACGATTTTGCATTATGATGAAGGCAGGAGGCAAACGCAAATCGCGTCGCTGACCAAGATAATGACCGCGATTTTAGTGATGGACAATGTTAAGAATTTCAATGAAGAAGTAAGAATTACCAAGGAAGCGTTGACCGTTCTCGGAACGGTGGTGGGTTGTCCGACAAGCGTTTTCTGTAATGGTAATCGAATGTATGTCGGAGAAAAAGTGGCGATTGAAGATCTTCTTAAGGCGATGTTACTCAACAGTGCCAATGACGCGGCAACAGCTTTAGCGATTCATATTTCCGGAACAGAAGAAAAATTTGTGGAAAAAATGAATCAAAAAGTCAAGGATATGGGTTTGATTGATACGCATTTTTGCACTTCTTCCGGATTGGAAATCGACGGGAAAGAAAATGAATGTTATTCTTCCGCTTATGATATCGCCAGAATCGGCGCGGCATCGATGAAATATAAGTTGATTTGGGACATAATGAAAATATCCGAAGGGCAATTTTATTCGACGGACGGAAAATATACACACCTTTTAAAAAATACCGATTTGCTTTTAGGCAATATTTCCAACTGTTTGGGTGGCAAAACCGGCTTTACTCCTTTAGCGGGAAAATCTTTATTGATGGGTTCGACCGATGCGACCGGAAAACATAAGATTATTTCGGTTTTGCTAAACGATGAAAATCGCTGGGACGATATGAAATTATTGGTGAATTGGATAAATAATA
>DMXN01000014.1:3713-4809 GCA_003482885.1 Candidatus Moraniibacteriota bacterium
TCGCAAATACAAACCATTCCCGAAGTGATCAATATACTGAAAATTTTAATTACCGGTTTCTTGGCGTTTGCGTTGGCTTTTTTGGCTACGCCGCTGTTCACACATTTTTTGTATAAGTATAAAATTGGGATAAAAATAAAAACCAATTCTGTTGACGGGGAAAAGTTAACCTTCGTCAGTGAAATGCATAAAAATAAAAGCGGAACGCCGACGATGGGCGGAGCGTTGGTTTGGTTTTCTGTTTTGATTTTAATTCTAACTTCGCATTATATTTTCCCCTTGTTGGCCGGTTGGCTGGATGTTAATTTTATCGCTCGATTGGATTTTTTCAGCCGGAAGCAAGTCTGGCTTCCTCTATTTGCCTTGATTTCGGCGGGAATTTTAGGGCTTTGCGATGATTGGGCGAGCGTCAAAGGAATTGGAAAAAATAAAGGCGGCGGCATCAGATTTCTCTATCGCTTCGGTTGGCTGATAGTGATTTCCGCTTTGGGCGCTTGGTGGTTTTACTATAAATTAGGTTGGGACAGAATCCATATTCCGGCAGTCGGAGACTTCAGTATCGGCTTTTGGTATATCCCGCTTTTTATTTTTATCATTCTTTTTACCGCTATTTCCTCCAATGAAACGGACGGCCTGGATGGATTAAATGGCGGAGTTTTATTGATCGCGTTCAGTTCTTTCGGGCTGATCGCTTTTTTTCAAAATAAAATAGATTTGGCGGCTTTTTGCGCGGCGATCTCCGGAGCGCTTTTGGCATTTTTGTGGTTCAATATTTATCCGGCGAGATTTTTTATGGGAGATACCGGAGCGATTTCTTTGGGCGCGACATTGGGCGTGGTGGCGATGCTCACTAACTCGGCTTTAATTTTATTGTTGATTGTTTTTATTTATCTTTTTGAATCCGGATCGGTAATAATTCAATTATTTTCCAAAAAATTTTTCAAGCGAAAAGTTTTTTTAGCGGCGCCGATTCATCATCATTTTGAAGCCAAAGGTTGGCCGGAAACAAAAGTAACGATGCGCGCTTGGATTTTCACGATGGTCACCGCGCTCATCGGCGTGATTATCGGAATTTTGGGAATGGGGAAATATCATT
>DMXN01000010.1:0-613 GCA_003482885.1 Candidatus Moraniibacteriota bacterium
GTATTGGAAAATCCCACCGCTCCCCGTTCCGCCAAAACTCCAATTACCGTAAAATTCAAATCTTTAATGGTAATTGTTTTTCCGATCGGATCTTCGTTGGGGAAAAAATCATTGACGCGATTGCTTCCCAAAACCGCCACACGCGACATATTGGTGTCTTCTTCTTTAATGAAAAATCGACCCGCGTTCAGCTTGGCATCTTCCACATTTAAAAAACTCGCCGTCACTCCCTGATAGCTTACCTGAAAAGTTCCGTTTTTATTTTTCGCCGCCGCCGAACCGGTTACATACGCCGCGGCATCCGCGATATTCGGTGCGTTTCTTTTTTCCAAAAGCGCTTTCAAGTCATCATATTTCAAAGTCGTCGTAATAATTCCCATAACGGATGCCGGAGGACCTTCTTCATCTGACGCTCCGGGTAGCACACCGATCAAATTGGAACCGATTCCGGAAACTTGATCAAGCACCAGTCTTTGCGCGCTCCCGCCAATCGCCATCACAATAATCACCGAAGCGATGCCGATAATAATTCCCAAAACCGTCAAAAAAGAACGGATCTTCGCCGCCGTTAAATTTTTGCAGGAAATTTTTAATGGAGAAAGAAAATTCATAA
>DMXN01000010.1:788-1287 GCA_003482885.1 Candidatus Moraniibacteriota bacterium
TCTCCCGAAGGGAGAAGGGAATTTAAAAAAATCATAGTCTATCATCCGCCGCGGCGGATCAGCTTAATCATAGTTCAAGACAATTCAGTGGCAAACTATTTCAGCAATCCATTCTCCCCGTCCACCGCCACCCTCTGATTTTTTACCAAATCATCCGCGACAATCGCGCCGTCTTTCATATAGAGAATTCTTTTGGCGTGTTCGGCGGTGTAGGTTTCATGCGTGACTAAAATCACGGTGTGTCCGCTGTTATTCAATCCTTGCAAAATTTTCATCACTTGCAAACCCGAAGCAGAATCCAAATTTCCGGTCGGTTCGTCGGCAAAAATAACTTCCGGATCATTGACCAGCGCGCGCGCGATCGCCACTCGCTGCTTTTCTCCGCCGGACAGTTGATTGGAAAAATAATTGGCGCGATGTTCCATTCCTACCGCCCGCAAAGCTTTCAATACCCGTTCCTTGTTATTTTTTGAATTTTTATTATTGTCGTATAAAAGCG
>DMXN01000010.1:1575-2631 GCA_003482885.1 Candidatus Moraniibacteriota bacterium
CCGCTCGGACCCATAATGGAAATAAACTCGCCTTTTTCAATTAAAAAAGACACTCCGCAAATCGCCTTGGTTTTCACGCCATCATTATCATAAGTTTTGCAGAGGTTTTGAATTTGGATGAGGGATGTTGACATATATTTATTTGTATGGCTCTGTCGCCAATTCAGACCGCTTTCGCAAATGTAACCACTTCATCCCCCTCTTCCAATCCGCTTTTTACTTCCACCGATCCTTCATCTCCTTCCAATCCGGTAATGATTTTTTTTCTTTCCGTGATATTATTTTTCGCGTCTTTCAAAACTTCCACGAATTTTTCCGTTCCTTCGATTTTTATCGCCCGCTGCGGAACGACCAAAGCATTTTCTTTTTCCGCGCTGCGGATGTCAATATCCGCGCTCATTCCATTTTTCAATCTTTCGTCTTGCGCGTCTAATTTTAATTTAATTTTATAATAAACCACATCCTGAATGACCGTTGAAGCCGGTTCAATCTCAAAAACTCTTGCCGATAATTTTTCGTCCGCCGGCAAGGCGTCCAGTGTCAAATCCGCTCTTTGATCCAATTTGATTTTTACGATATCCGATTCCGGAATATTGACCGATATTTCCAAATCCGTTTCTTGAAAAAGTTCCGCCACCGCCGTTCCGGCTATCACTGTTTCACCGGCGTTAAAATTTCTTTTTCCAACAATCGCGTCCACCGGAGAATAAATTTTTGTTTCATCAATTTGTTGATTCACTTCCGCTATAACCGCTTCGTATTTTTTTATCACCGCTCTTTGCGAATCTCTTTGCTCTCGCGTGTAAGTGTCGCGTTTGTTTTTCATATTTTCCAATAATTCTTTTTGCGCTTTCAAATCCGCATTGGCTTGAGCAATTTCTTGCGGCAATTTTCCCAATTCTATTTGAGCGATCAGCTGATCTTTTGTAATTTTGTCTCCGACATCGACAAAAATATTTTCCAGCCGGCCGGTTGTCTGAAAAGCTAATTTGATATTATTGGGAGAAATGACTTCTCCCGAAACCGAAACTGTTTGCGCCAAGTTTTTTCTCTCAA
>DMXN01000022.1 GCA_003482885.1 Candidatus Moraniibacteriota bacterium
TTTTTAACAAGCTCCGCGATTTCCCGCGGATTTTTTTTAAGTTTTTTTGCGACTTTCAAAGCAATATTGGTCGAATAATCGCCAAATTCTTCCGGCGGATAAATAATTTCGATTTCATCCTCCAAAAACGAAACATCCGAAAAAATCCGGCTGAATATTTTTTGCAATTTTTGTATGATTATTTTTTGCATAAACACTTTCTGAATATTTTCACAATTATCCAGCTCAACCAACCGTGATTTTTTTGAAAATATTTTTCCATCGAATCGTAATAATGTTTTTTTTGCAGTCGCTTGTCTTCGTAGCTTTCTCCGCTACCGTGAAAAATCTTAAATTCGGGAAAAAATATAATTTTCTTGCCCAACTGCCTCACGCGCCGGCACAAATCCATATCTTCAAAATACATAAAAAATTTCTCATCAAAACCGCCCAGCTTCTCAAATAAATCTTTTTTAATAAACATCACTGTACCCGCCACCCAGTCGCATTCTGTTTTTCGCGAACTGTTCCAAATCGACTCGCTCCGGCTAACACCCAGATTATTTCTCGCCAAATCATACAAGGATAATTCTTTCCCCGCGCTCCATTCTTGATTTTGATTTTTCCTGTCTAAAATTCCTCCGCCAATTATGCCAATTTTATCGTCTTTGGAAAATTCATCAAAAACTTTGGAAATATTGTCCGTAATTATTTCCGTGTCCGGATTAAGAATAAGCAAAAATTCCCCTTCTGCCAATTTTGCCCCCAAATTTATCCCCGTCCCAAACCCGACATTTTTTTTATGATCCAGCAGTTTTATTTTGGAAAAATCCATCGGAAAACTTATAATATTTTGATCTTTGTCATTATTGACAAGAATTATTTCCCAAGAGAAAGAATCGCCAAGCTTTTTATAGATTGAAGCAACGCAACGCTCAAGATGTCCGACGCTGCGAAAAGGAATGATGATGATAGATAATTTTTTACTAAATTCTGCCATTTTAATCACATTTTACTTTTCAGATAACTGTAATATTCTTCGTTTTGACTATTTTTATTTGTATACTTTTTCAAAACCTTTTCTCTCGCCTTTTCACCCATCGTTTTTCGCAAATTTTCATCTTCAACTAATCGGCTGATTTTTTCCACCCATTCAGCGGTATTGCCAGCTAAAAATCCATCAATTCCGTCTTCAATTGTTTCGGAAAATGTCTGATTTTTCACAGCCACTGTCGGAATTTTAAGCACGCCGGTCTCGGTAAATTTAATTGCTGATTTTGATTCGCAAAAAGGATTGTCAAGTTCCAGCGGAGCTAGATTAATGTCACATTTATATATATTGCCATAATATTCATCTCGCGGAACTCGCGGAAGCATTTCGATTTTTTCGCTAAATTTATTCAATTTGTCTTCCATATCCAGCGAACCGGCCAAAAGCAACTTCACTTTTTCATATTTTTCCAAAATTATCATAAGCGATTCTGTGATGCTGGCAAAATCTTTGTTATGAGAAAGTGTACCGCTGTAATAACCAAGCCGAACAAACCCGTCTGAAATTTTTTCTTTTTCAAGAAGTTTGTCCGCCACTTCTAATTCGTGATCGGAAAATCTGTTAGGAACTATGATCACTTTTTTGTTTTTTTCCCGCAACTTGTCCGCCAAATATGAAACAGTTGTCGTGCAAACTTTCACATACGGATCATTAACTATTTCCGCGCCGATTCCGTTTTTATACTGTTCCTGTTCCGCCGCGCTCATTTTTTTGAAATAATCCATATGCGTCAGATATTGCGGATCATAAACCAAATCGTCCGTATCAAAAATAATTTCTTTTCCCTGCTCCTTAATCCTCTCCACCATTTTTTCAATATTTTTATTTTGCGCCGTTCGATGAAACACAAAAATTTTAAACTTACTGACAAGTTTTGAAAGATTTGGATTGTCAGAAATAGTGGTTGCGGTTTTAAATCCATGCAATTTCAATTCTTCCGCCGGATTGTAAGCGCGATAAAAAGCGCTGTCGCCCACACCGCTGGAAACAAAAAGCACCTCGCCGGAACCGACAAAAAAAGCCTTAATAAAAGTGGACAAATAACCGGCAAGAATTCTCGCCCCGCCAAAAAGTCCGTTTCGTTGCAACATCAATTTAGCTTTCCCTAATTTTACAAGTAATGATTTCATGGTATCTCTACGAATTACGAATTTATACGAATCCGCCACGGCGGACAAATGTACGAATTTGTAAAACAAAAATTAATTTATTATAAATTTTTAGTTTTATGAACTTTATAATATTCCTTTCGCGGATCAGATTTCCAAAAATTATTCATTCGATATTTAAGCGAATCTTTGACATGCTGGCGCAAAACCCAATTTTTGAAAAAAATTTTGAATCCGCCGGCGCTCACTCTTCTGCCGTCCGCGTAAACCTGAACTTCGGGATAATAGACAACACGGAATCCGCTTCGCCACGCGTCGGCACAAATTTCCGCGTCGGACATAAAAAGAAAGTAATCGTCATTGAATCCGCCAATTTTGTCCCAAAGATCTTTTCGGATTATCACGCAGGATGATTGCAACCAATCCACATCCTGAATCTGGGAATAATCCAGATGGCGCATTTCGTCATAGGCTACTTTGTTTTTCAAAATTGGCAGATTGCGCAAAAAGGTGCGCCGGGCGACTTGCACATGGAATTTCGGAAAAGCGCGCACAGACATCGCAATGTTTTTATTGTCGTCGATTTGTTTAGGTCCCAAAATTCCAATTTCCGGATTAACTTCCATATAAGCAACTATTTTCGCCAACGAATTCTTATCTTTCAATAGAATGTCCGGATTGAGGATCATGACATATTCTCCCTCGATTTTGTCCTTGACATCGTTATGCGCTTTGGGATAGCCGGAATTTTTTTCATTAATAACTAAATCAATATTTTTGTATTCCCTCAGTCCTTCCCGCAAAATATGGGCAT
>DMXN01000024.1 GCA_003482885.1 Candidatus Moraniibacteriota bacterium
ATGACCTATGATTACCAGATGGCAATAAAAGTTGATGATGACGGTATTAGAATTGATGGTCTGCAGTTCAAAATAACCAATAATGATTATTTAGCCACTCGCGCGATTGGATTTTGGACGATTTCCGCGTCCGGAACAGGATATGTTTCAAACAGCATCATTAAAGCTGTGTTCACTACAACCAATGCTGATTCTGTTCTAGGAATTACCACTACATCCAGCGCCAATGGCACTTATTATATTTGGAATAATATAATTTACGATTTGGATGTATCCGGACAAAATGTGAATACAGCGGGGATAACCAATGTTGGGAAAATGTATGCGTACAACAATACTTTGTATAATAATTATAAGGGAATTTATCGCACTGGCGGCACTATTGTCGCGAAAAACAATCTTGTTCAATCGTGCGCGAATGGATACGACGGAAATTTTGACGCTTCATCAAACTATAACATTTCCAATCTCGCCTCTGACGCGCCGTCGCCTTCGTATCGCTCGAATTTAGCCACCACCGTTTCTTTCACTGACACAATCAATTCTGATTTTCATCTCGCTTCCACCGACACCGCGGCAAGAAATCTTGGCGTAGATTTGTCGCAGGATTATAATCTGCCGATAACCAACGACATTGACGGACAAGGCCGAATTTCTAATTTCCAATATCCAATATCCAATTGGGATATTGGCGCCGACGAATCCGCCACTTCGATTTTCCGTTCCATCGCTCCGTCAATGTCAACCTATCTTGACCGCGGGGTGGATGAATCCGGAACCGACCTCACTATTTCCGGCACGACAATGACTTTGGAAAACGCCGCTCCCGACAATGTCGGCGTGGGCGATGTTATTCAATATGACGCCAATAACGACGGCGCGATTGACGCGATTGCCTTTATTTCCGCCAGGGCAAGTTCAACATCTTTCACCGTCCAAGCCCGCGACGGAGCAAATCCGGTTGCCACCACCAACGATCAAGATTGGCAAATATTTCGCGCTTACACGACTTTGGACAACGCCGAAGGCGGGGTGGAAAACACCGCTAACATTGACGACGATGTGGATGATTTTGACATCTCTGTCAGCCGAAACGACGGCAAAGATATTTACGCTTCCAATGAACAATGGAACATCGCCTGCTACGCCAACGGAACGACCGTCGACACTGTCGAGGTTATAATTTATAACTGGACAACCGCTCCGCAGAATTATATTAAAATTTATACGCCGACTTTGACGAGCGAAGTGGGGACGAGTCAGAGGCATTTAGGGAAGTGGGATGGGAATAAATACGCACTAACAGTTACCGGCACCGGTCCTTTGATAATTTATGAGGATTATGTTCGAGTAGATGGATTGCAAACTAGCATTATATCAAGTTCCGACAATTCCGTGAGTATTTATGTCGCTCTTATTTCAACTAATAATGAATTTAGAATTTCTAATAATATAATTACTGGAAGTTTTTCAGGAACAGCTTATCCTTACGGGATTCATTTAAATGATGTTGATATAGTTGGAGCAATGGTGTGGAACAACATAATTTATGGATTTTCTAACAACTCTACCGGTTATGGAATACTTGCAAATAATCCCACATTGTTGAATTATTTTTATAATAATACTATAATAAATAGCTATAGAGGAATTTATTCAAACAGTGGCGGTCTTCTCAAAAATAATATTTCTTATAATAATATTGTCGACTATTATTATGGTTCGTCTAATTCTTCTAATACCAACAACCTTTCCAAAGACGCGACCGCGCCGGGCGCGGCCGCCTGTCCAAATGCTAATTGTTATTACAGAAGTAAAACTTTATCGTTCGTAAGTACAACTCCCGGCACCGAGGATTTTCATTTGGCTCTTTCTGATACGGATGCAAAAAATAAAGGGACGCAACTTTGTTCGGATTCGTATTTGCCGTTTTCAACGGATATAGACGGAAATTCCCGTCCGTGCAGTCCGGACACTTGGGACATCGGCGCCGATGAAGTCATTCAGGCGATGATCAATATTAATCGTAATGTCAATTTCGGGAGAGGAGTGAATTTTAATGCGAAATAGTCTGAACCATGATTTTCTTGATTATAGGATTAGCATGATTGAAATGAAAGAAATAATTTGACACAGGTTTATTATAATGGTACAATATCATTATAATTATTAACAAAATAAAAAATGGAAAAAACAACAACGCAAGTCGCTTTGTTCAGAGGCAAAAAAGTTAGAAAAATAATTTACAATAATGAATGGTGGTTTGTGGTGAGCGATGCGGTGGAAGTGCTAACTGATACGCTTAATGCGAAAGACTATATCAGAAAGATGAGAATCAGAGACGAATATCTTGCCAAAGGGTGGGGACAAATTGTCACCCCCCTTTCCGTGCAAACCGAAGGAGGCAACCAAATGCTTAATTGCGCCAGTACGGAAGGAATATTCAGAATAATTCAGTCCATCCCTTCTCCCAAAGCGGAGCCATTTAAGCGTTGGCTGGCGAGAGTCGGCTATGAGCGAATGCAAGAAATAGAAAATCCCGAACTGGCGACCAAAAGAACGCGGATGCTTTACAAACTTAAGGGCTATAGTGATGACTGGATCGAGAAACGAATGCGCGGTATCGCTATTCGGGAAGAATTAACTGATGAATGGAAAAAACGCGGGGCGAAAGAACAGCGGGAATATGAAATTTTGACAGCGGAAATTTCCCAAGCCGCTTTTGGAATAACACCCAGTCAGTATAAAAAACATAAAAATCTCAAAAGAGAAAACTTGCGCGATCATATGAATGATTTGGAATTGATTTTTACGATGCTTGGAGAAAGATCAACAACGGAAATTCATCGCAATGAAAATTCGGAAGGTTTTTCTAAGCTAAAATCGGATGCCAAAGTCGGAGGCGACATCGCTGGCACTGCTAGAAAAAAATTGGAAAAGCGCCTCGGGCGGTCGGTTGTTTCCAGAAATAATTATATTAAAAGTTCGGAGAGCAAAAAGAGATTGGAAGAAAAATAATTTAGTAGAAATTAAAAAAAATATGTGGGAACTAAAAATTGATAAAATTGAAAATGGATTTATATTATCGCGCAAAGAAGAAATCGATGAGAATAAATTTGAAATTGTGAAAGAGGTTATAGCGGAAGGTTGCAATGAAGATGAAAAAGAAACGATGACGAGATTATTAGAGAGAATCGCGGAGTATTTTGGCATTCAACATGATAAATATGCTGAAGATAATTTAAATATAGCTTGGAATAAAAAAGGTCGTAAATTGTGAAAAAAATCAAAGGTGATTTTATTTTCGCTATCAATAGGAATGTGAATTTCGGGAGAAATGTGAATTTAAATGAATATTGATCATTAAGCCGCTATAATTTAGAAGTAATTTTTTTTAAAATTTTTATGAATATCGATTTTACGAATGTTCCCAAGCATTATGCGGCGCGAACGCATGAAAAAATGCGGGAGGTTTTAATGGATCCGGCGGGCGCCGGTCCGGCCATTCATTATTATATGATTCGCGGCGGAGTCGATCAAAAAAATACGACTGTTTGGGAGCCCGGGACGATCAGCGGAGAATATATCAAAACTTATGGGCATTATCATATCGGAGATTTGAGCGAAACTTACTGGTTTGTTTACGGCGAGGGGGTGGCGTTGCTGCAAAAATTAGCCGTCGATGAAAACAGCGTGATGATCGCCGATGTAGTGGAAGAATTTAAAGCGATTCCGGTCAAAGCCGGACAAAAATTATTCATTCCTTCGGAATTCGGACATTTAGTTGCCAACATCGGGAAAACATATTTTGTCACAATAGACAATAGCCCGGTGGATTTCGAAGATCGTGATCCGGCCGGTCTGCCCGGCCACGCCGATTATGAACTCGTAAAAAAAATGCAAGGTTTCGCCTATTATATTGTCGAGCATAATGGGTTGCCGGCATTAAAAAAAAATCCTCATTATAAATCTATTTTAAGAGAAGAGCTGAATGGTTTGCCGGTAATTGGTTAGGCTCCGGACTAGATACTTCTATGATGGAATAGAGGTATGGATGCGTCCAACAGTAGTTGATGCTTTTTCTTTTTTGTTGTATTATTTTAGTGTGGGAGCAAGGGAGATAATCGCAAGAAACCTATGTCGAAAGTTTTACTGATTGAAGATGAAAAAATTTTTATTGAATTATTCGGAGACAGATTAAGGCTGGCCGGTTTTGAGGTTTCTGCTGCGGAAAATGGCGCGTGGGGATTAAAAGAAGCGACGAAAGAAAAATTCGATTTATTTATCATCGATATGATGATGCCGGCGATGACCGGTGAAGAGGTTATCGCCAAGTTGAAAATGGATGACAAAACAAAAAATGTTCCCATAATTGTGTTGTCAGCTTCGGTTGATGAAGAAGCGCAAAAGCGAGTGGAAAAAATGGGCGTTCATTTGTTCTTGCTTAAAACGCGAATCACTCCGAGCGATTTGGCAAAAAAAGCGCTGGATTTGTTAAAATAAAAATAAGGAAGATACCGTTGAAGAATTAAAAAATCTATGCCAACAATACTTATCGTCGAAGACGAACCGATGATTTCCGATATTTATCAGAAAAAATTTCGGGATCAAGGTTTTGAAGTGTTGTCCGCTACTGCGGGCGATCAGGTGTTGGAAATGGTTAGAAAACAAAAAAAGGTGGATGTGATTTTACTGGACTTGCTGATTCCAAAAATGGATGGTTTTGAAGTTATAAGAAATTTGAGAAACGGGAGGTATGATCCGAAGATTAAAATTGTGGTTTCCAGTAATTTAAACCAATTAAAAGATATGGACAAAGCATTCGCGCTTGGGGCGGACAGTTTTTTCATTAAAGCGCATTTTACTCCGAGTCAAGTGGTAAGAGAGGTAAATAAAATAATTGGCAATATCGTTATTTAATTTTTAAACGGCTCATAATTTTTGTTTGCTTTATTTTTTTTATGGAAAGAACATTGGTTGCCGACGCGCCAAAGCTGATCGGACAATATATTAAGCTGGCTGGCTGGGTGAATTCTCGGCGCGATCATGGGAAATTGATTTTTATCGATCTGCGCGATCGTAGCGGGATAATCCAAATGGTGGTTATTCCCGACAAGGAAAGCGCTTATAAAAATGCGAAAGATTTGCGCAGTGAATTTGTGATTGAGGTGGAAGGATTGGTAAAAGAACGGCCGGGCGGAGCATCCAAAGAAAATCTCGCGACCGGCGGAATAGAAATCGAAGCGGGGAAGATAAATATTTTAAATGAGTCAAAAACATTGCCGTTTGAAATCGCAGAAAGCACAAGTAAAATTCATGAGGATTTAAGATTAAAATACAGATATTTGGATTTGCGAAGCGAGCGCATGAGAAATAATATTATAATGCGAGGCAAGGTTGTTAAATTTATTCGAGATTTTTATACTGAAAAAGGATTTACAGAAATTGAAACCCCCATCCTTACTAAGGGAACTCCGGAAGGCGCGAGAGAATTTATCGTTCCGTCGCGATTGCATAATGGAAAATTTTATGTGTTGCCGCAATCACCCCAACAATTTAAGCAGCTTTTAATGGTAGCTGGAATTGAGAAATATTTTCAAATTGCAAAATGTTTTCGTGATGAAGATCAGCGTGGAGATCGGCAGCCGGAATTTACTCAACTTGATATGGAGGTAAGTTTTCCACAGGGTGATGAGATTATAGATTTATATGAAAAATGCTTGATTGCGTTGATAGAAAAATATTTTCCGGAGAAAAAAATAACCAAAGTTCCTTTTCCAAGAATTGATTATAAAGAATCCATGGAAAAATATGGCAATGACAAGCCGGATATGAGAGAAAATAAAAATGATCCGAACGAGCTTGCGTTTTGCTGGGTGCTTAATTTTCCGCTTTTTGAAAAAAACAAAGAAGGACAGTTGACATCTTCTCATCATCCTTTTACAGCTCCGCTTGACGAGGATGTAGATCTTTTAGAAAAAGATTCTGATAAAGTTCGAGCGCAAGCATATGATATTGCTTTGAACGGATATGAAATTGGAGGTGGAAGTATTAGAATTCACAAAAGAGATTTGCAGCACAAAATTTTTGAAATTTTAGGACTTGATGAGAAAACTATTCAAGATCGTTTTGGACATATTCTTGAAGCGTTTGAATATGGAACGCCTCCACACGGCGGAATTGCTTCTGGGCTTGATAGGTTGGTTAGTATTTTAATGAATGAGCCTAATATTCGCGAAGTTATGGCTTTTCCAAAAACCGGCGAAGCCGAAGATTTAATGATGGGAGCGCCAAGCGAAATGAATAAAGAACAGCTTAGCGAGGTTAGAATTGTGGTAATAAAAAAACCAAAAGTAAAATAAAAAATGAAACACCATAGCGAACAGTTGAATGAAAATAAAATAAGGCTCACAGCCTTTGTTTCTTTTTTGATGGGTTTTTCTCAAGCGGTTTTGATTTATGTCATATCTTCGTATTTCAAGCTGGCGACCGGCACGGAAAATGTGGGAATTTTCTACGCCGTTTCCTACGGAATTTTTTTGATAATTCTTCTGAACTTGCATAAAGTCGTAAGAGTTTTTGGCAAGTCTAATGTTTTTTATTTTTCTCTTTTGGCAAAAATCAGCGCCATTGTTTTTTTGATTTTTTCCGAGCCTTCGATGGCTGGCATCTTACTTTTGATGCTGTATATAGTTCTCGGTCATACCGAGTGGGTGGCGCTGGATATAATCATTGAAAGTTTTTCAACCGACAAAATGTCGGGACGGATTCGCGGTACGCATTTGACGATTCTTAATGCCGGCTTTTTGTTCGGACCGTTTGTTTCCGTTTATATTTTGGACAAAATCGGCTTCAATGGAATTTTTGTTTTTTCTTTGATTTTTAACGCTTTTGTTTTCATTTTCGCGCTGATTGGTTTTCGCAAAGTTAACCATAAATTCGAGCAAAAATTGAAAGTTATCGATATTTTAAAAAAAGTTCTGCGAAGAAAAAACATTTTGCGAATTTATTATATTTCTTTCGTTTTGGAATTTTTTTACGCTCTGATGATTATTTACACTCCGCTGTATCTTCGCGACTTGGGATATTCTTGGGAAAATATCGGTTTGATTTTTACTGCTATGCTTATTCCGTTCGTAATTCTTCAATATCCGATGGGAATTTTGGCGGATAAAAAAACCGGAGAAAAAGAGTTTTTGATTTTTTCCTTGATTATTATGGCAATTTCCACCATTGGCGCGTATTTTATCGGCGCCGGCAGCTTGTTTATTTGGGCGGCGGTTTTATTCGCGACTAGAATCGGCGCCGCTTTGATTGAAATTTTGCGCGACTCGTATTTTTTCAAAAGAATTGACGGATACGATGTGGATTTGATAAATATTTTTCGCACCGCCGTTCCGGTTGCTTATATTGTCGCGGCAATATTTTCTTCATTTATTTTTTTCTTCTTGCCGATAAAATCCGTTTTTTTAATCGTGGGAATCGTTGTTTTGTCAGCGCTTTATCCGGCTTTCAAACTTCAAGACAACAAATGCGAAGCGGAAATAGAAAATTATGCCAAATAAAATTATAATTTACACTGATGGCGGATCAAGAGGCAATCCCGGACCGGCGGCGATTGGCGTTTGGATGGAAACATTAAATAAAAAATACGGCGAATGTATCGGCGAAGCGACGAATAATGTAGCGGAATACTCCGCGCTTATTTTCGGTCTCAAAAAACTCAA
>DMXN01000018.1:0-12260 GCA_003482885.1 Candidatus Moraniibacteriota bacterium
CGGCCGCTTACTTCCGTGTGAATGTTGGCGATATAAAGCGCGATGAATCCAAGACAAATCAGAACGATTCCGATAAGAAACAAAATTATAACCGCCAAAATCGCTGAACCGGAAAAATTAAGACTGCGCGTAACATAATTAGTGATAAACATAAACATTCCCAAAAGAAACGAAAAAATAGTGATGATAATTCCCAAATAACCGGCTAGCCTCAACGGAAAAAAACTGAAAGAAATCATGCTGTTGAACGCCAGCCGCATTAATTTAAAAAAATTATACGACGGTTTTCCATATATTCTTTCATTGGCTTCAAAATAAATATACTCGCGGCGAAAACCCAGCCAGTCAATCAAGGCTCGGGTCATCCGATTTTTTTCCGTCAATTTATTAAACTCATCGATAACCGCGCGATCAAGCAGGCGAAAATCAGTCGCTCGCGTTATGATTTCCATATCGGAAATTCGATTAATCATTTTGTAAAAAAAATAGGAACCGATTTTTTTAACTAAACCCTCCCCCTTGTTTTTTTCCCGTACGCCAATGACCACTTCCGCGCCGGCTTCCCATTTCTCGATAAACTCGGGAATTTTTTCAATCGGATGCTGCAAATCGGCATCTAAAATTACGCAAGCATTCCCCGCGCATTGATTTATTCCGGCTGTCATCGCGACTTCTTTTCCAAAGTTGCGGGAAAAATCAATCACCCGAACCCGTCCGTCTTCTTTGGAAATTTTTTCCAACTCAACAAGGCTTTTATCGCAACTGCCGTCATTAATAAATATCAACTCCCATAAGCAAGACGAGCCGTTTAAAACTAATTGAATCTTCTCATAAAAAAAGGGAATGTTTTTTTCCTCGTTATAAACTGGAACGATAATGGAAATCAATTTTTGCATATCCTACAAAATTACAAATTTATACAAAAGTACAAAAATATCTTATGATTGATTGATTGATTGATGAATATTTAATTCTTTTCATAGTTTTGTAGTTATTCGTATTTTTGTAGGGATTTAAAAATAAACGGCAAACTGCCAACCAACGCTACGACTTGCGCCACTATTCCTATAGTCAGTATAGCAGAAATAGTGTGGCCGAGAAACAGTATCGCGATGGCTTCCAATATTGCGACTGAAAGCAACCCGTACACCACTTTGGTTTGATGAAGCGAGAGTAAATATTGCATGGTAAGATTAACCACGGAAAACAGAACTACCATAATAGCAAACCAGCCCAAATAATCCGCCACGGCGCTATATTTTGCGCCAAAAAGAATAAATAAAATCAGTCCGGGAGCGATAAAATAAATCGCGGCGGATATTGCGGAAACCGCCATCATTAAATAGAGAGCGCCAAAAAAAAGTTTTTCTGTATTTGCTTTTTTATGATTGTGTTCCGCCGACATTGAAAAAAGCACTGACGCGACCACGCCAGTCGCAAAAAAGATAATTTTGGAAACAATCGTAAGCGCTCCGTATTGTCCGGCTTCAATGTCGCTTAAATTATGTTTCGCCAAAACCATATCCGTATTTCCAAGCGCGTTAATCGCAAGATTTCCCATAAAAAAAGTGGCAACAGTATTCTTTATCGGTCCGAGATCTATTTTTTTTATTTCATAATCGCCGCTTTCTTTGGCTTTGAAAATAAATTTAAGACAAATCAGCGAGATGACATAAGTGGAAACAGCCGAAAGAAAAAAACTGAACATCAGCCCATTAAGCTTAATTCCCAACGCGATGAAACCCAAGGCGGAAATCAATTTCAATCCGCCACCGCCAATCAGCGCCCAACCCGCTTCCTTGAATTTTTGCCAACCACTCAGCATTCCATAGGCTCCGGAAGAAAAAAGCGAAAGCAACATTGACGACCAAACAATAAATAGCGGAATATTGCTTTCAATATTAAGAAAACTGCTGACATAAGGCGTAATAAAAATAGCAGCGATAAAAATAGGAGTTCCGTAACGCAATACTTTTTTATTGAAATATTTTAACAGCTCATAACTTCTTTTTTTATCGTTCTGCGCTTTGTATTCCGCGGCATATCTGGTCATAACCATAATGAGCGTTGCCGCCGGAACGGAAATAATCGTCATAAGCGAAATCAGCGACTCCGTTTCGCCGTAAACTTCAATGCTTACCATTCTTCCCACCACCAAATGAAAAATGTAATTCAATACATTATTCACCATACTTCCGGAAAATAATATCAAACTGTTTCGAGCAAATGCGTTATTTTTGATTTTTCTAAGCATCTTTTAAGCCTTCAAGATTCAATTGTTATTTTGTCTCGTAATAACTCTTATACCAATCCACAAAATTTTTAATTCCTTCTTCGATTCTCGTTGTTGGTTTCCAACCCAATTTTCTCAATTTGGAAATATCCGCCACAGTGGAAGGCACATCGCCCGGTTGCATCGGCATCATATTTTTTTTGGCTTTCTTGCCCAAGCATTTTTCCAAAACTTCAATATACCGCATTAAAGTTTCTTCTTTGTCCCCGCCGATATTCATAACGCCATATGATAAATCAGCGTCAAGAACCGTAATTGTTCCGGAAACGATATCGTCAATATAACTAAAATTGCGGCTCATTTTTCCGCGATTGTAAACATCAATAGACTTGCCTGCGAGAATATTTTTCGTAAATTTAAATAGCGCCATATCCGGTCGTCCCCATGGTCCATAAACGGTAAAATAACGCAAGCCGGTGGTTTTCATTCCATGCACATGACTGAAAACATGAGCCATAAGTTCAGTGGATTTTTTAGTCGCGGCATATGGAGAAATCGGCGCGTCCACCGAATCATTTTCGGAAAATGGAAATTTTTTATTATTCCCGTAAACCGAAGAAGACGAAGCGTAAACAAAATTTTTAATTTTATACCGGACGCTTAATTGCAATAAATTAGTCGTTCCCAAAACATTCACTTCGGCGTAGATCATTGGATTTTCAATCGCATACCGCACCCCCGCCATCGCCGCCAGATGCACAACTTTATCAATCTTTTCTTTTTTATAAATCTTTTCCAAAAATTTATAATCCCGAATATCGCCTTTGTAAAGTTTGAATTTATAGCCTTTGAGAAATTTCTTGATTCTGTCTTGTTTGAGTTTTACATCGTAATAATCATTGAAATTATCAATCATCACCACCTGATCTCCGCGATCAATTAATTTCTTCGCCAAATTGGATCCAATAAACCCCGCGCCACCCGTAATAAATACTTTTGTCATAAAATTAGTTTAAAAAATTATTTAGCCTCTTCTTTAATTTCAAATTTTAAATCGCTGTTCATGATTTGTTCTTGATTGAAATCGCCATTTTTAGTTTTAATATGCACTTTCACCGGAATTTCATAAACGCCGGATTGTTTTTGAATAAGCAATCTGTAATTATCGCGCGGAAAATCGGCCAGCAATTCATATTTAATTCTAGCATCGGTTTCCCCTCCGATCAAGACATGCCCCATAAAGCCGATATAGGTTTTATTAAAATCTTCCCCGGAACTGATATTATTGACCATTTCCCGTTCTAACAATTGCGAGCCTTTCGGCAAATACAAACGCATATAAGTATGATAATCGCTTGTCCGCCAATCGCCGTGCGGCGCCGTATTTTTATAAATAATATTCAAATTAACCAACGGCTTTTCGGTTGTCAAATCAATGTCATAACTAATTTCCCGCTTAATATAATAATCGGTTTTCAGCGAACCCATATTGGCGTCAACCATCATTAAGTAATCCCCGTTCCAATCTTCGGCCATCTCGCCGGTCCAATAAGCGCTTTCCGCCAAAGCCTGCAGACTTTCATCGGTAAAATTAACCATCACATTTTTAGCCCGAAACTCTTGATGCGCCAAATCGACCAATTTGGAAATATTTCCGAAACTGAAAAGTTTATCGATAATGATCGGCAGCATTTTTTTCATAATCGCCTTGCGGTTTTGCGTATCAATCGACGGGTCCATTATATATTGTTTTTCCACAATTTCTTCCAATTTGAGAAAAGCGTTATCGGAATTAAATTCCGCCACATATCCCGGAACTTTTATCGGACCGATAATTTTCAGAATATCATTCAACACTTGGGAATTAATAGCGATCACGCCGTCAAAATCACTACTGTCTCTGCCACTCAAACGATAAAAATATTTGGCCTTATCGGCATTAGTCGGAAAATCCGGAGAAAAATTAGAATCGCGAAATTTCCAACGCTTAAGTTGCAGCATTCTTTCAAACGGATAAGGTGTCGGAATTTTCGCCTTGATTCGCTGATCCAAAAGATTAGCGTCTTCAAAATAGGAAGAAATCACCGCGCCATCTTTTATTTTAATCACGGCATATTGCCCCAAAAATCCGCCACCGGGACGCAATTCCATATTGTTTTGCAAAAGCAATAAAAAAGTTTTTGTCTGTCCGTCTTTTCGCGTAAAGCTTTCCACTAATTTATTCAATACTTCAATTTCCTTTCGCTCGTCTTTGGTGATTGGTAAAAGATTGGAAATTTTGCTTAAAGCCAACAGCGACTTTGTCCCGATTAACTGTTTATTATTTTTCGCGAGAGAAAATAAAAAAACGCTTGCCGCGATAAAAAGAGCAAGAAACACTATTCTGACAAGAACCTTCTTTTGCAGAAATTTTTTAATTTTTGAAGATAATCCGGCTTTAAACTTACTTAGCTTGTTCGGAATAAATTCTATTTCTGACATAAAATAAAAAAATGTTTTTTATTTAACCCTTCGATAATCTCAATTCGTCAACTTTTTACATTATACCAGCCGACAAAGAACGCCGCAAGGATTTGACAATTTGAAAAAAAAGATTTAGTATCTATTTGGAAATAGTGCGCTAAATACGCAATATAATAATTAATTTTTTTTAATAATACTATGCAAATTTATGCAAATTGAATTGAACAACAAGATAATTACCGCAATTTTAGCGGTTATTATTATCGGAGGCGCTGTTTTTTTCGGCGTCAAAGCAATCAACGAAAATATCAGTCACGAAGGCAGCGAAACTAAAAAAGATTTGACTGACAAAGCCGATAAAAAAAACATTGCCGGTTTGGCGGCTAACTTGGATGTTAAAATGACCCAGCTTAGCGCGAAAATGGATGAGATGAATAAACAAATGGCAACCGCTCAAACTGCACCCATCTCAACCGCCGCTCCGACCGCAACTGTTGCCGCAACAACTACGACAACTGATTCTGTTAGCGCCGAAGAAGAAATCCTAACCGAATTGGGAAATGATATTGAAGATATGAAAGACATCCAAGAAGACGCGGCAAACACTTTGGGTGATATCAATGATAACATCGAAGATTTAACCGGCGCCGTAGAAGATGTGGCTGTTAACACGGGAAGCATGGCATCAGATATGAATACTTTAATTGCTATGGCGGCGCAGATTCAAGCTAAAGCTCAAACAATGGCGCAGCAAGCCGACCAAGCGATTCATCAATACGGAGAGAAAGTAGCCGCAAATGAAAATGTTTTAACGGCGCGTCAAGAACTTCTTAGCGCAACAAAATCGGGAGATGATCGAACTATTACCAGCGCGGAAAGTAAATTGATTTCCACTCTCAATGCCAGCGGATCAAATCTTAGCCCGGCTTTCGCCCAACAGTATTTCAAGCAAGTGCCGGCATCTTTTGAAAAAATCAGCGGAATGGACAGCGCTCTTGACAATTTAAAAGTGGGAGGAATAAAGTTGGATTTTTCCAAGATGACTTTTTCCAAACCTTCAATTGACAGGAGTACCAATAGCAGTCGCTCGCTCGACACCACACTTAGAAGATAACCAAGTTATAGAAAAACTATAAAATAAAGCGGTCTGGACGATAACGCCCAGGCCGCTTTGTTTGTGAATTCTTCCCTTGGGAAGAAAAAGACTAGGAATCTAGTCTTTTATTTTTTATCCTCTTTCGAGGATATTTTTTTATTTTATTTTTTTGTCCGCCAACCGGCGGATTGTTTTATCCCCTACCGGTTTTGAATAATCTGCTAAGCGAAAAATTATTCAAGTTCGGCAGGAGATAAATTCTTAGGTTGTTAATATTTTAATATTTTCCGAATTATAACAATTTCTCTTGCAGTTTAATTTTAATCTCTTTAAATATTCTTGCGGATCATCAACATGAACGGATTGATATTTTTTTATCAGCAACGACTTAAACCACGGCAGTTTTAAAAGTCTTCCGACAAAAACAGTTTGCGCAATTATTATCGGCAAAACGAGCGAAACGAACATCACCAGCCAAAAGAATGTCCAAGCGTCATATTTCGCCAGCCAATTATTTTTTTGTTCCGCTATTTTCTCGCCGGCATTTTTTAATATTTCTTGATTAGTATTTTTATTGCCGACGGAAAGCACGGCCGGAGCAAATTTAGTGTTATCGGGAATGGCTCTGTCTTTAGCAGCAGAAAAATTTTTGCTATCGCTGCCCGCCGCGCCCGGATGCGCCAAGGTTCCGAATTCCTGCACGGCAATAATTCCCATGTGTCCGTTCACTTCTCCGACCGCCACCGCCACACCGATTTCTTTATAATTAATATTTAAAATATTTTTTCTGTGCGTCGGACTGTTCATCCATGCCGCTTGCTGGGTTTCGGCAGTGGTAAAATTGATCGCTAAGTTTTCCCCGGCGTATTTATAATCATATCCGCTTTTTTCAAACCAGTGCCATGGAGAAATTCCCGCCGGCGAAGTATGCGCGAAATATTTATGCTCCGCCATATCATTAACTTTTCTCGTCGCCACTTCGTTCAATTTTTCACTGATCAATAATTCTTTCAGTCCTTCTTTTTCGCGCGCTTCATTTACATATTTAATTATATTGGCCGAAGTTATTTCGCTGGCGAAAACCGGAAAAACAAAAACCAAGCTTAAAATAAAACTTGCTATAATTACGCTATAAATATTTATTTTTTGTTTTAACTGTTTCATCTTGATTGCGTTATCCCCCGCAATTCATACTTCCATAAAACAAAACACAGAAAAACGGGCATTTCACCCGTTATTTTCGCTATTTTCTATTCACTTACACATGTATTATAGCAGTTTTTTGACCGTTTGTCAAAAAAAATTAGCCTTGCGGAGACGCAGTCCGCAATGCCAAAGCGCTAAAAAATTTCAGCCGCTCGCTTATTAAAATAAGCTAAAGGTTTCATTTTGAGTAATGTTTTCAACAAACAACATTACTGCAAAAATAAAAACAAAAATCGTTATTGCTGACGAAATTTTATACCAAACAATGTTGATTGGTATAAAATAAGCAATAATGCAAGAAAAGAGCAATATTGCCGCAATAATACTTTTTTCTGAAAATGAAAAATGTCTTTGCTTTTTCATCGCACCCTCCTTTTATTATTTCACTTTTTCTTTAACCAAATCCTGCCTTTTATATTATCAACACTAAACTCTTTTTCGATATCAAAATTTTCCGGTTTTTTATTTTTAATTTCCACCGCCAAAACTTCTTTCGCAATTAAACTTTTTAATTTCTCATCGCCAAAAATTTCATCCCTTCCTTCATGGCCGACATCAATCCGATCGTCCACTTCAAACCCGGCTTCTTTTCGCATCTCCTGAATAAACCGAACAATCTCCCGCGCTTGTCCTTCAAGTTTCAATTCTTCGGTAATTTCAGTATTTAAAAACACCTCGTCTTTTTTTTCACGATCCATAATCACTTCTTTCACATTTACTTCATCTTTAATTATTTCTATAAATTCTTTTGAAAATTGAAAATTGAAAATTGAAAATTTTCCCAATGGTTGGCGTACTTTTATTCCCGCCTTCGCTCTAAGCTGTAAGGCTTCAGTAATAATATTTCTCACGCTTTCCATTTCTTGATTCAATTTTTCGTCAATCAACTTCTCATCGGCTGTCGGAAAATTTGCAAGGTGCACAGAAACCACCTCATCCGTCCCGATTGCTATCGTGACACCTTCTCCTTGTGAAGGAGAAGGAAATTTAATTACCCCCTCTCCTTGACAAGGAGAGGGCTGGGGTGAGGTTGAATTCAAATTTTTATAAATTTCCTCTGCCACAAACGGCGTGAACGGCGCCATCAATTTTGATAGCTCGACTAAAACGAAATGCAAAGTTTGATATGCTTCGTTTTTATCTCCGTCATCTTCACTTTTCCAAAATCTTTTGCGGCTGCGGCGAATATACCAGTTAGATAAATTATCAATAAATTTCGGAAACAACCGGCACGCCTTATTTAATTCATAATTTTCCATTGCCTTATCCACTTCTTTTATAAGCACATTTAATTCAGAAATAATCCAGCGATCCAATAAATTATTTGCTTCTTTCTTATTAATTCTTACTTCTCTTTCTGGTTTCCATCCGTCAATATTCGCGTACAAAACGAAAAACGAATACGAATTCCAAAGCATTCGCATCATTCCGCGCGTAATACCCGCCACATCCGATTCTTTGAAATTAAGATTTTCCGCTGCCACTACAGGCGAAATCATCAAATAAAACCGCAAAGAATCAGCGCCGTATTTTTCAAACATCGCCGCCGGATCCGGATAATTTTTGAGTCGCTTGGATAATTTTTTACCATCCTCGCCAACAACAATTCCATTCACAATCACATTTTTGAAAGCCGGCTTGTCTTTAAGCGCGGTTCCTAAAATATGCAAATAATAAAACCAGCAACGGCACTGGTCTTGCCCTTCGGCGATAAATTCCGCCGGAAAATTAGCCTCGAATTTTTCTTTATTTTCAAACGGATAATGCATCTGCGCGTAAGGCATAGATCCGGAATCAAACCAAGTATCCAACACATCCGAAACTCTTCTCATCGTCCCGTCGCATTTTTCGCATTTAAAAATAATCTTATCGACAGTGTGTTTGTGAAGATCAGCTATTTTTTCTCCCGATAATTCTTCCAGCTCTTTGACCGATCCGATTACTTTCAACTCATCGCATTTCTCGCAGCGCCAAATCGGAATCGCGCTTGCCCAAAATCTTTGCCGGGAAATCGACCAGTCGCGAGCGCCTTCCAACCAATTACCAAACCAGCCTTCCTTGATATGCGCCGGCGTCCAGTTGATATTTTTCGCCAATTCCAACGCGCGCTCTTTTATTTTCACCACCGCCACAAACCAAGACGATGTCGCGTAATTTATCAACGGAGTATCGCATCGCCAGCAATGCGAATAACTGTGTTCATATTTTTCTGAATGAAAAATTTTTCCTTGTTTTTCCAAAAATTTTACCACGGTCAAATCGGCTTCTCTAATTTCTTCCGGTTTATTTTTTGCTCGCGGTTTCAAATCAATGCTAGAAAATTCACTGGCTTCTTTTTTTATAATTCCGTCCATTCCAATATGCTGAACAAAAGGCAAATTGTATTGTTGCGATAATTTGAAGTCATCATCTCCAAACGCCGGCGCAATATGCACCACGCCCGTTCCATCTTCAGTCGTCACGAAATCCGCCGAATATATTTTCCAACCATTTTCTCTGTTCTCTAATTTTTCTTGTTTAAAATAATAATCAAAAACCGGTTTATAATTTTTTCCGACTAAATTGCTGCCTTTAAATTTAGAAATAATTTTATATTCTTTTTCTTTCATTATATCTGCCAATCTCTCTTTGGCTAAAATATAATTTTCTGCCACGCCCGTAGAGACGCAGCAGTGCTGCGTCTCTACCTTGACATAATCAATATCCTCTCCCACTGCCAGCGCTACATTGCCCATCAATGTCCACGGTGTGGTCGTCCATGCCAAAACGAAAGTTTCCGGTTCATCCACCAGTTCAAATTTTACAATGCAAGACAAATCTTTAATAATTTTATACCCTTCCGCCACTTCCGATTGCGACAAAGTTGTTTCGCATCTTGGACAAATATGCATCGAACGATAACTTTCATAGATAAGACCTTTGTCGTAAAGTTCTTTAAAAACCCGCCAAACCGATTCCATGAAAGACAAATCCATTGTCTTGTAGGCGTTTTTCATATCCGCCCATCGCCCCAACCGCTTGATTATTTTTTCCCATTCGGAAACATATTGCAAAACTTTCGATCGGCAAAGATTATTGAATTTTTCCACTCCCAATTCCTCAATTTCTTTTTTTGTTTTCGATCCCATTTCTTTCTCAACGATATTTTCAATCGGCAAACCATGGCAATCCCAACCCCATTTTCTTTCCACGCGATAACCTTTCATCGTCCAATATCTTGGCACCACATCTTTCATTACGCTGCCGACAATATGTCCATAGTGTGGAGTCCCCGTCGCAAACGGCGGACCGTCATAAAAAACATAATCGCCATTCGGCGCTTTTTTATTAACAGACTTTTCGAATATTTTGTTCTCTTCCCAAAACTTTAAAACATCTTCTTCTATTTTCGGAAGGCTTTGCTTAGTATCAACTTTTTTAAACATACTGCTATTTTAAACTTTTATAAACATCCATGGTTTCTCTCGCGCATTTTTCCCAATTGAATTTTTCCACTTGGATTTTTCCTTTGACACGATAACTGTTTTTTAAATCTTCGTCTTGAGAAAATTGAAACATTGCTTCGGCGATTTCTTTTGTGTCCAGCGGATTAACCAATTTTGCCGCGTCGCCGGCAATTTCCGGAATAGAAGAAATATTGGACAATATCGCCGGCGTACCGGTGGCAAAAGCTTCCAAAACGGTTGTGCCGAATCCTTCATAAAGCGACGGCATCACAAAAAAATCGGCTTGCGCGAACAACGGTGTCAAGTCATCGCCGATAATATATCCGGTAAAAATTACATCTTTCTCAATTCCCAAATCTTTCGCCAGCTGCTTATACTCCGCCGCCAGCCATCCCCGCTTCCCCGCCATAACTAATTTATAGTTGAACTTTTCACTCTCTTGTTCGAATCTTTTTTTGAAAATCGCAAACGCTTCCAAAAGCCGCGTAATATTTTTCAGCGGTTCGATTGTTCCGAGAAAAAGCATATATTTCTCATCTTCGCCAATGCTGTATCTTTTCAAAACTTCCGCGCGCGATAAGTTTGATTTTTCCGACAACCGTTTATCAAAACCACTGTAAATCACTCGCGCTTTATCCGCCGGACACTTGAAAATTTCGCAAATATCTTTTTTGATGGAGGAAGAAACCGCGATCAATTTATCGGATTTGCCAATCGCGAAGCTAAGCATCGTTTTGATTTTTGTTCGTGCCAATGCCGGAAAAACATCCGGAATTTTCATTACAGCCAAATCATAAATAGTGGTAACGGTTTTTCCTCGATAGCCGGCTGGAATTCGACTCATCGGAGAAGTGGCATGGAGCACATCCAAATTTTCATGAGTCAGCGTGGCCGTGCCTAAAATTTCACTGTACGCCACCGGCAAATATTTTTTGTAATCGGAAAACGGATAGAATTTTATCTTCGCATTCGGACGGGAAAATTTTTTGACATCTTTTTCGCGCGCGCGAAAATCAAAAAAAATAACATACTCGTTTTCCTTGTCAATTTCCAAAAGATGGCGAATTAATTGATAGGCGTAATGCCCGGCGCCAATCGCCTCGCCCCGTTCCGGATTCAAAATTGTCCTCGCATCGATTCCTATTCGCATAGAGATAATTTTAAGCTTTTCTTACATCTTTATACTACTATTTTTCAATACTTTCGTCCAGCGCAAAAATTTGACAATTTCCGTCTATATGGCATTATTAAAATACAAAAAAATCCTATGCGTAAAATTGATCTAAAAAATGTAGTTTGGAAAGAGGGCGAATATTATGTCGCTCAATGTTTGAATGTGGAAGTTTCCAGCTTTGGCAAAACTAAAAAAGAGGCGCTGGTCGCTTTAGATGAAGCGTTGGAATTGTATTTTGAAGATATAAAAGTTCCGAAAGTTACAAAAATCGAAAGACCGGAACTTGTTAAATTATCCATCTGTCATGCTTAAATGCTATTCATCTTCGGAAATTATCAAAGTCCTTCAGAAAAAGGGCTTTGTTTTTATTTCCCAAAAAGGCAGTCACGCCAAATTTAGAAAAATTAGCAGTCCACCTTTAACCGTAATCATTCCAACCAGCAAAAAAGAAATCCCTTTCGGAACTTTCAAATCAATCTTACGCCAAGCCGGTTTGAGCGAAGATGATTTCAGAAAGAAATAAAGTTTTATTATTTGACAATCGAAAAAACAGTCCGCCGAGGCGGACTGTTTTTTTTATTCAAACTTGTAAAAATATTTCTACCCCCGATATCCAGTCCCCGCGGGAATTAATTTTCCGAT
>DMXN01000018.1:12452-37223 GCA_003482885.1 Candidatus Moraniibacteriota bacterium
GAAAGGAAACTTTCGGTGGAAAGCGCCACTTTGGTAATTCCCAAGAGAACCCGCTCGCCGGTGGCTTCTTCTCCTCCGGCCGCTTCAGCTCTTAGATTCGCTTCTTTGAATTCGTCGATTTCAAAAATATCACCCGCTAGAAAATCCGTGCTGCCTTCCGTGTTAATCAGAACGCGACTGAACATTTGTCGAACAATCACCTCAATATGTTTGTCATTGATTCCTTCGCCTTGCGCCGCATACACTTCTTGAATTTCTCGCGTGATATAACGATGAACAGCCTCTCGTCCCATCGTGGAATACAGTTTTTTCAAATCGATATGGCCTTCGCTCAACTGTGAACCTTTTGCAACTAACTCACCAACGGAAACTTTCAATATACTTCCGATAGAAACCGGATATTCTTTCACAATCTTTGCCTTGTCGGTAGATTCAATTTTGACGATCATTGTTTTATCGGTATTCTCAATTTCAATTATTTTACCGTCAATTTCAGAAATAATCGCCTCTCCTTTCGGCGGACGCGCTTCAAAAATTTCTTCCACGCGAGGCAAACCTTGCGTAATATCCGATCCGGCGACACCTCCAACATGAAAAGTACGCATAGTTAATTGCGTTCCTGGCTCGCCAATCGCTTGCGCCGCCACAATTCCCACTGCTTGCCCGATTTCCACCAAATGTCCCCGTCCCAAATCCGTTCCATAACATTTTTGACAAACTCCGCGAGGAGTTTTGCAAGTGGCCACCGTTCTGATTTTAACTTTTTCCAGATTGGCTTTCTCGATTAATTCTCCTTCTTCCTTGGTCACAATATGACCCTTTTTCACTAAAACTTTTTTGGTCTTCGGATCAATAATATCTTCCGACAAAACTCTTCCCACCACACGATTGGCAAAATTTTGTCCGATTCGATCGGAATCCTCTTTATAAATAAAGGCACCCTCGCTGTCTTGGCAATCCGCTTCGCGCACAATTACATCTTGCGCCACATCAACAAGCCGTCTAGTTAGATATCCGGCTGTCGCGGTTCGCAATGCCGTGTCTGCCATACCTTTTCTCGCGCCGTGAGTGGAAATAAAATACTCCAAAACATTCAAGCCCTCTTTAAAAGAACTCTTAATCGGCAATTCAATCGTTTCACCGGTTGGACCGGCCATTAAACCTTTCATTCCGGCCATTTGCACCACCACCGATTCGCTTCCACGAGCCTTGGAATAAACCATTGAATAAACCGGACCCTCTTTATCCATCGTTTCCCGCACGCGATCAGTAATTTTATTTTTTGTTTCATTCCAAATTTCAATTACCTTGGTTTTTCTTTCTCCTTCGGTCAAAAGTCCTAAATTATATTGTTTCTTTATAACTTCCACTTTCTTTTCCGCTTCGGACATAATTTCTTTTTTGTCCGCTGGAACATTGAGATCATTCATTCCCCAGCTGATGCCTGATTTTGTAACTGAATCAAAGCCTAAATTTTTAATATTATCCACGAACACAGCCGTTGTTTCCTGACCGCAAACTTCTAATACTTTCGCCACTAAAGATTTTAATTCTTTCTTGGTCGTTTCATAATTTTGAAAACCGATTTCCGCCGGAATAATTTGATTTAACTTGATTCTGCCCACGGAGGTTTCCAATATCTCGCCATTGCGTAAAACTTTAATTTTCGCGCGCACATCCGTTTGTCCCAATTTTTCCGCCAACACCGCTTCATCTTCCGTCGCAAAAATTTTGCCCTCTCCTTTGGCTCCCGCTAAAATATGAGTGATATAATAACATCCTAAAACCATATCCAAGGTCGGCGTGGTAATTGGTTCTCCGCTGGCCGGCTTCAAAAGATTTTTGGAAGACAACATTAAATTAGCGCTTTCCCAACGCGCTTTATCAGTAAGCGGAACATGCACCGCCATTTGATCGCCGTCAAAGTCAGCGTTAAAAGCCGAGCAAACCATCGGATGAACCTGAATCGCTTTGCCTTCAATCAGCACCGGTTGAAAAGCTTGAATTGACAAACGATGCAAAGTAGGGGCGCGATTAAGCAACACGAAATGATGCGAAATAATTTCATCCAAAATTTCATAGGCTTCTTCCGATTCCGCTTCCACCAGTTTTCCGGCGCTGCGTACATTGTACGCAAATTCTCGTTCGATCAGTTTATTGATAATAAACGGTTTAAACAATTCCAACGCCATTTTTTTCGGCAATCCGCACTGGTGCAATTTTAATTTCGGTCCCACTACGATTACACTGCGACCGGAATAATCCACCCGTTTTCCAAGTAAATTCTGTCGGAATCGTCCTTGCTTGCCTTTCAACGCGTCCGCCAAAGATTTCAACGGCCGGCGCTGTCCCGTGGAAGCCGCCACGCTCACTTGCGATTTTCTAGCACTATTGTCAAATAAAGAATCCACCGCTTCTTGCAACATTCTTTTTTCGTTGCGTGTAATCACTTCCGGCGCGCCGATTTCAATTAATTTTTTCAACCGATTATTGCGATTGATAATTCTCCGATACAAATCATTAATATCCGAAGTGGCAAATCGTCCACCATCCAAAGCTACCATCGGGCGAAGATCGGGCGGAATAACCGGAATTACAATCGGCAACATCCATTCCGGTTTTAATTTCGCGCTAATCATCCCACTTAACAGCTTGACTCTTTTTACTATTTTTTTTCTGTCCGCGATTTCCTCATCGCCCTCCAATAATTTTTTGTATCTTTCAATTTCCTTTTCTATTTTCAATTCTTCCAATAATTTTCTAATCGCTTCCGCCCCGATACCAGCCGTAAAAACCTGTCCATAACGGGAAGACAAGTTGAAATATTCAATTTCCGAAATAATCTGCGCTTTATGTAAACTTTTTAATTCTTCTTTCGCGGAACGATAAATATTTTTCAATTCTTCCAGTTTGGTTTTTTTCTTTTCCTCGTCGTCTTGAAAATTTTTCTCCAATTCTTTTTGCTTGTTTTTCACTTCTTGCTCGATTTGCACGAGCACTTTTTCTTTTTCATTTTCATCCACGCTTAGCACGACATAGCTGGAAAAATATATCACTTTTTCCAAATCCTGCACGCCCATTCCGAGCGTTAAACCGATTTTCGACGGCACCCCGCGCAAAAACCAAATATGCGATACGGGCACCGCCAATTTAATATGCCCCATCCGCTCGCGACGCACCACGCTTCTGGTAACTTCCACTCCGCACTTATCGCAGACAATTCCTTTATAGCGAATTCTTTTGTATTTTCCGCAATAACATTCCCAGTCCCGCGAAGGACCGAAAATTTTCTCGCAAAAAAGACCATCCTTTTCGTACCGCTGAGTGCGATAATTAATTGTTTCCGGCTTGGAAACCTCGCCATTGGACCACTCCAAAATTTCTTCGGGACTGGCGACCTTCAACCGCACGCTGCTGAAATTGCTGGTCTTGGTATTAGTAATCGAATCCATCATAAATAAAATTGGCAATTCGCCAACTTGCAGCCGGGAAAGAATGATATTCCTCTAACTGCAACTTGCGAATCACGAGAAAAAAATTTAAAAATAAATTTTTGATTTTAATTCTTCCGTAGCCTCGCTCTACGCGATGCTTTCGTCATCCTGATTGACCCGTTCTTCATCCATATCTTCATTGCCTTCCGCGCTAGTTTCATTCAATTCCACATTCAATCCTAAACCTTTCAACTCGCTTACTAGAACATGGAAAGACGCCGGAACATTCGGACTCTTAATCGGCTCGCCTTTAATTATTGATTCGTAAGCTTTTGATCTTCCCATCTGATCATCCGATTTGATCGTCAACATTTCCTGCAAAGTATAGGCTGCGCCGTAACCTTCCAATGCCCACACTTCCATTTCTCCGAATCTCTGTCCTCCGAATTGCGCTTTTCCTCCCAACGGCTGTTGAGTGATTAAAGAATACGGTCCAATGGAACGCATATGAATTTTGTCGTCCACCAAATGGTGCAATTTCATTACATACATCACGCCAACTGTCGATTCATTATCAAAAAATTCTCCCGTTCGGCCATTAACCAATTTCACTTTTCCGGTTTCCGGCAATTTGGCTTTCTTTAATTCTTCCTTGATTTGTTTTTCCGTTACGCCTTCCAACGCTGGTGTCGCCGCTTTATAGCCCAATTTCAAAGCTGCCCAGCCCAAATGCGTTTCCAATATCTGTCCGATATTCATACGGCTGGCAACTCCCAATGGATTTAAAATCATATCCACCGGAGTTCCGTCCGGCAAATACGGCATATCCTCTACCGGAGCGATGCGAGAAATCACGCCTTTATTTCCATGCCGTCCGGCCAGCTTATCGCCCACGGATATTTTTTTCAATTGCGCCACTGAAACTTGAATTTGCTGAATGACGCCAGTCGAAAGTTTGTCACCTTGTTCGCGCGAAAATATTTTAATATCCACCACTTTTCCGTATTCGCCGTGCGGAAGATATAGCGAACTGTCTTTAACATCGCGGGATTTTTCTCCGAAAATTGCCCGCAATAATCGTTCCTCACTCGTCAAATCGCCTTCACCTTTGGGCGAAATTTTTCCAGTTAAAATATCTCCCGAAGCTACTTCCGCTCCGATGGAAATAATCCCGGTTTCGTCCAAATTTTTCAATCTTTCTTCGCCGATATTGGGAATATCGCGCGTGATTAATTCCGGTCCGAGTTTAGTGTCGCGCACATCAATAGAAAAATCTTCGATATGAATAGAACTGTACCGATCATTCTGCACCAATTTTTCCGAAATAATAATCGCGTCTTCGTAATTCGATCCTTCCCACGGAATAAAAGCCACAACAATATTTTGACCCAGAGAAAGTTCACCGTGATCAGTCGAGGCGCCGTCCGCTAAAAGTTGATTCTTTTTTACAATATCACCCTTGACCACGCGCGGCACTTGATTCATCGAAGTGAAAGCGTTGGATTTTACAAAGCTTTGCAAATGATACTCTCTTTTGATATACGGTTTTTTTGCTCCGACCGGCGCTTCTTCTTTGATAATAATATGATCAGCATCAACTTCCGCCACTTCTCCCGCCGCTCGCGCCACTACCACCTGTCCGGAATCAACCGCCGCTTTGTCTTCAATTCCCGTTCCCACCAATGGCGCTTCCGGTTTCACACAAGATACGGCTTGCCGTTGCATATTTGATCCCATCAATGCGCGGTTAGCATCATCGTGTTCCAAAAAAGGAATCAGAGAAGTCGCCACGGAAATGCATTGCTTGGCCGACACATCGATATAGTCCAATTTCACCGCTTCAATTTCCGTCGTGTGTCCTTTCACTCTCGCACCCACCACTTCGTCCAAAATATTATTATATTCGTCAATATTAATTCCGGCATGGGTAATATTCTTGCGATCTTCCACTGTGGCGTTGATATAATCAATGTCCGCGCTGATAAAAGGTTTGACTTTAATAGTTTTTTTGTTTTTTATCTTGACAATATTTTTCGCCGCTGTTTCGTCAATCAATGTTCCGCGGAGAAAACCGGCGATATCTTCATCTAAAATTTTATGCAATAATTTTTCCTCGTTATTTTCTATTTCTTTATAAATTCTTAAATACGGCGTTTCCAAAAATCCATACTGATTAATTTTGGTATAAGTCGCCAAATGCCCAACCAAGCCAATATTCGGACCTTCCGGAGTTTCCACGGGACAAATCCGTCCATAATGCGAATGATGCACATCGCGCACTTCAAAACCGGCGCGTTCGCGAGTCAAACCTCCCGGTCCCATCGCGCTGATTCTTCGTTTATGTTCCAACTCCGCCAATGGATTGACTTGGTCCATAAATTGCGAGAGTTGCGAACTGGCAAAAAATTCTTTGATAGCGGCGGCAATTGGCCGAGAATTAACCAACTGTCCCGGCACCACTAATTCCAAATCGCAAGTGCTCATTCGGTCTTTAATATTTCGCACTGTTCTGGTAAAACCCACGCGCAATTTATTTTGCACTAGTTCACCCACTGATCGCACGCGCCGATTGCCCAAATGATCAATATCATCTGCGATCGCTTGCGGATCATTATTCAATCGAATAATTTCCTTGATAATCAAAATCAAATCTTCCCGCGTTAAAACACGATGTTCTTCATCGTTAGCCATTTCCACTTGCAATCTTTGGTTCAAGCGATATCGTCCGACCGCGCCAAAATCGTATTTTTCAAAACTGAAAAACATTGAATCGATAACTTGCTTGGCATTCGATTCGGTCGCCAAGTCACCCGGACGAATTCTTCGATAAACTTCTTTGTAGCCTTCTCCTTGATTTTTAGTAATATCTTTTTCAATCGTTTTTTCAATAAAAGAAATTTCGCCCTTATCAATATCCTTGAATGTTTCCAAAAGTTTAGCATCGGTCGCATAGCCGAAAGCGCGCAAAAGCGAAGTGATAGCCACTTTTCTTTTGCGGTCGATTTTAACATAGATCGCGCCTTCCGCGTCGGTTTCAATTTCCAGCCATGCTCCGCGATTAGGAATGATTTTCGCTCCAAAAAGTTTCTTGCCTTTTTGATAATCCATCGTGAAAAAAACGCCGGGGCTGCGAATGATTTGGCTCACTACTACGCGCTCCACTCCGTTGACGATAAAAGTTCCGCGATCGGTCATTAAGGGAAAATCTCCCAAATAAATTTCCTGCGCTTTTATCTCGCCGGTTTTTTTAATCAAAAGCTGCGCTTTGCATCGCAAAGGCGCTTCGTAAGAAATATTTTTATTCTTAGCAGTCACTTCATCGTATTTCGGATCGTCCAAATAATATTCTTTGAAAGACAGCTCTAAATCTTTTTCGGAAAAATCGGTAATCGGATTAACTTCGTCCAAAAGTTCTTTTAAACCTTTTTCCAAAAGCCAATTATAGGAATTCATTTGCACTTCAATCAAGTTCGGCAACGATACCATCGACATTGTTTTAAAAAACTTTCTTTTGGATAAAGACGATTGCGCGCCAAAGGCATCCCTAACCTTTAAGCTTTTGGATGAAACTTTAAACATAAAAATAACGCTCATTGCTTTATCATTCCCCTTTTCTCACCAGGGAAATAATAATTTAAATGAGTTCAAAATTAAAGTATTAAGTTTTACTTGGTATTTTTATCCAAAAATTTAATTTTTCGCTAATCAAGCGAAAAAATATATATATAAAAATATACAAAGCAGTCAATAAAAGCATTATACACAAATCAAAAAATAACACAAGCCCTCCGCTATTTTTTAGCGGACGGCAAAACTTTAGAAGAGTCTATTTTTTACTTTTTTCATTACAATTGGATTATACAACAGGAGTGGTTTTTTTGTCAAATCAATGTATTAGAAGAGTACATCTTAAAACAATTTCAACTGCGGATCAATTTCACTGATATATTTTTTAACTTTGCGAAAAAATTCTCCGGCGGAATCAACGGCTTTTTTGGCTTCCGCTTCGCTTATCGGATATTTAGGTTCGTATGTAAATTCATTGCGTTTTTTGCGCATTTTGTCAAAATCCAAAATAAGTTTTGAAAATTCATCGCCCAATATCAGTCCTGCAACTTCAATCGTAGTTCTGTGTTGTTGACCATCGCTCGGGCGCAACTCATTTAAAAACAAAACGGCTCTTGCCAATTTGAGCATTGAAGTATAAGCGGCGGTATAATATCGCTCCTCGCTGATGTCTAAAATTTTTCTTGCTTCCAAGAGTACTTTGGCATCGTGCAAATCTTTTTCGGCGCTTTGAATTAACGATTTTATTTGATCAAGTCCGATATTTTCTTTTTTAAGATAGCCTTTTTGAATATAATCAGCGAAATATTTTTCTAAATTTTTTTTCATTTGGCGTAAGCATTATATATTTTTTTATTATATTTTTCAAAAATGAATTTGTTTTTATCTTTTCTTTAAATTCCTTTTCGGAGTAAATATGATAGTTGATTTCTCGATTGATTTCTTTTTCCAGTTTGTTTATTTGTTTTATCAACTCATCTTCCGAAGGATTACCAATAATAAATAAATCTATATCTGATTCGCTTTTAAAATCATTTTTGGCATATGAGCCGAATATGAAAGCGTATTCTATTTCGCTGATTTTTTGAATTATATTTTTTAATTCATTTTCTATCCCGACGGTTTTCTTAACCATTCCTTCCCATTCCGTGAAAAGAGGATTTTGCTTGTTTAAAAAATAATATCTTAAATTATTTCTCTTTTCCGATTTTATTATGCCGGTTTCTTCCAATTTTTTTAGTTCTTTTTGCGCGTTGCCTCTTGATGCGTTAATAATTCTAGCGATTTCACTCAAATAAAACTCTTTTTCTTGATTAGAAAATAAGAGTTTTAAAATACTTTGTCTGATTTTTGATTTTCCAAGTATATCATTCATGTTTCAATTATACCATGTACTCTATTTAAAGTACAGCCGTACTCCAAATAGAGTACGACAAAAAAACCCGCCGGCATAAATTTTATTTTGTGAATTTGAAAGTGGAAAGGATTGTTTTTTCTATGGATGTTAACTCGTCTTTGCTGGATGCATTGCTAAATAAAATTTCGTAAAGATGCAAATTTTTTATTGCGAGAATTGTATAATATTCTCCCTCACCTCCCCAAATCACATCCACAGCATTAGTATCGCCCAATTTTAATGTGCCAACTTTTTCAATCATCGAATTCCTTTCGACTAATTCATCGAGCGTGGCAGCTTTAAAATTATTAGCAATATTTTCAGGTTCATCTGATACCGAAGGATAATAATAAACTAAAATATCTTCAAAGTATTGAACTCGTTCGTCTTTGGTGAGTTTTTGAGTTTCAGGACTAATAATGCCAATAACAGGAATATCAAAATTATTTCCACCATTTTCAGACAACTTCCAATCTTTCGGATACTGAAATTCAAATCCGTATTTTTCATTTTTGTAAGTCTGCCAATCGACAGTTGAAATATCATTAACATCGGAACAATCTTGCGAGCAGGATTCTTCAGTCTCAGGACAAGGACAACCGGTCGCCATGCAAACAGTCTCGTCGCAATTGCCATCACCACAAAGATTTTTACAAATCGGCGCGACTTTGAATTTTTTATTCACCGGCAAATTCTGAACAGCTTGCCCGCTATCGATCGGCCGGTCTTTTTCGTACAGCCAGACAAAAACTCCTGTTGTGATGGCGATGATTATTAAAATTATTGTTCCAATTCCCGTTGAGATTTTTTGATTCATTTTTTTTGTTTTTTTTGAAAAAAATTACACTTTTTTACGCCGTCTTTAATTTCGTCAAAAACATCGCCTTGTGTTTCGCGAGATCATTTTCAATTTTTTCCAATCTTCTGTTAATTCCTTCAAACTCGCTTCGGCTCATTTCCTTCCAGTCGGTTTTCGCCATTTTATTTTTAATCTCGGTTATTTCATCATCAATACGAGAAAGATATTCAAAAGCGGTTTCAAATTTAGAATCGTGCTCAGAAAATTTTCCGAAGACTTTTTTAAAATTAGTGTCAACTTCTTCAAATTTTCTATCATGCTCATTAAGTTTACCAAAAACTTTTTTAAAATTAACTTCAACCGCTCTAAACTCGGCATGTGTTTCATCTTTAAATTCATCCAATTGTCTTTGTATGCCCATTTGACCTTCAATAACTAGCTTAATACTATCGTCCATTTTTTCCAGTACCATTATCACCTCGCTATTGCTAAACACTTTTAGCACTTCTTTATCTTGAGAAACCCGTTTTATTTTTTTCATAAATTTACCGTTTGTATTTTTATGGTTTGATTATAGCACATACTCAAATTCATAGGCAAATAAAAAATTTTAAGCTTAAGAATTTCCATTTTTCACCCAATCAAAAACATTTTTTACCGCTTCGGCGATGCGACGAGAAGTGTAGGAATCGCCGAGGTCGGTCTCCACCTCTATTTTTTTAATATCCTCGACTGTTAAATTATTTTTTTTTAAAATTTCATCAAAAAACGGCAGCAATTTTTGGGAAATATTCTGCTCCGGCAAAAAAATAATTTCATCGACTGTTTTTTGATCTTTTTTTAATAACAACTTTGTTATTTTATTTTTGATTTCAATGATAATTTGCATAAAAATGTTTTCATATCCCCTTCTCCCCTCGGGAGAAGGTGGTTTGTACTCAAACCGGATGAGGGAGGGACGAATGATATAGAAAAAAATAATTTTTTATACTTAAACTTCTTTTAATATTAAGCCCATCCCTCACCTGTCGCGAGTACGCGACATCCTCTCCCGAGGGGAGAGGAGATTTTTTACAAAATCTTATTCCATTCAAAATTCCACGGATCGTCTTTTCTGCCGGGCGCGATTTGATTGTGTCCTAAGATATTTGTAATTTTATATTTGCTTTTCAAATTTTTAATAAGTAAATTAAGCGCGGTGTATTGCTCGTCGGTTAATTTGTCTTTTTTTGTGGTGAGCATTTCCACTCCGAGGGAAAAATTATTTACGCCCGTTCGCCCGTCCGGCATTCGGCTTTCTCCCGCATGATAGGCGATATTTTTGTCTTCGACAAGTCGATAAATACTTCCTTTTCGATCAATCAAATAATGCGGCGAAACGCCGTAGGATTTATATTCCGCGATTGTACCGCTAACATCGTATGAATTATTTCCAATCGCGTCATAAGACGAATGAACAATAATCGTGTCGATTTTTCGCGCCTCTGTTTTTTGAAATCCCCAATCAACCAAGCGATTTGTAATTTTTATTTCTGTATTTTTCGCATCCGCCGTTTCCCCCGCCGACATTGGAATATTTGCGTTATTTTTATTTACAACCTCTTTTTCGTCAGTAATATCTGACGGAATATTTTCCGTTTTATTATCCTGCGCGTCAATTTCTTTCCCATCTTTGATATTTTCTGTTTCCGTGTTTTCCGAAAAATTCAGCTCGACTTTTTTATCTGAATTTTGCCAATAATAAAAATACAAAAACAGCGCGATAAATGCCGCGAAGCAACTATCGGTTATGATTTTAAATTTTATATTTTTCCGCATAATTATATTCTAGCACAATTTCGCCGATTCATCCCTCTATTGTAGAGACGCAGCACCGCTGCGTCTCTACGGGCAAATGCCAACCCACATTTTCCGCTTTTCTAAAATCTGTGCTAGAATTATTTTTGTTGTTTATAATTTTTAATTTTAATCAAATGCAAGATGTCCAAAAATTGTTTAACGAGCTTCAAGAAATAAAGAAAGAACAAAGAGAAATTAAAAAAGAATATCGCGACGCGCTGATAAGCGCCAACGGTTATGAGGAAGTTTCTGATGAGCTTAAAAAATTAAAAGAAAAAAAGAAGCAAATTGAAACAATGGCGCAAAGCCGAATGGGCGCGAAATATAATAGACTGGAAGACCTGAAAAAGAAATCCGAAGAAACCGCGCAATCTATCACCGATGTTGCAATGTCTTCATTGATGGAAGGCAAGCCGGTTGAAATCAAAGACGAATTCGACAACCTCTACGAACCGGTTTATAAAATATCTTTTAAGAAAGTCGGGTGAAATTTATCAAAAAAATAAAAACGCGCATAATCGCGTTTTTATTTTTTCTTGTGCTTGTATTTGTGTTTTTTTTCTTCTTTCTTTTTTTCTTCTTCAGTAGCCTTTTTTTCATCTTCTATTTTTTGCAAATCTTCTTCAGGCACTGTCTTGTCTCTACTTTTTTCTGCTTGGAACGGAATGACGGAATCGAACCGACGCCCTAACCTTGGGAAGGTCATGTACTGCCATTATACTAATTCCGCGATTAAAACAACCGTAAAAAAAGTCTCTGTTAAAGTTTTTTTGATAGGAGCGGGTAGGGGGAATCGAACCCCCATCTCAACCTTGGAAGGGTCGCATAAAAGCCATTATACTATACCCGCTATTTATTTAATTGTTCCATTACTCCTTCAATCCAGCCCATTATTCGTCGATGCAATTTTACGCCGAAATCCGTTTGACCATTACTAATTATTCTAATATGAGCCGTTCCATAGGGAAGCTTGCCTTGTTTTTTTGCTGACTTATTTTTTCTTTCATCAATCTGGGTTTTCTTGAATCGACTTCTTGATATTTTTGTTGTTGCCGACCAAAAATTTAGACATTTTTCCTTATTGCTATCCGGATACAAATGAATCGAAATAACAATATTATCGTCCTTTAACCCAATAATATTCTTAAACCATCTAATTGACGCTTTTATAATCTCCGGATCAGAATTCATAATCCTTACCGACTCGATTGATTTTGATCCTTCTCCTATATATAAACCAACTCCTAGCATCCATAAATCTCGCTTAGATAAATCTCCCAATTCTTTTTTGGCTTCTTCTTTTATTTTTTTTGTTTCCGCAACTCTTTTATTGTGTCGTAACATTCCTGACTTTCTAGGTCCAGACTGAATCCTACGCAAAACTTCTTCATTAGGTTTAAATGGGATTTCTTTCAGCCAACAGCTTAATGTTCCCTTGCCTATACCCAATCTTTCAGAAATCAGCTTATACGAATATCCCCTGTTTCTTAAAATGATCGCTTTTTGTTTTATGTGGCTTTTCATAATATCATCATACCACACAATACAAATCAGTTCAATAACTTTTGTCGGGGTGCAGAGACTCGAACTCTGACTACTTGGTCCCAAACCAAGCGCGCTACCATTACACAACACCCCGTTATTTTACTTTCAAATCATATCCTCAAAAATCTTTTTCGTCAACTAAAAATGTCTTGCAATCCTTTTAATTTTTTCTTTAATCCCAAATCCCTCACAATGACTCAAAACCCCAAAATACGCTTGTAAACTTTGCTCAAAACATTCTTCAGCAATCAAACCGTTTTGCAAATCCTGTCTTTTGTTTTGAATTTTCTTGATTATTCTTCTTTTAGTTTTTGTTCGCAAAACCCTGTGATGTGGCAAAACAACATATCCGAGAAAATCAACGCCTTGATAATATTTTCTAATAATGATTTTGTTCGGATGAAGATTGAGTTTTAGATTTTCTCGCAAAAAGTTGTTGATTTTTAAAATTAAGTTTTGCAAATGTTTTTCGTTGTCACATAAAATTACAAAATCATCGCAATATCTCAAATAATATTTTTCTTTTAGAATATGCTTTGCAAATTGATCAAGTTCATTGAGATATATGTTGGCGAAAAGCTGGCTGGTGACATTTCCCAGCGGCAAGCCTTTTGGAAAGCTTTTGATTATTTTTTCAATAAGCCAGATGACATTTTCTTCTTGTATTTTTCTTTTGATTATTTTTAATAAAATTTCTTGATCCACAGAATCAAAAAACTTTTTAATATCGCATTTGAGCGCGAAAATATTCTTTCTGTTATTTTGGCTTAATTTTCTGGTGAATTTTTCCAGCCTTTTAACAGCTTTGTGAGTTCCTTTTTCTGTTCGACAAGAATAGGAATCAAAAATAAAATTTTGGTCAAAAAGCGGATACAAAATCCGGAAAATCGCATGGTGCAAAACTCGATCTTTGACATTGGCTTTGTGAATTCTTCGAAGTTTTGGATCGCAGATATTAAATGCGGTATAATATGAATGCTGGTAAGTTTTGTTTTTTAGTTCATAATGAAGTTGAAATAAATTATTCTCCAAATCAAATTCAAATTGTTGAACATCCGGCTTGCTTGTTTTTCCTCTTTTGAATTCTTTCCAAGCTAAAAACAGATTTTCCAGAGAAATTATTTTTTCAAAAATTTCATCGTTTAATTTTTTATTTTTTCCATTAAAAGCGATTTCGCGTTTAATTGGAAATGCAAAATCATGACAGTTAATACCCCCCCCCAGCGGATTTAATCAACTTGATGTGCCTTTGGTGCATAAGGTTTGCGAGTTTTATAAAAAAATCTATTTGCTTTCTTTCAAATTATCCAAGCGTGACCGTTTTGGAATTTATTTGAAAATTGAAAATATTTGTTTGGAAATAATTGATTTGTCGCTCATTGCTTCGTTTGAATCTAGAGATAATAAATTTTCTTTTCTCAATTCCACCAGAATAAAAATCGAGGTTCTGAAAAGATTTTTTCGAATATCTCATGAACTGAAAATCATAAACAGTAAAAATTATATTGCTTTGGAATTAGATTTACAGGAAATATCCAAAATGACTAATGGCTGGATAAAATATTTGAAATAATTTTTCAAAATATGTCTTGCGAAAGAAAATCCCATTTTTAATATAATGGGATTTCTTTTTTTGGAAACTTCTCGGCGGGAACGAAGGTTGTCATTGACATTGTCAGGATTGTACCTGTTAACATTCATCTTGCCATCGTTCCAGTTCACGTTCGGAATGTTGCCATCGGAATAGCGCGAACCCGTTATTTTGTTTGATTTCATCCGTTTCACCGATAATCTTTCGCAAAATTATCTGAGTTTGACCCCGATCTGTCGGGGAATTTTTTTATGAAGCATTTCACTTTCGCAAAAACCTTCACCAAAACCAAACAAGCAGTTTCCTTATTTTTTGTGGCAAATCGCTATTTGATTTTTTTTTGAAAAATCCAAACCGATTGTATTAGCCTGATTTTATTATACACTTTTTTGGAAAAAATAAAATCCGCTGTACTGAAATTTTCAGCAAGCGGATTTACATCACCTCCTTTTTTGGAAAAGGTTAAAAGAAAAAAGTTAAAAGGGCTAGGAAACCACTCGGCGGGAACGAAGGTGGTCATGGACACTGTCAGGATAGCACCTGTAAACATCCATCCTGCCATCGTTCCAGCTCACGTACGGAATGTCGCCATCGGAATAGCGCGAACCCGCGCAGAGCGTCCAATTCTGATTATCCAAGTGCTTCTTGGTTCTCCAGAAATAGAACAACTCAAGAACAAGTCGCTCTTCCAGAGTGATGCCCTTGTGATTTTGGGCTTTTAATTGATTGGCGAAAAGATTTTTAAATTCCTCGTCTGCCTCAATATTAGCCTTCACCCAAATGGCATAGTGTCCATCTTTTGCAGTCCGATCCGAAACAATAATTTCGTCCAGACTTTTATTTGTCCATTTCCATGCGCCGAATTTTTCTCGGCATCTCTGGAACAACTCCTCCGGCGTCATTCCTTTTACGAGGACAATGAGCCACCAGTCGCCCTCCGGTTTTTCGGGAATGCGAACTTCAGAAAAGTCCTGGGATTCCCCAAAAACCTTTTGATAAAATTTCTGACACATGGCAATATCTTTGCCATGTGAGTTAATTGTTTCGGATTTTTTTTCAGCCAAACATTGAAGTCCATCCAATGTTTCCTGAAAATCAACCCCACCAGTTCGCACACGCTCAAAAAGATCGTGTATTCTTCTCGATAACTTTTCCAACTGTTTGTCTGTGACAACTCGTGTCGTCATAACATCTCCTTCAAATTCAAAATTTTTAAGAACAAAGAAGTCAAAAGACTTCTGCCGTTTCGAGCCATTCTCGAAACAACAGCTTATCATTGCATAAAAAAAAATAATTGTCAATGTCAGGTGTCTATTTTTAGCTTGGATAAAGGATTTGTATAGATACAATTCATTAAAATCAAGTTTATTTTGCCATAAACAAAATCCCCAGCCATGGCGGAGGATTTTGTCGCTATCTTCTGAATTAAAAACAATCCGGAAAATATATTCAAACTAAATTCTTTATCTTATCGCTTCCTTTAAAGCCTTGCCGGCTGAAAATTTAGGAACAGTCATTGCCGGAATTTGAATCTTGGCTTTTGTTTGAGGATTGATACCTTCGCGAGCGGCGCGATTGGAAACCTTAAATGTTCCAAAACCGGTCATCGTCACCTTGTCTCCGCTTTTCAAAGATTTGGTAATAACCTCAATCATCGCTTCCAAAACCATTTCGATATCCTTCTTGGACAATTCAGTTTTTTCGCTGATTGCGCTTACTAAAGCGTCTTTATTTACATTGTTGCCTGCCATATTAACACCTCCTTTCAAATTAAGTTTTTCAGTCCGCCGAGGCGGACCGATCCGCATTTAGCGGAATTTTTATACTTTCAATCTTACTCTCTTTATTTTATCCGAATGCTTTAAATAAAGCAAGCATTTATCTAGCGTACTCCACCACTCTTGTTTCGCGAATCACATTCACTTTAATCTCTCCGGGATACTTTAATTCCTTTTCAATTTTATCGGCAATCGCCCGGCTTAATTTTATCGCGCCCAAATCATCAATCTTATCCGGTCGCACAAAAACTCGAATTTCTCTGCCAGCTTGAATGGCGTAAGTTTTTTCCACCTCTTCAAAAGAATTCGCCACCGCTTCCAATTCTTCCAACCTTTTTAAATAATTCTCCAGAGTGTCTTTTCTCGCTCCGGGACGACTGGCAGAAATGGCGTCTGCCGCAGAAATTATCATCGATTCCGGAGATTCGAACGGATAATCTTCATGATGAGACTTCATCGCGTCAATAATTTCTTTTCCGATTTTGAATTTTTCTAAAATCTTAATGCCTATTTCCACATGCGTTCCTTGCACTTCATGATCAATCGCTTTTCCAATATCGTGCAAAAGTCCGGCTTTTTTTGCCAAGTTCACATCCGCTCCCAATTCCGCCGCCAAAGCTCCCGACAAATGCGCCACCTCCAAAGAATGCAACAAGGCGTTTTGTCCATAACTGGTTCGATAACGCAACCGTCCAAGAGTATGAATCAATTTCGGTTCCAATCCCGCCACGCCGACATCATACGCCGCCGCCTCGCCAGCTTCTTTGATTTTATTGTTTATTTCCGACTTGGCGAATTCCACCGCCTCTTCGATTTTGGTCGGATGAATTCGTCCGTCGGAAATCAATCTTTCGATCGCGATTCTGGCAATTTCTCTTCTGATTGGATCAAAACCGGAAAGCACAATCGCTTCCGGCGTATCGTCCACAATAATTTCAATACCAGTCAATCTTTCCAGCGCTTTAATATTGCGCCCTTCTCTGCCAATAATTCGTCCCTTTACTTCATCAGAAGGAATAGCCACAGTACTAGTCGTTACATCTGCCGCGTGCGATCCGGCATATTTTTGAATCGCTTGGGTCATAATATCCTTGGCTTTTTTTTCCAAAACATCGCAACCTTCCATTTCCAAAAATTTGATTTTTTTCGCCAACAAATCCCGACTTTCTTCTTCAGTCAGTTGCAAAAGAATTTTTTTTGCCGCTTCCTTGGAAAGACCGGCGATTTTTTCCAATCTTTTTAATTCTTGCCTCCGCGCCTCTTCCGCTTCCCTTCTAATCTCTCGAACTTCCTCCGCCTTTCTCCCTAATATTTCTTTTTCTTTTTCTATTTCCAGTATTTTTCCATCCAACCCTTCCTCCTTTTTTTCCAGCCTTCCCGCCATGCGCATTAACTGCTCTTCTTTTTCATACTGTTTTTTCTTGGCGTCTTCCAAAATATTCACTGCCTTATTTTTAGCTTCTAAAATCAACTCTTGTGATTTCTTTTCCGCTTCCTCCGCCACCTTCAAAGCCTTGCCTTCAGCAGTAGAAAGTTGTTTTTTAGCGATTGTTTGCCGAGCATAATATCCCGAAATAGCCCCTGCCGCCAATGCTAAAATCCCGACTGAAAACATCGTCAAACTTATTTCCATAATATTTTTTTCTATTCAGTTGATAAATCATAACTATAGACAACTATTAGATATTTTATTTACCAAGCTAAACCAGACTAATTTAACAAATTATTTACCTTCTTAATACTATTGCATTACGCCTTTTTTGTCAAAAAGAAAAACAAATGCTATTATCTGTTAGTAAGCTCTGAATAAACAATAAACATTTTTTATAATGCAAAAAAATACTTTTAAGCCGGTTGTTTTGGTGGTTTTGGACGGATGGGGTTTGAGCAAAAACAAAAAAGGCAACGCCATAATCAACGCCCAACTCCCAACTATTGATAAATTGAATAAATTTTATCCGCATATCGCTCTTCAAGCTTCGGGAATTTCGGTTGGCTTGCCGTGGGGAGAACCGGGAAATTCAGAAGTCGGGCATATCACGCTCGGCACCGGACAAACTATTTATCAAAATATGCCGCGCATTACCATGGCGATTCAAGACGGAGAATTTTTCAAAAACAGCGCTTTTTTGGAAGCGATAGAACATTGCAGAAAAAATAATTCTGCCTTGCATTTGATGGGATTGATTGGCAAAGGCGGGATTCATTCTATTGTCGATCATCTTTACGGCTTATTGGAACTGGCACGCAATCAAAAATTTGAAAAGGTTTTCTTGCATCTTTTTACTGATGGTCGGGATTCGTCGCCCGCATCAGGAACGGAATCGCTCAAGGAATTGCAAAGAAAATTGGATATTTATAAAACAGGCCGCATCGCCACAATCAGCGGTCGATATTACGCGATGGACAGAAATAATAATTGGAATCGCATCAAGCTGGCGTATGACGCAATAACCGAAGGCATCGGAGAACAAATAGCTGACCCAATCGATTATTTGAACAAATCCTACAAACAAGAAATTTTTGATGAATATATCAAACCGGCGGTTGTTATGGAAAACGGCAAACCGCTCGCGACAGTCAGTGATAATGATTCGCTTATTTTTTTCAATTTTCGCGAAGACCGCGCGCGACAAATCACCAAGGCATTTGCTCTTCCCGACTTTAATAAATTCAACAAAAAGCCCATTAAAAATCTCTGCTTCGTGGCAATGGTTCAATATGAAGCCGATCTGCCGGTAAGCATCGCTTTCCCTGTTATCAAAGTATCCAATTGCTTGGGAAATGTTTTATCTAAAAACAAATTGATTCAACTGCGCATCGCTGAAACGGAAAAATTCGCCCATGTCACATATTTTTTCAATGGCGGAAAAGAAGAAGCTTTTTCAGGAGAAGACCGCGTGATCATTCCATCCAAAGATGTAGCGAAATTCGACGAAGCGCCGGAAATGAGCGCGCAAGAAATAACTGACAAAGTGATTGATTTTGTTCAAAAAGAAAAATACGATTTTATTTTAATCAACTACGCCAACGCCGACATTATCGGTCACACCGGCAACGAGCAAGCTGCCATAGCAGCAATTGAAACTGTCGACAAATGTCTCGAGAAATTGATTAAAGAAGTAATACTAAAAAACGGCTGCTTGTTAATCACGGCTGATCATGGAAATGTGGAAGAAATGGTAAGCTTGAAAACCGGAGAAGAAAACACCGAACATTCCGCCAATCCGGTTCCATTATGGTTTATCACCGGCGAAAATCATCTAAGTGATACAGAAAAAAATCCCTACTCATTCGAAACCGCCGGACTTCTCAGCGACATCGCCCCAACAATCCTCGAACTTTTCAACATAGAAAAACCAATAGAAATTTCAGGGGAAAGTTTATTGGAAGAATTGTCTTGAACCGTGATTTACTTTATAATCTTATCCACAATCCCGTATTTCTTCGCTTCATCAGCGCTCATGAAATAATCGCGCTCGGCGTCGGTGGTAATTTTAGCTACTGTTTGTCCGGTATGCAATGCTAAAATTTCATTTAATTTTTCTTTGGTTTTCAGAATGTGCCGAGCTTGAATGTCAATGTCCGTCGCTTGTCCTTGTGCTCCGCCCATCACTTGATGAATCATAACTTCACTGTTGGGAAGCGCAATTCTTTTTCCTTTTTTTCCGGAAGCCAAAAGCAAAGCCGCCGCGCTCGCCGCAATTCCGACGCAAATCGTGGAAACATCGGCTTTGACAAATTGCATCGTGTCATAAATCGCCAGCGCCGCCGTCACTGATCCTCCCGGTGAATTGATGTATATTTTTATATCTTCTTTGGAATTTTGCGAATCCAAGAATAGCAGCTGCGCGATAATACTGTTGGCGGAAATATCATCGATTGAACTGCCAAGAAAAATAATCCGGTCTTTCAATAGCCGCGAATAAATGTCGTAAGCCCGCTCGCCGTAATTGGTTTTTTCGATAACGGTGGGAATTAAATATTGATTGGTAATTTTGTTTTGCATAAATTTTTACAAGTTTTCCAGCATCTCAAACACTCTCTCATTTTCCATCACGCCTTTGGTGTAATTATATAATCTTTCCATTCCGATATTTTTTTCAAAGTCTTTGACATTTTTGTAATACTGCAGCGTCTTATTCATTTCTTCTTCGATTTCTTTTGAATCCAATTTTATTTCTTCCATCTTGGCAATTTCTCGGAGCGCCATCGCCGACTTCACTCTTTTTTCCGCTTGCGGCGCCCATTCCTCCATCAAATCGTTCTTGGTTTTTTTTATTTTGATCAAATAATCATCCGCCGCCATTCCGACCGACTGAATTTGCTGTTCAAATTCAATAAACATTTTTTCTTTTTCATCTTGAACCAAAATTTCCGGCACTTCAACTTCCAGATTTCTTGCAATCTCATCCAAATGTCTGCCGTTTTTTTCTTCTTTTAATTTATGCGCGTTTTCATGCTCCAATCCTTCTTTGATATTTTTCTTAAGCTCCGCCAAATCCTTGAATTTCCCTAAAGAACTGGCGAGCTCGTCATTGATTTCCGGCGTTTGCCTTTCTTGAACTAAATTTACTTTTACTTTGAAATCAGCCGTTTTCCCCGCCAAATCTTTTTTAAAATAACCAACGGGAAACGGCAATCTGAATTCTTTTTCCTCGCCCTCGCTCATCCCGATTAAATTTTCTTCAAAACCGGGAATAAACACGCCTTTGCCGATTGTCAATAAATGTTTTTTGCTAGTGCCGTTTTCAATCGGTTTGCCGTCAATGCTAACTTCAAAATCAATCTCCGCGCTGTCATTGTTCCCCGCCGCGCGCCTTACAGTTACTAACTTAACCCGACTGTTGGCAATCTTTTCCAATTCTAGATTTATTTCTTCCTCCCCCGCTTCCGCTGTTTTATTTTTATATTCTTCATTGATTTTTTTTATCTCTTTTTTATAGCTGTCATTGATTTTTGCTTCCGGCATTACCGCGACAATCGCTCTGAAAATAAAATCTTCGTTTTCGTTTATTTTTTCAATTTCCACTTTCGGATGTCCCAAAACAGCGATTTTTTCTTTGATTATAAAATCAGCGTATTTTTTGCTGATTGCTCTATCAGCCGCATTATTCAAAATCATTTCCTTTCCCACTCTTTGCTCGATTATATTTCGCGGAGCTTTACCGGGACGAAATCCGGGAATTTTAAATTCCGCCGAAATTTCTGCCACCGCCGAAGCGATATATTTTCTCCATTCTTTCCACTCAACAGTCAAATCAATTTCGATTCTTGAATTGGGCAGTTTTTTTATCATAGGTTTATTTCGCGAATTTAGCCTTATATAATTCCATGCTTCTTTTCACCGCATCCATTGCTTCTTTTTTTCCTTCGATCTTAGTAATTTCCACCACTTTGCCTTCGATAGATTTATAGGTTTCAAAAAAATGCTGGAATTCTTTTAATGAGTGCTTATTGATATCGTCCAACTTATTCACTTCATTCCAACGCGGATCGGATACTGGCACGGCGATAATTTTATCATCGCTGTCGCCGCAATCAACCATTCGCATCACCGCCACCGGACGAACTTCCACTAAAATATTCGTCATCAAAGGATAGGTGCTCAACACAATCACATCCAACGCATCGCCGTCATCCCAAAGCGTGTGTGGCGCGAAACCGTAATCAAACGGATAATCTTGTGCGGATTTCATCGCGCGATCCAATTTGATTAAACCGGTTTTTTTGTCGATCTCATATTTATTTTTCGATCCCTTGGGAATTTCAATGAGCACATTAAATTGCTCCGGAGCTTTTTCCCCAAGCTCCACATCGTGCCATAGATTCATAGAATTTTTAAATTAAAAAATTATTTACTTTATTGTCATTCCCGCCCCCGTTTTCACGAGGGTAAACTCCAGCGGGAATCTAGGCTCCATTAAACTGATTATTACAACTGCAGGTTCAGGCGTCTCGCCTGAACCATTTATTTCTGAAGAGCTGACTATAAATGCAGTCTATTTTTAATCTTAAATCCGAAATTTATATTAAGTTTCCAGAAATTTACGGTTCAATCGAGACGATTAAACCTGCGCACCGCGACTAGATCCCCGCTCCCCGATTTAATCGAGGACAGGCTTCGCGGAGATGACACCGACTAAATCATTACTCTTCTTTTTTATTTTCATCTACAACTTCTGCGTTTTTTTCTTCTTCTTTTATTTCTTCTTGTTTCTCTTCCGCAACTTCTTCCTCACTCTTCATTCCCGCAATATCAATCTTATATCCCGTAAGTTTTGCCGCTAAACGGACATTTTGCCCGCGTTTGCCAATCGCTAAAGATAATTGTTCTTCCACTACAGATACAACCGCTCTTTTTTGCTCCTCGTCCAATTCCACTTTTAAAACCTTAGCGGGACTAAGCGCGGCGGCGATAAATTTGGCGATATCGGCATTCCAAAGAATAATATCCAGTTTTTCTCCTCCCAGTTCTTCGATAATCGCTTGCACTCTAGTGCCTTTTTGCCCCACGCAAGAACCGATCGGATCAATTCCGTCTTCCGTGGAAGCCACCGCAACTTTTGTTCTCTCGCCCGCTTCTCGCGCAATCGCTTTAATTTCCACCGTTCCGGCAAAAATTTCCGGCACTTCTAATTCAAATAATCTTTTTACCATTTCCGGATGCACGCGGCTTAATGTGATGCCAGGTCCTTTTGTGCCGACATCTACACTGACTAAATAAACTTTTACGCGTTGACCGACGCGATAATTTTCTTTTTCAATTTGTTCGCCGGGGAAAAGAGCGCCAACTGATTTTCCAAGATCAATAAAAACATTCCGCCCTTCGACTCTCTGCACCACGCCGCTGATTACTTCGCCTTCCTTGTTTTTATATTCTTCAAACATCGAGTCTCTTTCCGCTTCGCGAATTCTCTGAATAATCACTTGCTTGGCGGTTTGCGCCGCCACTCGACCGTAATCTTTTTCCTCCGGCAAAACCGTTTCGATAATATCGCCGATTTTCGCGCCTTTCTTGATTTTTTTCGCCTCCTCTGAAGTTAAATCCCGTTCAATGTTATAGTGAGGTAATTTTTCTTCTTCGCCCGTCGCAGTTTTAGCATCAAGTGGTTTATCATTATCTTCTTCTTTGATAAATTCTCGCGTAGTCTCATCCACCACTTCTTTAATCAAATAAAATTTCGCGTTGCCGCTCACTTCATCAAATTCCGCGCGAATGTTTTGGCCTTTTTTTCCATAATCTTTTTTATAAGCCGCCGCTAAAGCCGCTTCAATTGTCTCAATCACTTTCTCTTTGGAAATTCCCTTTTCATCACAAAGCGCCGAAATAGCGCTGCCGAAATCGCCGATTCCTCCGGAAGCATTCACCGCTTCATCGTTTATTCTTTTTTTTCTTGCCATAAAAATTAAATTAAATTTTACAAATTATTTGCGGAAACCGCTAAAATAAAAGTTCGCTTCCGCGAACCATTCAGTATCTCTCCATTGCTTCTATATCTTACAGTTTTTTTGAATTTGTGTCAAATTCGTTTTTGCTTTATAATTCAATTATAAATTATTAATTCATCCTCGCTGTTTTTAATTTTTTATTTCTATAAATAAAAAACGGCAAAGGACAAAAAGCTCTATGCAAAAAATTGCAAAAATTTTGGGGATGCTGGCAATTGTCGCAGTATTTTCCGGTTGCGGAAATAGCGCTACGACTACGCCAACAACTCCATCCGCTCCGACAAAATCAACACCTGTTACAACAGAAACACCGGCAACCACGACAGCAGCAGAAAATCCGACTAACACTTCGGAAATACCGCAAATCAATTCTTCTGATCCTAATACAAAAGATTTAAATAATTTGGCCAACGACATTGATGGAATTGATAAGTCAGCGCAAGGACTTGATGAAAATCAAGATTTGTTCGCCGAATAATTTAATTATTTTTAGAATTTATTTTAATCACTAAATAAAAAAAATATATGCCAAAGAAAATTGTTATCTCCAGTGCCTGCTTGCTAATTCTTATCTCAACCGCTTACGCAACTTCAGCCATCACTGATGCGCAAAGACAATCCATTGACCAAAAAAAACAGCAAATAACCAGCAGCATTACTCCCGAACAAAAACAAGCTATTGATCAAAAAAGACAAGAGATTGAAGATAAAATCAATCAAAATTACGACGCTTTCAAGGCGGCATTACTAAAAAGAATAGACCGAGCGATTGCAATGATTGATAATACGACACAAAAAATATCTTCCAACACAAAAATAGTTGATTCGTCAAAAGAAGTAATTTTGACTTCTTTGGCTAATACTAAAAAGGGGCTGGAAACTTACAAATCCAAAGCGTCAAGCTCAACTTCGCTTGATGAATTAGGAGCGGTCGGTCGAGAATTTATTCAATATCTCGGGGCCGGCGAAGATGTCATAAAAGAAGGTACCAAAAAAGCCTTGGCTGTTTTAGGAACCAATATGACAGCCAAAGCCGAAGCGTACAAAGCAAAGCTAATGCAAACATTGGAAGTATTAAAAAAAACCTGCCCATCGGAAGCAACTGCAATCGGTAATTTGGAAAATAAATTGAAAGATCTGGACAAAGAGATCACCGCGTTGAAACAAGCAACCAAAGATCAAAACAGCGCGCAAATAAAAATAATCACTGCGCAAATAAAAACTACCGTCAAAGAAACTGCGACAATATTGCAATCCTTGCAAGGAAAATGCCAGTTATAGTGGCTCTGTCGCCAATTCCCTAAAAACCTTAATCGAAATTTCCATACCAAAAACAACCATCTTGTGGTATAATTAAGCCATAAACAGCT
>DMXN01000020.1:0-6470 GCA_003482885.1 Candidatus Moraniibacteriota bacterium
TTGATTTCAAAAATTATCACGCGATTCTCCGCGCCGCGGGAATAATAAATTTGATGGCGAAAATAAAAAAGCCCGCCAAGCAGGATAAAGATAAAAAATAAAATAAAAAATATTTTTTTATTCATTGATTAATAACCAACGGCACAAAAGAAAAGCCGCCGTATTCTTCTTTAATAAATTCCGTTTCATTTTTTTTCTCAAGATACCAAATACTGTTTCCCGCCGGAAGAACCATTTTTCCGCCAATTTTTAATTGCTTTTTTAATTCTTCCGGAATATTTTCCGTCTCCGCTGAAACCAAAATTCGATCAAATGGCGCTTCTTGCGGAAATCCCAAACTTCCGTCGCCGGAAAAAAATCGTGCCCGATTATTTTTCACATATTTGAATTTATCAACATTGCGCTCGCCTATTTTTTTCAATTCTTCTTTTCTTTCTATCGCGATCACTTTCCCTTTTTCGCCAACAATATATGAAAGCAGCGCCGTCGTCCAACCGGAACCCGAACCGACATCTAAAATTTTCTGATCTTCTTGCGGATCTAGAAGTTCAAACATTAACGCTACCGTCAGTGGCTGGGAAATCGTTTGACCATAACCGATCGGCAAGGCAACATCCGCTTCCGCTTGCAATTCAAACTCCTTGGGCACGAATTCAATTCGGCTTATTTCCGAGAAAGCGTCAATAATACGATCGGTTCTCAGATAACCGTCTTTGATCAAATTATTTACCAGCCTGCTCATACAAATTTATAGCCCCATCACCTGTATAACAACACCCCGTGTTCTCGCGCCATCCATTTCCGCCATAAAAATATTTTGTTTTTCCGTAATCATCATATGCCCTTTTTCAATCGGCACGGTTTCACTGATACCTACCAGCATTGTCTTGCAATGAGAATGACCATTACTCCGCCCATCGGACTTGTTTTTTCTGGCTAACTCAAAAAGATCATGTGAATAACGATCGTCAATCGGCGACAGTCGATGCAAAACCCGAGCGAAATCTTGAAGCAGCATCGGTTCATTATGATTGATAAAAATTCCTGCCGAAGTATGCGGAGAATAAATCAAAACCGTTCCTTCCCGCACTCCGGAATTTCCCACCACTTCTTCCACTTTTTCCGTGATATCAATCAACTCCACGCTACTCGAGCTTTTTATTTCTATTTTTTTTCGATAAACTTTCATAGTTCTACAAAATTACAAATTATTACAAAAATACGCCCGCCACTGATTTTACTACTCTTTTATCCAATACTCTTGGAATTATTTTATCACAAGTCGGTTTTTTTATCAAACCGGCAATTGCTTGCGCCGCTTTTATTTTATGTTTGTCGGTAATTTTTTTAATTTTATTATCCAAGACACCGCGAAAAATTCCGGGAAACGCCAAAACATTATTGATTTGATTGGAATAATCAGATCGGCCGGTAGCGACAATATACGCTCCACCTTTTTTGGCTTCTTCCGGCATAATTTCCGGAGTCGGATTGGCCATCGCAAAAACAATCGCTTTTTCATTCATCATTTTTATATCTTCCGATCTTAATAAATTCGGCGCGGATACGCCGATAAAAACATCCACACCGGCCAATGCGTCGCGCAAACCGCCTTTTAGATTTTTCAGATTGGTAATTTTTGCAATTTCCATTTTTGAATCATTTAAGCCTCCCGCCCTTTCTTTATAAATTATTCCTAAACTATCAAGCATAAGAATATTTTTCGCTCCGGCTTTAATCAATAATTTCGCGATCGCCACGCCCGCCGCTCCCGCGCCGGAAATAACAATTTTTATTTTCGCCAATTTTTTTTTGGCAACTTTCAACGCGTTAATAATTCCCGCCAAAACCACAATCGCCGTTCCGTGTTGGTCGTCGTGAAAAACCGGAATGTCCAATTCTTTTTTGAGCCGTTCTTCAATTTCAAAACATCTCGGCGCGCAAATATCTTCCAAATTTATCCCGCCGAATGTCGGCGCTAAAAATTTAATTGTTTTAATTATTTCTTCCGTATCTTGCGTATTCAAAACTATTGGGAAAGCATCCACTCCGCCCAGTTCTTTAAATAATAACGCTTTTCCTTCCATCACCGGCAACGCCGCCTCCGGACCGATATTCCCCAGCCCTAAAACCGCCGACCCATCAGAAATAACCGCAATAGTATTTTTTCGCATCGTATATTCAAAAGATAATTTTTTATCTTTAGCAATTGCCTTGCAAACTTCCGCCACTCCGGGAGTATACAAAACCGCCAAATTTTCTTCGGTTAATTTCATCTTACTCCTGACTTCAATTTTCCCGCCTAATTTTTTTGAAAGTTCGATTGGGTTCATAAAATTTATTTTTCCAAACTAAATTCCACCAGTGCTTTTTTGACAAATTCATCGCTCACCGCAAAACCGGGCAAATATTCAACTTTTTCTTCATAATTGACATCGTCAAGATAAGACAATTGTACACGAAATAATTTTTCATTAAAATGAGCCCCGAAAAGCTCCTCGCTTTTTTTGGCAATTTCTTTGCAAGTGTGAAAATCTTTCATAATAAAATATAAATCGACATAATCTTTCCATTTCGCTCTTTGTCCGATTGCAAAAGCTTTCATCGCAGCCAAAGTCAGAAGATCAGGCATTTTGATTATTTTATCAAGACTCTTTTTGTATTCGATTTCATAAGTAAAATTATAAAAAGTAACTCTTACATTATTAGCCATAAAAGTGAACTCGCCGGTTTTATTGACTATTGTTTGATTTATTCTCGTTAATCGCTCAACTTTTTGCCTCAATATTTTGTTTTTAAATTCTTTGTAAGAAAATAAGTCAAAATCAATTGACTGTCTGTGTCCAATTTGCAACGCCACAGCCGTTCCGCCAACCAAACCAAAATTTCTATTTGCCATTTCAAGCAAAGGAAATAATTCGATTTGCTCTTTTGATAATATTTCTTTATGCATATTTGTTAAAATATAAATTGAAATAATATTTTACATCTAAACGATAATTCTGCCGACCGACTTTTGACGGCTGAGATTTTTCGCGGAAAATTTTGGCGACTTTTTTGATGCCCATAATTTTTATGAGTGTTTGCACATCGTCCCAATCGCCATAATTCAAAGTCGCCTCCACGATTGATTCGGAACCAAGCGCGTCATAATCTTTCACCCACCAAATCAAATATTTTCTTTTTTTGATAAAATCATGAATTGTCATATGCCTGAATTTTAGCACAAAACAGCCAAAAAATCAACTTTTTTGCTATTTTAATTTCAACATTTTATACACCCCGTTGGCGGCAATCGCTCCTTCGGCGGCGGCGACGATAATTTGACGAAATTTATTGGATCCGTTAGTGATATCGCCGGCCGCAAATATGCCCACGATATTCGTGCTCATATCGGCGCTTACTTTAATATATTTTTGCTCATCGAGTTCCACACCGATTTTTTGCGCCAATTCCACGCCCGGCTCGCTGCCGATTTCCACAAAAACGCCATCGAGTTCCAAATAAGTTTTGTCATTATACGCTTTATCTAAAATTATTTTTTCCACTTTTTTATCGCCTTTGATTTCAATAATATTCGTATTTTTAATCGCTTCTATTTTCGGATTAGCCGCCATCTTTTCCAACCAAACCGGTTCCGCGGTAAATCTGTCGCCGCGGTAAATCAAATAAACCTTGGAGGCGAAGTCCGTAAGATTCAAAGCGACTGTCACCGCGGCGTTGCCTCCGCCAACCACGCAAACCGTTTTATTTTTGAAAAACATCGCGTCGCAAGTGGCGCAATAAGAAACGCCTTTTCCGATAAATTCTTTCTCGCCGGGAATATTCATCCGCCGATATTCCGTTCCCATCGCCATAATCACCGTATGGGTTTTATAAACATTTTTTGCCGTTGTGATTTCAAAAATACTCTCCTCGTTTTTTTTGATCGAAGCGATTGACTCGTTTTGCGGCGCAACTCCCAAGCTTTTAGCATGCTCGACAAAACGGGAAAGCAGATTGAAGCCGGAAACGGAAATATCGCCCGGCCAATTTTCAATACTGCGAATTTCATTCACTTGTCCGCCGATAGCCACGCCCAAAAGCAAATGATTCAATTTATACCGCGAAGCGTAAATTGAAGCAGCCAGCCCCGCCGGTCCTGCGCCAATGATTATCAAATCGTAAATTTCGTTTGTCATAATGGTTTTTAAAGAATAAATTTTAATAATGAATTTTTCCTGTCGATAATCTGATATTTCAAACCACTCTTATCCATTCTTTTCAACAACGGCTGAAAATCTTCTTTATTTAAAAGTTCAATGCCAACCAATGTCGGACCGGTCTCACGATTATTCTTCTTAAAATAATCAAATAAAACAATGTCGTCATTGGGACCGAGAACTTCATTTAAATACTTTCTCAATGCTCCGGCTTTTTGAAAAAATTCTATAATAAAATAATGTTTCAAGCCCTGATAAATCAAACTCCTATCAATAATTTCCGGATACCTGCCGATATCATTATTACCTCCACTGATAATACAAACTACCGTTTTATTTTTAATTTTGTTTCTCAATTTTTCCAACACGGCTACGGAAAGCGCGCCAGCCGGTTCCGTAATTATTCCGTTATTTTGGTATAAAGAAACCATTTCTTGGCAAACCCTACCTTCTGGAACCAGCAAAATTTCATCAACAAATTTTTTAGAAATTTCAAATCCCAATTTTCCAACTGTTTTAACTGCTGTACCATCCACGAATTTATCAATATGTTTAAGCGTTACTATCTTCTTTGCTTTAAATGATTCAAGCATAGAAGGCGTTCCTTCAGGTTCAACTCCAATTATTTTTATTTTTGGATTTTTGTTTTTAGCATAAATACTCAAACCGGAAATTAATCCGCCGCCACCGATTGGAACGGCAATATAATCCGGCATCTCAACCGCTTGTTTAAAAATTTCCAAACCGATTGTACCCTGTCCGGAAATCACATCCGCATCGTCAAAAGGATGAATAAAAACCGACTTGTTTTTTTTGCAAAATTTTTCAGCTTCGCAACAAACCTCATCAAAAGTATCGCCCACTATGATAATATTTATCCATTTGCCGCCAAATCTCTTTACTCTTTCTATTTTCTGATTGGGAGTATTCAGAGGCATAAAAATATTTCCTTTTATTTTCAATTTGTTGCAACTGAAAGCAACTCCTTGAGCATGATTTCCCGCACTTGCGCAAACAACACCGCACTTTCTTTCTTCATCTGAAAGCAATAATATTTTATTGTAAGCGCCTCTGATTTTATATGATCTGATTGTCTGCAAATCCTCTCTTTTCAGATAAATTTTTGCTTGAAACTTTCTTGATAGTCCTTCGTTAAATTGCAACGGAGTTTCAACAACCGTATTCTTAATACGGTCATACGCTTCTTGAATTGATTTGCTATTGATATTTATCAACATATAATTTATTCTTTATGAGCAATACAAGTTATTTCTATTAAAGCATTTTTAGGCAATCGTGAAACTTCAACAGTAGCTCTGGCGGGATGAGCTTGAAAAATGAAATATTTTCCATACACATCATTCATTATAGAAAAATCTTCCATATTAGCAAGATACACTTCAGTTTTAACGACATTTTCCAACGCAAAACCGGCTTCTTGTAAAATTGCTTTCAAATTTTTTATAACTCTTTCCGTTTGCTTTTCGATTCCTCCTTTGATTATTTCTCCTGTTTTAGGATCAATTGAAATTTGTCCGGAACAAAAAATAAAATCACCTGCAATTATCGCTTGCGAATATGGACCGATAGCCTGCGGAGCTAGTTTTGTTTTAATAGCCCTCATATTTTGTTTATCATAATGATTATTTAAAATTTTAACAATAAATAGTATACTCACGATTAGCATACTCTAGAGTATACTAATCAATCGATAGCTGTTTTTAGTCTGAAACAAGCCGAATTATTGCCTACATGGCTTCTATATTTTTTACTTTTTATTCTGATTTAAAACCTCTCCCGCTGTTTTCAAAATACTTTCAATATTTTGCGCATCGCCGGTTTTTTCAAGATTATTTCCGCCGTTTAAAAGTTCTTGATATGGACTGATTATATTTTTAACAAGCGGCGGCAGGTATATAATGCTGATAATTATTGGAACGATAATCAAAAGAAAATAAATTACGCTTAACACTTTTTGAAAAGCGACATATCGACTGATTTTCCGCGACATTTGATGAATTTCTTTCGTCAACCGCAAATTTTCTTCCAAAAGATTTTTAACTTCCAAATCTTTTAAATTATTTTCTTCCATATGTTTTATTCTTTTTCTTTTTTATTATCCGAACTTTCTTCCCATGTTCCTTTCGGAATAAACTTTTTTTCTAAAATACTGTCCACTAAGTCATGCGTCCCCGGCTCAGCTCCAGTTTTTTTGTCTCTTATTTTATTGCCCGCTTTCTTAATATCTATCACTTTTCCGTATTCTTC
>DMXN01000020.1:6662-16483 GCA_003482885.1 Candidatus Moraniibacteriota bacterium
CTTTCCAGCGCGTTTTTCAAGGTTTCTTTCACTTGCACGCCGGTAAATTCTTGCGCCACTTTTCCGTCTTTGAAAATTTTTAGACTTGGAATAGACATAATTCCGAAATCCTCTGCGATTTTGGAATTTTCATCCACATTTAGCTTTCCCACTTTCGCTTTGCCTTCAAATTCTTTCGCTAGTTCATCAATAATCGGTCCCATCGCTTGGCACGGACCGCACCACGGCGCCCAGAAGTCCACTAAAACCGGCTGATCGCTTTTCAAAACCTCCTGATCAAAATTTTGATCGGTAAAAATTAGATCCATAGAATTGAAAATTTCAACCAGAGGTTGATCAGCCTTTGGCTGAAAAAATATAAAAAAATAATTAACTACTTTGATTTTTCATAATCCAAATTGGAAATATATTTCTTTGCGCAGAAAATTCCAATTTGTCTTTTGAAATTATCGTATAAATACCCTTTATTTTCTTCGCTTTGCGTTTTATAAATGTCAAATCGTTTTCTCTTATATTGTTCGTATGTTTCACTTCAAAATATTGATAACTTTTTTTATCCAGCAAATCTTTGGCGACGATAAAATCAAATTCCTCCTTTCTTATCCGAAAAAAAGCGATGTATTGATATTGCTGCTCTAAAATATTATAAAAATAATTTTCCACCAAAAAACCGATTATCGGAGAGTCAGTTGCCAAATTATCAATGTCGCGGAAAGCCGCGTAAAAATTAACGCTTTCCAGATAAATTTTCCTTAGCAGTCGTTTTGATTTGCGAAATGACTTGGAAAAATTATAGACAAAATGAATCAAAAAACTGTTTTCAAAATAACGCAAATATTTATTGACTGTTTCCTTATTTAGTCCCGCTTCGCTGGCTAAATTTCCAATTTCAATAATCGAGCCCACTTCACTGACGGATATTTGAAATAAAAATTTCAACGCTTCTGTTTTTTCTATGCCGAATATTTTCGGAATATCATATTCCAAAGTTTTTTTATAAACCGCTTCTATTAAATATTTCTTTCGCGCTTCAATATTCGGTTCATTAACTAAAATTGGGAATTGTCCAAAAAATAAATAATCATAAAAATGTTTTTTCAGTTCGCTTCCCCATTGATAAACCAATTTTTCAGCACCGGATTTATTTATTTTTTTCTGCTCGGGCGCTATGGCAAATTTCTGAAAATCAGAAATCATTTCACTATTTGCTTCTTTTATTATTAAATATTCCTCAAAACTTAAAACCGGCAATTTAAATTCATAAATTCTTCCAGCCAAACTTTCCGTAGCTTGTTTTTTTATAAACAATGCAGATGATCCACTGATTACAAATTTTAAATTCGGCTCAGTATCGTAATAGCGCTTGATAATATGCTGCCATTTTAACGCGTATTGCACCTCATCGATGAAAATATATTTTTGTTCTCCGGAATTACTTATTTCCAAAAAAACATTAATGTAATCAGCCAAGCCGACTCTATTGCCAAGCAAATCTTCGTCCAATGTAAGAAAAAAAATATTTTCCGGTTTTGTTTGTTTGATTATTTTTTGAATAAGCTGTTTTAAAAGAGCAGTTTTTCCGGTTCGGCGCAAACCGATAATGGAAATAATTTCTTTTTTATCCAAATAAGGAATAATTTTATCAAGCAGCGCTCGACTGTGTTTTATATCTTTCAAATCAGCAAAAAAAGCATTAATATTTTTCCAGTGCTTATTCTGTCGATAAATTTCGGCTAACACAAGCTCCTTTTTGCTCATAATACATTTATGACGGTTATAATAGTTATAATTGTACAATTTGTGCCTGCTCTGTCAATTCCGCCAGTATTAACTTTGCTCTAAACAGTAATAAAATAAACTTTTTTTTATTTTACTAACTTTTCTTTAAAATATTCATTCAAATCTTCAACCTTCACGCTTTCTTGTTTCATCGTGTCGCGGTCGCGAACAGTTACCGCTCCTTTTTCCAAAGTTTCAAAATCTATTGTCACGCAATACGGCGTTCCGATTTCATCCTGCCGGCGATAGCGTTTGCCGATGTTGCCGTTGTCGTCAAATTCGCACATAAATTTGCTTTTTACAGAATCATAAACTTCTCTTGCTTTTGCAACTAATTCCGGCTTGTTTTTAAGAAGCGGAAAAATCGCAATTTTTATCGGTGCGAGTCTCCTGTCTAATTTTAAAACCATTCGTGTTTCATTTTCACCAATCGTTTCTTCAGTATAGGCCTGATCGATAAACATCAAAAATAATCGATTAAGACCGGCGGAAGTTTCCATAATATGCGGAATAAATTTTTCTTTGGTTTTTTCATCGAAATATGCCAAATCAACGCCAGAAAATTTTGAGTGTTGCGATAAATCCCAGTTTCCGCGCGCGTGAATTCCTTCTATTTCTTTAAATCCGCCAAGCGACTTAAAATTAAATTCAACATCATAAGCTTCCGACGCATAGTGAGCCAGTTTTTTATGCTTATACCAACGAATATCATTTTCACTCATTCCATATTCAAAATACCATTGCCATCGCAAATCTTTCCACATAGCATATTTTTCTTTCATTTGATCGGGATGCAAAAAATATTGCATTTCCATTTGCTCGAATTCTCGCGTACGGAAAATAAACTGGCGCGCCACGATTTCATTGCGAAACGCTTTGCCGACTTGCGCGATTCCAAACGGCAATTTCATTCTCGTCGAATCAAGAGTGTTTTTGTATTCCAAATAAATTCCTCCGCAAGTTTCCGGACGAAGATACACAACATTTTCTTCTTTCAGTTCGTCCGTCGGCGAACCGAGATTGGATTTTACCATCAAAGAAAATCTTCTTGCTTCCGTAAGTTCCGTCGATCCGCAATTGGCGCATTTGAGTTTTTTTTCTTTTCTTAATTTATCCAGCTCTTTGTTTATGGAATCCACCGGCATTTTATCGGCGCCAATACCAAACTCTTCCAAAATATGATCGGCACGAAATCTTGATTTGCATTTTTTGCAATCAACTTGCGGATCTTCAAAGCTGTCAATATGACCTGATGCTGCCCAAGTTTTGGGATGCATAAAAATCGCGCTATCCAAACCAACCACATCATCACGCATTTGCGTCATCGCTTTCCACCACGCGTCCCGGATATTATTTTTCAAAAGCGTTCCATAATGCCCGTAATCATAAATCGCTCCCAACCCGCCATAAATTTCCGAACTCGGAAAAACAAACCCGCGCCGCTTACAAAGCGAAACTATTTTATCCATCGGAGTTATTTCTGCCATACTTTACCTTCATCAACGCTGATTATTTTGCAAAACTTAATTTTTCCAATCTTATAACCCGCTTCTCAAGTTTTTCAAATTCATCCTCATCGATTTTTCGCTTCAACCTGAATTTTATGTCTTTAAGCTCATTCTTAATATCAATCTGCCCTTGTTCTAAGCGATCAATTTGCCTTTCTATTGCATCCAACCTGCCACTCATTCCATCAACTCTTTCTTCCAGTATGGCTATTCTTTTTTCCAAACCACCTATCTTTTCTTCCAACCTACCCACTCTTTTATCCATTCTATCTATCTTATCGCCTATAACCAAAAACTCTCTCTGCACCAATACTGCCAAATCTTCAATTGTTGATATTTTATTTTTCATAAACCCATTATACTTTTATTGATTTTCAGTGTCAAATTTGAATTTATAAAACCCTTTTTCTCACCAAACTCATTTCTTCCAAAACCTGATCAAACTCAAAATAATACCGATTTTTATGCCCGCCGTTGGCGATATTTACTTCTTTTTTATTATAATCCAAAATTCTCTTAATTTCAATCGGGATGTTTTTTTCCGGCATGATCGCTTCCAGTTTATCGCCAAGCGAAACTTGATTGTGAACACGCAAAACATTAAATTTTCCCTCGCTTCCTTCCACCTCTCCGACAAATTGATACTTTGCAATATTATTTCTATTTTCAAAATTATGTTCCGGCTCGCAACCCAGCAAAAATCCGATAGAATATCCGCGATGAACTAAATTGTCCAGTTCTTTTTTTTGTGCTTTTATTATTTTAGCAACTTCTTTTTTTGATAATTTATTTTCAATCGCGTCAATTACCGCCCGATAAGCGCGCGTCACAATCGCCAAATAATAAGCGCTTTTGGCGCGGCCTTCGATTTTCAATGAAATAATTCCGGCATTCATTAAATTATCAATATACTCAATTAAATTCATGTCATAACTGTTGAAAAAATATGTCCCGTGTTTATCCTCTTCCACATTCATTTCAAATCTTTTCTGATCATCAACGACACTCGCGCATAAAATATCGCTTTCACTTTGAACTTGGAAATTAGAACTTGGAATTTTATAATACTTCCATCGGCATGGTTGCGAGCAATCGCCCAAATTGGCGCTGCGATCAGTCATCCATTTGGATAAGATGCATCGACCGGAATAACTCATACACATCGCGCCGTGGATAAAATATTCCAGTTCGATATTTTTTGTTTTCCTTTTTATCTCTTTTATTTCTGAAAGTGAAATTTCCCGCGCCAAAATAATTCTTTTTATTCCTTGTTTTTTCCAAAAATTTACCGCTTCAATATTGGTCGCGTTGGCCTGCGTGGAAAGATGAATTTCCGCGTCCGACCAATATTTTTGAATAAGCGAAATTATTCCCGGATCACTGGCGATAATTCCATCGACTTTTATTTTTTTTAAAAACAAAATGTGTTTTTTAATTTTTTCCAAATGGCGATTATGCGCGTAAATGTTCAAAGTGGCGTAAATTTTCTTTTTATGCTTATGCGTATATTCCACCGCTTTAGCCAAATCTTTTTCTGAAAAATGATTAATTCTCACGCGCAACGAAAAATCCGGAATGCCGCAATAAACCGCGTCCGCGCCATAAGCAATGGCGTATTTCAATTTTTCCAAACTCCCAGCCGGTGCGAGCAATTCGATTTTGTTAAATTTATTTTTCATATCGCAATTCTTTCATTAAATCCATGTAAAATTTCAAATTATGCATACTGGCCAATCTTTGCGCCAGCGGATCTTTAATCGCAAAAAGATGATGCAAATAACTCTTACTATGATTTTCGCAAAGTTCGCAATCGCAATGTGTATCTAATGACGAAAAATCTTCTTTGAATTTTTCATTGTTGATATTGATTGTGTTGTAAAATTTCTGTATTTTAGAATTTGAAATTTCAAAATTATTTGAAAATTGAAAATTGAAAATTGAAAATTCCGATTGTTTGTCCCAAACAAACAATCGGCCGTGTCTTCCTTCCCTCGTCGGAATCACGCAATCAAATATATCCCAGCCCATTTTTACGCAACGCGCGATATCTTCCGGCGTACCGACTCCTAGCGCGAACCGCAACTTGTCTTTTGGAATCATTTGCGCTGTTTCTCTTATCATATCTTCCATAAAAACTCCATTTTCATCCACATGACGGGCGCCAAAACCATACCCGTCAAAATCAAGCCTTACTAATTCATCTGCGCAATATTTTCGCAAATCGCCGTATTTTCCTCCTTGAATCACTCCGAACAAAAGCGGTCGTTCGCTGTCGCTTATTTTTCTTTTTTTAATTTGTTTTTCGTATTCGATTTTGCATCTTTGCGCCCAAATAATCGTTCTTTCCACCGCTTCTTTTATTTTTTCCTCAGGATAATTGTTGGGTGGAACATCATCCAAGCAAACCATCATATCTACGCCCAAATCAAATTGAATTTGAATGGCTTTTTCCGGCGTTAAAATATGTTTCGCTCCATCAACGGGAGATCTGAAAATAACTTCGTCTTCCGTTATTTTTCCCAACTTGGGATTTTTATGAATCAAAGAAAACACTTGATAACCGCCCGAATCGGAAAGCAATGGATACGACCAATTCATAAAATTATTTATGCCGCCGGATTTTTTTATAGTTTCCATTCCCGGATTAAGATAAAGATGATAAGTATTGACCACCATCGGCTGAACCCCGCTTTTTTTCAAATCCTCTCCGCTTATGGATTTCACAAATCCGCGCGTCGCGTCAGGCATAAAAAACGGAGTTTTTATTTCTCCGTTTTTCGTTTTTATAACGCCTTTTCTCCGCGTATTTGTTTCAGAGATTAATTTAAACATCAATTAGTCACCTTATATTTCATTCCCGTATTGCTATCTTCCAAAAGATTCGTGGTTTTCCCGCCCATCCTAGCCGAAATACTTTCTCCTGTAAAGGTATCGCGCGCGGAAAAAACCGATTCATTCATAAGCGGCGCTTCATTGCCGGCTTGATCGGGAGAAGGCTTGATTCTTACTTGAAAAGCTATTTCTTTTTTTGAAGATAATATTCCTGTTCCGGCTTCTAAATTACCGACTATCCAAACGATTGAATTCATCCTTTCATTATATTCCAAAGGGGATCCCTCGGGAAAAATTTTTCCTGTCATCGCGACCGAGGTCGGCAATGTTGTTTCCACTTTCGCTCCTTCAATATTATTGGAAATATTAGAAAGAATAAAATGCATTGTGTAAGTTGTTTCCTCGGAAACTTTAGGGGGAAGCGGTCCCGAATTGGAAATGCTGGAATCTTCGTAATAACCCTTGACATCCAAAACCAATTTGGAATTCAATTTAATATCCATTTTGTTGCCGGAAATTATTTTATTCATGCTGATCGGCGTCGGCACATCGGGACTGTCGATTTTCGCCAAGCTGGAAATGACAAAATTCTTATCATTGGCGCTTTCAATCGGAATGATATTTTTCACTTTGATTGAAAACTTTATCGTTCCGCTTTGACCAGGCGCCAAATTTTTCAGTTCTTTATAGTCGGGAGCTTTCCATGTAATAATTTTACTGCCGGTATCATACGCTCCGCCATTCATCTCGAGAGTCGTATAATCCAACACCGGACTATCCAGCCGTTCCGTCACAATTACATCGCGCAATCCGATATCGCCTTCATTTTTATAATTTATTTCAAACTGCAAAGAATCGCCGGCATTGGCATTAAGATTATTTAATCCATTGACTGTCTGCGAGATTGCCAATGGAGAAGAAACGATTTTCGTTTGGACGGATTCTTCGTTATAACTTACAAACGCGCCGTTATTATTCGCGCCGACCATTGCTTTTGCCGTTTTTATTTCATCTCGATTGCCTTCCAATTTTCCCGCTATAATTATTTTTCCGCTCTGCCCGCCGGACAAATTGCCAATATACCAAATATTATCGCTTTCGGAAGATCTCGGGCTGGAACTGGAAAAAGTAAATCGTTCCGGATAATCGACTTTGATGCGAATATTTTCAAAACTTTCCGTTCCTTCATTTTTGTAAGTGATCAAATAATTTATTTCATCTTGGCTGGAAATATTTTGCGGCGCCATTATTTCGAGAGTTATCGGAGCGGAAATAATATTTACCGTCAATTGATTGCCAGCGACAAACATGCCGCTGACTGTCGAAGGCGTATAAGACAATTCCGCTTTGATTTTTATTAAATTTCCTTTCGGACTGTACGCGCGGCCGTTGAAAACCGATCTTCCCTCGCTATAGCCCTTGATATCGCCAAGATTAAATGCGCCGACCATTGATCCTTCTATTTTAAAATCAGCGTTTTCTTCCGGCTTGAAATCTTCCGGATAATAAATTTTCAATGTAGCGTTTTTTAAATCCGCGCGATTATCATTTTTGTATTTTATTTCATAAGTAGCTAAATTTCCGCTTTTAATTTCCGTTGGCCCCTCGACGGAAACCGTCAATCGTTCTTCGGCAAAAAAAGACTGTCGGATTTTGTAAAATCCGACGACTAACGCAACTGATAGAATAATTCCGCCGATAATCATCATTCCGATTTTAATCGTCTTTTTATTTCCTTCTGCCAATTCGCTGTTTTTTTCCGCCCAAACATCTTCCGGCATTTCCGTTTTTTCAAATAGACTATCAGCCACCGCCACCGGATCAAATTCGCTCCACTCATGCCGCGGCAATTCCACATTCGCTTCTTTCTTGTATAATTTTGTTTTTATTTCGGATAAAGACATAATTTTATTTTTCATTATTTTCCGTCTCAATCATACCACAAAAAATCAAAGATATCATGCAATAAAACTAAATCCACCCCGCCAACTCTCTCCAAATCAATTTCAACTCGCGCAAATCTTTTTCCGGAACTTCCAATTTGGAAAAATTGCCGGTTTTATTTTTAAGAAAAATCCTAACCAGCTTGATGGACGAATCGCTGTTTCTTATTTTTTTTCTTTCAATCTTGCCGCACTCTCCGCACAACGCCCCGCCTCTTTCCGCGCTGAAAAAATTATTATTCCCCGCCGCGGTTTTCTTCTCGCAAACAACGCAATATTCCATCGCTATTTTATACCCCAATACTTGCGCCAGCTTGAATAAAAATCCGACGGAAACAATATCCAGTTTATTTTCTAACTTTTTTTCCGCGCTCAATTTTTCCATCGTTTCCAAATATTCTAAAAACATTCCAAAGACTTTTTCGTCTTTTTCCTGTTCCACGACTAATTTATCAAAATAGGAAAATACCCAAAAAACCCGGCTGGTCGCCGAAAAATTTTCTTTAATCGCCAAAAAATTATTCATGGCAATCGCTCCTGTAATATTGCCCAGCCCCTTCCTTCTGGAAACGAAAATTTCTGAAAAAGTCAACGACTCCAAATTCCCCGCCAATTTCGCGTTCGGCTTTTTCACCCCCCGCCCGACCGCTTGAATTTTTCCTTCTTCCAAAGAATAGAAATTATAAATCCGATCTGTTTCGGACAAATCTCTCTTGGAAAGAATAATGCTGGAATACTTGAAGTCCATTATTCAATCTTACTCAAAAAAATACGGTTTGGCAAAAAAAATTACGGCTTGGCTTAAATAAAGAATGCATAGTTTTATTCCTTCCTCAACGCTTCCATCGGGCTTAATTTTGACGCGGCGCGAGCGGGATAATAACCAAAAATTATTCCGGTAGCAACGGAAAATCCTACTGCCAGACTAACGGCATTGCCGCTGAGACTTAATTCAATCGCGTAGCCCAAAAAAACAGAAAAGTAAGAAAGAGCGAGAAGTAAAAAATAGCCGCTAATAATTCCGATTATTCCGCCGAAAAAAGTGATAAAAATCGCCTCCAATAAAAATTGGCGCAAAATATTTTTCGCTTTGGCGCCCACCGCCTTGCGCAAACCGATTTCAAATGTCCGCTCCGCCACCGCCACATACATCACATTCATAATTCCCACCCCGCCGACCACCAACGAAATTGAAGTTAAAGCTAAAAGTAAAATATTGATTGTTTTGAAAACACCTTCGATTGTTTTTTGCGCTTCTTTGATGGAAGTCACGCCAAAATCGTCTTTGTTCGGATCGGTGATTTTATGCAATCGCCGCATTTCATCCGTAAGGTCAATAGCTGTCGCGTCAATCAATTTTTCATCTTCAGCTTTAACCATAATAAAACGGATATAATCAATGCCTAAAATTTTCTTTTGCATAGTTTGCACGGGAATAAAAATAAGTTCGTCATAATTAAATCCTGCCATTGCTCCCCGCGGTTCCGCGACGCCGATTATTTTGTAGTTTTGATTTTTAATTTTAATATTTTTTCCCAAAGGATTATCATTGCCAAAAAAAGCCTCCGCAATATCGCTTCCAATCACTGCCACTTGCGTCAGACTATCATCCTCGCTTTGCGTAAAAAATGATCCGTCGGATAATTTGGTATTTTGATCAATCTGATTATATTGCGGACCGACGCCAAAAAGAAGACAGCGTTTGTTGGTGTTTTGATAACTCGTGATTTCTTGCGCCATCGTTCCCGGAGCGTAAGCG
>DMXN01000003.1:0-2682 GCA_003482885.1 Candidatus Moraniibacteriota bacterium
TCCATAATTTGTTCGTTTATAATTTTTTATTTATTTAAATGCTTAACTTAGTTTATTTTACCATATCTCCAAATATCCGCAAGCTCAAAAAAAATTTATTTTACATCCATCCCGCGCAAGATATTTATCCGCTCTTCAATCGCCGGATGGGTCATAAATAAATTTTTTAATTTATTGCCTTTGCCCTTAAAAGGATTGACAATATAAAGATGCGCAGTCGCGCGATTGGCAACTTCGAGCGGTTCTTGATCGGCGGAAATTTTTTCCAACGCTCGCGCCAAGCCTTCCGGATAACGAGTGAGTAACGCTCCACTGGCATCAGCTAAAAATTCACGCTTGCGGGAAATCGCCAACTGCATAAGAATCGCCGCGATTGGCGCGAGAATTGCTAAAAGAATTGCAACGATTGTAATAATTATATCCAGCTGTCCTGACTCGCGATCGCTTTTTCTGCCGCCGAAAAAACTAAAACGCAAAAACCAATCCGCCAACAATGTTACGAATCCTACCAAAACTACAACAACGGTTGAAAGTAAAATATCTCGATTGCCAATATGGGAAAGTTCATGCGCGATTACGCCTTCCAGTTCCGATTTTTCCAATTTGGAAATTATTCCGGTCGTCAAACAAATCACTCCGTGTTTCGGATCCCTGCCAGTGGCAAAAGCGTTGGGCGCGCTGTCTTCAATAATATATATTTTCGGAACCGGCAAACCGGCAGTGATACAAAGATTTTCGACGATGTGATAAATTTCGCGCGCGTTATCGTGCGTTACGGATTTTGCGCTGCTCATCGCCAAAACTATTTTATCGCTCCACCAATAAGATCCGAAACTCATCAGCACGGAAAAAATTACCGCCCCGTAAAGAATAACGCTATTCCCCATCGCCCGCGCGAAAACAAAACCGACGCCAATGACAAAAACCAAAAAACCGGAAATATAAATCCAAGTAAGATTTCGATTTCTATCGGATTGAGTGTAAAGAGTCGGCATAAATTTAGAACTCCACCTTCACATTTTCTTTCTCTCCGACAGTGGTTTCAAAAAATTCCCGTTTGGCGAATTTTAATATTCCCGCCAAAATGTTAGTGGGAAAAATTTCAATTTTAGTGTTGAAGTCACGAACATTGCCATTGTAAAATCGGCGCGAAGCCATAATCTTGTCTTCCGTGTCAGTAAGCTCTCTTTGCAATTCCAAAAAGTTTTGATTGGCTTTCAACTCCGGATAATTTTCCGAAACTGCGAACAAAGATTTCAGCGTTCCGCTAAGCATATTTTCCGCATCGGCTTTTTCTTGTGTTGAACCGGCATTCATCGCCCGCGTTCGCGCTTCCGTCACTTTTTCAAAAACTTCTTTTTCGTGCGCCGCGTAACCTTTGACAGTGTTGATTAAATTCGGAATCAAATCATAACGGCGTTTCAGCTGCACATCAATGTCGCTCCAAGCTTCTTCCACTCTGTTTTTCAAAGTGATAAGACCGTTATACATAGAAACAACGGCAATTACAACCACCCCGACAATTCCCAGAACAATAAACATTGTCATATTTTTGTTTGTTAAAAAAATTAGCTTAAAATTATATTTGAATTTTAGCGCTTTTTTGGAAAAAATGCAAAAAGATAAAAAGTATGGTAAAATAAATTCATGATTGATTTATCAAACTACTATATTTTCATTCTCCCTATCGCCGTCGGTTTCATTCTTTGGGTGATTAAATTTTTTGTTTTCTATGCGCGACACAATTTCGATTGGAAATACGCCATTGAACATGGAACAACTTATGGTCATATGCCATCAGCCCACACCGGTTTCGTAATGTCGCTAATTACTTCCGTCGGTTATTACGCCGAAATAAACTCCGGCGCTTTTGCCGTAGCGACAGCTCTTGCGATTATCGTCATTGATGACGCTCTGCGACTGCGAATTTATATGGGCGATCAAGGCCGCCGGCTTAATTTCATCATCGAACAATTAAAAATAGATAAAGAAAAAGAAGATTTTCCCCGCCTCAAGGAACGAGTCGGCCACCGAAAAAGCGAGGTGCTCGTCGGAGGAATTTTGGGATTTTTATTGACTTATTTTTTGGCAAGTGTTTTAGGATAAAAAACTTTTTTTTATTTTTTCCAACTCTTCCAAGATAACTTTTTTATCATTCCAATCAATTCTTTTATCGCCAATCGCCATAGTTTCTTCCGCGCCTTTGCCAGTCACCAAAATAATATCGCCTTTCCGCGCCAATTTTAACGCTTTTGCAATTGCTTCATGTCTATCAAAAATACGCCAACAATTTTTATTTTCTTCTAGTTTTTTATTTTTTATAACGCCATCAAAAACCGCATCAATAATTTCTTGCGGATCTTCGCCATAAGGATCTTCATTTGTAATAATTATACAGTCAGCATAGCGAGAAGCGATTTCGCCCATTATCGGCCGCTTTCCGCGATCCCGTTCACCGCAAGATCCAAAAACCCAGATCAATTTATTTTTCTGATTTTTTAAGCCCAGGATTAGCGCGCCCAATTTTTCCATCGAATCCGGCGTAAGTGCGTAATCGATAATAATTTTTACTCCTAAATTATTTTCCACTTCATCCATCCGCCCCGGCACAACTTTAATTTTTTCCAAAGCTTTGGCACAAATTTCAAGAGAAATATCTTGCGATAATCCAACACAAACCGC
>DMXN01000003.1:2949-9349 GCA_003482885.1 Candidatus Moraniibacteriota bacterium
TTTTCGCTTTTTTAAATAATTTCAACTTCGCCTTTCGATATTCTTCCATCGTTTTATGATAATCCAAATGTTCGTGCGTTATATTTGTAATAACCGCAATATCGTAATCTACGCCCCAAACGCGATACTGATCCAGCGAATGCGAAGATGTTTCTAAAATCAAATACTCGCAATTTTCGTTAACCGCTTCTTTGATAAATTTTTGCGTCACAAAAGATGAAACGGTTGTAAATTTGGTTTTATTCACCCATTCTTTTTCACCCAGTTTGAAATTGATTGTTGAAATCATCGCTGTTTTTTTTCCAGCTTCTTCCAGGATTTTAGCAATCATTTGGCAAGTTGTCGTTTTGCCATTGGTTCCCGTTACACCAATCACTTTTATTTTCCGCGATGGAAAACCAAACCAAATATTCACAAAAATCGCTTGCGCCAAGTGATAACTGTTTTTCATTGATTGAGGAATAAGTTTTTTCATAAAATTTGCCATGAGTTCACTATAACAAAAAAAAAGTTTTTTTTCAAAAAACTTATCCCCTTTTCGAGTTAATGCATCTGATTTATTTTTGCAAACCATTTTCAATTTTTTCTCGAAGGGCTTTTGATGCCGAAGATAAATCGCTTTCAAAGCATTGGATTTCCAGTTGGCTTCTGTTTGTTTTCGCTCCAAAAATCAGCGCCAGCTTTTGCAGAGTTTGGGCGTTTTTGGTTTGGATAATCGCCAAAGAAGTCGCTGGCGTGTCGTTGTATAAAATCATAAAAATATTTCCTTCGCTGTAATTTTCTTGCAGCTTCTCCAAAATTATTGGCAGATTTTCCGGACTGGTGCGGCTTTGCACGAAATCTTCCAATAAAAGCCCCACCCAAACCAATTTGTTTTTTTCTTCCCAACTTAATTTGGACATTACCCTCCCGAGCAATTTTAAGATATTCAAAGGCTGAGTTTTATACAGCCAGCGAATAATTTTTTGCTGATCGGCTCCGGTGTCCATCAGTTCCGCTGCCGCCAATAAAGACTTCGGCGTGGTGTTTTTATTTTGAAAATTGTTGGTTGCGCCGATAATTCCCGTGAGCAAATAAGTGGCGATATCTTTATCGATCGGGGAGGCGGAAATTTTTTCCAAAAGCGGTTTGATAATTTCCGCGCAGGACGAAGCGGTGATGTCCGTCAAATTGATTTGCCCGAAATTATCATTATTGCCGCGATAGTCGATATTGATAATCGGCACTTCAAAAAAAAGATCGGAGTTATCCAAATAAATTTTTCCCAAACTTTCCAAATCCGGACTGTCCAAAACAATGATCAAATCGTATTTAAATTTTGCCAAGATGAAAGAAAAATCGCGCGGGTCAATTGAACCTTTTTCGGGAGTGAGATATACATTGAACGAATCGCCGATTGTTTCTTGACGCAAATTGGTAATTTTATTGCGACTGGTATTAAAAGACAAGACAAATTCGCGCGCGCCGGAAATATCGGAAACGATTCTTTCCGGTTGGGGAAGAAAATCAAATTTTGCGAAAGAAGAAGAATCTTCCGCGGAAACAATTGTGGCGGCGATATTTTTTTGCGCCAAGAAAAAATACAGCGCCCAAGCGCTTCCAATGGCGTCTGCGCCGAGATTTTCCGGCAGAAAAATCAAAATATCCTTGGAATTATTGATAAATTTTTCGAATTGTTCTTGAATGGTCAGGCTCATAAAAAGATAGTTTATATTTTGTTGATATTATAAAATAGCAAGCAATGGAGATTATGTCAATAAACAAAAAACACCCGCTTTTCAGCGGGTGTTTTTTGAAAAGTAAGGTTTTTCATTTTCTTTTTAGGGCATCATAAGCGGCATCCAATGTTTGCATATCGGATTTATATCTTCTTTCTGCTTCTTCGACACTCATTTTTTTCGAATTTATATTTCGAGTGCGCAAATCTCGAATTCTTTTTGCTTCCATTTCATAACTTTTTTGTTGTCTTTCTGTAAGTCCATCATGAAAACATCTTTGCACGCTTTCTCCAAATCCTCTATCTAATTGTCTTCCAGCCTGTCCGCATCCAGTCGCTGCGAACATCATAAAACCAGCTGCTACTAAAACAAATGTTTTTTCTATGTTTTTTCTTAGTTCACTTTTTTCTCCTTCAGGTAATTGTGCAATAACTTTTCTTAATTTATCTTGTTCGTTTTTAATTTGCAATTCGAGATTTTTTGTACTTATATCAGCATCGCTTTCGGTATGTTTGGGCGTTTTTATTTCTTCAGGATTTATTTCGCCTATATTTAATTTAGTATGTTGCATTGATGGTTTTACTGGTTTTTTAAAGCGTTCAAATAGCATATAATTTAAATTTAAAAAAATTATTATTTATTCAACAATTCTTCCAGCTTCTTTTTTTCTTCTTCAAAAATTTCTTTCAATTGCGTTTGGCCTTCGGCTTTGGTGGTTTTAAAAAGAGCGAAAGCGGCTTGTTTTCTTTTGTAAATTTCATTAAACCAACTCAATTCTTGCGGAAACTGTTCTAAAATTTCCTGCAAACTTTCAATAAAATTTTCCGGAGAAGCGTTAAGCATCTCGATCCATCGCGCTTTATCTCCGGCGCTTAAATCGCTGGCATCGATAAAAGCGGTTAATTTTTCTTTTTTGTCCATGATTTTTATTTATAGATTATTTATTTTATAGTGTTTTAAGTATAGCACAATTTTCCTATTTGAGCAAATTGTCCGTTTGCGTTAAAATAGGATTATGCGAACGGAATTTATCACGGAAAAATTTGAGGAAACGAGAAAGATGGGGAAAATATTGGCGAAAGAATTGCGCGGCGGAGAAGTGATTTGCCTTTCCGGCGAACTTGGCGCCGGCAAAACTTCGTTTGCGCAAGGATTGCTCGAAGGTTTGGGCGCGGAAAAACCATACACCAGCCCGTCGTTTGTGGTGATGAAGGAGTATAAGATAACAAAGTCTAATTCGCCGGCTGGCGAACAAAATATCTATCACATTGATGCGTACAGAATTAATGAGAAAGACTTATTGAATTTAGGGTGGGAAGAAATAATTTCCGATCCGAAAAATATTGCTATTGTTGAGTGGGCGAACAGAGTTGAAAAAATAATTCCCGCGCGGGCGGTTTGGATTAAATTTGAATGGTTGGGTGAAAATCGGCGGAGGATAATTTTAGGAAAAGCGAAAAAACCGCAAGATTTGCCAAAAATTCGAAACCGTGCTAAAAATATCAAGTGGTGTTAATAATAACTATAAAACTATGCCAATTAAAAAAGCAGCGAAAAAGTATATGCGGGTGACGGCGAGAAAAACGGAAAAAAACCGCAAGATTAAAGGCGCTTTCAAAAGCGCGATAAAATACACTCGCGAAGCTGTTGCCGGCGGAGACAAGGAAAAAGCGCAAGAATTTCTTAAAAAATCTATCAAAGCTTTAGATAAAGCGGCTCAAAAAAATGTATTGCACAAAAATACCGTCGCCAGAAAAAAATCCCGCTTGAATAAAATGGTTAAAGCAATAGCTGTTAAAAAATAATTTTCTTGTTTTTCAATAAAAAACCATCCTTTGCGAAGGCGGATGGTTTTTTATTTTTTATTAGGTAGAGACGCAGCAGTGCTGTGTCTCTACGCGATGCAATATTTACAATTCCACCACAAATTTATCCAGCGCCAGTTTGATGTCCAGTTTTCCGGTTTTGATTTTTGTGTCGATAGCGCTTAATTTTTGGAAAATATTTTTTAGTTTTTTTTCGCCGAAATTTTTTGCCGGATGAAAGCTTTTTTTCACTACGAACGGATGAAGCTTGGCGAGCTTAGCGATTTCTAATTCGTTGAAAATTCCGTTTTCTTGCAGAGAAGCGATGCGCAAGAGATTGCGGAATTGATAAACAAACATTGAGAAAAGATAAAAAGGATCGTCGCCTTTATCAATGTGCCGGCGCAGAAGTTCCAGCGCTGTTTGTTTTTTATTGTCAGCCAAAGCTTCAATGGTTTTGAAAATATTATTTTCCCAATCGGTTTGAGTGAGCAAGTTGACTGTTTGTTCGTCAATCATTTTCGGATAAGAAAAATTAACCAGTTTTTCAATTTCTTGGTGAAGTGTCGCGGTGTCGCCATTGGCGCCAGCTGATAATTTTTCCAGCGCGCTATTGGAAATAACCGCATCGGGATTGATATTTTTTATTCTTTCCAGAATCCACTGTTTAAGTTTGGCATCCTGCAATTTTTCAAAATTTTGTTTTTTGGCGTTGGCGATTAAAAATTTAAACAGGGCATTGTTTTTTCTAGGCGATTCTTCTTCCCAAAAAATAATCACGCAGTCGGTGTCGATTTTTATTTTTTCAATATTTTCTTTGAAAAATTTCAGAATTTGCGCTTGTTCGTCGGCGGAAGAGCGGGAAATAATTCTTCGCAAAATCAAAAGTTTCTTGGAAGAAAACAGTCCGGTATTTTTCAAGTCGCTTTGAAATTTTTTCAGGATATTTTCTTTTTCCTCCTTGGCATCAAATAAAGACAAACCCGCTCCGGATTTGTCATTTATTGAAAACTTTTTTTTGATTTCTAAGACTTTTTCATAAGATCGAAAAGAGTCTTCGCCGTAGAGAAAAAAAATCATAGATTTTAGAATTTTTTATGAAGCCGGCACCCATTTTAGCGCTTGTCCCGGTTCTAAAATTTCCACCCAGATTTGTCCCGGAACAAATCGCGCTTCCTGACCGCTTTCGTCGTAGAAGTATAGCTTACTGTCCAATTTCGATTTGTCTTTTTTCCATGATCCGCGAGTTTCTTTTCCGTTCATATAATAAAACGCCTCTCCGGAATCCGATTCATCATACCACGGATCGCCGATTTGAACATTGTTATATCTGTCACTGATGCTTTCCGTTCCGGTTTTTTTAATTTCCTCCACATTTTTCCAAGGATCTTGCAGACCTTTGCCGGTATAATCTTCATTGATTGAAATTTGATTGGATCGCGCCATTAAAACAGCAATATTTTTCGGAGCCAATCTTTTTCCATTGTTTCTGTCCGTGTCGGCGACTTCCGCCCAAACCCGAAGCCATGAATTAGTTTCTTTGTCGTAATCATATTCAACATCGTACGGTTTGGCGAAAGCTACGCGCAAATGTCCGCCGTTTGGCCGATCTTCCATGGAGGCCTCTTCTTTATGCGGATAGCCGGCGAATTTATTTTCATCTCTGTATCCAAGATCTTTTATGGCGGCCAGCACGCCTTCCTTAGTAACATGCCCCGAGTCTTCTATTCTTTTTGTGTCCGTCCATCGAAAACAATATTTTCCGTCATAAACAAGGCATTCAATATTGTCGATAATTTTTCCCTTTAGCAAATCCAACGCGAAATGAGAACCGCCCCAATGAACAAAAATCGCGTCCAATCCGCTGGCGAGGGCGATATAATCATGGCGCGAACTTCTGATGGCGCCGATAGCTTTTGGAATATCGCAAACATAAACACCCATCAGTCTTGTTACTGAAGAAGTATAGGCCGGCATTTCAATTACCATATCGGCTTCGGAAAAACCGGCCGCCGGCCGTGCCAAAATGTCAGCCGGCTGCATTACGGCGATTGGCCGTTTATTCCAGTTGTCGCAAGCCATTCCGGAAATCGGACTTACATTTTCAGCATTGGCCGGACCGGTGTATCGCGCTTCTTTCGGTCCGAGGTCAATTTGTTTTTTTACTTGCTTGTCTTTATTTTTGAAAAATAAAAACCCGCCGGCAGTTATAACTATTATCAAAATAATAGCAATAATAATCTTTTTTTTCTTCTCTGTTTCCATATTTATTTTTAAGTTTAAAAATTACTTTTGTATTATACAATAAGATATTAAAATTCGTAAGCCCTTATTTTTGACAGTTGGCGCAATAAAATATACTTCTTTGCCCCAACTTTGATCGCTTTATTATTTTCCCGCATTTTTGGCATTTCGCTCCTTCTTTATTATACACTCGCATAACTTTTTGAAAACCGCCCGGCGCTCCGGAAGTATCGCGGTAGTCGCTGTCGGATGTCCCGCGCAATTTTATGGCTTTCTTGAAGACTTTTTTTATATTTTGATATATTTTTTTTATTTCTTCCGGCGATAAGCCGGCGATTTTTCTTTCCGGCAAAACTCCGGCTTCAAATAAAATTTCGCTGCGATAAATATTGCCGATGCCGGCAACCAGTTCTTGCTCCATAAGAATTATTCCGATTGGCCTGTTTTTTTTGTTCAAAATTTCTTGAAATTTTTTCAGCGTAAATTTTTCACTCATTGCGTCAACGCCAAGTTTTTTAATTTCCGGCAAATTATTTATCTTGTCCGTATCATCCAAGATAATTTTCCCGAATTTTCTAAGATCGGAAAATTCAAGCGATTTATTTTTATTTAAATACCAGATATGATGAATAT
>DMXN01000004.1 GCA_003482885.1 Candidatus Moraniibacteriota bacterium
GAAATCGCGGAGCTTGTTAAAAAGGAGCTGAAAAAAGACAATGAAAAAGAAAATCTTTTTTCCAAAATCGAAACGGCGGGCGCGGGGTTTTTAAACTTTTATCTTTCGGTCGAGGTGCGCGGAAAAGAAATTGAAAAAATAAATTCCTCCGGCGCCAATTATGGCGATAACAATATCGGGAAAAATAAAAAAATCCATTTGGATTTTGTGAGCGCTAATCCGACTGGACCGATTCATTTGGGCAATGGTCGTGGGGGACCGTTGGGCGACGCGCTGGCGAATGTTTGGAAAAAAGCCGGCTTCTCTGTCTGGCGGGAATTTTATGTTAATGATTTCGGAAATCAAATAAAAGTTTTGGGACATTCAATTCTTAAAGACGAGGAAGCGCAATATCGCGGAGAGTATATTGATGATTTGGCGAAAAAAAATAAAGAAACAGACCCATTTGTTGTCGGACAAACGGCGACAAAAGTAATTTTGCAAGAAATGATTTGGCCGGCGATGGAAAATTTGGGGATTTTTTTTGACGAATATTTTTGCGAAAGCGTTTTGCATAAAACTGGCGAAGTGGAAAAGACGCTGGATAAATTAAAATCCAAAGATTTAACTTATGAAAAAGACGGCGCGCTGTGGTTTCGGGCGGAAAAATTCGGTGATGAAAAAGATCGCGTAATTAAAAAATCTACCGGAGAAATTACCTATTTCGGCGGGGATATCGCGTATCATTTGAATAAATTGGAAAAAAGAAAGTTTGATTTGGCGGTGGATATTTGGGGTGCCGATCATCATGGGGATGTTGCAAGAGTAAGAGGTGCAATGGAAGCGCTAGGATTTAATGGAAAAGTGAAAGTAATTTTGACGCAAAATCTGACTGTTTTTAAGGACGGACAAGAATTTAAAATGTCCAAAAGAAAAGGACAGTATATTTGCTTGGAAGATTTAATCGATGAAGTTGGGCGCGATGCCGTGCGATTTATATTTTTAGCGTATTCGGCCGATTCGCCGATGATTTTTGATATTGACTTGGCGAAAGAAAAATCCAATAAAAATCCGGTTTATTATGTCCAATACGCTCACGCTCGAATGAGCGGAATTTTGGGAAAAACGGAAAAAGAAGGAAAAGAAAAAGCCGATTTCGCGCTGCTCAAAAATGAAAAAGAAATTGAACTCGCTCGGCATTTAATTCGCTTTCCGGATTTAATTTCCGAAATTTCCGAAAGTTACGAAGCGCACAAATTGACGCATTATGCCATAAAGCTGGCGGATAAATTTCACAGTTTTTATCACGCTTGCCGAATTTTGGATGAAGAAAAATCCTTGGCGGCGGCAAGAAGAGAATTGGTCGAAGCGACAAAAATCGTTCTCGGCGAAACTTTGCGTTTGCTCGGCGTTGGCGCGCCGGAAAGAATGTAGTTTTTCATTATGGATAGAATGGAACAAAAAATTTCCCCCCCAGTAAAAAATACCGCAGAAACCAAGCAGGAGGATATTAACAAAAAGCCAATCGGCGAATTATTGCGGAGAAATTTTGATATGGCGGATTTGTCCGAAGAGAATAGAAAAACTTTAAAATTATTTTCGGAAATAGAAGAAATTAAAACAGCCTTATACGCTCAATTTTTTTCTAATAAAAAAAGAGATTTTGATCACCATCTTAGTTTCATCTCTTTTGATGATTTAAATAAATCGAACAAAAAAGATCTGGATAGTGTCGCGGGATTTCTTAGGGAGCTTATTTTTTTGGAGAATTCCGAAAGGTCAGTTGACGAAAATGAAATAACCGAAGCGACAGAGCAGCATGAATTGGCAATGGGGGATATTTTAAATAAAATAACAGATAGAAAAAGCTATTTTGCGCAATATTTAGGAAACACCGCGCAATATGTTCGTTATTTCGGCGAGATAATAACAAAAAGTCGACAAAAGACGGAATAATTCCATTTTTTGTTTTTTTGTGCTATAATACGGGCATAATCAAATAATATTTTTTTTTTATTAAATTTATGGGCGAAAATGTGTATTTGTCAGTAATCATTCCGGCGTACAACGAAGGCGGAAGAAAAGGGGAAGAATTGAGAAAAAATATAGAAGCAATCGGCAAATATGCCAAAAATAAAAATTGGACATACGAAGTTGTCATAGTGAGCGATGGATCAAAGGATAATACCGTTGAATTTTCCAAAAACCTTGCGCCGTTAGTTGATAAATTGGAGGTTATTGATCGTGTGGAAAATCGAGGCAAATGGTATTCGGTAAGAGAAGGATTTTTGAAAGCAAACGGGGATTTTCGCCTTTTGACTGATGCGGATGGCGCGACAGCGGTTTCCAATTTGGATGGATTTATAAAATCAATGGAAAAAGGAGAGGATATTATTATCGGGTCACGCGATTTAAGCGAATCTAAAATTAAAAAACATCAGCCAAAATGGAAAGAGCTTGTGGGCGACGCGGGAAATTATTTAATTCAATTTATGCTGGGGCTTCGAGGGATTAAAGATACGCAGTGCGGTTTCAAGGTTCTTTCCAAAAAAGCAACCTTGAATATCGTGCCTCTTATGCAAGTGGATCGCTGGGGAGGAGATTTTGAAATGTTAATGTTGGCAAGAAAAATGAAATATAAAATAGTGGAGGTTCCGGTAGTTTGGGAAGATGCCGGACAAAGTTTAGTGGGAGCTTCCGGATTGGGCGGGTATTCTTCAACTCTTAAAGAACTTTTTCAAGTGAAATGGAGAATGATGACGGGAAAATATAAAAGTGTAAAATAATTTTTAATTTTATAAATATATGGGATTCGAGAATTTTTCAAAACCGCAAGAAGCGAAAAAAAACTCGGAAAAAAAAGATAAGTTTTTTAGTGTAGTTAAAGAGCTTTTTGGATATAAAATTGAAGTGGGAATTGAAAAAGATCAAAAGCCGATGCGAATTGAAATCGACACCACAACTAAAAAAGTTGAAGCGTTTGTTACCCCAGAAGGAATAAAGGTAGCTTACGATTTCTATAAAAAACCGGAAAATCAGGAGAAAGTAAAAAGTTTTATGTCTTCACTGTTTTCTGCTAGTGAAGAATCAAGAGAGTATCGTAGAAAAGCAGAAGAAAGATTGAAGCAAGCAAAAGAGAAAAGGGCGCAAAGATAATTAGAAAAATAAGAAAATAAAAAAAGTGGAGGAAAAAAATAATAACAAAAAAAATACAGAACTTAGACAGGATTTAGTGACGGGTGATTGGGTGGTGATTGCCACTGGTCGTGGAAAAAGGC
>DMXN01000025.1:0-6168 GCA_003482885.1 Candidatus Moraniibacteriota bacterium
ACTTTTGAAGGACCGTTGCATCTTGGTTGCGTTTTGACGGGGAAGAAACCGGATGAAAAAATGTTGCAAGCTTTTTCGGCTTATTCTTTGCCGGTCGGACAGGCTTTCCAGATTCGCGATGATATTTTGGGTGTGTTTGGCGATGAAAAAAAATTGGGAAAAGCGGTGGGAGCTGATATAATAGAAGGAAAGCAGACACTTTTGGTTTTGAAGGCGTTGGAAAAAGGAGATGCGAAACAAAAAGAGGAAATAAAAAAATTATTGGGCAAAAAAGATTTGACGAAAAAAGAAGTGGAAATATTTCGCGCGATTGTCAAGGAAACCGGATCGCTAAAATATTCACAAGAATTGTCGGAAAAATTAGTCGCCAAGTCGCTGACGGCGTTAGAAAATATTGAATTTAAAAACAGCGAAGCGAAAACTTTTTTGACAGGCATCGCGGAATATATTATAAAAAGAGAAGTTTAGCGAATACGAAAATTTTGTAATTTCGTAGAAAATAAAATTATGGAAAATAACTTGCCAAATCATATTGCTATTATTCCCGACGCTAATCGTCGGTGGGCGCGCGAACGGGGGATTCCTCCGTGGAAGGGTCATGAAGCGGGGGCGGAAAATTTTGAAAAATTGATCAGTTATTCGTTGAAAAAAGGAATTCAATGTCTTTCGATTTGGGGTTCGTCGATTGATAATTTAACCAAACGGCCATTGGAAGAAAAAAAAGCGCTGTTGGATATTTATAAAAAATATTTTACAAAAATGTTGGAAGGAAAAGAGATTATCGAAAATGAAGCGAGGGTGAATTTTATCGGCCGTTGGGAGGATCAATTTCCCGATTCTTTGAAAAAGATTATTTATGAAGTGATTGAAAAAACGAAAAATTATCAAAAGCGGATTTTAAATTTTATGCTGGCTTACAACGGAACGGACGATATGCTGAGCGCGATTGAAAAAATCAACGCTAAATACGAGAAGGGCATTAAGATTACGGCGGAGGTTATCAAAGAAAATTTAATGACGGCCAATATTCCAGCTGTCGATTTTGTGATCCGAACCGGTGGCGAGCCGCATAACAGCGCCGGATTTATGATGTGGGACACGGCGGACGCTCAACTCTATTTTTCTCCGGAAAAATTTCCCGACTTTAACGAAGAAAAATTTCAAGAAGCGCTGGAAGAGTACGCGAGAAGACAAAGAAGGTTTGGTGTGTAGAAAATTAAAAAAATTAAAGACTGAATTATAAAAAAACTATGACAATTCAAGAAATTTATCAATTGGCTATTGAGTTGGGTATTAAAAATGATTTTCGCGCTAAAAAAGAAATCGAGGAATATTTGAAACGGAAAAAAGAAGAATACGAAAAATTGTCGAAAGAAGAAAGAAAATATTTTGACAAAGAAAGACTGACTAACCCATATTCTGATTCGCGAATTCATAATGACAACGGAGCGAAAAAAATCAAAAGAGTTTTGGCGGGAATTGATATTTCCGTTGGTGGGTTGATTTTGGCGCGCGAATTAAAAGTTGATTTGGTTATCAATCATCATCCGGTCGGATTGGCGCTTTCCGGACTGGACGCGGTGATGGATTTACAAATCGATGTGATGGAAAAAAATGGCGTGCCGGTGAATATCGCGGAAAAAATGATTCACAAAAGAATTTCAGAAGTAACGCGCGGGTTAAGTCCCGTTAATCATTTCATAACGGTAGACGCGGCGCGACTTCTGAAAGTGAATTTGATTAATGTTCATACGCCGGCGGATAATTTGGTGGCGCAGTTTGTAACGCAAAAAATTGAAAAAGCCAAGCCGCGTTATGTTGGAGAAGTTTTGAAAGTTTTAAACGAAATTCCGGAATATCAAGAAGCGAAAAAACAAGGCGCCGGACCGGTTCTTTTTTCCGGCAATGAAAAAAATCGCGCCGGAAAAATTGTTGCTTCGGAAATAACCGGCGGAACGGAAGGATCAAAAGAAATTTATCAAGCCATGGCGAATGCCGGAGTGGGAACGATTATCGCTATGCATCAAAGCGAAGAACACAGAAAAGCGGCCGAAGACGCGCATATCAATGTAGTAATTGCCGGACATATTTCATCTGATTCCATCGGAATGAATTTATTCTTGGATGAGCTGGAAAAAAAAAGGATTGAAATTATGCCGTTTGGAGGACTAATAAGATTTAGTAGAAATGGGAAGAAATAAAATTTTCTTTTATGCTTTACAAAAAAACAATTCTTAAAAATGGCTTGCGGATTATTACGGTTCCGATGCGGGAAACACAAACGGTGACGGTGGTGACGATGGTGGGCGTTGGGTCGCGGTATGAAAGCGAAAAAGAAGCGGGAATTTCGCATTTTATCGAGCATATGTTTTTTAAAGGCACTGAAAAACGGCCAACTGCTCTTTCGATTGCCGAAGAAATGGACGCGATTGGAGGAGAATTTAACGCTTTTACTTCCAAAGACAGTACCGGTTATTACGCTAAAGTCGATGCAAAACATATCAATACGGCGCTCGATGTTATTTCTGATATATATTTGCATTCCAAGATCGAAGAAAGGGAACTTGAAAAAGAAAAGGGTGCGATTATTCAAGAACTGAATATGTACGAAGATATGCCGATGCGAAGCATCGGAGATGTTTTTGAAAGTTTGCTTTATTCGAAAAATAATTTAGGACGGGAGATTGTCGGATATAAAAAAACAGTGGCGAAATTTCAACGGAAAGATTTTTTGAATTATATAAAAAAGTTTTATCTTGCCAATGACACGGTAATTTGCGTGGCGGGAAAATTTGACGAGAAAAAAATAATAACTCAAGTGAAGAATTATTTTGCCAAGATGACGGAAGGAAAAAAACCGGAAATAAAAAAAGTTATCGAAAAACAAAAAGAACCGGCCATAAAAATTAAATTCAAAAAAACCGATCAAACCCATTTGGTTTTTGGCGTCAGAGCCTATGATTTATTCAGCGAAAAGAGATTCGCGCTTTCGCTCCTTTCGATAATTTTAGGAGGCAATATGTCCAGCCGATTGTTTATGGAAGTGCGGGAAAAGCGGGGATTAGCGTATTATGTCAGGACTAATGTGGAAGCGTTTGAAGATTGCGGATATATTGCGACGCAAGCGGGAGTGGAGCATGAAAATTTGAAATTGACGATAGAAACGATTCTGGGGGAGTATAAAAAAATAGCGGAGGAAAAAGTCAGCGGAAAAGAATTGCAAAACGCCAAAGATTATATCAAAGGAAAAATGGCGATGGGTATGGAAGCGTCGGACGAGGTGGCGATGTTTTTTATCGAACAGGAAGTTTCTAGAAGAAAAATTTTGAAAAAAGCGGAAATTTTCGAACGGATTGATAAAATAACTGCAGATGATATACTGAAAATAGCGAAAGATATTTTTAAAAAAGAAAAGCTTAATTTAGCGGTAATCGGACCGCATAAAGACGGGAAGAAACTCGAGAAGTTGCTAAGTGCGTAATTTATGGAAAACAATGAAATTAAAATTTCGACCAGAATAATTTTTGAGATTATTTTTATTCTTTTGGCGTTTTGGCTTTTGTATTTAGTTTTGGATGTGATTGCGCTGATTTTTATCGCGGTGATTATTGTTTCAGCGATGGATCCGTTGGTGGATTGGCTGCAAAAGAAAAAAATACCGCGCGCTGTTGCCGCTTTGGGATTGTTTCTAGCGCTATTTTTATTAGTAGGTTTGGCTGTTTCTTTTCTTGTTCCGCCGATAGTCGCTCAGTTTCAGGATTTTTCCCAAAATTTTTCTCAATATTTTCAAGCAGGAGAAATCTCCCTTGCTCATTGGAAAGATTTTTTTCAAGCCAAGCAGATTAATTTTAATTTGCAGCAAATCGCTGATAATTTTAGCGGAGCGCTGACTGATTTATCGAAGAATATTTTTTCTACGACTGTTGGAGTATTTTCCGGAATCATTTCTACGGTTGTGGTTTTTTCTCTGGCGTTTTATATGTCCGTAGAAGAAGACGGAATAAGGAAATTTATTATTTCCGTTTTTCCTGATAAGTATAAAAATTATGCGGCGGATTTGTCGTTTCGCATAAAAGATAAAATTGGAAAATGGATGCTCGGTCAATTATTGTTGATGTTTATTATTTTTGCGATTGACGCAGTCGGTCTTTATCTTGTCGGCGTGCCGTATGCTTTGATTTTAGGAATTTTTGCGGGAATTATGGAGATCGTGCCTTATGTCGGACCGATTATTTCCGCCATACCGGGAGTAGCCTTGGGTTTTATGATTTCTCCGACAACCGGTTTTCTAGCCTTGCTGGTTTATTTAATCTCTCAGCAGTTGGAAAATCATGTGATTGTTCCGCAAGTGATGAAAAAAGCTGTTGGCTTGAATCCTATTGCAACGATCATCGCGCTTTTGGTGGGAGCGAGACTGGGCGGCGTAATGGGCGCGATTCTTTCTGTTCCAGTGGCAACGGCAATTAGTTTGTTTGTGAATGATTTGATAGAGAAGAAGAAAATCTAAAAAATATGAATACGGGCATATTGTATATCATTGCGACTCCGATTGGCAATCTTGGCGATATTACGAATCGCGCTATTGAAACTTTGCAAAAGGTCGGTTTGATTGTTTGCGAGGACACGCGAACGAGCAAAAAATTGTTGGATAAATATGAAATCAAAACTCCGACAGTTTCTTTTTATCAATTTCAAAGAAATAAAGGCGCGGTGAAACCGGTGCCGAAATTGGATTATATAATTGCGGAAATCAAAGCAGGAAAAAATGTCGCTTTAATTACGGATGCCGGAACGCCGGGGATATCAGATCCTGGCAATCAGTTGGTGGAGCGAGCGATTGAAAATGGAATTGCTGTCATTCCAATTCCCGGTGTTTCAGCATTAACAACTTTGGCTAGCGTTTCCGGAATTGATTTGACGAAGTTTGTATTTCTTGGTTTTCCTCCGCACAAAAAAGGTCGGGAAACTTTTTTTAAAAAAGTTGTGGTTTTTAATTTCCCTGTAATTTATTTTGAATCGCCACATCGTTTGATTAAAAATTTAGAATTACTAAAAAGTTTAGCGCCGGAAAAAAAGGTTATTCTCGGTCGGGAATTGACAAAGATGTTCGAAGAAATCGTCCGCGGAAATGTTTCCGAAGTTTTGGAATATTTTACGGAAAATAAAGATAAAGTAAAAGGAGAGATTGTAACTATTGCTTATTGATTGTTATGAAAAAAAATAAATTCTATATTTCAACGCCGATATATTATGCTAACGCTAAACCGCATATTGGTCATGCCTACACGACTGTTGCGGCGGATGTTTTAACGCGTTTTTATAAACTTCAAGACAAGGGAGTGTTTTTTTTGACAGGAATGGACGAACATGGATTCAAAATCCAGCAAGCGGCGGAAAAAGCCGGAAAAAATCCGCAAATTTTCGTGGATGAAATCGCCGAAGAATTTAAAAAACTCTGGAAAGATTTAAATATAAAATACAGCGGGTTTATCAGAACTACGGATAAAAAGCACAAAGCAGTTGCACAAAAAGTTTTGCAAACTCTTTATAACAAAGACGCGATTTATAAAGGCGAATACGAGGGATTGTATTGCGTCGGCTGCGAACAATTTAAAAGCGAAAATGAATTAGTGGATGGAAAATGTCCGGACCATAATACAATTCCAGGAAAAATGAAAGAAGAATGCTATTTACTGAAAATGATAGATAAGCAATTTGAATTAATAGAAAAAATCAAAAGCGATAAGTTTAAAATCGTGCCGGAAAAATATAAAAATGAAGTTTTAGCTTTTCTTGAAAGCCAAAAATTAAAAGACATTTCGATTTCTCGAAAAAATGTAAAATGGGGAATTTCGTTGCCGTTTGATTCAGAGCATACGACTTATGTTTGGGTGGACGCTTTTTTAAATTATCTTACCGGCTTGGATTGGGATGGAAATATAAACAATATTCCAGAACAATGGCCGGTTGATGTCCAGCTGATTGGCAAGGACATTCTTCGCGTCCATGCAACTATTTGGCCGATAATTCTAATGTATTTGGGAATTGAATTGCCCAAAATGATTTTTACGCACGGACATATCTTATCAGGAGGAAAAAAAATGAGTAAGACTTTGGGAAATATTATTAATCCAAATGAAATGATTGAAAAATTCGGCGTGGACGGCG
>DMXN01000025.1:6462-18724 GCA_003482885.1 Candidatus Moraniibacteriota bacterium
TCTCTACGGGGACGACGGGGACATGGAAAATTTAATAAATAAATTCGAGTTTGATCAGGCGCTGAGTTATATCTGGAAAATTATTGCGGATGACAATAAACATATTGCTGAAAATAAACCGTGGGAATTGGTGAAAACTGACGAGGTGAAATTTAAAGAAGTGATGCGAAAATTGTTGAATGATTTAAATTTAATTTCTAAATTACTTGCGCCTTTTATGCCGGAAACTTCGGAAAAAATTAAAAAAGCGTTGGAAGAAAAAAAATTAGAAAAAGTTTTATTTCAGAGAATAAAATAATGTTAATCGACACGCATACCCATCTTGACGACAAACAATTCGATAAAGATCGCGATGAAGTGATCGCGCGGGCTTTTGCGAATGGCGTGAAAAAAATAATCAATGTCGGAGCCGGACTGGGAAGCAGTCGGCGATCGGTGGAATTGGCGGAAAAATATGAGAATATTTTCGCTGCTGTCGGGTTTCATCCGCATTATTTTAATAAATACGGCGAATCAAGTTTCGGTAAAATTGCGGAGTTGAGAGAACTGGCGAGACATAAAAAAGTAATAGCAGTCGGAGAGATTGGTTTGGATTATTTTTCGCATAATGAAAAAAAAATCGGTGAAAAAGAAAAAGAATCGCAAAAAGCCGGATTTATTTCGCAACTCGATTTGGCGCGGAAGTTGAATTTGCCGGTAATTATTCATTGTCGCGATGCTTATGATGATTGCTATGAAATTATGCAAAAATATGTTGATTTGAAGTTTGTCTTTCATTGCTACGGAGGAAATATGGAATTTACCAAAAAACTTTTATGGTATAAAAATATTCATTTTTCTTTTACCGGAAACATTACTTACGCCAAAGCCGGTTCAGAGATTATTGAAGCGATAAAAAAAATTCCAATGAACAAAATTATATTGGAAACTGATTGTCCTTATCTCGCGCCGACACCGATGCGCGGAAAAAGAAACGAGCCGCTTCTTGTTAGATATATCGGAAAAAAAATCGCTGAGCTGAAAAATTTTAGCGAAGATGATGCGAGCAGAATTACAACCAAAAACGCTTCGAGATTTTTTGGATTTGTGTTATAATAGTCCCATGGGTTTTTTAAGCAAAAAAATAATAAATTTTCAGGAAAAATATTTCGGAATTGATTTGAGCGATCTTTCCGTTAAAATTGTTCAGTTGGAAAATAATGGTTCCATGGATAGCGTCCGCGCTTATTCTTTTTTGCCGATTCCCGCCGGCTGTATTGGAGACGGGAAAATAGTTGATAAACAAAAGATAGCGGAAATCATAGGGCTGGCGATAAAAAAAGCGGCGCCTAAAAAAATAAACACGAAAAAAGCGATTTGTTCTTTGCCGGAATCAAAAGTTTTTTTGCGGGTGCTTTCCATTCCCAAGATGGAAAAAGCGGAAATTGGCGAAGCGATTAAATGGGAAATTGAAGCCAGCATTCCTCTTTCTGTCGATCAGGTTTATTATGATTGGCAAATAGTCGGCGAAGTTGAAAATAAACAACGCATTTTAACGGTGGCTATTTCACGAGAAACCGTGGATGATATTTTAGAGGTTTTAAAGATGGCAAAATTAGAATCGTACGGGCTGGAAACGGAATCAATCGCCGCCGCTAAAAGTTTGATTCCGGAAAATTCAAGTGGGGATGAAACTTCGTTGATTATTGATTTGGGAGCCAAGAGAACTAATTTTATCGTGGTTGAGGGAAATGTTCCCTTTTTTACCTCCAGTGTTTCTTTTTCTTCCATTGGTGTTACGGAATCAATCGCCAAAGCTTTTGGGGTTAGCAGCGAGGAGGCGGAAAAAATGAAAATCACGCAGGGGATTATTTGTTCGCGTGAGAAAAGTTTTGCCCTCGAATCCATTAAGGCTTATTTAGAAAGCCTTTCCGCCGAAATTGAAAAATCCATCGACTTTTATCAAAGCATAAGCGGAGAAACATCTAATGTGAAAAAAATAATTTTATGCGGCAACGGAGCGAATTTGAAAGGGCTTGTTCCCTATTTGGCAAAAAGATTAAAGCGAAGAGTTTTTATCGGCGACGCGTGGGTTAACTTTAATTTTGGAAATAATTTGCCGATAATCAATAAAGAAAAATCTTTGCAATTTTCCATCGCGATCGGATTAGCGATGCAGAAAAAAAGAATATGAAAATAAAAATTAATTTGCTTCCTCGAGACAATAAAGAAGAAATCGCCAGAGCCAGTTGTTTTCGGGCGGTTTTAGGCTGGGAAGCGGTAATTTTTCTTATTATGTCAGCTGGGATCGTTTTTCTTTTCGGGGTTAATTATTTGTTGAATTTTAATTTACAGTTGGTTTCCGAGGAAAAAAATAACAGTTCTGACAGCGCTCAATATGAAACTATGAAATATTATGAGAATAAATTTTCTGAAATAAATTTCAAGCTTTCTAAAATTTCCGATATAGCTTTGGGGCAAATTTATTGGTCGGAATTATTCTTAAAGTTGAATGATACGGTGCCGGATAGTGTGGAAATCAGCGGATTATCTACGAAGGATTTTTCAGTATCCCTGGCCGGAAAAGCGAAAACGAGAGATGATTTGTTATTATTTAAAGGTAATTTAAGCCATGAAGTATGTTTCGAAAATGTCAACTTGCCTCTTTCCAACTTAGTTTCCAAGGAAGATATCGTTTTTCAAATAGATTTGGAAATAAAAGAAGATTGCGTTAAAAAGAAATGAAAGATTTTCTAAAAAAACATAAAATCGTTTTAAGTATCGCCACTTTCATCCTAATCGGGTTGCCCCTGTTTTTTTGGTCTGCTTTTTTTGCGATAAAAAAAATTCAGGAAAAAACGGATATGATACAGAAAAAAATAAGCGATAATAATTTTGAAAAGTCAAAGATAGAAGAAATACCGAAAATGGAAGAGGCGAACGACGAGTTTGAAAATAACAAGGATTCCGTCGGGACAATCATTGATTCCAACAGTAAGATTGACTTCATAAAATACATTGAAATTTTGGCCGGAGAAACAAATAATAAAATAGAACTTAAAGTTTTGGATGATGACCAGAATAATAATGTTGATATTAAGAAAAATATTAAGACAGAAGCCAAGAAGAATAAAAGCACGGAAGAGAAAAAAAGCCTCGAAGACGATTTGATTTATAAACAATACATTTCCATACAAGTGAATCTGACGGGGGATTATCAAAGCTTTTTGAATTTTATCCACAAATTGGAAAATAACAAGCATTATGTCAATGTCCTTTCTTTTGATTTGCGGAAAGATTTTGCTGAAAATGAAAATTTATCGACAAATGGAAATTTAAGTTCGAGCGGTATATTTTTTTCGCCGGCGAAAAGCGGCGTGGAAACAAAATCAAAAGGAGAGCAGGCGCTTAAAAGTTCTTTTAATATAATCGTTTACATAGAATGATGGATATAAAAAATATAGAAAAAATAAAAAAAGAAATATTATCGGGAGCTTATTTAAAAAAAGTGGGTGAATTTTTCGGAGCCAATATGAAAGCATTTGTTTTCGCGCTTTTTTTTGTTTTGTCCGGATATTGCGTGCATATTTGGTATTCTTATGCTTATAATCCGCAATGGAGCGACGAGAAAAAGGCGGAATATTTAAAAACCAAAGAAAAGGAAGTCACTTTTAATAGAAAAAAATTTCAAAATATCGTGGAAAGAGAAAGACAACGGGCGGAAGAATATGATCGAGCGTTGGAAAAAGCTAATGATATTTTTAGGATAAAATAAATTTTGCGATTATACGAAAATAAAAACTTCGCTTTTTCGAGTAAACTTTTGTTTCTATCTTGTGGATAACTTTTTTTGAAAGGGCTTTAAAAAGCCTTTTTTTCTTTTTTTTAAATTTGCGATAAATGGTTGACGGGTACTTCATAGTGGGGTAAAATAGATTTGCAGTCCATAAGAGTGGTGAAAAGTGGTGAATTATTATGTTTATCGGCGAATATCAACATTCCATTGATCCTAAAAAAAGATTGGCGGTGCCGAGCAAGTTTCGCGGCGAGTTGAAAAATAAAGTTGTCGTGACGCGCGGATTGGATAAATGTTTATTTATTTATCCAATGAAAGTTTGGCAAGAATTGGCGGAAAAACTGGGAGCGTTGCCGGTAGGAGAATCGAGAACAAGAAGTTTCATTCGTTTGATGCTGGCGGGAGCGACAGATGTGGAAACGGACAAGCAAGGTCGAATTTTAATTCCTGATTATTTGAAAGAATACGCAGGATTGGACAAAAATGTTGTAATTGCCGGAATTTATAATCGCTTGGAAATTTGGGATGAATTAAAATGGAATGAATACAAAAAGAACGCAGAAAAAAATACCGATGAAATTGCTGAACAATTGGGAAAAATAGGAGTGTATTAAAATATGACAATTCATAAATCAGTATTACTGAAAGAAAGTATAGAAAGTTTAAATCTAAAAGAGGGCGCCATTATTGTTGACGCGACGCTTGGCGGCGGCGGGCATTCGCTGGAAATATTAAAAAAAATAGGAAAATCAGGAAAGTTAATTGCGATTGACGCGGATAAGGATGCGATTAAGAGATTTGGGAAAAAAATAGAGAAAGAAAATATAAAAAACGCGGTTTTAGTACAGAATAATTTTCGAAACCTAGAAAGTATTTTAGAAAAAATAGGAATTAACAAAATAGATGCGATTTTGGCGGATATTGGATATTCTTCGGATCAGTTGGAAGACAAAAAGCGGGGGATTAGTTTTCAAATCAATGCGCCGTTGGATATGCGTTTTGATCAAAATCAGGAATTGACCGCGCAGAAAATTATCAATGAATATAGCAAGCAAGATTTGGAAAAAATACTGCGCGAATACGGAGAAGAAAAATTTTATAAGAATATTGTCAGAGGAATTATTGAATATCGGGAAAAGAAAAATATTGAAAATACCGAAGAGCTAGTTGAAATAATTAAGAGTCATACGCCGGATAAATATAAAAGAGGAAAAATTCATCCGGCGACCAAAACATTTCAAGCGATTCGAATCGAGGTCAATCAGGAACTTTCCAGTTTGCGCGCGTTTGTTTCTTCGGCGATTAACGCGCTTAAGCCGAATGGAAGATTGGCGGTAATTTCTTTTCATTCATTGGAAGATAGAATCGTGAAGGAGATATTTCGGGAAAATGCTAGGGGATGCATTTGTCCCGAAAACTTTCCGCTGTGCCGTTGCGGAAATTTATCAAAAATAAAAATTATTACCAAGAAACCGACGATTCCGCGAAAGGAAGAAATAGAAAATAATCCGAGGGCAAGAAGCGCGAAGCTAAGAATTTGCGAAGCTATCACGCCATTAAAATAAAAACAAAAAAATATGACAAAAATTTTGATTATCAATAAATATATTTCCGGAAAATCGCTGGATGAAAAACGAACGCGAGTTAAAACGGAAAACAAGGGCAGTATTAAAATTAGCTTGGTTGGCGCCGGATTCTTGGTGGTCCTTTGTATAATTTTCATGACCGCGTTTTATCTTTTTCAGGTGAATAATTTGGCTATCAAGGGCTATGAAGTTAAAGATTTGGAGAATAAAATAAGCGAGTTGCGAAAAAACAATAAGGAAATGCAGATAAGAGAAATGGAACTGCGATCAATGTACGCGATTGAAACAGCGGCAAAAAATTTTAACTTGCTTGATTCGACTGATATTACTTATTTGGAAATTGACGGTCCGGTTGCCATAAAATAAAATTAAAAAATGGCCAATGCGCAAAAAAATGGAAAATACAGGACGGGTAGTTATTGCGAACTAAACAAGAATGTTGAAAATTCAAGAATTTACGCGTTGGTTTTTTTAATTTTTATCGTTGCGCTTGCTGTTTTCTGCCGGTTATATTTTTTTCAAGTCAAAAATTATAATTATTATCGGGCGCTGGCGGAAAATCAACATAGTCTTTTTCGCAGTCTTATTCCAAAACGGGGGGAAATATTTTTAAAAGATCGCGGAGCGCTTTATCCGGTAGCGGTCAACAAAGAAACTAAAATGGCCTATGCTGTTCCGAAAGAAATCGAAAATGCCGCTGATGCCAGCAATATTTTATCCGATATTTTAGGATTGGATAAGGATGATTTAAAAACTAAACTGGGGGAAAAAGACGACATGTACGAGGTCTTAAAGCATCGGCTAAGCGAAAAGGAAATCAATGAAATTAAGAAGAGCAAGCTCAGAGGAGTGCGTTTGGCGGATGAAGATTTTCGTTATTACCCGGCTGGCGAATTAGCTTCGCACATTTTGGGTTTTGTCGGTTGGAGAGATAATGAATTCGGCGGAAGATACGGCACGGAATTATTTTTCGAAGATCGGTTGAAAGGGGAGAGCGGAAAACTTTTTCAAAATAAGGATGCTTCCGGAAAATGGATTGCTACCGGCGATAGGGAAATTGCTCACGCTAAAGACGGAGATAGCTTGGTTTTGTCGCTGGATCATATCGTGCAATATGAAACGGAAAAGCTTTTAGCTTCAGCGATTGAAAAGTATCAGGCGGAGAGAGGAGCGATTATTGTGATGGAAGCGGAAACGGGAAAAATTTTGGCGATGGCTAATTATCCTTCCTTTAATCCCAACGACTATGCTAAGACGGAAGATATGGAAGCTTTTCGCAATTTGGCGGTGAGTGATCCCTATGAATGCGGAAGCGTGTTTAAAACATTTTCGTTGGCGGCGGCGATTGATAGCGGAAAAATCAATGCTAACACAACCTATATTGATACTGGCGCGGTTTCGGAGGCTGGCTATACGATCAGAAATTCCGATTTGAAAGCTTATGGTAAGCAGACAATGACCAATGTTTTGGAAAAATCCTTAAATACCGGAGTAATTTTCGCGGAAAAACTAACAGGCAACGAAACCTTTTTGGATTATATGCAAAAATTCGGCTTTGGCGATTTGACAAATGTAGATATTTTCGGGGAAGCGGCGGGGGATATTAAAAATCTTAAAAATTCCAAAAGAAACATTGAATTTTTTACTGCTTCCTACGGACAAGGAATTACGGTTACGCCATTGCAATTGATTTCCGCCTACAATGTTATCGCTAACAATGGCGTGCTCTTAAAACCGCAAATCGTGGAAAAAATAATGCATAGCGATGAAACAGTTTCGGAAATTGCTCCGCAAGAAGTGAGACGAGTGATTTCTCAAAGAAGCGCCTATGAAATAGGGCAGATGTTGAGAAGCGTGGTAGTGAAAGGTCATGGAAAAAGGGCGGATGTTCAGGGATATCTAGTGGCCGGAAAGACCGGCACGGCGCAAGTTGCCAGTAACAAAGTCAAAGGTTACGAAGAAGGGAAGAGCATTGGTTCTTTTGCCGGATTCGCGCCAGCGGATAATCCGAAATTCACAATCCTTGTTCGGCTGGATGATCCAAAAACTGTGGAGTGGGCGGAATCAAGCGCGGCGCCGACTTTCGGAGAATTAATGAAATTCTTATTGGAGTATTACCGTATTGAACCAACGGAGAAATATTCTTCGGCAGAGCTGGATAAATTCAATCAAGAGCATAATTTGCGCAATTATTTCATAAAAAAGCAAGAACAAAAAGATGACGGAAATAATCAAGAAAAAAAATAATCTTAACGAAAAAATAACCGGAAAAATCACAACGCCGATGAAAATTTTGCGTTTTATGGCAAGCGCTGTTTTAAAAAAATATAAACCGCGCGTAATTGCCGTTACCGGATCGGTAGGAAAAACTTCATCCAAGGATGCGATTTTTGCCGTTTTGAATGGTCGTTTTCGCGCGCGAAAAAGTGAGAAAAATTATAACAACGAAATCGGCGCGCCTTTGACTATTGTTGGAGCGGAAAGTGGAGGAAAATCTTTGTTTAAATGGGGAGTGGTTTTTTTGAAGTGGCTTGGATTGATAATTTTTCCCGTAAAATATCCGGAAATTTTGATTTTGGAAATGGGAACGGATCGGCTGGGAGATTTGAAATATTTAACTGATTTTATCAAGCCGAATATCGCTGTTCTTACGGAAGTTTCTTCCAGCCATTTGGAATATTTTAAAAGTATCGAAGCGATTTTAAAAGAAAAATCTACTATTATTCGGGCATTGGATGAAAAAGGTTTGGCGATTGTTAACGCGGATAATCCGCGTATTGCCAAATTAAAAGACAATTCGCGGCAAAATGGAATCGTGGCCGAAATTTTTTCTTTTGGTTTTTCGGAAACAGCCGATGCGCGGGCGATGGATGTATTTTTGAACTGTTGCGAAAAAGATATGCCCGGAGGCTTGAGCTTTAAATTAAATTACAAAGGGACAACTATGCCGATGCGTTTGAATAATATTTTGGCGCGGCACAATATTTACGCGGCGCTGGCGGGAGTTTCCGTCGGTATCGGGCTGGGAATGAATTTGGTGGAAATCGGAGCTAATCTGGAAAATTTTTCCTTACCGGCTGGTCGGATGAATTTAATCAAAGGAATAAAGAATTCGTTTATTATCGATGATACTTACAATTCCTCGCTTGTTTCCGCGTCATCCGCATTGGAAGTTTTGCGCGCTTTGAAGCAAAATCGAAAAATCGCGGTGTTGGGCGATATGCTTGAATTGGGAGCGCATACCAAGTCGGATCATCGAATGCTGGCGAAAAAGTTTTTAGAAATTGAAGGCGATATTTTTTTTGCGGTTGGAAAGCGGATGAAATTCGCTGCGGAAGAATTAAAAAAGCGTAGGTTTTCCGGCGAGATTTATGAATTTTCCAATCCGGCGGAGGCTGGAAAAAAATTACAGGAAATTTTGCGCGCCGGCGATGCAATTTTGGTTAAGGGTTCGCAAGCGATACGAATGGAAAAGATAGTGGAAGAAATAATGGCTGAACCGCAAAAAGCCGAAAAACTTTTGTGCCGGCAGAACGCGGAATGGAAAAAGAAAGAGTGGAAAGAAGTTTAGATTTTTTATGTTAAAAAAAATAATTCAGCAAAAAAAAGTATTAATCGGGTTGTCCGGCGGAGTGGATTCGGCTGTTTCCGCGGCGCTATTAAAAGAACAGGAATATGCCGTTAACGCGGTTTTTTTTCATTTTTGGGATGCTGGAGAAAAAACCAAAAAGACGATTGACGATGTGAAAAGCATTTGCAAAGTTTTGGATATTTCGCTGAAAATAATTGACGCGCGCGCGGAGTTTAAAAAAACCGTGATTAAATATTTTTTGGACGAATACGCCGTCGGCAGAACTCCCAATCCTTGTATTTCTTGCAATGAAAAAATGAAATTTAAATTGTTGCTGGAGATAGCCGATAAAATGAAAATTAAAACAGTTGCCACGGGACATTACGCGAAAATAAAAAAAGTTGAAGTTGGCGGGAAGATAGTTTATAAATTATTTCCGGCGAGCGATCAGCAAAAAGATCAATCATATTTCTTGTATCGTTTGGCGCAAAAAGATTTGGCGCGGATAAGTTTTCCTTTGGGCGGGAAGACAAAAATCGAAGTGCGGGAATTAGCAAAAAAATTAGGACTGCCTGTTTTTGACAAAGCGGAATCACAGGACATTTGTTTTTTAGCTGATAATGATTTGGAGAAATTTTTGGCGGGAAAAATAAAAACGAAAAAAGGAAAAATTATTGATACGAATGGAAAAATATTAAGTGAACATAGAGGTTTGCCGTTTTATACTATTGGACAGAGAAAGGGCATTAATATTGGCGGAACAGGACCGTATTTTGTTGTTTCCAAAAACTTGAAAAAAAATATTTTAATAGTGACGAATGATCAAAAGTATCCGGCTTTAGGTCAAGAAAATATAAAATTAAGACAAGTCCATTGGCTGGCAGGTTGTTCAAAGTTGCCTGCAAAAGTTTGGGCGCGCATCCGCTACCGCAATCCTTTGGCATATGCTATAATCAAAAAAAATAAGAGGGGTTTTGTTTTAGAATTTGAAACTCCGCAAAAAGCGGTTTCCGCCGGTCAGTCAGCGGTGTTTTATGACAACGATGGGGAAGTTTTGGGGGGAGGAATTATAAAATAAATTTTATGAATGAAGGAGTTTGTTTTGAAAAACCAAAAAAAATAGAATCTGCGGAAAAGGAGCAAGAGAAAAAAGAGCGAAGAAGCGATTCCTGCTTGGATTTACTGATGATTAATATCAATAATTATGCAAATTTCTATGATAGCAAATTCGTTTTAGATTTTCAGAGGGATGAATTCGGATTTCCGGAAAACGAGAGAAATGAAATGAAAGAAGCGATTAGAAAATTAAAGGATAAAATATCAGATATTTATAACGAAGATAAAAATGTATATATTGAAAGAGAGGGTCAAATAAGTCATATACTCGGAAACTCTATTTTAGTAACTGCCGGAGCTTTTGCCGAGCGGTATGATAATGGGAAAAATATTTCAAAGGAGGCTAGGAAAACAATTAGAAACGAAATGAATCTCTTGAATTATTATACAAAAGAATTATCGAAGGATGAAAATTTTTTGCGGCAGGAGATAACTTTTGAAAATGGCTATTTGAGGAATTTTGAAAAGTTTTTCAAGGGAGAAATCGATGCGGCATCTCCAAATAGAATTATACTTTTGAATTTTTTTCGAGATTTGGAAAAATATGGAATGAAAGAAGATGAATTTTTGGAGCGATTGAATAATATTGACAAAAAAACACATGCCCATAGATTTTTAGACTTGCAGGCATTGGAAAGGAAGGGGTTAGTAACTGTTAATGATAGAGAGGAGAGGTACTATAAATTAGCTTAACAATATTGAAAATTATTATGGACACGCAAAATGATGGTGAAAAAGATCGGCAGAAAAGACGAATTCAAATGGAGCTTTTAATTTTAGATTCTGACGCGCGCAAGTTTTCCAATGAAAAGATTTCGTTGGACGCGGAAATGCGAAAGTTAAAACAAGACGAGGAACGGATCAGAATTTCTTTGGATGAAAAAAAACGGCGTTATGAAACAGTAACCAGGGAGATTTTAAGCAAGGATGAAGAAACCAGACGGCTTAAGAAAAAATTAAATTCATTATAAATAATTTTTAATAAAAAAATATATGTCGCCAAAAGCAAAATTAATTCGGACGGTGTATATTTACTTAGCGGCGCTGATCAGCCTTATTTTTACGGCTGTCGGAACCGGCACGCTTCTTAATACGGGATTAAAATACGCGATTTTTCCCGAGGCGGAAAAGAAAAGTTATTATGAATGCAATCAGCAACCGCCGATGTACGGCGCCGAAGCAGATGTAAAAAATATGGAAAATATTGCTACGGATCAACAAAAAAAGAAATTGGAATCGTTGTTGGCTGATTATGAAAATTGGAAAACTAATAATTTCGGAAACGCTTGCATTCAACCGGCGCGGCAAAACAAAATCATCGACGCAATAACAATGGTGCTTATCGCTCTGCCGATTTGCTTGTTGCATTGGTTGGTGATTAAAAGAGAAAAGGACGAAAAAGGGGAGGAATAATAGTTTATTAAAAGTGAATTTTAAGATGAAAATCGCTAACAAAATTCGCGTTCGTTTTGCGCCGTCGCCGACGGGATATATGCATGTGGGGAATTTCCGCACGGCTTTATACGACTATCTTTTCGCCAAAAAAACCGGCGGTGATTTTATTTTGCGCGTTGAAGATACGGACAAAAAAAGATTTATTCCTGATGCTTTGGAAAAACTTATTAACATTATGAATTGGGCGGGGCTTGATTATGTCGAAGGCGTTTATTCTGAAGACGGAGAATTTATTCAGAAAGGTGATTTTGGACCGTATATTCAATCTGAACGACTGGACATATATCAAAAATACGCCAAGCAGCTCATTGAAAGCGGAAAGGCTTATTATTGTTTTTGCGCGCCGGAAAGATTGGAAGAAATGCGCAATGAACAAATAGCAAAAAAACAAGCTCCGATGTATGATCGAAATTGTTTGAAATTATCTTCGGAAGAAGTTGAAAAAAAAATAAAAGCCGGCGAAAAATATGTAATTCGCCAAAAAATCGATACGGAAGGATTTACGGAATATGAAGACTTGATTCGCGGAAAAGTAAAAATAAAAAATGATTTACTGGACGATCAAGTGTTGTTAAAATCCGATGGTTATCCGACATATAATTTTGCCAATGTTGTTGATGATAATTTAATGCAAATCTCACATATTATTCGTGGCGAAGAATATGTTTCCAGCACCCCGAAATATATTCAACTTTATCAAAATTTCGGCTGGAATATTCCAAAATTCGCTCATTTGCCTTTGCTTTTGAATCCCGATAA
>DMXN01000025.1:18981-39548 GCA_003482885.1 Candidatus Moraniibacteriota bacterium
AATTAATTCAAAAATTTGATCTCGAAAAAGTTCACAAAGCCGGCGCGGTTTTTGATTTAAAAAAATTAGACTGGATAAATTCACAGTGGATTAAAAAATTACAGCAAGAAAGACCCGCTGAATTATATAGACGAGCAAAAAGTTTTTATATGGAGAAAGAATTTGTAAAAAGTATCTTTCCTGAAAAAATGAAAGATAATTATTTAATAAAAGTTTTGGAAGTGGAAAGTGATCGGCTTGCTAACTTATCAGGAGCAGGAGAGAACAATAAATTTTTCTTTCAAGATATTGATTATGACAAAGAATTGCTAAAATGGAAAAATATGTCTGATGACAAGTTGCGCTATTCCCTACAATCATCAAGAGAGGTTTTGCAAAGTATAGATGATGCGAAATGGGAAGAGAAGCTAGATATTTTTTTCAATGCAATGCAAACAAAACTTAATAATAAGCTTTCGCCAACTGAATCTGGAAATGTGATTAATATTACACAGCAAAAGGAATTACCTAGAAAAACGGAGGATTTAAAAACAGGGGAATTATATTGGCCGTTAAGAGTTGCTCTTTCTGGTGAACAAAAATCTCCATCACCAATTGAGATTGCTTGGGTTTTAGGAAAAAATGAAAGCTTAAAAAGAATTGAAAAGGCGCTTTCTTTATAAAAAGTAAAAACATGCGAATACCAAAAAATAAAAAAATATTTATTTTGCCGTTGGCTGTTTTTTTGTTTTTATTTTTTTCTCAATTAGCTTTTGCCGACTCTTGCGATGATAGTTGCGAAGATTCATGTCTGGCTAAATATCCCAATGAGTCCAGCGGTCAAAAAAAATGCGAAGACAGTTGCGTGGATGATTGCGAAGAATTGGAAAAAAAAGCGAAAGTCTATGAAGATTTGATCAAATTAAAAAATAAACAGCAGGACACGCTGTCCGGTCAATTGGACAATATTAATAGCGAACAAACAAAAACATCGGCGCAATTGCAAGAAACGCAAAAAAAAGTGCAAACGCTGGGACAGCAAATTGAAAGCTTGGCGGAAAATATCAAAGAGGAAGAAATCGCGCTGGATTATCAAAAAAAAATCCTCGCCGGATTGATGCAGTCTTATTTTGAATATGATCAGCAGGGGATACTGCCATTAGTTTTGGCGAACAAAGATTTTTCGGATGTGTTGAATCAATCGGATTATATCGAACAATCAGGCGCCAAAGTTTCCAACATTTTGGCGGAAGTTATTGAAACAAGACAAGAATTGATTGATGATCAAAATGCAATAAAACAAAAAAAAGAAGAAAGTGATAAAGCCAAAGAAGATTTGCTGGATAAAAAATACGATCTTCAAGCGACTGAAAATCAAAAAACAAATTTGCTTGTTCAAACTCAAGGCGAGGAGGAAAAATATAAAAAATTGCTGGCGCGCGTAGAGGCGCAAAAAGAAGAGCTGTTTGATTTTAGTGCGGCCAGCAACTTGGACGAAGTTAATTCCAGCGTTGGTAGCTATCCCAAGCCGAGCAGTAATCTTGCTTCGACCAGCTGGTATTTTTCGCAGAAAGATTCCCGTTGGGGAAATAAAAAAATCGGAAATTCCAAAACCTTAATGAAAGATTACGGTTGCGCCGTTACTGCCGTTTCGATGGTTTTTCGCGAGAAGGGCGCCGGTATCGATCCGGGGAAAATGGCTTCGCAAAAAATATATTATTATGACCTGATCAAATGGCCGGCTTCATGGTCGCCGGACATACAATTAACTTCTTCGACTTATCACGGCAATGTCAGTTGGTCGAAAGTTGATTTGGAAATCAAAAAAGACAATCCGGTTATTGTGTATATAAAAAGAAGTCGCGGAGGGGGACATTATGTTGTGGTTACCGGAAAAGACAGTAAAGATTATATTGTTCATGATCCATATTTCGGTCCGAATTTATATCTTAGCACTTCAAAATCATTGGTAGGAAAATTAGGAGTGGACAGTGGGGTTAAAATCGATCAAATGATTATCTATAATTAAAATCCGTCCTTTTATTTTTTTATTAAATTATAATAATGTCGCAAAAGTTATATTGTGCGACACTCTGGATGTTTTTAAAAACCGCCTTTTTCCTAACGGTTCTTATCCTGATAAAATTGATTAATTTTTCTTCTCGTAATCCTTAATCGCTTCTCCTAACGCGTCGCTGGCTAAATTTGAGCAATGCATTTTTACCGGTGGCAAACCTTCCAGAGCTTCAGCCACATCATTGCGCGTAATTTTTTTAGCTTCGTCAAGCGGTTTATTTTTTGCCAAATCGGTAATCATTGACGATGTCGCAATAGCGCTGGCGCAACCTAGCGTTTCAAATTTAATGTCGGAAATAATTTCTTTTTTGTTTTTATTCTTTTTGACTTTAATATAAATTTTCATCAAATCTCCGCAAGTCGGATTGCCCACCATTCCTACCCCATCCGGATTTTTAATTACGCCCTGATTATGAGGATGAGTAAAATGGTTAATTACTTTTTTTGAATAGTTCATATGTTTTTTTGAGAATAATATTCCTGCAAAACTTTGCCGGAGACTTTTCTTAATTTTTGCAAAATCTTTTTCAATTTTGTTATAAAAATAGCAACTTCTTTTTTTACGGTATATTTCCCCAAACTTACGCGCAATGATCCATGCGCTTGTTCCGGTTTTAATCCGATAGCCAAAAGGACATGCGATGGATCGAGCGAACCGGAAGAACAGGCGGAGCCGGTTGAGCAAGCGATGCCTTCGGCGTCCAAATAAAGTAGCAAACTCTCCCCTTCCACATTGGAAAAGCTGAAATTGGCGTTATTGGGCAATCTTTTTATTCGCGAACCGTTTAAGCGCGCAGCGGGAATTTCTTTTAATATTTTTTTTATTAAATAATCGCGCAGATCGTTAACTTTTTTCGCGTCTCTTCCTTTTGTTTTTTGCAAAATTTCGATGGCTTTTCCCAGTCCGACAATTCCGGCAGTGTTCAATGTTCCGGCGCGCAAAGAAAATTCCTGATCACCGCCGTCTTGAATGCGAGTAATTTTTGTTCCTTTTTTAACATATAAAATACCCACGCCTTTCGGTCCGTAAATTTTATGCGCCGACATTGAAAGCAAATCAACGCCTAATTTTTTAACATCGCAATCAAAATACGCGATGGCTTGCGTGGCGTCCGTATGAAAAAATATTTTTTGTTGTCTGTTTTTATTGACATTTTTTAATAATTTTCCAATTTTCGCAATCGGCTGAACAGTTCCGATTTCATTATTGGCATACATCGCGGAAATCAAAAGCGTGTTTTCTTTGATGGCGTTTTGCGCATCTTTAATTTTGACAATTCCATTAGAATATACGGGCAGATAAGTTATTTCCGCGCTCCCCTCTTCTTCCAATTTTTGACAGGTTTTCAGAATGCAGCTATGTTCAAAGGCGGTCGTAATAATATGCGGAATTTTGCCGATATTTTTTGTATTTTTTTGATAGGCGCGCAAAATACCTTTAATTGCTAAATTATTTGATTCGGTCGCTCCGCTGGTGAAAATTATTTCATCTTCTTTGGCGTCAAAAAATCGAGCTATTTTTTTTCGCGCTTCCGCAACTGCGTCCATAGCGTTTCTGCCAAAAGAATGCAACGAAGAAGCGTTGCCAAATTCAATATTAAAATACGGTAGCATCGTTTTTAATACTTCCCTGTCAGTTGGAGTCGTGGCGGCATAGTCGAGGTAAATTTTCTTAGCATTTGCCATAATTCTAAATAAATAAAAAAAAAGCGTTTATTTGTAAGTATATTTTAATTCTAACAGTTTTAACGATTATAGCAATTCTGTCAAATGCTACTTTACTAAATACCATTCTTAGGCTATGATCTAAGCAGTTTAATTGGCTTAAATATACAGTATGTTTTCATTGATAAAACTTGTCATTTGGCTTTGCGGACTGGCGGTTGTGGGATATTTTATTCTTGGCTATTTTGGTTATGAAGTCAATAAAGATTATTTCAATGCCAGCAAAGCAGAGTGCCAAAAAAAATTAGACGAATGCAAAAGCCAAATCATTCACAATGGCATTGATGGAGCTAAATGCGATTTTAATTGCACCGATCCGAAATTAATTATTAAACCCTACGAAAGTACGAAATAGTACGAAAATACAAAAGTACGAAAGAATTAAATATTTACGCAATAAGTTTTATTAGATTTTTTGTATTTTCGTAATTTTGTATAATTTTGTAATTTTGTAGAATCATATGAAACTAATCGTCAATATTCCCGCCTATAATGAAGAAGTGAAAATCGGAGAAACTATCACTCGTATCAGAGAAAGTTTTTCCGACGATTTTTATTCGCAAGGCGAAGGGAAAAATATTTCTCAAAAGCTAATTCAAGTTGTTGATGACGGATCAAGCGATAATACCGTCGGCAAGGCGCGGGAAGCCGGCGCCGATTTAATTGTTTCCTATAAACCCAACCGCCGTCTCGCCTATTCTTTCAAGCGCGCGGTGGAAAATTCCTTGGAAAATGGAGCGGATATTATGGTGAATATTGATGCGGACGGGCAATTTGATCCTGATGATATTCCCAAGTTGCTCTCCCCTATTCTTTCCGGCGAACGAGATATGGTGATTGCCAGCCGTTTTGGAAAACATGAGGCGGAAAATATGCCAAAGATAAAATATTTCATTAATCGATTGGCGGCGAAAATAATCGGTTTTTTTCTGAATTATCCGATTGACGATTTGACTTGCGGATTTCGCGCGCATAATCGTGAAACGCTTTTGCGACTTAATGTCACTAATGTAAATTTTACCTACACGCAAGAAACGATTATTGACGCTATCGGAAAAAAATTGAAATTAAAATGGGTGCCGGTTAAAGTTTCCTATTTTGCCGATCGCCAATCGCGCATTGTGAAATCAGTTTGGAAATTTATCGCCAATTCTTCGAAAATAATTCTCAAGGCCGTTCGCGATGTCCGACCGATGAAGTTTTTCGGAGTGCCCGGATTAATGCTGGTGCTTGCTTCGTTTATAGTTTTTATTCTTTTTCTTTTCCATTATTTTCAAACTTTCCAAATTACCACCTATCGCAATTATTTATTTCTTTCCGTTATCCTGCTTTTTGTCGGATCGCAGCTGCTGATTTTCGCTTTGATTGCCGATATGATTAAAACCAATCGTAATTTGACGGAAGAACAAATGTATCTTCTAAAAAAAGATCGCTTTAAAAAATAATCTTTTTTTCTATGAATATTGCGAAAAAACCGCGCATTCTTTTCATTTCTCGAGCTTATCCGCCGGTTTGGGGCGGGATTGAAATGCAAAATTATGGGATTGCCAATGCTCTTTCAAAAATAGCAGAAACGAAAATAATCGCCAACAAATGCGGGAAAAAGCTGTTGCCTGTTTTTTTGCCATGGACTGTTTTAAAAAGTTTGTTCTTGCTTTTTAATTATGATGTCGCGCTTTTTGGCGATGGGGTGCTGGCTCCAATCGGAGTATTTCTGAAATTTTTTTATCCGAAAAAAAAGTTTATTTCAATTATTCACGGACTTGACATAACCTTTGCTTATAAAAAATCTTTGTTGGGAAAAATTTATAGAACTATTAATATACCATCCCTTAAAAAACTTGATAAATTAATTATGGTTGGCAACGAAACGATTAGTCAGGCAATCAAATTTGGAATTCCAAAAGAGAAATGCGTTTTTATTTCCAATGGCTTAGATATGGATGAAATTCGCGCCGATCATACTCGCTCCGATTTGGAAAAATTATTGGGTATGAATCTCGATGGAAAAAAAATTATGTTTCGAGGAGGAAGGATAGTTAAACATAAGGGTGTAGAGTGGTTTATTGGAAATGTGATGCCGAAACTTACCGATAATTATATTTTAGTTGCCGCCGGAGGAGCAGTAGCCGTTAAAACCGCAGGAGACAAAAATAATTATCCTGCTTGTGTTAAAACTGTTAAAGAATTGGGTTTGGAAAATAGAGTTAAATTTTTTATCAATCTGCCTAGAAGGGATATGAAAATATTATTTAATACCTGCGATGTTTTTATACAGCCGAATATTAAAATTCCCGGATCGATGGAAGGTTTTGGCATAACTGCTATTGAAGGCGCAGCTTGCGGAAGAGTTGTTTTGGCTTCCAATATCGAAGGTCTTAAAGATGCTGTTCTGGACGGCAAGAATGGAATTCTGCTTGAGTCGGGCAATGCCGAAATGTGGATGAATAAAATCAAAGAAGTTTTGGAAAATGATAATTTTAGAAAAGAATTTGGTCAAAAAGCGCAAGATTTCGTGAAAGAAAATTTTACTTGGGAAAAAATTTCAAAAAAATATTTGGAAGAAATTGAGAAAGTAATAAAAGATAAATGCTAGAATTTGTCCAATCGCAAATTTTATTTTATTTCGCAATTATTTTAGTTCTGTTTTTGCCGGGCTGGTTTTTGCTTTTGGCTTTTTTCGGCAAAGAAAAATTAAGCGCGCTGGAAAGATTTGTTATTTCCGTCGGCTTGAGTATTTTAGTTTCCAGTTTTTTGATGATGCTGATGTCGAAAATCGGCATAGTATTTTCCAGATTTTTTTTGGTTGCGATACTAGCGGTTTTTGCAGCCGGTTGTTTCGCGGTTTATAAAATCAGACAAAAAAAATTATCGGTGGAAAGTGAAAAAAAAATATTTTTTGATTTTTCTCAAAATCAACTATTTTTTATTATTGCTATTTTGTTTCTGTCCATTTTTATTCGTGCTGCTTATCTTCAAAGCGCCATTCCCCCATCCAGCACCGATCTTGGACATCATGCATATTGGTCAAAACTTTTCGCTGAAACTGGAAAAATTCATGATTATGTCCAAAGCGATATTATAGAAAAAAATGGAATTTATGAAATCGGCGCGCCACATTCAATCAGTGATTTTATTATCGGCGAACATTTATTTTTTTCCGCTATTGCGCTTATTTCCGGAGCAAGTTTTATTTCCGCTTTTCCTATCATTGTTTTATTTTTGATAAACATTTTCAGCTTGCTGGCGCTTTTTATTTTATCTTTGCGTTTATTTTCCAATAATCTGCAAAATAAAAACATTGCGATTTTCGCGTTGTTTTTTTCCGGCGCACTTTTCGCTATTGATCCGCCGCAAGCCAAATTTGTCGGTGGCGGAGTTATTGGAAATATTATTGGCAATTTGCTTGTTCCACTGACTTTTTATTTTTACATCCGATTTTTGCGCGAAAAAGAAACCAACTTTTTATTTTTCGCCCTATTTTTTTCGATGGGACTTTTTTATACTCATCATCTCAGTGCCTTGATTTTTCTTTTGGTTTTTTCCGGATTTATTTTGCTTTCTTTAATCTTTAATTTTAAAGAAACTAAAAATATTATTTTTAGCGAAAAAAAAGCATCATACTCTTTGATATTGGTCTCGTTTTTTCTTTTTGCCATTGCGTTCATTTTTTTTGTTTACACTCCGACTTATTTGAAAAACAGCGCGATCAGTACTGTTGTTGGAACAATTAAGAAGGCCGATCATATCGGTCTTTCTCTGTTGCAATTTAGAAATATTCTCGGAGAAACTAGAATCGCGCTGGGAATTTTGGGTGTTTTATTGCTTTTGCTCTTTTATAAAAAAAGCGAATTCAAATATTCCGCGCTTTTAATTATCAGCTGGGCAATAATTATATCCTTAATCTCGCTTGCGCCTGATTTAATCAAAATCGACATTCCTTCCGGCCGCGTAGCCAATTATGGGATTTATCCTTTTGCCCTTCTTGGAGCATTTGCGTTTGTTTCTATTTTTGCGAAAAAATCTAAAAAAATCCGATTATTATCTTTCAGTCGTAAATTAATCGTTAGCGCCTTTTTAGCGCTTTTTGTTTTTATTTTTACGAATGGTCTTGGCGGCAATGAGAATTATTTGAAAACAAATAATAATGCCCAAAAAACTCTGCAAACTTTTAACGCCAGCGAATATCTTGCTGAGAAAATAAATAAAAAAGACTTTTTAATTTCGGATCATATTTATGTTTTTGCCGACTCGTGGATAAAATTATTTTTTATGCGCGGTTATAATTTTCCGGTTTACAGGGCCAATCTTGATCGCTATGAAAATGGCATTGATAAAAACGAATTTTGTTCGCGCGATATGATTTCCAATCCGGGCGGAGAGCTTGGCAAAAAATGTTTTGCGGACTTAAATATTGATTTCGCGATGATAAATAAAGAAACGGATTCGTCGCAATTTAAAAAGTTGAATAATTTTTGGCAGGTTTATTCCAATGATAAAATCAATGTTTATTATCGCAAAAAATAATATGACTGGCGAAAAAAAGATTATTTTTTTTACAATCATTCTACTGTTTTGTAGTTTTGTTTTTTTGTCATACAGCGAACAAAAACAGTCGAAATCAATCGGTGAAAATGGCTGGTGGGCGATTTATTTTGAAAATCCCCAAGCGGAAGATTTGAGTTTTACTATTGAAAATAATGGAAAATCAAATAATTTTTATTGGAAAGAAGCCGCAGGAAATAACATTATTCAAGAAGCAAGCGTATTAATTCTTTCCGGAGAAAAGAAGACTATTGTGCCGGACGCAAATAACTTATCGGGCAAGGTTATTATAGAAATTACGGATGAAGCCGGAGGAAAGAAGGAAATTTATAAGTTATCGGTATCAACGGCAGGAACAGGTTTATAACTCATTCCTGTATTGCGCTTTTAAACTAATATTTATTTAGCTTTATATATTCTCACAAAATTTTTCGGTCGGTCGTCGATATTAATTTCCCAAACTGATTTGTTGAGGGAAGTTTTGCGGATTGTATTCCAAATTTTATTATTGGTTATTTCTCCTCGGCGGGTCATAATATAATAATCAATTTTTTTATCTTTTGATTTTTTTATGTAATTGTCATAGCCGGAAGCTTGGACGCATGTTCCGTCAAAAAAATAACACACCCCCCAGTAATCCGACCAAATTGTTAATTCTTTGGAATTCGGCAAATTGTTTAAATATTGAGCAGCTTCATATCCTCCATAGCCCCAAGCTCCCGTAATAATTCTGTTTTTTGGCAATAAATCGCTAGTATAATTAAAATAGTAAGGTTTAATCAGCCATAAACTGACGGAACTTAAAAAAATAATGCCCAATAAGACCGTGATTTTATGTGTCTCTTTTATTTTTTCCAATATAAATTCATTGATGGAAAAAGCGGCAATCAGCATTAAAATTGGATAAAGCATTACACTGTAGCGTATATTCACCAGTAAATCCTGTTTGAGAACAGCGGCGTAGAAAACAATCAGAAAAGAAGAAAGAATAAAAATAATCGAGGAATATTTTAACGGTTTAAATATTCCTTTAATCCACAAAGCGATTATGGACAAAAGCGTCAAGGGTGTCAAAGAAAATACCAGCGGATAAATTTCAAGAAATATTTTATCGATAAAATCTTGCCGGCGAAAAGGATAAGTGCGCCCAGCGTCAAAATTGATGCCTTTGATGTTCAGGAAATTATTTCCAATCGACCAATTTACAATGACCAAACAGAACATAGAAGCAACGATAAAAAACAGCGTCTTGAAAATATGCGGAAAAAAAAATTTAATTTTTTCAAACAATGTAAATGCGTATTTAGATTTTGTATAATAACTGTCGGCAAGCAGCAGTAAATTTAAAAACATAGTCAACCAAAATATTGGCGACATACCCTTAAAGCCGATGGTTCCATAATAAAAATAACTAATACTTGCGAGAACCGCCGGCATTAAAAGCGCGAAAACAGCAAAAGCTCCCATTAAAATAAAAATATAATTCAGCGCGAACAGTTTGGCTTTTTTGGAAAATTCAATTTGCTCTTTTTCTTGCAACAAGCGGATTGATATTATTGCAAAGAAAAAAGGGATAAAAATAACCGCCGCGTATTTGCTTAAAAGAGAGAAGCCTAAAAACAACGCGCATAATCCGGCATCTTGTTTTTTTTCGTATTCAAGATAATTTAAAAGTGAAATCAATGAAGCGAAAGAAAAAATCCATAAGAGCGAATCGGGATTGATTATTTGAGAAACACCGATGATAATCGGGTTGAGCAAAATTAAAATTACCATTGTTATCGCCAGCCATTTGTTTCGTGTTAGTCGTTTGATTGCCCAGAAGAAAAATAAGGAAAAAATCCCATTGAAAATTAAAAGCGGCAAGCGAAAAGCCAGATTGATTTTTTCTGTTTCCGCAGAAGAAAAAATGCTTTCATAATCAGCTGGCTCGACAATTCGCTTATGCAATTCGTCTTCAAAAAAAATTCCAATTCCGGATATATAAGCCAACATAATACCCGGTTTATCGTTAATGCGGGTTGCCAGCCAATCTTTTTTAGAAAGAGCATTCCAGTAATCGTGGATTCTTCCGTCAGTCGGATCATACATCCAAAAATGTTCGTCCGCTGTTTCGAATTTTGTTATATGATAAAAGCCAAAAGAAAAATAAAGGCAAAGCGAGATTAAAATTAGGAGGATAATTGTTTTTGAACTTTTCATAATTCGCAGGGACTATTCTCTCACAGCTTTAAAAATTCTTACAAAATTTTTGTATCGTCCGTCGATTTCCAAATTCCATATCGGTTTTCCGTCTTCTTTATATTTCGGACCGATAAAACTGGGACGCAATTGGCTTTGCAGCGTGGAATAAAAATAATCGATGGGATATTTTTCCGTTCTTATTTTCGCTTTATGGATGCATTTGCCGGCATAAAATTCGCAAAAACCGTAGGAATCTGTCCAAACGATTGTGTTTTCTGCGTTAGGCTTCTTATTCATAAACTGCGCCGCTTCATACCCTCCGTAGCCCCAGCCGCTGGTAATGATATATTTTTTTGGCAATAAATTATTGCTGTAGCTGAAGCAATAAGGACTGATCAGCCAAATACTGATCAAGCTGGAAATAATTATCGCGCAATAAATGCAAGCATGTTTTAAATCGCGAATTTTCCTCCAAAAAAGAATCAAATAAATCAATCTTGAAATTATGCCGACAACGGCAAAAACAATCGAAGCGAAAATAATTTTGTGAAAATTATAAAACACGCGCAAGTTCGCTTCGCTGATGATTTTCGCTTGTTCGATTGAAGATAAAACTAAGAGAAGAAATATTATTCCAGTAATAATCGCGAATGCAGTGATAAATTTTTTTGAATCTTCCTTCTTCGGGTGCGTTTCAAAAAATTCCCGAATGGCCAGCGCCGCGAGCAACGCGGAAATAGGATATAAGATAATGCTATAGCGAATGGTTAAAACCAGCCCTTCTTTAATCACGGCTATGTAAAAAATTAAAATAAAAGCGGAAAAAACAAACGCCAAATAATCATGTTGGATTTTTTGGAAAATATTTTTCGACCACAAATATATCAAAGAGAAAACAATCAGAGGCAAGGAAGCGAAAGCCAACGGCACTATTTCCATAATAAAGCGATGAAGATATGGCAGATCGCCGAATCCTTCTTTTCTTTTCATATCAAAAGAGATATCGCTTAAGTCAATCAATCTGTGGCGCAACATCCAATTAATTAAAACAAAAACAATGCCAGACAATAAAATCAACGCAAACAGTTTTGGCGCGATTTTTTTAATAATTTGCAGTTTTTTCAAGAGATAAAAAAGAATTTTATTTTTATTGAAGCGCGCATCCGAGTATATCAACACGCCGATCAGCATGCACAACCAAAAAATCGAAGCCATCCCTGGAAAGCCGATAGTTCCTGCGTAAAAATATTTCGGTTCGACAAAAACCGCCGGCATCATTAAAGCGAAAATAAAAAAACCGCCGAAAATTATTCCCAAATACGCCAAAATATTTTGCGTTATTATTTTTCTTTTTTCTTCCGGCTGATTTTCCCATTTGGAAAATTCAAAAAGATAAAAAGCTAACAGCATAAAAAGAAAAAAAGGAATAAGAATTATGCTTACATATTTGCTCGCCATAGAAAGTCCGAAAAAAAGTGTTGTCAACCAAAAATATTTTTTTTCGTTGAATTTTAAAAGAGCCGTGAAAGACAGCATGGAAGAAAAAGAAAAAATCCAAAATAGCGAATCGGGATTGACGATTTGGGAGATGCCGATAATGACTGGCGAAAGATAGATAAAAGAAACGGCAAAAAGAGCAACCCATTCATCCTTAGTAATTTTTTTGATAATCCAAAAAAAATAAAAAATAAAAAATCCGCTCAATAACAAAATAGGCAGGCGAAAGAAAAAATTGATCCGCTCGGTTTTTTGTGGATCAAAAATTTTCACCGTGCCGTCTTTAAATTTCACTTGGTCTTTTATTCCGTTATCAAAAAGAAGCGCTAGTCCGGAAGTGTAAGCCAGCGTGATACCAGGTTTGTCATTGATTCTTGTGTCTTTCCAATCCCCTTCCGAGATCGCGCTCCAATATTGATGAATGCGGTCATTCTCGGAATTATAGAGCCAATAATGCTCGTCAAAAGAAACGAACTTGGTCAAGTGGGAAAAACCGAAAAAGAAAAAAGTCGCCAGCGTGATTATTAAAAAAAAGTTGGGTTGGAGAAATTTTTGATATTTTTTCATAAAACTTTTTAAAAAGCTACAATCGAACTTTTATTTTTATCTCCTGCCCGCTGCGTAAAATTGTCAACTCGATTTCCTCGCCCTTTTTATGTTTGAACAGCAAATCAGGCAATGTATTTTTTGAATCAATTTTTTCATTTGAAACGGCGACGATAATGTCATTGATTTTTAATCCGGCGTTAGCGGCCGGGGAATTGGCGATAATCGCCAATCCCTGTTGTTCGGAAGGAGAATAAATTAACGCTCCTGCGGCAACAGGCAAATTATTTATCAGCGCGTAAGTATTGGTAATCGGAAGATGATATACGCCCAGCGCGCAATTTTTGTCCAGCTCTTTGCGTATCTCCTTATCGATCACGGATTTGATTTTATTGGAAGGAATTTGAAAAAAACTTTTTTGATTATCCCGAAGTACCATTCCCGTGATGCCGATTATCTGTCCGGCGTAATCCACCACCGGACCGCCAATATAATTTTCTCGTAAAAAAATGTCGCTTTCAAAAACACCTTCCAGTTTTTCCGAAGAAGCGATAATTTTTTCCGATAAATTGAAATCGGAATTAAAATTGCTTAAAATCCCAGCGGAAAAAGAGGAAGCGTATTCTCCCGAACCGTTACCGATGGCGACAATTTTTTCTCCCGGCTTGGCTTCGTCCGAATTGGCGAACGAAGCAGCAGGCAAATTTCCGGCATTGATTTTAAGAAAAGCTAAATTGCTGTAAGAATCGATTTCCAAAAGCGTCGCATCGTAAATATTTTTGTCGCTGGAGATTATTTTATATTTCGCGTTTTCCGCGATAATCGCGCTACGATAAGTAATAATCAGACCGTCACTTGTTACTATCAAACCAGTTCCGTTTTTTATTGCTGCAGACGCGCCTTTTTTTTCAACTATTGCGTAAGAAATAATATTCACTACTGAAGACTCCGCTTGACTGGCTATTTTATTGATAGAAGTATCGTCCTTGACATAAATTTGCTCGGTTTTATTGATAATCGTCACATCCTCGGTCGATTTTTTTAAAAAATGGTATTTGGCAAAAAGTTTTGTCGTTGACAAATAGGGAAAAATATATCGATTAGCGGCGATACCGCTCAATCCGCCGACAATGATAATCGTTAAGAGAAATAATAATTTTTTGGTTTTTCGCATAAAATTAACAAATTTTTTTTAACTCAAATTACCGGAATCCATTTTGAAGTTAAAAGAAGCAGGAGAATTAAAAAAGAAAAGAAAACCGCGTTGACTGCCACCCTTTTATGGCTTAAAATGTTAAGAAAATGACTTTGGACAATATCCCAAAGCATATAATAAAGTATAAGAGCAATCGCTCCTGTGGTCAAATATCCGAATGGCCAAAAATTCATTGTCCAAATAATTTCGGTTATCGCCAATCCTAACAAAAAACTATAAATCCAAGCCGTTTTCATTTGATCGCTTTTAATTGTAGAAAAATATTGGTAGCTTACTAAGAGAGTAATTAAAAAATATGCAAGCATCAAAGAATACAGCGGAACAAGAAAATTCAAGTATAAACCGTAGGCGCCGGCGTAAGCGAAAAAAATAGTGGCGAAGGTGGCCGCCATATTCATTCCTTTGGCGGTTTGGTCTTTTTCATATTTTCCCAGTCGCTCCGCTCCGAACAGCGCCAGATAATGCATTCCAAAAGCGAGAAAAATAAAAATCTGCTGCTCGTATTTAATTGTAATGAGATAAAGCAAGGAAACGGCAGAAAGCGTGAAAAAAATCGGTAAAACGGAAAATTTCCATTTCTTGCCGATAATTTTTCCTTCCCGCAAAGAAACCAAAAGTAAAATTATTAAAACGAAAAAAGTTAAATTAAGGTTGCTGTGATTGTACGCGATAATTTCCAATCCGCAAAAAAACAGCAGACTATAAAAAAATGGACGAAGTTTCAAGAACATAGATTATTTTTATTTGTATTTTTTAAAATTCAAGGTACCTCCATCCTTCTCGTTTTTTAGAAATGGATCCTGTTTTGTATTCTGTTGATTTTTCTCTCACTTTTGTCGCTAATTCAAATGGCTGATATTTTTCATCGCTATTTATTCTAAAATGCTCCCTTTCCTTAATCACCAAACCGCCGAAAATTATTTCTTTTTTCTTTCTTTTGTTTTCTTCTTTAATATATTTCTGCAACGCCTCGGCTTTAATTTTATTATCACCTTCATTATATTCGCTTGCTTTCGTGTCGAATATGCCCAGCGTGCCATTTTTAAGCATTACCAAAAAATCTGGCTGGAAGGTCGAGCCCATGCCATATTTAATACCAAAATTTAGCGCCATATGTTCATTTCCATTTTGCCACCACCATAAAATTTTACTCTTATTTTCTTCCAAAAATTCTATAAACTGCTCTTCAATTTTACTATCAAAATTCAAATAAACTTTTTTATCTTTCGGTTGTTTATAAACAGAAAGATCAAACTTAAACGGCAAATATATATACGGATTATAATTTCTATTTTCGGCTATTTCCCATTCATTATTCCATTCTTCCACCTCCTCAATTTTTTTCCTTTTCTCTTCTTCTTTTATTGGCTTATATTCATCAACAGCTTTGTCAATCAATTTTGAAAAAATCTCCGCATTATTAAGTACGACATTTTGGACATAAATCGCTCCAAGATCATACATATCAACCTCGATATATTTTGCAAACCACCTACACAAAGCATTACCCACAATTTTCACGGATCGTTTCGGTGCAAAAGTTTGAATACTATGCTTTAACACATTATTGAAAGCTCGTTCTTTGTCTTCACCAGACAAGCATGCAAAAAAGTTTTCGTTAAATTCAATTTTTTCGTCATCTAATTGATCAAAATATTTAGCGTCAATTATTTTATTAAGAATGAGCTCTTCTTTCCCGCTTAAACCATCAATATCAAGCTTTTTCTTTTTTAATATTTTTTTATTTTTATCGGCAAAATCAAACTCAAACTTTCCTTTCTTGATGTCAAAATAATCACATAAAACTTTTTCCAAACTATCATAAAAAATAGCCGTTATGTCGCCAAAGTCAATTCTGTTCCTGTAATAAGAACGCAATTTTAACAGCTTATAAATATCTTCTCTTTTTACAACAATTGATTTTATAATATTTTTATTTATCCAGTCTTCTTCGCCCTCAAATTTAACCCACTTAGGATTTGAATCCGTGAAAATATATGCTTTATTAAGATTGTCGTTCAGATAATGTTTGGCTTCTGGCATTCTCATAATTCTGCCGACTGTTTGCAATTCAAAAATCATACTTTCGATTTTGCGAAAGCCTACCAAAATCTGCGCTCTTGGGCAATCCCAGCCAGTCTCAATGGCTTGTTTGAAAATCAAAAATTCCACTCTGCTATCGTTAGGTATCAATTCCCAAACCTCTTGATTAACTTTGTTTTCCTTTCCCGACATCCAAAGAGCCAGCTTTTTATTTTCATAAGTGATTCCCTTTTCCGCCAAAAAAGTTTCTACAAAAGCTTTTTTATCTTCTCCAGTTTCGCTCACTGGTATTTGAATTAAAACTAAGGGCTTAACATCAGACCCCGATTTTTTATACCATTGTGCTAACTCTTCTCTCTTATTAAAAGCAGTTTCCATTATTAGTTTTTCAGAAGTGATATTTGCGTCATCAATATCGCCAAGATTTTCATTAATAATTATTTCTTTCTTTATCATCTGCTGTGCAATAACATCGCTCGGAGCGACTTCTACTCTTTCATTATATTCTCCTTCTTTCAAAATCGGCGTGGCGCTCATTTCAATCGTCAAATCTGGCTTAATAATATCCGTCTTGAGTTCAAATGCCCGCTTAGCATCGCTTTTTGAATGGCTTTCGTCAATAATCAATATTATTTTTGTTCCTCGTTCTCTGGTGTTTCTTACCAACTCTCTGAAATTAGTCGTCTCTTTATCTTTCATTAAAATATTTTTCCATTCTCCCGTTTTGCTATCTTTACTGCTCAATTTTTGCCAATTGCAAACTACCACCTCATCAACATCAATCGTTTTTCTTGATCCTGAAAATTCTTGTTCCAAAAGCGAAACAGGAGGATAATTTCCCAAATCTTCTTTTAGCGACTTATAACTTTGCAAATGCAAATTTCCCTCGCCAGGGCTAAGCCACAAAAAACAAACATCAATTCCTCTCAATTCTTCAGTCGCCTGCTTAATATACTGAGACATAGTGAAAGTCTTACCGCTTCCCGTCGGCGCTTTAAAAACTATCGCTTTTCCATCAGCAGATTTTTTCAACAAAAGCTTTGATTTCAAAATCAACTCTTCAATTGCGTCTCCTTGATATTTTTTTAATTCTTTAGCCATATGTTTAAATTATATCCCAAATTTATTTAAAAGCGACTGAATATGCCTATGAAAATTTTTGACTTGCTCAATATCATATTCGCCATATTCTCCATGCGCGGCGTGATTTCCAATCGCTAAATAAGTTTTATTTTCTTCCCACTCAACTTTTGAAAAAACTCCGTCGCCTTTCAGTTTATCATTCAATAAAGCTATTTTCTCTCCCTTGCCATCAGATTTTAATATTCCCACTCCGCTTTTTTGAGCTATTTTTTGAATTGTTTTTTCAAGGACTATTCGCAAAAGCATCGCTCCATCATCTTTTCCGTCTTCTTCAAAAATAACTTTCTTAGCTTTATTGAAGTCAAAATAAATCAAATCTTTACTTACCGATATGTTTAATTTATTTAATCTTTCGTATTCTTTCAAAATTCCTTCCGGTATCGCTTCCACTGTAAAATCATCAACGCCAGAAAAAATACTTTTATCAACTTCGTTGTCCACCGAAAACATATAAATGACTTTTTGGCCTTTTATTTTTTTAATTTTGCCGATAAACTCGCCGAGTCCGTCTTCCGCAAAATTATAATACACGCACAAAAATTTATCTTTACTGTTAGATGAAAATATTTTGTAGTTATCATTTTCCGTTTCAAGATTAAAAATATTTTCTTTAACGCACAACATTTCTGTGCATTTCCCTGTCAAACTTATTCTCACTTGTGCCCTATTTTTGGTCTTCCTCACAAAATCCGTCCTAAAATACTGCAAATTTCCACCCAACCCCTCAACCTTTTCCCCATCCCCGTTTTTCTTATAACCCCTAATAACTTTCTCCAAACGAGGATAAGTAACTCTCTGGCAAATGCCATATTTTTCAATTTCTTTTTCACTCAAACCTTTTTCTCTTAACTCTTTCTCAAAACCATTTAATTCATTGTTTGTGCATAAAATAAACTTTCTATTCCCGCCATCTTCTTTATTTAATTCTAAAACCGCATGGCCAGTAGTGCCAGAACCGGTCATGAAATCTAAAATCAATGCTTGTTTATTTTGAGAAATTTCTAATAAATATTTAATCAATTCTATCGGCTTTGGGTTATTAAAAACCTTATCATTATCAAAAATCTTTTTTAACAATTCCGTACCTTGTCTATTTCCGATAAAATCAATAATAGATCTTGCTGATAAAACACGCAGATTACCATCATCATCTTCTAAAAAATACTGCTTGCTAAATACACGCCACCCATTTTTGGTTTTTTTAAATTCTACTCTTCCTTCAGATAATTTTCTTTCAAAAGTTTCTTTTGACCAACGCCAAATATGTTTTTTACTGTTTTTATCACTTTCATTTGGCCAAATCAATGTTTTATCCGGTGCTTTAATTGGATAAAACAATGACTCAGAATATTGTATTGAACTTCTGTACAAAGCCTCTAACGCAAACTTACCTCTTATTTTGACATACTCATCTTCGTATAAATATTTCCCATTATCTACATTCGGCTCAACGAATTTATTGATTTCACTAAGTTTTTTACAATAACATAAAATATACTCGTGCTCAGTTACCAAAATCTTGCTATCATTTCCTCCGCCTAGTTTATTTTTCCAAACAAACTCTCCTATAAAATTATCTTCACCAAATATTTTATCTGATAAAAGTTTCAACTGGCAAAATTCATTATCATCAATAGAAATAAAAATCACACCGGTTTGTTTAAGCAAATCTTTTGCGAGGTTCAACCGCTTTTCCATAAAATTCAGCCACTTACTGTGACGGAAACCATCTTCCTTGTCTACAAATTTATCATTATATTTAAAATCTTGATTCCCCGTATTATACGGCGGATCAATATAGATGACATCAATTTTTTCTTTGTGCGTGTAATTCAAAACAGTCAAAGCGTGATAATTGTCGCCCTCAATTAAGATATTATCTTCCGAATCATTATTTTTCGGTTCGCGAATTTCTTTTCCCTTAACTCTCTTCAAAACCGGCAAATTATTTTCGCAATCCAAAACCACCCCCTCCGGCTCCCGCTCAGCATCCCAAACCAGCCCATATTTTTTAGACGCCAATTCAGCCTCCTGTTTCTCAACAAGCGCCTCCATTTCCTCCTTTGAAAATTTTGAATATTTGGACATAAATTATTTTTATTTTACCCAATTTCAAAATCCAACTTTTCTTTTTTCAGATCAATTTTTACCTTATCTTCTTCTTTTAGTTTATTTTCAATAATCAGCATTGCCAGTCGATTCATTATTTCCGTTTGAAGCACCCGTTTTAACGGTCTCGCGCCATAAGCGGGATCGTAGCCTTTTTTATTCAAATATTCTTTGGCGGCAGGAGCGATTTTGATTTTAATATTTTTTTCTTTCAATTTATTTTCAATTTGCGCCAATTGCAAATCGACAATTTGTTTAAGCATTGCGGCGCTAATCGGATGGAAAATAATAATTTCGTCCAAGCGGTTCAAGAATTCCGGTTTAAAGTGCTCTCTAAGTGCGGTTAGGATTTTTTGCTTCATATCTTCTTCCAACAATACTCCGTTTTCTTTTTCTTCCCGAAAGCCCAAACTATTTTTGTAAATAATATCCGAGCCTAAATTGGAAGTCATAATAATCACCGTGTTTTTAAAATTAACCCGCCGGCCTTTAGCATCGGTCAAATGCCCCTCATCCAAAATTTGCAGCATGATATTAAACACTTGCGGATTGGCTTTTTCAATTTCATCAAAAAGAATTACCGAGTAAGGTTTTCGTCTAATTAATTCCGTCAGCTGTCCACCTTCTTCATATCCGACATAACCCGGCGGAGAGCCGATCATTTTGGCGGTGCTGTGCGCTTCCATATATTCGCCCATATCGACGCGGATCATCGCTTGTTCGTCATTAAACAAAAATTCCGCTAGCGCTTTGGCTAGTTCGGTTTTACCCACTCCGGTTGGTCCGAGAAAAATAAACGAACCGATTGGTTTTTTGCTTTCGGCAATTCCTGAGCGCGAGCGTCTGATTGCGTTGGCTATTGCTGAAATGGCTTCTTTTTGTCCAACTACGCGCCGGCCGATCTCATCTTCCATTTTAACTAATTTATGCGCTTCATTTTCCAGTATTTTGGAAATAGGGATGCCTGTCCAGCGCGCGACAACTTTGGCAATATCTTCTTCGGTTACCTCTTCTTTTAAAATCGCGCCCTTGCTTTGAATTTCATTCAGTTTCTTTTTTTCAGAAATAACTTTTTTTTGCAATTCCGGAATTTTTCCGTAACGGATTTCGGCCACCTTATCCAATTCCATTTTTCGTTCCGCGATTTCCGCCTCCGATTTTAATTTTTCAATTTCTGCTGAATGTTTTCTAATATTGGTAATTAATTCTTTTTCCGCTTTCCATTGCAAAAGAATTTTTCCTTCCTGTTCCTTGATTTCCGCCAGTTTTTTATTTAATTCGCGAATTTTTTTCTTTGAATCTTTATTCTTCTCTTTTTCCAAAGCTTTCTTTTCAATTTCCATCCGGCGCAATAATCGTTCTGTGGCATCAATTTCTGCCGGCATCGAATCAATTTCCATTCGCAACGCGCTAGTAGCTTCATCAATCAAATCTACCGCTTTATCAGGCAAAAATCTTTCAGTAATATAGCGATCGGAAAGTTTGACCGCTTCTCGGATGGCAG
>DMXN01000025.1:39745-45760 GCA_003482885.1 Candidatus Moraniibacteriota bacterium
ATAATTGGCTGAAATCTTCTTTCGAACGCGGCATCCTTTTCGATATATTTTTGATACTCTTTGGTTGTAGTTGCTCCGATCATTCGCAATCTTCCTCTAGCCAATGCCGGTTTGAGCATATTAGAAGCGTCCAGTGCGCCTTCAATTGCTCCGGCGCCCACCAATGTATGCAATTCGTCGATGAAAAGAATACAACGGCCGGCTTCGCGGTCGACCTCTCTGATAATGGCTTTCAATCTTTCTTCGAATTCTCCGCGAAATTTCGTGCCGGCAATCAGAGATCCTAAGTCCAAAGATAATAATAATTTATTTTTTAATGTTTCCGGCACATCGCCGTCAGCGATTCTTTGCGCCAAGCCTTCGGCGATAGCGGTTTTTCCGGTGCCCGCTTCACCGATTAAAACCGGATTATTTTTCGTTCTGCGGCTCAAAACTTGCATTAAGCGCCGAATTTCAGCATCTCTTCCAATAACAGGGTCTAATTTGTTTTCTTTAGCCAATTGCGTAAGATCGATAGTGTATTTTTTTAACGCTTGCAGACGATTTTCCGGATCGGGCGAATCGATTTTTTGCGCGCCTCTCAATTCGGAAATAATTTTTGAAACAGTATCGTACGAAATTTTTCGAGACGCCAAAAATTCCTTGGCGATTGTTTTTGTCGCTAAAAAAGAAAGCAACAAATGTTCCGTGGAAACATATTCATCGCTGATTTTTTTTGCTTCCGCTTCCGCCTTATTTAATATCATAACGAGTTCAGGCGTAATGAAAATTTGTTTGAATCCTCCTGGAGGAATTTGTGGATATTTTTCAACTTCTTTTAGCGCGTCCATTTTTAATTTTTCGGAATCCGCGTCCATTTTTCTGGCAATCGCTGGTATAATTGAATCTTCCTGATCCAGCAACGCGAACAATAAGTGAAAAATATCCACTTGTTGTTGGTTGTTCATAATCGCCAATTCTTGCGCGTACTGTAAAGCCATCTGCGCCTTTGTGGTGAATTTATTGAAGTCCATTTTTTTAAATTATTTTCTTTCCTCTAATTTAACTTTGATTTCTTTCGTTTCTCCTTTGTGCCAAACTTTCAAAATTATTTCATCGCTGACATTGAATTTGGAAAGTAAATCGGTTAAGCCGTTTTTATCGTCGATTTTCGTTCCGTTTATTTCAAAAATCGCGTCATTTTCCGCAATTCCCGCTTTGTCTGCCGGAGAACCGGGAACAACGGCAAAATCGGTTACGCTTTGTCCTCGCACGATCAACGCGCCATAGTTGAAAGGCAGGTTAATTTGTTTTTGCAGCGCTTCGTCAATAGGGAGATAGCGCACGCCCAAATAAGGCGTGGATATCTTTCCGGTTTTTTCGACTTGATCGGCTATTCTTTTAACTTGAGAAGCCGGAATGGCAAAGCCGATATTTTCCGCGCCTTGGGCGATCGCGACATTAATTCCGATGACATTTCCATTAATATCTAAAAGCGGTCCGCCGGAATTTCCCGGATTAATGGCTGCGTCTGTTTGAATAATGTTGGTTAACTTTTCACTGTCGCCCAATCCCCCGTTGGCAGTTACGCTTCTTTTTAGTCCGGAAATAATTCCTTTGCTTACGGTATTGGAAAATTCGCCGAGTGAATTGCCGATAGCGATAACCGTCTGTCCGATTTTCAGCGCGTCCGAATCTCCAAAATCCAATGTTGGATAATCAGTCCCATCGATTTTAATTACGGCGATATCGTTCAATGGATCGCGCGCTAAAACTTTCGCGTTATATTCTTTTCCGTCATTGGTTAGAACGGAATAGTCGGCGGCGGTGTCGGAAACAACATGTTTATTAGTAACAATCATTCCGTTGGCGGTTATGATAAAACCGGTGCCGCCGCCAATTTTTTCTTTTTCCGTACTGCCTTGGCTGGATGGAACATTATTGAAAAAATCAAAAGGATTGGAAAATCTTTTTATTTTTTGCGCATCCTTGCTGACGATAATGCTTACTACCGCCGGGGAACTTTTTTCCACCGTATTGATTACGGCTGAATCTTCTTCGATAATTTTTTCCCGCGACACCGTCAAGGCGGATTTATTTTTCGACTGGTCATCGCTCAAATGGAAAATCGCGGGAAACTTTTGAGAAAGCTTCTCCTCGATTCTATTGGCGGCAAAACCGAATACCGCGCCAAAAACAGAAGAAAGAAAAATAACAAGCAGGATTGTTAAGATAAAATAAAATAAATGTCGCGGACAATTATGCCGTTCCGGCATTATTTTTTTTGGGGGATCTTGTGAAATAATTTCTTGGTTGTCCATAATATTTTTTTGAATTTATCTCGCCTGTTCTTTTTTAAAAATTATTCCATCGAAATCGCGCTTACCGGACAACTGTCAACGGCGCTTTGACAATCGCAATCCTCGCAGTCGTCGGCGATAATATGCGATTTGCCGTCTTTCACTTTGAAAACTTTCGGGCAAATCGATTCGCAAGTTCCGCAACCGATGCAAAGATCTTCATTCACTTTCATTTTTGGCATATTTTTTTAAAATTAAAATAATTAACTAAAATAAAATAGAAATATCATCAGGAGAATTTTTATCCAAATTTTCTTCAAAATTTTTTAAATCATCATTTTTGAATTCTACCGTGCCGGCATCCTTATTCCAATAAAAATCCTTCAAAAAAATATGGATGTCGAAATTTTTTTCGTATTCCGCCAGCCATTCGGAAAAATCCAACGAACGAACAAAAATTTGCTTTATCTGCACGATATCCTCGTTGTTTTCTATATCTCTGTCTTCCATTTCAATAATATGATAACCCAAAGAGCTTTCAATTATTTTGCTTCGTTCTCCCTTCTTTAAAGCAAAAACCGTCTCAACGATTTCCGGTAGCATTTGATTGGATCTAAACCAGCCGAGTTTGCCTCCATCTTGCGCGCTTTCTCCGTCAGAATATTTTTCCGCTGTTTCTTCAAAGGATTTTCCATTGTTTAATTCATTCAGAGCGGCGGAAATTTTATCTTTAGCCTCGAAACTTTTTTTGTCAGTTTCCAAAAGATTGGCGAATAATTTTTCTTTATACATATCCGGCTTGACGATATTTTCTTCAAAATCGCTTAATCTCCAGCCGTATAATTTTGCTAGATTATCTTTCAAATATTCCTCGCTGCCGTATTCTTGCATTTTTCTTGAAACTTCTTGGGATATATCTTCCGGATTAATCGCCAAACCCCTTTTTGTCGCTTCGTTTTCAATTAATTTATTTTCAATCAATTTGTTTAAAATATTTTTTTCTTTTATTTTTAATCTTTTTTTCCCGTCGGCGGTGGTGAAATCAACTCGCATACCGAGATCGGAAAAGTCTTGATTTTCATAAAACATCTTGACAGAGCCGAGCTCCATTTTTAACCGGCTCACTGAAATAAAATTTGTTCCCCATGTAGCGGCAGGAAGAGGAACGAATCGGACGGTTTTTTTTGTCAATTTATTATCCGCATCAAAACCGTAAACCGAAATCATAATGATTGCCAAATAAAAGATTAAAAAAATCAATAATCCAAAAACAACTGTTTGCGGTTTGATTTTTTTATTTGCGATATCGGTCTTTCGCATAATTTCTATTGTCTAATTATTTAATATTTGAAGAAATAATCCCACCATTTTTGCGGGTTGGATGTTTTGATTATTAATGCCTGATTGATCGCTTCCGGTTTGTCCTCTGCAGTTTTTTTTGTCAAACTGGGTTTAATAATCACGACAGTTTCATCCGGTTTTTGCAGATTCAATTTATCGCGAATTTCTTTTTCCTGATAATCCTGTCCTTCCAAATAAGCGATCTTGTCGGCTAGACGCAAATTATCCCCTTGAATTTTTTCGGCTTCGCTTTGCAATTCATTAATTTCTTTTTGCACTTGCTTTTTTCGGTAGGTTTCCTTGGAAATTGCCAAAACGATAAAAACCGCCACCGTAAAACCGAGAAAAATAATCATTCTGATAAGCCATGAGTTTTTTCTCTCATCAGTATCGTTGCGCATAGATTAGTATTTTTGGGTTATTTCGACAGTGTCGAAAGCGCAGGCGCGATCGTAAAGGCAATCATCGAAAGCACAGCCAAGATGGAAATCACCACCCAAATTTTGTACATTTTTTTATTGCGTTGTTTGAAGCTCATACTTAATATAATAGCAAAAATATTTTATCTTTTCAAGACCGCTAAAAAAGCTTCGGAAGGAATGGAAACTTTGCCGATGTTTTTCATCTTTTTTTTGCCTTTTTTCTGCTTTTCTAAAAGCTTTTTCTTGCGGGTAATATCGCCACCATAAAGACCGCTGATCACATCTTTGCGAAAAGCTTTGATGGTTTCGCGCGCTATCACTTTGCCGCCGATTGTCGCTTGGATGGCAATTTGAAAATTTTGCCGCGGAATGGATTCTTTTAATTTTTCCACTATTCTTTTTCCTTCGCTGAAGGCTTGTGTTTTCGGAACGATGCGCGAAAAAGCGTCGATTTTTTCTTCCGCCAATAAAATATCCAATTTTATTAAATCATTGGGGCGGTAATCCAAAATTTCATAATTCATCGAGGCGTAGCCGGAGGAAGCGCTCTTAAGATCATCATGCAGATTCGTGACGACATCAGTCAACGGACAATTAAATTTCAAAATCATTCGTTCGCTGTTGAGATATTCCGTATCGAGATATTCCGCGCGCGTATTTTTCATCGTTTCCATAATCGCGCCGAGATAATTGGAGGGAGAGATAATTTCCAAATGGACATACGGTTCAAAAATCGCTTCGATCATTGAAGGATCAGGCAATTCCGAAGGAGAATAAATTTTCAGCTTATCTTTTTTGTTTCGCAGTTTAATTTCATAAACAACACTGGGCGTAGTGATAGTCGGGCTTAATTCGAATTCTTGTTCCAGTCTGGCTTGAATAATTTCTAAATGCAAAAGTCCCAGGAAACCGCAGCGAAAACCGCGTCCGAGCGCCAAATTGCTTTCCGGTTCGAAAACAAAAGCGGCGTCGTTTAATTTTAATTTTGAAAGCGCGTCGCGCATCAAATTATAATCATTGCCTTCAACCGGATAAAAAGACGCATAGACCATCGGACTTACTTCGCGATAACCCGCTAATTTTTCCACTTGCGTTTTAAATTTTGAAAGTGTGACAGTGTCCCCTACTTTACAAAACTCTACGCTCTTAAAACCAGTGGCGATGTAGCCGATTTCACCAGCTTGCAGCTTTTCCGTTTTTTGCAAAGCTGGTTTAAAATAACCGATTTCGATTACTTCGCTTTCCGCTCCCGTTGCCAGCATTGAAATTTTTTCGCCCGATGAAAGTGTTCCGTCAATAATTCTCACGAAAGCCAAAACGCCTTTGTAAATATCATACTTTGAATCAAAAACCAGGGCTCGCAATGGTTTATTTTTATCTCCCTGCGGAGCGGGAACGATTCGCGCAATTTTTTCCAACAATTCATCCACGCCTTGACCGGTTTTTCCCGACACTTCCAAAACATCTTCTTTTTTGCAGCCGATAATATGCGTAATTTCCGCTTTGGTTTTTTCCACATCGGCATTAGACAAATCGATTTTATTTACTGCCGGAATAATTTCCAAATCTCGTTCAACGGCTTGATAAAGATTAGCCAAGGTTTGCGCTTGCACGCCCTTAGTCGCATCCACTAAAAGCACCGCGCCTTCCACCGCCGCCAGCGATCTTGATACTTCGTAACCGAAATCAACATGACCGGGAGTGTCAATTAAATTTAAAATTTGAAATTTGAAATTTGAAATTTTGGAATGGTACTCCATTCTTACCGGTTGCATCTTGATAGTTATTCCCCGCTCGCGCTCCAAATCCATCTGATCAAGCAGCTGTTCTTTCATTTTTCGCATTTCAACCGTTTTGGTAATTTCTAACATGCGATCCGCCAAGGTGGATTTTCCGTGGTCAATGTGAGCGATTATTACAAAATTCCTAATATTATTCATAAAAATAATCAGTCCAGCGGACTTTTAATATTT
>DMXN01000032.1:0-914 GCA_003482885.1 Candidatus Moraniibacteriota bacterium
AATATCCGCGTCATCAATAGTTTGATTAACTCCCGAATCTCCGGCAAGAGTGAAAGAATTCATACCGCCCACTCCGGAAACAGTAGACCAGCTTAAATTGCCGGAACCGTCGGTGATAAGAACATTATTGGGAGTTCCTTCCGCTCCGGGCAATGTCCAAATATAGCTGGAAGTGATGGCATCCGGAGATTTGAATCCGATATAGCTGGTTCCATTGGCGGCCAACTCTAAAAATCTGATTTCTCCGGTATCGCCGGCTCCCGTATCGTATGGATTGAATTGGAATCCGTTTTGAATATTAGTTGTAAATCCCGCTGCGGTAATTCTTCCGGAAGTTGTGTCATCTCCGTTGTTGATAAGATAATCGCTATGCGCTTGAGTATTGTCTTGACTGTGAGTGTAAGCCGTATCCCAATTGGAAGAATTATCAGTTATGGAAGAAGTTGCTCCGCCAGAAATTTTAATCAATCCGCTGTAAGCGGAAACATCCGCTTCCAGTCCGCCGTACTCATGTTTGAGAGCGCCGGTTGATGAAGTGAAAGCGGCTAATATTGTTGGATCGGTGACTCCGTCTCCGATAATAATCGATCCGTCATTCAATACTCCCATTGGAGTGATAGCTCCCACTCCGGAACCGAGAAGCACTCCACCGTCAGTAAGGCTGGTAGTTTCTGTTCCTCCGTATTCTACGGGAAGGGTGCCGGTAATTTCNNTTCAGCAGCTAAATCCACCAACCCCCGCACAATATCTTGTCCGGATAAAGTTATATAATCCGACGCTCCGGACATAGTAACACCGCCGGGATAAAAAATAGATTGAGCAGCGCCATTACCGACCACTATGTAATTGTCATCCGTATCCCATTCAATCCGTCCCTCGGCAGTCGGCGTTGGAGCGGCTGATTGAGTAAGAGC
>DMXN01000032.1:1157-97755 GCA_003482885.1 Candidatus Moraniibacteriota bacterium
TGTCGTTCCGTTGTTAGTTAAAAAATATCCCGAAGATCCAACCGCCAAACGAGTCCATTTCATCGCTCCGCCGCCGGAATCAACACCCGTAACTAAATCCCCAGAAAGCGGAGAAGCCGCCACGGTATCTGGATGAGAAAGAGATAATAAATTATGCGCCCCGATAAAAGGAGAGTTTTGCCAAGTCGGCGCCGATCCGACCCAGCCGAAAATTTGTCCGTTGGATCCGGCGGGAATAGCCGTAAAAGTTGTGCCGGAAGAATAATAAAGCATATCGCCGGCTGTGTAAGAAGATAAACCGATACCGCCGTGAGCGGTGTCGACGGCCGTTCCGTTCCAAACTCCCGTCCCGATTGTTCCGAGAGTTGTGATAGAAGCGGCTCCCGTCCAAGTTCCCCCTGCAATAGCGGCAAGACTGGCGTTGTAAGCCTGAACAGACGAACCGATATCAGCATCCAGCAAAACAGTTCCGGTAGTGTTCGGCATCGTAATAATTTTATCCGCGTCGGTAATATTTCCCGCATCTAAAATTGCGTAATATGTTCCGCCACTGCCCATAATTTTCAATTCGCTGGAAGCGTTGCCAAGTTGAATATCAAAAGCGCCGGTGAAAGCGGCATCAGCCGTCAACGCCCCGCCTAAACTAAAAGTATCCCCAGTTAAAGTAAGTCCAGAACCAGCATAATACGGAAGTCCAACAGCGCCGGGAGAAGTATTACAAACCAATCCGCCGGCAGTCGAATAGGTGCAAAGCCTGGTATCGGTCATTATTCCTTCCTTCACCGAAAGAGTATCGCCGGTTAATTGCAAAAGCGCGCCGGAAACAGCCAAATTTGTATCGGCAGAAATATCCAAACCGGAAACAGTGGACGAAGTATGATTATGCGAATCATCCATAATCGCGATAGCGCCGTAAGTTCCGGAAACATCACCTCCGAAACTGGCGGCGATAAAAATTGGATCAGTTTCCGTGTAAGAAGTCAGATAAGCGGTATTGGACGCGCCAGTTACTAAACCTTTGGCGTTGACAGTTAAATTGTTAAAGGTTCCAATATTGGAATTAACAGTCGCTAAAACAGTAGCGAAATTTCCTGTTCCGCTGCCGGCAATGTCTCCGGTAAGCGTAATAGTTTGATCGCCGGTATTCATTCCGGAAAGATTTCCCAAGTCGATAATATTTTGCGCGGTAATATTGTACGCTTGAGAAGCGATAAAAATCGGATCGGTTTCCGTGGCGCTAGCGCCCCAAACCGGAACGCCACCGGAAATTGTCAGCACTTGTCCGTTAGTTCCAATCGCCAATTTAGTCATCGCCGTTCCAGAAGAATAATAAAGCATATCGCCGGCGGTGTAAGCAGACAATCCAGTGCCGCCGTTGGCAACCGGCAGAATTCCCGTTACATCGCCGGCAAGATCCACTTCGTCAATAGTGAATTTTTGTCCGGACAAAGAAACGAAACTTGCCCCGCTCACGGTGAACTTTAATCGCTTGTCATTTCCCAATACCAACTGATTATTTTTGGTTCCGGTCGGCAAATTAACTAGATTGATTTTTCCCGACTCATTTAAAGCGACAATGTCTCCCGCTTGAACTCCGACTTTTTTTCCATTGAGCAAAATAGCGTTGGCGGAATTAAAAGCGAAAAGCGGAGTGGCGATTCTTTTTCGCGGAAACATTTCGCTATCCGTACCAATACGCATTCCCAAATAAAATTGATTACTTTGCAAAGAATTGATTACCGGCAAACTTGTTATATTTCCCAGCTCAACATGAAAAACTCCGTCTTTAATCGAAATATTTCGGGTTTCTTCCCAAAGACGCTTACCCTGATCGATATTGGACGGATAGACATCCACTTCCGTCCGATCGGCGGAATAAATTGCAAAGCGAACTTCAAAATCTCCATTCGCCGGTTGCCCATCTTTATCCATAAGCATACCAACCAATGAAATGGATTTATTACTTGGAGTTATTGCAATTTGTTCGGCAATCGGATCTCCTGCGACATCCGTTTCTGCCAAAACCATTTGCTGTCCGGCGGAATTTCGAGAACGCGCCGCGTCGTTGTCTATTGCGATATCATCCGCCGCTATTTGTAGAGACGCAAAATTTTGCGTCTCTACAAACGACGATAACGATTTTGCTTTTACAAGATTCGCCAGCTGATATTTTTCCGGAAGATTGTACGCAAGCGTTGCAAGAAAAATAACCAACAATATCAACGCGGGAACGCAATTGAATATTTTTCCCGCGTCGCCAAATTTAAAATTATTTAAAAAATTATTCTTACTATCACTGAAAAAAAATATTGAAAATATTTTTTTTATTTTTTTATTTTTTCCAACTTTCGTAGATATTATTTTAGAATTTTTATTTCGATCAATCAAACGATTTTTTTTAAATATTTTTCGAGATAAAACGAACAGAAAAAACACTGAAAATACCGCCGCAAAAACGAACGCAGAAACAGTAAAATTAATCTGAAAAAAGTAGTTTTTCACAGCAACAAACGGAACGCTAAAAAAGGCTAATAAGCCACTAAAAAAGGTCTTTGAGGAGCTAAAAAACAAAACAAAATCAGCCTTTCCCAAAATTGGGACAAAGGAATTTTTCACCTCCAAGAACGAGTTGGAGAAAAATAAAATCAGGCTATTCAACAGAGATGAAAACAAGTCCATTTTTATTTTATTTTTTCGAACCTTTTAACATCAAAATTATACCACAAAAAAAAAGAATGCAACAGTCAAAAAACAGAAAGTTATCCACAGAGAAAATTATAAAAAAACAGTAGAGACGCAGTAGTGCTGCGTCTCTACAAATCAATAAAAAATCATCCAAAAAATTCTACAGTTCTTCCCAAGAATCAATTGCGTATTCCAAACCAGTCGGAAAATACGGTGGCGGAAAATAAAGCAGATTATTGTCAAAATTTAAAATGCGATTTGTATAACCAGTGCCATCGGTATAAGCGAAACCGTATCGTTGATTGGTCGCAATAGAACCGTTGACGGTGATTGTATTTTTATAATTCCCCGCGTAATAATTTCTGCCGACTCTTCCCGATTGCGCCAAGAGCGCGGCGTCAATCGTTAGAAAATCTTGACTGCCCAAAACAACGCTCACATTTCTTTGCGCGACAAGACCGATCACATCTCTTCCGTCATAATTGGTATAGCGCAAATTATTCACTCCGATATATATATCAGCCGTCGCGCCAGCCGTCGCGACAGTAACTTTTCTATTATCAATCGTTCCCGCAACCCACGCATTATTATTTTCCACAAAAATTACGCCGTTGTCGGGAATATTATAGACAGTCGGCGCGCATTGGTCAACGCAAGAAGCGCAACTGCCATTGCCGACATTTCTCTTGTATCTGGAAATTGAATACGCGCTAGAATCATATTGGAAAACTCTGCAAACACTCATCATCCCGTCAGCCCTTAATGTTATTTCCCTACCATACCCATCATCCCCAAAATACACTCCATGCCCCGATTGAGATTCGGTTCGCATTAAATTCAAATCGGAAACAGCTCCGTTAAAACTCACTTCTGAAACTGGAAATTGCCGTCCAGCCTCAAAAATATCCACTCGTTCCGGCACAGCGGCCGGTGGCAATGGATCAACCGGAGCGTCATGGGTATGCGCGCCGAATTCATTTCCGCCACCGTGATCGGGATCATCCACCGTCGCCAATAAACTGGAAACTACATTATGCGCCAAACCGTCAAAACGAATCCCTCCGTTGGAATGAATTTTTCCAAACACTTCCGTTCCCGCTCCAAATCGCATAAAATCATCCGCCAAAACAGCGTACTCGCTCCAAGACGGACGGCGAAATCTTACTTTTGTCGTTCTTTTCATATCCGGTTCTTTAACTGACCAGCCAGTTGACTCGACATTAAGTATCGTAGAACCGGAAACGGGCGGATCGACTGCAATTTGATATTTGCCTATGCCTTCATAATCCGTTTCCGCGGGAGCAAAACCCATCGGTCCTCCTGTTTGCAAAAAAGTATTTATTTCCTGCGCGGTCTTCCCTGAAGTTTCGTGCGCCAAGTACCAGCGATAATAATAAATTCCGGCCTCGGCCGCTTGAAACGCTTTTTCTTTTTCCACCCGATTGAAACTGAATTTTAATTGGGAAGAAATATACCCTAAAATGGAAACTAAAATAATCGTGGTAATCGACACGATTATCAAAGCGTAGGCAAGAACGGAACCCTTGCTATATTTATTTTTTGTTTTTGCTAAAAACATTAACTTTTAATTTTAAATTAGAAATTAGAAATTAGAAATTTACCTACTGTATTCTGTCATAATCATTTAAATTTCTCATTTCGACGAATGTTTGCAATTCAATATTGTCCGGCGCGTGATTGGGATCGATATTTATTTTCAAATGAATTTTAATCAGCCGGATATCAGCAACAGACGATGGAGTATCTAACGGATTATTAACAATATCTCCCGGATAATCCTTATTGTAATAATAAAAAATCGGCTCGTCTGATTCGTTGACGATATAACTGGCGATAGTTATAACTTCCTGATCCCCGGCAGGATAAGTTTTTGGCATACCGGAAGACGGATTAGTCGCGCCCATCAAAACATCTTGACCATTTTTATAAAAATGCAGTCTTTCCGTCGCGCCGTCTTTGTCATAATCGCCATATACTGTAAATTCGTTATCATTAGCCAAGCTCACCGGATACGCGCCATTATCCGCCTGCCTCACGCCCCGGATATATTTAACCATTTTATTGACTCCCTGCGAAACCGCCATGGAAGCCTGTCCCATTTCCAACGCATAAGAATTATTATTCCATGTTCTGACAAAAAGAATCGTAAATCCTTCCACGCCGATAAGCATAATAAATATCGCCATCATCACTTCAACCAAAGTCATCCCTGTTTTATTTTTTATTTTTTTTGCGCTAATCATATCGCGTTTAATTCTATTGTTTCTACCTTAAGCTGGTCATCGATTATTGTCACTTGCGAATCGCTATCGGAAAATCCATCGGCTGTAATTTTAAGATTATATAATCCGCTCGCGAAAACATCCGTTGTTGTTGGAAAAAAAGCTCGACCGTCAATCGGAGTTATTTGGGAAACATCATAACCAAATGCGTTAGTCAATTGGACAACCGCTCCAAAAATAGGAGATTTGTCCGTGCTTTTCAAAACGGAAACCAGAAGCGAAGCGACGGCTTTACTTGCCAATTTCACTTTAATGCCCAAGGGCGGTTCAGAAAATAATGATAATAAATAAATATCATCGCCGGTATTCGGAAGTTTATAGGAAAAAGGCGGATCAATTCCAATTATTCTATAACCGCTCTCCAAAAGAGAAAATTCATACTGCCCGGGACTAATACCATTAAATTCTTTTTCTCCGCCGGAATCAGTATTTTCATCAGTTACGAGATTATATATCAAATCAAAAGGCTCTGTTGTTTCTATCCCTAATAATTTTCCTCCATTAAGATGAAAATCAATATTGCCGATTGGTTGATTGAGATAATCGACAGTATCTATATCCAAATCCGCCAGCTCGTTTTGAACAATATTGGCGACATTCACGCCTCCCGAAACAACAGACGCGTGGACAAAAGTCGGATTATAGTTTGTATCCGGAAAGGGTGGCATAGTGGCGACTGTTTCGTAGCCATTTTTCGAAACAATAATTTCATATTTTTGAATCGAATCTTGGATATTAGGTCCGATTAAAATAACATTGCCGGATGAATCGGTTGTTTGATTGGTATCCAACACTGTATCGTTATTGATAATATGAACGGAAGAATCAGGAATTCCCGCTCCGCCCGGCTGATCGCTGAAAATATTTATCGATAATATTCCGTCTCCGGTATTGGCCACTTCCAACCCCGGCGGAACAAATCTGGATTTTAATTCAACTGAATTATTTCCCCCCAATCCGGCATCGCCCCATAAAACCGTGATTATTACCTGTTTGAAATCCCCGGGAATGACATCGGCGGGATAATTATTATCATAATCGTCGTCGTCATATCCGACTACGGTATCTATGTGAAATGTTTTGCCGTTTTCTGTAACATCTTCGTCTTCCGGAAGACTTCCGGTTCCCGCTCCAGTTGTTCCAACATCGTCATATTTCAAATTTCTCACGATTTCCATTTTTTCATTAGCCACCGCCAGCGCCGCTAAGCGATTTTTTGAATCTTGAATATATCGCAAACCGACGGACATAACCGAATAAAACGAAAGAGTGATTATGGAAAAAACAAAAAGCAAAGTCAAAGCCTCAATGAGGGTGAAACCGGAATTTTTATTTTTTATTTTTAGCATTTTATTTTTGAACCATGATTTTCCTGATTATAGGATTAGCATGATTTTTTTAATTTCTCCTCTCCCTTCGGGAGAGGATGTCTCGTACTCGAGACAGGTGAGGGAAAAAGCTTTATGAGAAAAGAAATCCCCCCCCTAATCATAGTTCAGAATTTCAGCTTAATCATAATTCAGAATTTTTCAACCCTTCAACTAAAATATCCCCGACTTTCCCATCAATATTCTCTCTGAAATTATTTTTGTTTTCAATGTCGGAAATCAATTTTTCAATTTCTTTATTGATTTCTTTTTTCATATTTTCCATTATTCTTTCTTTGGCGAATTTCGACATCCATTTGTTTTGAAATATTTTCAACAAATTTATTTTAATTTTAATCGCGTTTAATCTTGCTGTTAAAAGTTGCTTAGCGGATTTTTTTGTGATGAGATTAAGATTGAAATAGTGGTTGACATTGTTGATTATAGCATCAATGTCGGTTTTTGACTCGAAAGATATTTTTGTTTCTTCGCTTTTATTGCCGACTTCGTCTTCGGCGATAATTGAAAAAGTGTGAGTTCCCAAATGTTCGAGAGAAAGATCGATTTTATTGTTGTTATTTGCGTCAATAACTTGATCGTCCAAAAACAATTCGGTTTTTATTTTGTCCGAAGATGTGGTTTCATCAGAAACGGTGTATTTTATTTCTAAAATTTGATTATTTTTGTATGTTTGATTATCTTGGGGAGAAGCAATTATTACAGTCGGAGGAATTTTATCAAACTCAATATTATTTAATTTTTCTTTTTCGCTAGCGCTATTAAGATTTTCCAAGAAATTATTCGTGGGATAATCCTTCGGATATATTTTATATTGATTATTATTCTCCACATCTTGCAAATAATCATACACCGGCAATAATTCTTGAATAGATGAAATTGGTCGCTGATGAATATAGTCGAAAGTATCCGCATAACCACTTTCATCAGCTTCTTGACCAAGAATATGTTTCGTATAAACATCATTCAAACCCCAAAACCACCCATCACCATCCCATTTCAAATATGCTTCCGGCGCCCCATTATTCGGCGTTCCCAATGTCACCAATTGATCCACATCATCAGCATAATAATCCGATTCTACATATTCTCTTGCTAAAAGTCCGCCCATCGAATGCGCGACGATATCCACTTTCGGCCAATTGTTTTTTTCTTTGATTTCTTGAATTTTATTTTCCAATAATTTGGCGTTTTCAATATTTGAATCCCGCCATTCATAGGGAAATTCAAAAAGATCAACATCCGGAGTATAACCATTATTCGTAAACTCGCTGTATAAATTATCATAAGTATGCAAAACCAAATCCATACTCCACTTTCCATCTTTTTTCTGCGAACCTAAAATTCCGGGAATAAGAATTACCGGATCATGAAAATTTTCGCTTTTTAGCCAATTGGAAAAATTAATTTCTCTCTCTAGCTTTTCATAATAACAATCATCTTGATAACAAGTTTTTGACGGACCATTGGAATTTCCCCACCAATTATACTGAAAATTCAACGCGCTTCCCGAGTTACCTCCATAATACACATCAAAAGAATTATTATTTGAAAATTTGCTTCGATTAACTTTTATTCGATTAAGATTTTGGTTATTAATAGAAATAGCTACTTCATTATCGTGAAAATTGCTTCCTTCGACATTCAGCCAACCGCCAGATATATTAACTCCTCCGGTTAAATAAGCTAAGGCGTTATTGATTATGGAGTTATCTTTTTTGAGCATATACGCATTCATTCCTGAACCGCTCACATCGGCATTTCTCATTGTTAATTTTCCACTTTCATATACTGTTATCGAATAGGTATTGCTATTTTCGGATTTTTTAAAAATTACCGGATTCTTAACTGTTCCGCTGACAACCATATTTCCCATTATCTGCATATCGGCTTTGTCAAAAGTTATAGTTACTCCTTTTTTAATAATTAGAGTTGCCCCGCCTTCAACAACAACCGGTCTCGTTATTTTTTTGTCTTGCGTCCATTCCACTGTGCCTGTAATATAATCAAATCCGTCATCTTCTTCGGAAAAAACAAAAAGCTTAAAAGGAGAAATAGGCGCTAAATTTAAAATTGAAGCCAGCAAAAAAACTACTAAGATTTTCTTAGTTTTTTTCATTTTTTTTGGAAAAATAGCTGATTATTAAGTATATATTTAAAATTGGCCAAATGAAGAGGGAGAAATATTGGAACCATTTCAAACTATATGAATCGAACATGAAAGATCCGATATTCACCAGAAAACTCAAATTCCCCAAAACCGAAAAAATAATCAGCGACAAAAATCTTTTTTTGGTTATCGCCCAAATAACCAGCGCGATTAAAAACGACAGTCCCAAAAAAGTGAGACTCACACTTAAATCAAAACTTGGATCTGAAAACATATTTTTATTTTCCCAACTCCCCGCAAAAAAATTTGCGAGAAATGGAGTTTTTTAATTTTTATTTATTTTGAACCATGATTTTTATGATTATTTGATGGACTATAATTTTTTATTTTACAACCCTACTTTATATTATCCATCAAACTGTACATCGGCTGAAGCATCGACACGGCGAAAAATCCCACCGCGCCTCCGATAAAAATCATCAAAACCGGTTCTATAATCGAGGACATATTTTTGGAAATTTGCGTGATTTCGTCTTCATAAAATTCCGCCAGTTTTAAAAGCACTGTTTCAGTTTTTCCGGTTTCTTCGCCAACTTGCGTCATCTGTGCCATCAGAACCGGAAATATTTTTTTATGACTTTCAATAATCTTGCTCAAGCTGATTCCTTTTTGCACTTCTTCAATGCTTTTTTTCAAAGCGTCTTGATAATAGTAATTGGTAAGCGTCCGGGAAATTATTCCCAACGCTTCCACTACTGAAATTCCGCTCCGTAAAAGCGAACTGTAAATGCGCGCGAAGCGGGCGCAGTTGATTTTTATCACCATATTTTTAACTACGGGAATATTGATCAAAATTAATCCCAGCGCTTTCCTCCCGCTTTCAGTCGTCAAAAAAAATCTTGCCATTATTCCGAAAAAAACAAAACCACCGGCGACTAAAATATAATGGTCTCTCAATAGATTACTGAGATAAATCAAAAAACGAGTGGAAGCCGGCAGTTCCACGGACATCTCGCTGAAAACTCCCATCAGCTTCGGTAAAATATAAGTCAACATTAAAACGGCAATACCGATCATCGCTACTAAAATCACCGCCGGATAAGTCATGGCGCCTTTGATTTTACTTTTCAAGTCGTGTTCTTTTTCCAACTGAATGGCGAGAATGTTCAAAATTTCTTCCAAATTTCCGCTCGACTCGCCCACTCGAATCATATTGGTAAAAAGATCGCCAAAAACCGCCGGGTAGCGGGAAAGCCCATCGGCAAAGGATAATCCGGCTTGAATATCATCAAAAATATTATTTAAAATATTGCGGAATTTTTTATTTTTCGTCTGCGACACGATATTTTTCACCGCGCGGGAAATCGGCAATCCGGAAGAAATCATCACGCTCATATTGCGCGTGAACATCAACTTGTCTTTGATGGAAATGCTGAAAAATCTGTCCAAAAAATTCACGCTGATTTTATTTTTCTCCTCTTCTTTTAATTCTTTAAAAGAAGTCAAAACAAAACCGTCGGCGCGCAATTGCGAAGCCAAATCTCTTTCATTTTTCGCTTCGATCTCTCCCGCCTTGGTTTCTCCGGAATAACTTTTGGCGCTGTAAAAAACTTTCATTTGGTTTTTATTTTTTCCCGCCGGCTGGCGGATTATGTTTTGAATTATAGCAGTTAAAATCACAATGTTCAAATTTCGATATGAGACCAAAAAACATAGAATTACAATTTTGTTGCTATCAGCCACAAACTGATTTTTTGAAAAAAAATTGAGTTTTGTTTTTTAAAATTTTTAATGTCCTGAATAATACATTAGCATAATTTCATCTTTTTTTTAAATGCCTCGAAAACTTTCGGTCCTTGCGGGTCAGGAAGAAAAACCAAAGAATTATCATCGGCGATAATCAGACTGCCGGATTTTTTGGTGCGCGGATCATTCATGATTCTTTCAGTTTGCCAAGTTTTTAATTTTTGTTCCAAAAAATTAAAACCGAAAATCAGTTCTCCGACTTTTCGAATTAACCGCGAGAAAAAATCATCTTGAATTACTTTTAAATTGGCAATTTCCGCCGGAATATAATTCTCGTGATATTTTTTTATCCAGCCGTTCGCTTGCCGAAATTTCTGAAAATATTCAAAACCGAAAATCGGAACGGCGAAAAAATATTCCGAAGACGCGAATAAATCTTGCGTTTCTATTTCCAGCGAACTTGCGGTGATAAAATAATTCAAGCAAATTCGATTAGTGATTTTATCGCCATAACGCCGTTTTCCCAAAAGATGCGTAATTAAAGTTACAAAAGTCCGGCCGATAAAAATATGCCCGCTTTCCAAGCAAACCAAAAAATCAATGTCGCTTTTTTTATCGACATTTTTCATCGCCAACCGGCCGGTGACCAAAATCATTCGAACAAACGGCGCGAAACGCAAAAACCAAACCGCCCTTCGCGCGATTTTATATTTCCCCTCGGAAATTTTATTCCGTTCAATCCGCTGTTTCACTGAATCTTTCCGCCCGCGCAAAAAATAATACCCGCGATACGATTCAATATTTTTTTTAACTTCGTCAGTTTCCAGTTCTAAAATTATTTCGCGCAAATTTATTTTTTTATTTTGTTGCTCGCCAATCAAATATTTCCAAGTTTCAAAAACCGTCAAGGGATAATCGAGGATATCGTAATAAGCAATGGTGGATAGAATTTTTTTAGAAAGACTGTTGGGCATAAGCTTTCAATTTCTAATTTTCAATTTCTAATTTCTAATTTCTAAACAATTTCCAATGTTTCAATGATAAAATTTTCTAAACTAATTTCATTGAAAATTAAGTAATTGAAACATTGTTTGAAAATTGTGAATTGAAAATTGAAAATTTCTTAAAGGTATTTCCCCGTCCAGCTTCTTTTGCATTTTTTGAGATCAGCCGGCGTTCCTTCAAAAACAATTTCCCCTCCGCCGGAGCCGCCTTCCGGACCAAGATCGATCACCCAATCGGAATTTTTGATCACATCGATATTATGTTCCACCACTAAAACCGTATTGCCTTTGTCCGCCAGTACATCTAAAACTCCGAGCAGTTTTCGAACATCCTCAAAATGCAAACCAATAGTCGGTTCATCGAGAATGTACAAAGTTTTGCCGGTGGCGCGGCGAGAAAGTTCAGTTGCCAATTTTATTCTCTGCGCTTCTCCGCCGGATAAATCCACCGCGCTTTGTCCCAATTTCAAATATCCCAACCCCACTTTTTCCAATGTTTCCAATTTTTCCATCACTAATTTAGAGTTTTTAAAAAATACCAGCGCGTAGCTCACGCTCATATCCAAAACTTGCGCGATATTCGCTCCGCGGTATTCAATATCCATCGTCCTTTGATTATATTTCGCTCCTCCGCAAGTTTCGCACCTCACATAAACATCCGGCAAAAGATGCATTTCGATTTTTTTATGCCCGTCGCCTTGACAATCTTCGCACCGTCCGCCTTTCATATTAAAACTGAAACGGCTGGCGTCATAACCGCGCGATTTCGCCTCTTCGGTTTGAGCGAAAAGCTCGCGAATAAAGGAAAAAACTCCGGTATAAGTGGCAGCGTTTGATCTTGGAGTGCGGCCAATCGGCGCTTGATCGATGCTGATTACCTTGTCGATATTTTCCATTCCGCTGATTTTTTTATGCCGGCCGGGAGCTTCCTTGGTTTTAAAAAAATATTTTGCCAAAGATTTGGCAAGAATATTGGAAACTAATGTCGATTTTCCGGAACCGGAAACTCCAGTCACTGCGATAAATTTTCCCAAAGGAAAATCAACATTGATATTTTTCAGATTATGTTCGCAAGCTCCTTGAATTTTAATAAACTTACCCGCGCCTTTTCTGATTTTCTTTTTATTTCCAACTTTTTTTCGGCCGTTTAAATATTCCGCCGTCAATGTTTTTGCTTTCAAAAGTTTCGGCAAATCTCCGGAAAAAATAACTTCCCCGCCTTCTTCGCCGGCTCCAGGCCCCATATCGATAACCCAGTCGGCGGCACGAATTATTTTCTCGTCATGTTCCACCGCAATAAGCGAATTGCCTGCCTCGCGCAATTCTTCCATCGTGCCGATTAATTTTTCCGTATCGCGATTATGCAGTCCTATTGACGGCTCGTCCAAAATATAAGTGATGCCGGAAAGTTCCGAACCGATTTGCGTTGCCAAGCGAATCCGCTGCCCTTCCCCGCCGGAAATCGAATTGGCTCCGCGCGAAAGCGCTAAATAATCCAGTCCAACATTTTGCAAAGCCGCGGCGCGCGATTTCATTTCTTTAACAAGTGGCGCGAGTATTTCTTTTTTCGCTAAACTTAGTTCGGTTTTTTCCAGTTCATCCAAAAACGCGGAAAAGTCCGTTAAAGACAAATCGACTGCCTGATCGATTGATTTTCCCGCCACCAACACGGATAAATACTCTCTTTTTAATCTTTTTCCGGAACACAACGGACAATCTTTTTCAATCATGTATTTTTCAATTTCGCTTTTTGAACAATTGGAATTCAATTCTTCGTATTTTTTTTTCATCGCCGGAATTACTCCTTCAAAAATAATTTTAGGGTCGTTCGATCCGTAAAGCGTAATATTTAAATGTTCTCTGCTGATTTTTTTCACCGGAATATTCACGGAAAAACCGTATTTATCTCCCAGCATTTTCAAGATATTGTTGCCGCTGGCGGCTGACGCTCCGCGACATCCGAATTTATTCCAAAACAAAATCGCTCCTTCCGCCAACGAAAGATTTTTATTGGGAATAAGCAAATCTTCGTCAATCTCCTTGATCGCTCCCAGCCCCGCGCAACGCTGGCAAACGCCTTCGGGATTATTAAAAGAAAAATGTTTCGGCGTGATATCAGCCATTTCAAAAAAACATTCCTTGCAAACAAAATCCCTATTGTATATTTTCTCCGTTTCATTATCCTTAATTATCATCGCCATTCCTTTGCCCAACTTAAAGGCCGTTTCGATTGAATCTAAAATTCTTTCCCTGTCCGGACTTTTTTTATTAAACACTATTCGATCGATTACAATTTCAACATCGCGCATATCCTCCGTTTCATCTTGCGCCAACGCTTCTTGAAATGATATTATTTTTCCGTTAACGCGCAATCGCGCATAACCCAGCTGACCGACGCTTTTTAATTTTTCTTTCCAGCTTTTTCCTTTGCCATTAAATTTCGCCAAAATCGCGATATTGGTCTTGTCGGGGGAATTAAGAATATCTTCCAGCACTTCTTGATTGCTGATTTTTTCCAAGGGAGTTTTGCAATATGGACAATGCGGAACGCCGATTTTGGCGTAAAGCACGCGCAGATAATCATAAATTTCGGTCAAAGTTCCGACGGTTGATCTCGGACTGCGACCAATGCTTTTTTGATCAATGGAAATGGTCGGCGTTAAATTTTCGATTTTATCCACATCCGGTTTGGCCGAAATATCCAAAAATTGCGCCGCGTAACTGGACATACCCTCTAGGTATCGCCGATTGCCTTCGGCGTAAATTGCGTCAAAAGCCAAGGATGATTTTCCGGAACCGGAAAGTCCGGTAATAACAACCAATTTATCGCGCGGAATTTCCACATCGATATTTTTCAAATTGTTCACCCGCGCTCCGCGAACAATAATTTTCGAACGATCTTTAGATTTGCTTTTTAGCATAGGATATATAAAAAAATTTTAACTCTTCGGCGACTCACCATCCTAGCTAAAAATAGTACATCAGTTTTTTGATTTTAGCAAGTTCACAATACCAGCATCTTTCCGTTTTCTCTCAGCCATTTCCTGCGTTTTTTATACTCCGGCATCACCGCTTCCACTTTATTCCAAAATTTGCGGGAATGATTTTTTTCCAAAATATGCGTGAGCTCGTGAATGATCACATATTCAATAACGCTTTCCGGCGCCATAATCAAACGCCAATTGAAATTCAAGCTGTTTTTCGGTCCGCACGATCCCCAATTGGTTTTGGCGCTGGAAATTTTAATTGATTGATAATTTAAATTTAATTTTTGCGCTATTGTTTCCGCGCGCGAAGATATTTCTTGCAATGCTTGTTTTTTGTACCAACCAAACATTCTTTCTTTGGCGCGCCATAAAAAAACTTTCGGAAAAAACAATTCCTTGCAGTCACTATTTTTGTTTAATTTAATTTTTAAACTTTCTGTTATTTCTAATTGATATTTTTCGCCAAGATATGAAAATTCCTCGCCGGCGATAAACTTTTTTTCAATCGCCTTCGGCCATCTTTGAATTTCTCGCATTTTTCTCGCAATCCAATCGCTTTTTTGCGCCACAATTTTTTCAATATACTCCAAGGAAGTTTTCATCGGCGCGCGCACAATTAAAGTCGCGTCGGAAGAAATCGCCAAAGCCAAACTTTTTCTTTTGGAACGGATTATTTTTGAGATTTTGATTTGAGGCATTGTGATTAATAATTCACTGAACGATTTTCCCAATTGATTTCCAACCTATAACATTAACATCAGTACGAAATTGATCGTCTTTGCCCGCAATCGATTATGAAATCAATCTCGCTGCCTTTGCTATCACGCCAAAAAATAAAAACTTCTCGATTTATGTTTGAGCATCTCTTTTTATGTGCATACTATATTAAGCAATTTTAAAAAAATTATACCTTCATAGTACAGATTGAAGAAAAAAAGTCAACTTGCGCTGTTTTCACTTGCAAAAATAGATTACAAGCGCGTTTCGAAAAATAAAATAGGCAAAGTCCATCGCAACGGACTTTGCCTAACGGTTATGACCTATTCGGCCACAATACTCTTTCCCCAAACGGTGCTTGTCCCTCCGGGACAAGTCACCACGAGAGTGGGGTGGTACTCCCCCGGCCTCTCGTAAGTATGTTCCAACACGGGACCTCGTCCCGTGCTTCCCGTGTCGTCTCCAAAGTCCCACTCGTACGAGCACGAGCGAGAATCGACCCCCTTTGCAAAGAGGGTCTCATCGAAAAAGAACACCCCGAGGGGGGCGTCCCCCTCGAGATACTCGCGATTGTCATGATACGGCCCCCGACACCCGGGGGGCAGTTCACTGGTCGCACTTTCGTCAAAGTGCGACCAGACATCCCCCACTAAGAAGGAATCCGTGAAGCTGTCCGACCCTCCCGGGCCGGTCACCGTAAGGGTTACCTCGTGGTAACCCTTACCAAAAGTATGGAAAAAAAATATGCCGGAGCCTGTTGCTCCGTCAGTTGCCGACCATACCCGGGAGGTTATCCTCCCTTTTGAGGTGGACACCGCCAATAGCTTGAAGGGGTGAACACCCGCTCCTAGCCAGGGGAAATGAACAAAATTTGCTTTCGGCCGTCCAAAAGCAAATGACTCCACCGTCGTCGCGACGGTCGTCAAACAAACTGCCACCATCAAAAATAAAAAAATCAACCACTCTTTTTTCAGATTCATTTTTTCTCTCCTTTTTCTTTTTTTTAAAAAACCGAGGCAATTTCGGACCATCCGAAACTGCCTCTCATCACTATCGAACATTTAACTATAATATCCTTTTTGAAAAAAGTCAAGGGCATCACTCGCCTGCTAATTATGGCGCCACTTCTATCCAATTGCCACTTGGCTCGGGACAGACATCGCAAGTTATTTGCTTATCGGGACAACCGGCGCCTCCATTGCAGTTCGCGGGAACTTTGCAACCAAAACCGCAGTTGCTATCGCAACAATTTTGAGAAACGGTTGGCAAACCGCATTTTGCTCCGCAATCTTCAGGCACGCATAAATAATTCGGAACGCAAGCGATGGTATATTCGCATTTCTTTCCATCCGTGCAAGAAGCAACATTCGTCCACGATATATTTTCAGTAAGTCCGCTTTCATCTCCTGCGCACTTAGTGGCGCCGTTAGGAACACTTCCCGCGCAAGAAAAAGGAATCGCTGCGCTAAAAACCGCGCCGGCTGTTTTATTTCCATCCATAGTAACACTGCATGATGAGTTTTTGTCGCAAGAGGAAGCAGCGCTACTCCATCCGTCAAAAATGGAAGTTCCAGTGGGAACTTCTTTTAAGTTGACAGATGTTCCGGATTCATATGTCCAAACACAAGTCTTGGGAACTGTTTGACTTTGAGTCGAGGGGCTGCCACAAGAATTTCCCGGAACCGCGGTATCACTCACTGTTCCTGTTCCTCCGTTGTTAAAATTCTTTACTGTGAGCTTATAGTTTCCTCCAAAATCGACCTTCACTTCTTTAATGCCTGTTTCGTGTTCCATTTTCACAGTACATATTTCTGGAATCTCATCTTCGTCGTTAGAATCAGAAGTGCTGTCGCATCCTGTCCAATTTATCGCCGTTACGCCATCATCGAAGTCAGCCGTAAGTGTAACATTCGTATCCACATCAAAAAAGGAAAGACAATTTTTTAATTGATCTTCATCATCCATTCCGCATCTTATTCCAAGAGGAGAAGACTTTACCCAGCCGTTGCCGACAGTATTCACTTCCAATCCGGTTTCAGCAACCAGCACTTTGTAAAGAATTTTGAGACCATTATAATTTTCTATGTCCGCCTCTGTACAATAATACAAATAATCATCGCAACTGCCCTCCCCGGGACCGATATATTTACAAGCTGATAAATTATTGTCAAATAAAGACTTAGCATTAGAGATACAAGAAACACAGGTATCGCAAACCTCTTGTTGTATATCATAATCATAATAACAATTACAATCCGAAGATGACAAGAATTTAAGTGCTACCTCCGGAAAATCTTGTGAAATAAATGTGCCGCTTTTCTTAACCTCGCTGTGGGCGTTGACAACTGGCTTGCCGCCGATAGGGGTCACGGGAAAGGCATAATGATAAACTTTCAAAGGAAAAAAAGCGTGATGGTTTCCTCCCTTAAAAGGAACCTGCTTTGGTTCTGTTACCCAATAGCTCGGGCTGGAACCATGAGGAGAATAAAGATAGGCTATTGTTGTTTTCTCATCATCTTCTTCGGATGCTCTCCATGACAAAGTGAATGGATAATGCGCGCCGGTATTACTACAATCGTAAGCGTTAAATCCTGCTGTAGCTGTGATATCTTTTCCCGGAAGATAAAACGATTTATCAATATTGTAATAAACGGTCTCATCTTCACCGATAACAACCGATTCCGCCCTTGCTTCTTTCGTTCCCGTTGCCGCTATCATCAAAAAGAATAAAAGGAAAATTCCCAAAGAGCCGGCATTTCTTTTTTTGATGAAAATCAAAGCGAGAGAAATTACCGTAATCAAAAGAACGAAAATCAAAACGACTGTTTTGGTTTTTGATATTTTTTCCGTTTGAATTTTTGCTTCGCCGCCGCCGGCGAAGACATCTGAACTTTTCATTTCAAAATTATTTTGGTCAAGAATATTTCCATCTTTATCTTTGATTATGGCAACAACTTGCGGATTTACACAATCTTTGATAATCGGAATTTCCAATTCTATAAAATTACTTTGTTCATCTGTTGATTGAATAATTTTTTTTGAGCAATTTTCAACTTCAATATTCAGTGTCCCGTTTTCAAGTTTGGTTTCTCCCAAGCGCGAATTCGCGAAACCGTCGGCTGAAGCAGACCAAAAGAAAGAAACTTTGGCGGTTTCGCCTTTGGCATAATAATCCTTGTCCAAACGAAGATTTTGGACAGTGGCGCCAAGACCATGAAGAACATAATGAAAAACTGTTTTATTGGAAATTGTTTTTTGCGATTGCGCGTCATTGAGCGCGAGCTGCGCGTCATACGCTTGCGGCTTCAAAGCTTTGGGCAAAGTGAAACTAAAAAGTTTTTTCTCGTTTTTTTCCAAATGCAAAGCAGTTTGATTTTCCCCATTGTCGGAAACAATTTCTCCGGCAACAGTGCGGAAATGCGTTTCAAAAAAAGGAATAAAATCAACAGCGGTTGAAAAATGATTGGTTATTTCGCAATTGCCGATAAGTTTTTCGTTTTCCGCGATATCCACTCCCTGATATAGAGTGTAATGCGTTTTTGATTCCTCTCCCTCGATCGTGAGATAACAAGAAGCGTTTGCTATTTCTAGATATTGCGTATTTTTCGCCGCGAGATCAACTTCTCCGACATAAGCCAAAGAATGGATCAACCCCTTGATGTTCATAGCTTTTATAAATACCTTGTATTTTCCGCTAAGATATTCCGGAACCGGATAAGCGATGCTCTCGGAAACACCCTGTTTTTCAGCAAGACTGATTATTTTATCATAAACTTTTTCGTCTATCAGATATTGATTTTCGCCATCTTGCTTAATCAATTGAACTGAATACATAATTTGCGGTTGAGCTTTCTCACGGTTGTACAAATCAAAAAGTATTCTCAGTCGCGATTTTTCTTGATCATATTTAACAATCTCGGCATTGTAAATATTAACCGTGGAAATTATAACTGGCGTTGAATCATCCGACGAATTTCCCGCCACGACATCTTCCGCCCGCGCCGGCGAAACAAAAAAAGCCAACGCGAAAACAATTAGCAGGCTTTTGGCAATTAAATTAAACCTTCTCTTTTTTTGTGTTTCCATTTTTTTTATTTTAAAAATTATTTTTATATTTTTAATTATACGCTTTTTCAGAAAGAACGCAAGAAAAAAGTTATCCCCAGTCGAAAAACTAAACCGCGCGAAACGGATTATTTTCCGAAACTGTCCAAATATTTTTCAAAATCAACGATTCATTTGGCTTTTTCGGGATAAAAGAGAAACGGCTCAACATCTTTCTCCGCTTGTTTTAGGTTTATTTTCGCGATAACTTCTTTCATTTCTCAAATAAGTTCTTTCCGGCTGTTAATGTTAAATCCTTTTTTTTTCGCGTTTTATCTACAAACTGACAAATTTCACCGGCAAAACTTTGCGAAAAATTCCGGCAAAGATAAAAGAGTCGGATTTGTGGATGAAAATCGGCTGATGAATCGGATTGGTCGATTTCGGAAAAAGCCCGATCACTTCATCGCTTACCTTTTTGTAATGCTTGATCGTCGCCATTCCGTTCACCACCGCCACGACGATTTTCCCTTCCAATTCCTCCTGATTTTCGTATTTTTCAAAAATGACATAATCGCCATCGTTGATTTTTTCCTTATCCATCGAATCACCCAACGCTTTGACCGCAAATAACAGCGATTCGTCTTTATCGCGAAAAAGCGCTTTGGAAATTTGCAAAAAACCATCCACATTGTCCTGCGCGTAAGCCAGCGCCTCTCCGCAAGACGCCAAACCGTAGACCGGAACAGAAAAAATGTTTTTAAAATTAGCGTAATTTTTATTTTCCACCATGTACAGTTTTTTCTTTTTATCGCGCTTTACCAAATCCTTTTTTTCCAGCGACTCGATTACTTGCATCACCGATTTCAAACTGTCTTTCACTCCTTGCGATTCCAAATATTTTTGCAGACGGTAACTGGTGGGATTTTCTTTTGTTTTTTCAATCAGTTCTCGAACGGATTCGAGAATGTTTTGTTGTTTAGCGGTAAGTCTTTGCATTTTTTGTTTGGCGAAGATTATATAAATAAAATTTATTTTTACAATCGCGCTTTAAAATTATTTTATTATGCTGTTATCTTAACATTGATAGTTTATCATTGTCAAGGGTGCGTTTTATGTTTTATGAAAACAAAAGGTTCAGGCGAAACGCCTGAACCTGCATTTTAGACACTCCATCCGTTTTTTTGCTTAACAAACACAAACCCTAATTCCCGCAAGCGGCGTCGGCGTTTCCCACACTGGCGGTTCCTTCGCCGAATCCGGCTGACGGAACAATGGCGGAAAGTTTAGCTGAACATTCTTTCGGTTCCGTTTTGAATCCGGAACAAATAGTTTTTAACAAGCTAGCGGAATCTCTTCCGGCCGCCGAAGCTTCCACTCCGTTAATCACCAATGTCGGAGAACCTTTTACTCCATATTTTTCATTGTCGCTTTTATTGACATCGAATGGAGGAAATGTTCCATTGCTCCAACTGCCTTTATCGTTATATTGCTCGGTTATTTTAAATTGTTTATCCGCTTCCGCGACGCATCCGGACAATTTCGCCGCGTTAATTCCTATTGATTTTGAACAAGTTTCACTCTTAGCGCTGTCTTTCAAAAAACATTTTAAATAAGCGCTTAATTTTGCCGGCTCATTTTTTTGAATGCAATATTGTTTCAAGTTTTCATCAATTTCTTTTTTCTCATGCATTGCGTAATTAACGAATTTCAGAGTGTAATCAATTTTCGCTCCAAGCGCGTCAATCACCGGCAAGATTCCTTTTTCAATTTGCGTTCCGTAGGGACAGTAGCTCATCACAAAAAGCTCTACTGTTGGTTTATCAGCCTTGGTAATTTCCGCCACCGGAACAGCTTCCGCTTGCGCTTTTTTTTGCTCAGTTATTTTCTGTTCCGTTTCCGCGATATCCATCGCGTTGGGGAAAAATTTCGTTCCGTCCAAGGAAAGATAAGATGTGATTTCTTGTTGTTGCTTTCCTTCGCCAATTTTCACTATCACTTTAAACATACCGTTTTCTTTTGTTACGGATCCTATTTCCGCTTTCATCCCTTCCTGTATCAAATTATTATTGATGAAATCTGTCACTTTCGTCTTCGCTTCCATTTGCGTCAAATTATGTTTTTTCCAAACCAATTTGTAATAGCCAAATCCCCCCGCGATAATAATTAAAAGCAACGCCACAATTATTTGCGGTAAAAACTTTTTTACTTTCTCGCAATTGCATTTCATTCTCTCGCAACAATTTGTTTTTACGGTTTCTTTCGCCATTTCCCCATCTGCCGAAGAGACGGGATTTTTTTCAATTTCCATAAGTTCTTTTTTAATTTATTAATTTTATGACTTGCTTAAACCACTGACACTTTGATATTATAGTTTTTTTTAAAACTTAGCGCAAACGCGAATTTTCAACTTTTTATGTTACGCTTTTTATAAGCCAAAAAGCAACCAAAAAATCGTTTTTCGCTATTGACTAAAAAACAACGGCATGCTAACCTCGAATGGTTATTAAGCAAAAATAAGATTTAAATAAATGCTGAAATTTATCAATGCGATTGAAATTGTTATAGCTATTCTTTTAACCATTTCTATTTTATTGCAAAACAGAGGCGCGGGACTTTCCGGAACTTTCGGAGGAGGATTCGGCGGTTATCATACTAAACGCGGATTTGAAAAATTTTTGGTTTTCCTTTCTATTTTTCTTTCTTGCGTTTTTATCGTTTTAGCTGTAATTAATTTGATTTTGACTAATAAATTAAATTAAAAGCTATTAGCATTAAACTCGAAAATTATAAATGGCTTTCGCCGAAATACTGGACTAATCTGTATCAAGTCACTAATTTCAAAGAAAAGATTTTGCTTTGTTTTTTAGTATTGCTTTTCGTTTCTTCTCTCTCTTATTGGGGGATTTCTTTTTATTACTCACGCACGGAAGCGCTTCCCGCTTTCGGCGGAGAGTATATTGAAGGAAGCGTAGGACAGCCGCAGCATATAAACCCGCTTCTTTCCGCTTCTAACGACGCCGACGCCGATTTGGCGCAAATTATTTATAACGGTCTGCTTAAGTATGACGAAAAAGGAACGCCAATTCCCGATCTTGCCGAAAGCTACGAAATAAATGAAGAGAAAACCGTCTATACTTTTTATTTGAGAAAAAATGTTCTTTGGCACGACGGTGAACCTTTCACTGCCAACGACGCGCTTTTTACTTTTAATTTAATCTCCGACCCCGCCTATAGAAGTCCCCTCCGTTCCGGCTGGCAAGGAGTAAAATTGGAAATGCCGGACGATTACACTTTAATTTTCACCACCGAAACTCCTTTCGTCGGATTTTTGAACAATGCCACCTTTGGCATTTTGCCCAAGCACATTTGGGAATCGCTAAAACCGGAAAGTTTCAATCTATCGGAATTAAATTTGGAACCGATCGGCACCGGACCTTTTAAATATAATTCGTTTCAAAAAGATTCCAAGGGCAATATTCTTTCTTATAAATTAGACGCCAATCCGAATTACTTTTCCGGAAAGCCCTATCTCGCGAAGTTGTCGTTTAATTTTTATTCCGATGAAACTTCCGCGCTCGATGCGTACAACCGCAAAGAAGTTATGGGTATCAGCAGTTTATCAACGAAAAATACCGGTGTCATTAAAAATCAAAGTAGTTCCGCTTTGCATAAATTTTTCATTCCCCGCTATTTCGCCGTCTTTTTCAACCAAACAAAAAATGCCGCTGTTGCCGATGATAAAGTCAGAGAAGCTCTAAATTACGCGACAAACCGGGAAGAAATAGTCCAAACCGTGTTGGGCGGAAACGGCGATCCGATCTACTCGCCGATTCTTCCCGATATGCCGGGTTATTCTCCCGACTTGAGCAAAGTTGATTATGCTTTGGAAAAAGCCCGAACATTATTAGATTCCGATGGCTGGAAGATATCCGATAATGGTTTTCGCGTTAAAAACGATAAGTTATTGGAAATAAATTTAATTACCACCGATTGGGATGAATTGGCGAAAACCGCGGAAATAATCAAAACTCAATGGGAAAAAGCCGGCGTCAAAGTCAATACCGACAGCCTGTCTATTTCCGATATTCAACAAAATTATATTCGTCCGCGGGAGTATGAAGCTTTACTTTTCGGACAAATCGTCGGCGCTGATCCTGATCCGTATTCCTTTTGGCATTCCACGCAAAAAAAAGATCCGGGATTGAATTTGGCGCTTTTCGGCGACAGCGACACGGATAAATTGATCGAGGACGGAAGAATAGAATTTGACAGGCAAAAAAGAGCGGAAATTTATACCGAGTTTCAAAATGTCTTACTTGAAGAAATGCCGGCGATTTTTCTTTACAGTCCGAAATATATTTATCCGGTGAACAAAAAAATCAAAGAAATAAATGTTGAAAATTTAATCACTCCCTCTAAACGATTTTTCAATATTGACAAATGGTTTATCAATACGAAAAGAGTTTGGAAATAAATTCGGTCTTTTCTTTTCATTTTTTCCATTTTAAATTATCCTGCCAACACTAATTTATAAACAATTTAACTATTATGTACAGTGTCATTCTTTGTGGCGGAGCAGGAACAAGACTGTGGCCGCTTTCGCGAAAAAATTTTCCAAAACAATTCCTTAATCTCTTCGGAAACAAAACGCTGATTCAGGAAACATATTCTCGCATGCGGGAAATTATGCCCAAGGAAAATATTTTTTTCATCACAAATAAAGAAGGATTTTTTAATGTTGCCAATCAAATAATCGAAATTGAAAAAGAATTTAACAAGAATCAAATTTTTATCGAACCAAAAAGTCAAAACACCGCTCCGGCAATCACGCTGGCAATGAAATTTTTGGAAGAAAAATTTAAAATCAGTCCAGAAAGTCCCATCGCTTTTCTTCCGTCCGATCATTATATCAAGAACAAGGATGTTTTTCTTAAAATAATTAAAAAAGCTATGCAAAATGTCGGCAACCATATAGGCACCATCGGCATAATACCGACAATTCCGACCACTGCTTACGGCTATATAAAAAAAGGAGAAAAAAATGAACATTTTTCCAAAGCTTTGGAATTCAAGGAGAAACCAACTGAGGAAAAAGCCAAGGAATATATCGCTTCGGGAAATTTTGTGTGGAATTCCGGAATATATATTTTCAACCGCCAAACGCTTCTAAACGAACTCGAAAAACATTGTCCGGAAATATATGAAATTGCTGAAAATAATCTAGAAAAATTTTTGGAAAAATTCGCTGAACTTCCATCTGTTTCAATCGACTATGCCATATCGGAAAAATCAAATAACACCATAGTTTTTGACGGAGATTTCGGCTGGAATGATGTCGGATCTTTTGACAGCATCGCGGAAATAAGCGAAAAAAAACCCGACAAAAAGCATATCGCCATTGATTCTAAAAATATTTTTATTCACAGTAATAACAATCGTATAATAGCGACTATCGGAGTGGATGATTTAAATGTGATAGAAACCGCCGATAGCATTCTTATTCAAAAAAAGGGTCGTGGTGAAGATGTGAAAAAAATAATCGATTATCTGAAAGAAAACAAATTAAAAGAGCTTGAGCATGTTCTTCTTGTTCACAGACCATGGGGAAAATATGAAGTTTTGATTGATGATCCGGATCACAAAGTGAAAAAAATAACAGTTTATCCGGGAGCAAAATTAAGCTTGCAAGCACACAATCATCGCGCCGAACATTGGATAGTTGTCAAAGGCACAGCCAAAGTTACCAATGGCGACAAAGAAATATTTTTATTTGAAAACGAAAACACCTACATTCCAAAAATGGCGAAACACAGATTGGAAAATACCGGAAAAATAAATCTTGAAATCATCGAAGTGCAAACCGGAAACTATTTGGAAGAAGACGACATTATTCGTTTTGATGATGTCTATAATCGTTAATAAATACTTTTAAAAATTATGAAAATCAACCCAAGCATTTTTCGCGGCTATGATCTTAGGGGAATAGCCGGAACAGATCTTACTCCAGAAATCGTGGAACATATAGGCAGAGCTCATGGAACCTATATGAAAAGACATGGAATAACAAAAGCGATTGTCGGACGCGATTGTCGATTTACCAGCGCCGAATACAGCGACGCTTTAATTAGAGGATTTAGTTGGGCTGGAATTGACACAATTGATATTGGCTTGAATATGGTAGGCACTTTTTATTGGGCGCAATATCATCTTAACGCAAAAGGTGGCGCTTTTGTGACCGCCTCACACAATCCATCTGAATATAATGGATTTAAATTCGCCATTGATTTTTCAGAAACATTAGTAAGCGAAGGAATGCAAGAACTGCGCCGAATGGTTGAAGAAGAAGATTATAAACAAGACAAGCAACCGGGAAAAATAGAAAAACAAAATATCAGCGAAGTTTATTTTGAAGATTTAAATAAAAGATTACCAATAACAAAAAAATTCAGAGTTGTTATCGACCCGAGCAATTCCACCGCCGGAGCGATCGTTCCTGAATTTTTGAGAAAAATCGGATGCGAAGTGATTGAAAAAAATTGCAATATTGATCCGTCCTTTCCATTGGGAACTCCGGACCCAACTGAAAGCCGCGTCGCTGAAAGAATGAAAAAAGAAGTACTGGAAGAAAAAGTCGACCTTGGATTTTCCTATGACGCCGACGGGGATCGCATCGGAATTATTGATGACAAAGGAGGCATAATTTGGAACGATGTGCTGGTAGCGCTATTTGCAATTGATGTTTTGCGTAATCATCCGGGAGAAAGAATAATGTATAACACGCTTTGCTCAAAAGTTGTGGAAGATACGATTAAAAAAAACGGCGGCGTACCGTTTATGTGGAGAACCGGTCATTCGTTTTTGAAGAAAAAAAATCAAGAAGTGAAAGCGGCCTTTATCGGAGAACTTTCCGGCCATTTCTTTTTTTCCAAAGATTTTTACAATCATGATGATGGAATATATTCGACTCTGCGTTTATTGTCATACTTGTCCAGAACTAATCAGTCGCTTTCTGAAGCAGTGGCTGGTCTACCAAAATATATTTCCAGTCCGGAAATAAAACTTGGCTGCGCGGACAATGTGAAGGTTGCGTTGATTGAAAAAATGAGCGAGATTTTAAAAAAAGATTTTCCGCAAGCGGAAGTGGTTTCCGATGAACGGGCGGGAGATGGAGTAAGATTGAATATGGACGATTCAATGTTTGTTGTACGCTATTCTCAAAATGGACCATACCTCACAATAAAATTTGAAGCTAAAACTCAAGAAAAATATGACCAGCTGAAAAAATATCTTAATACTTTTCTTCATAATTATCCGGAAGTGGATTGGACCGGCAAAACTATCGCAACAGTAAACGCAGAAGTTTTGGCGTAAAACAAAAAACCGTAGGGATGCGCCATGGCGCGTTCCTACGGTTTTTCTATTCAACAATATTTTACCAAACTTACACAACAAACCCAATTTTCTTTTTCACTTCATCCAATTTTTTTCTAGCAATCGGGCGGGCTTTCTTTGCGCCTTCTTCCAAGATTTTTAAAACTTTTTCATCCGACAAATCGCGCATCCGCGCTTGTAAAGGTTTTAAAAATGTGATAATCACCTCAGCTAAGTCGTTTTTAAAATCAGCGTAACCCTTGCCTTTATATAATTCTTCCGCTTCTTTTGCAGTTTTGTCCGAAAGTAAAGAATAAATATTGATCAAATTTTTGAGCGCCGGTTTTTCATCGCTGTAAATTATTTCCGAACCGGAATCTGTCACAGCTTTTTTAATTTTTCTTCGCACAGTTTCCTCATCATTAGAAAGCGCGATATAGTTATATTCCGAGCTCGCCGACTTGGACATTTTTTTGCTCGGATCATCCAACCCCATAATATTCTCGCTTTCTTTTTTTGTGTACGCTTCCGGAATAATAAAAGTTTCCCCGAATTTTTTGTTAAACCGTTTTGCCAAATCCCGCGCCAATTCAATATGCTGTTTTTGATCTTTCCCCACTGGCACAATCTGCGTTCCATATAACAAAATATCCGCCGCCATTAAAACAGGGTAATCGAAAAGACCGACACCGGTCTTATTAAATAGATACTCGTAATATTCTTCTGGCTCAAGCACTTCCCTTTTAATCTCTTTCCCTTCTAACTTATGTTTTAAAATTATTCTTCGTTCTTGAATATTGGTTTTATCTTTAAACTGCGTCATTTTCATTAAATCAGAATTTCTTGCAATCGCATTTAAAATCCAGCACAATTCCGCATGCTCCGAAATATGCGATTGAATAAAAATCACGCATTTTTTTGGATCGATACCGGCAGCTAAATAAATTTTCGCGACTTCAATAGTTCGTTTTTTTAATTCTTCCGGATTTTGCGGAACAGTAATCGCGTGCATATCCACCACGCAAAAAATCGAATCGAACTCGTCTTGAAGTTTGACCCAATTTTGAATGGCGCCTAAATAATTGCCAATATGCAGATTGCCGCTTGGCTGGATGCCGGAAAAAATTCTTTGTTTCATAAAAATATTTTACTTTTTAAAATTTTTATTATATTTTTCGAAATACTCGTCGATTTCAATTCTAAGCTCTACTCCTACTCTTTCAAAACATTTGAGCAAATCTTCATACGCGCCATCACCACCCAGAAAATCCCAAAACTCATTAGCAACCTTTAATTCATTTTTTAAATCAAGCATACCTCATATTGTCCATCGGTTATATGGCTGCGGATCATATGGATTATAAGGTATGGCAATTATGGTTTGCACTTTTGCCTTAGGCTTTTCCACTAAGATTGTTGCTGTCCACTCCAAGAGCGTTCTTTTAAACTCCTTAAAACCGCCTGCGTTTGGTTTGGCGGTTTTTATATCAAACAAAAATAATTCCCCAGAAGAATTTTCCAATAAAACATCAACTTTTGTCGGTTTAATTTTTCTAAATTCCCCCTGTCGCGCAACTTTTCTAATAATTTCGATTTCTTTAATTTTATTTGGCAATAATCTTGCGGTTGTCAAATCATCAATAATTTTTTGAATTGCAATTTGAGCATTTGCGCTTATTCTATCGCCCGCGATAGCTTGTGATTCTGCCCTTTTAAATTTATTTTTAGCCAATAACAAGGCAACTGGCTCAAAAATACTTGTTCCAAAATTTGTATTAAGCGAGTGAATAAAGGAATACAACGCTAAACGATCCTTGCCTAAAAGTCTTGTGTGAAATGGCATTGTAGCTGGTTCAGGTTTATAATTTTGAAATTTATGCCTAATAGCGCTTTTTAAAAAAAATTCTATACCATCGATTTGTTGCTTCAATAAACTCATACATTTTTAAAATGAAAAATTATTTCTGAATAAGGACATTTATCTCTTTCAGTGCGATTGAGCACTGGTCTTTTATATTGATTGATAATCTGCATACCTGCATTTTTCGCAATTTGCGGATATAAATTCCATTTGTCATTAGCTACCAAAAAAATATCAAAATTGCTTACAAGAAATTTTTTTGAATTTATCAAAACTTGCGATATACCTTCAATATAAGATTTTTTTGCATCTATTCCCTGACCTTTATATAAAGGACCGATTTCTAATTCATCTTTTCTCTTGAAACCAAAAAGATCATACGCATAAGCATGTTGTTCATGATAATCTATTTGACCGACATAAGGAGGCGATGAGAAAATACCTTTAATTTTCTGCTTTTCAAACAGCTTATAGAAATCTTTATTTCTTGCTTTTATTTCCTTTGAAATATCCACAGATCTTGAGTCGCCAGTAATTGATGCCCAGCAAGCGCCATTTTTTAATTTCTGAAACTCTCTAATCCTAAAAATTGTATCATTTGCATAACGACTAAACCAATACTTAATCGAAAAAAGAGGCTTGCAAATTTTTTTATGCTTCCAGCAATAATAGGTTTCAATCTGCGGATTTTTGAGTGTTGCTAAATCCGAATGAGTTGTTGCCCGACAGGAACGAATTGTTCGACTTAAAATAATCGCTAGAACTCTTTTGTTTTTTTCATCTTTTATTTTTTTGATTTGGCTAAAAGCAAAATTGATTTCTTTTCGTATGTTTTTAATATACCATTTATCGAGAAAAGTTTTGCTGTTTTTTTGTTCGAGCTCTATGTTATATTTTGAAATTAGTTTTTTATAGATACTCAAAAATTCTTTTTCTTTCTCAATCGCGTATTTATTTTCATCAACTTCTCGCTTATATACCTTTCTTTTAAATTCTGGCGAAGGAAAATTTTTATTGTTAAATTTAGCAAGTTCAAAATAAAGTTCTTTTTCAAATTCTTCTATTTTTTCATCAGTTTCAAATTTAGTAATTTTTATATTAATATTTGCTACTTCCTTAGCTAACGAATCTAAATTATAATTAAACAACTTTATGTCTGTCATCATGCAATTAAACCGAGAAATATCAACTCCAATTGAATGAATGCCAAGCTCATTTGCTTGCACTAAGATTGTGCCTGATCCTGAAAAAGGATCCAAAATAATATCTCCTTTTTTAAAAAAAACATTCTGTTTAAAATCATCCGTGTGATTATCAATAAAATACTCCACTAACTGCGGTATGAATTTACCTTTATATGGATGCAACCTATGAACATGTTTTGTAGTATCCTTTTCTCGTAAATTGTCAAAAGATAATTCCCAATTTAAATCATCCCCGAGTTTCTTTTTCCATTCAGCTTCTCTTGTGCCATTAAATGATTGGTAATATTGTTGCAAGTCTTTGATATTTATTTGAGCAGACCCATTTTCTCCATATTTTTTAACTTTTCCATATTGTATGAGATAAGAAATATTTGACTCGCTAATATTTCGACCTAAAAAAGAACTTGCCCAATCGCATGCTTCCTTCAGCGTTAATAATTGTCCAATGATTGCTAATCCCATAATTCAAAATTATATCTATATTTTACTATAAAAATACAAAAACTACACTTCGATAATCACCGGCAAGACCATCGGACGGCGCTGGGTTTGCTGGAAAAGATACAGCCCGACTACTTCGCGAATATTATTTTCAATAAATTTCTTTTCGGGAGAAGTTTTTTTGGAAGTCGTGTCCTTGATCGCTTTTTGCACGCGCCGCTTGGTTTCATTCACTAAATCAAAATTATCTTTAACATAAATAAATCCGCGCGAAGTAACTTGGATATTCCCGACCACTTGCTTGGTTTTGCTGTCAAGAATAACCGTAATCACAAACATTCCGTCCGCCGAAAGCACTTGACGATCGCGAATCACTACTTGCCCGACATCGCCAATTCCCAATCCGTCCACCATTACATAACTGGCATCCACTTTTTTAGGCAAAATTTTAGCTTGACCGTTTTGCGCTTCCAAAATATTTCCGTTGTCCAAAACAAAAATATTATCCTTATGAAAACCGATTTTCAACGCCAGTTTAGCCGCTTCTTTTAACATATAATGATTGGCATAGACCGGCAGAAAAAAATCCGGCCGCACTTGTCTGAGCATTTCTTGAATATCCTGCGCGCTGCAATGACCGCTAGTGTGCACATCCATCACATCGCTGTGAATAACATTGTCGCATTTGCGGTAAAGATTGTCCTTAAGCCTTTGCACAGTTCTTTCATTGCCGGGAACAACCGACGAGGAAAAAATCACCGTGTCATTTTTTTTAATTTTAATATGGCGATGATTGTCCGTAATGATGCGGGAAAGCACCGCGTTTCCTTCTCCTTGCGCGCCAGTGCAAATAATTACCACACGGTTTTCCGGATATTTATGCAAATCTGAAACAGGAATTAAAGTTTCTTTGTGCATTTTAATATACCCCAATTCTTTGGCGATTTCCACATTCATTTTCATACTGTATCCGTCCAGTGCCACTTTTTTGCCGATTTTTTCCGCGTATTCCAAAATATGACCGATTCTTCTTATTTGCGAAGAAAAAGTTCCGATAATAATTTTTCCCACTGATTCGCTGATCAATTTTTCCAAATTATGATACATTTCTTCTTCGGTAGTGCGAGAGGGATTAGTCACAATCGCGCCCAAACTTTCCAGCATCAAAATTCTCGGACTTGGAAGTTTTGAGAGCTCTTTATAATCCACAAGTTTTCGTCCAGCCGGATCTTTTTCCATCGTCCAGTCCCCGGGATGAATCACCGTTCCATCGGGAGTTTTGAGAATCACACCAACCGCGTCCATAATGGAATGTTCAACTTCAAAAAATTCAATTTCAAATTTCCCCAAACGGATTTTATCAGCAACGGAATTTACTCGCATCGTTTTGAGCTGTTGCGCCGAACCTTTTTCAATATCTTCCATTTTTTTCTTCACCATCGCGAGTGTCATATCGCGTCCGATAACTGGTGGATAACCGAGTTGGCGAAGAAGTATCGGTGCGGCGCCGATGTGATCAAGATGCCCATGGCTGAAAATCACTCCGCGAATATTTTTTTCTTTACCTTTGAGATAACTGATATTGGGAATGATATAGTCGATGCCGGGCATATCTTCTTCTGGAAATTGCAAACCCATATCCAAAATCACAATGTCGCCACCATACTCAAAAAGCGTCATATTACGGCCGACTTCTTCCTGTCCTCCCAGCGGAATAATCCGCAAAGCGCTTTTTGGACTTTTCTGAAATATCGGCTCTCTGTTGGGATTGATTTTTATCCTCGCTAGTCCATCGAGTGTTTTTGGCATCGCAAAACCGCTTGGTCGCGCTAAACCAGTCGGCAATGCATTGGTTGTTTTCTTAAGCATATTGTTTGTTAAAAATTATTATTAGAAAGATAGCGTTAAAAAAACGCTAAAATGACAAAATCAAAAATGAATTATTTTTATTAAAATAGAAGATTTTTTTTCAACCACAAAAAAGAAAGTTTTACGATAGAGTAATTGTAACAGATTACCATCGTTGTGTCAAGCTGAATTTATAGCAGCTCCAACTCGCTTATCTTCTCCCAGTCAGTTTCATTTAGCACTGTGATTTTATCTTCGCCGATAATGTATAGATAATCGTTGATATAAATCGCTCGTTTGACAAAATTTTGTTCAACAGCTTTTTTAAGTTTTAATTTATACAATTCATATCGCGAACATTTCACCGTTTCTTTTGCGCATTCGGGAGAATTATACATATACGAAAAGACATAGCCGCCTTTGCTTCCCGGCAAGAAAAAAATATTGTGTTTTTTATCCAATAAAAAGGCGTGATAATTATTGGAAACTTCCGACCAATATTCGTCCAACAAGTATTTATCGATTTCCATCGGATTATTTTTATCCGAAACATCAAACAGAGAAATTTTCACTTGCGAGCCTTCCATTCCAATGCCTAAAATATGCGTTGCGTCCAACGGATGCAGATAAGAAGAATAGCCCGGAATTTTCAATTCTCCGGCTAATACCGGATTGGCGGGATTTGCCAGATCGAGAACGAAAAACGGATCGGTTTGACGAAAAGTTACTATGTAACCTTTGTCTTCAATAAATCGCGCCGAATAAATTCGTTCCGTTTTGCCCAAATCCAAAACTTGTCCGATGGTTTGAAGATTTTTGTCTAAAACATAAACATCACTCGCGGTTTCTCCCGAACCCATTCCATCAAAATCTATCCCCCATCTTAAACCAACAGTTGTCGCCACTCTTAAATTTCCCTGATATTCATCCATCGCAAAATTGTTTAGTAAATTTCCCGGCACCGCGCCGCTGGATTCTATTTGAAAATTCTCCAAAGCGATTTTCACTATTCCCGTTTTTTCCAAATCCCGATTGTGTTTTTTATAGTAAGCGCTCATTCGATTAGCCATTTCATTTTCTCTTTTCAGCCGTTCATCGTTATCGAATAAATTATTGTATTTTTCAATCAGCATCGTTATTTCCTGCAATTTGGAATTCTCGGAAATATCATAACTTTCCAGTTTTTTTATTTTCGCGATAATTTCAGCCGAAAAAATATCTTCGTTTTCTTTGACAAATCCGCCGAAAAATTCAGCGACGCTTCCGCTAAAAGCATAAGTAGCGTAAATCGCGTTTTCCGACATATAAATTATCGAGGAGCCGGAAGAACCGACGAAAGAAACTGAATTTTTAATTTCGCCCGTGCTTGAATCTAATGTCATCGCCGTAAAAATTGCGTCAACCGGCGTTGGAGCGATCGGATGATAAATATCTGCGCACTGAATATTTAAAGCTGTTCCATCTGTAAATAAAGGCTCGAAAGGGCACGGTCGGGATGAATTGATAATATTTTTAGTGATTAAATATATTTTTCCGCCACGCAAACGCGAAGTTATTACTGAAGTATTTTTATCCAATTTTACAGTCCATTTTTTTTCCGGCGACTCAGGATCGGAAACATCATAGCCGATAATTTCTTGTCCCAATTGGGAATAATTTATATTGGAATTAGAAAAAATAACTAATTTTTTTTCATCCAAAAGCAAATCGCCCTGCTTGTCAATTTCGCTTTCAACTTTTAAACCAGCCAGTGGAAACGCGCTGATAATATTGGTTTTTTCTTGCGGTTGATCTTCGGGCGCTATTTTGCTTTGTTCGTTAAAAGAAATACCTCTATCGGCATTATTTCGCATTATAGAATAATATCGCTGCCAGCCGGAAAAATATATTTCTTTACCATTAGTTTTCACAATATCCGGCTCGTCAATGCCGGCAACTTGAACATTAGTTTCAGAAATCCTCTCTGGCGCCCCGCCCGCCCCCATTCCATCTATGGCGCTTTTTTCCATCATAAAAGATGGGGATCCTAATTGATTTGCCGCTCGCATATTAAATCCTCCGCCGTATCCTTCGACTAATTTTGACGACTCGTCCAAATAATTTTTAAAATCTTGCTCGGAAGAAAACTTTTCCATATCGGAAATATTTTCGCCCGCCGGCTTGGACAAAATATTGGTAACGACAGGGGAATCATAATCAACACAACTGATTTTTATCATTAAGACGACAAAAATTAAAATCGCCAGTAAAACCCCCGCCGCCATCAACGGCTTGATTTCTAAATTTTTTGTGAACATATTTTTGTTTTTTCCACCGAAGGCGGATCAGCCTCCGGCTGAAAAAAATTAAAAATTATTTATAAAATCAAAAAAGGCTTTTTTATTTGAAAATTCCTACGGCGCAATTGCAATATTCGTATTCACTCTTATACTTTCCGAATCCGAGTTTCCATTATCATCCGTCGCGTTGATTTTTATTTCCAAGCTGGAATTATATTTATCGCTCGGCACGGTATAGGACGCGCTGAAAGAATCGCTGCTACTGGAAGAAATATCATTGCCATCCACACTTAATGTGGCTTTTTTAACGCCGTACGGCGCGTCGAGTTTAACGGAAATATTAAACGAAGAAGTTGTAATCGTTTGTCCGTTAGAAGGCGAACTTATATTCGCTTGAATCTTGTACCTTGAAAAATCTTTTTCCTCGCATTCTTCGTCCGGTATGGAATCGGTAGAATAATCTTTGTCTTTCAACCATTTTTTTACGCCTTTTTCCCAATTTTCAAATTGCGAATCGCTTTTTGGATCTTTCGGCGCGTCTCCGCGAACATCATCCTTATTGATATAATATAGAATATCATGCGTAATGGAAAATTTCTTTTTCTTCACTTTGTTGTCCGGACAAGCCGAACTAGCTAAACAATATTTATCGTCCTCTCCCGGAATTTCGCAAACTTTTAATTCTTTTTTCATTTCCAATTTTCCATCCAAAATATCTTTGCCGGTTTCCTCCGGTTCGTATTTGGGGAAATTTTCAATGTTATAATTTTTCAAAGCTTCATCCATAAATGCCCGCCAAATCGGCGCAGCGACATAAATTCCGTCCGCTCCTTCTTTCATTATAGAATGGTCATTATTGCCCGCCCAAACGCCGGCCGCCAGCGACGGCGTATATCCCATTGTCCAACCGTCGCGCCATTCATTGGTGGTTCCGGTTTTGGCGGCCACCGGGCGATTTTCAAAACTCAAAGGATTTTTTTCGCCGAACACCGGCGCACGCAAACTATTGGTAGAAAGAATGTAGTCAATCATCGTAACATACTTTTCTTCCAACACTCGATCGCCTGCATCGGAATTATATTTTTCCAAAATATTTCCCTTACTATCCTCGATGCGCAAGATCGCTGTTTTATTATGAAGAATTCCTCCGGTGGCAAATGTGGAAAAAGCGTTGACATGATCAAGCAGCTTCACTTCTCCGCCACCCAGCACTAAAGAAAGTCCGTATCGTTCCGGTTCGGTCAAGGTTGTAATCCCCATATTTCGCGCAGTATTAATAGAATCTTTGACGCCGGCCAAATAAAGAGTTTTCACCGCGGGAACATTTAAAGATCTTGCCAACGCGTCTTTCATTTGCATTAAGCCGGAATTTTTCCCATCATAATTTTTTGGATTATATATTTTTCCATCATCTGTGCTGAAATTTGTGTCCGTATCCCAAATATTAGTTTCCGGCGTAAAACCTTTCGCGAACGCTGTAAGATAAACATAAGGTTTAAAAGACGATCCCGGCTGAAGCAATGATATGGCGGCATTAACATTTGATTCAAAAACACAAGTTTTTCCCGAAGCGCAACCTTTCGGTTCGCTTTCAGCAAAATAGTCTTTACTGCCGACCATCGCTAAGATTTGTCCGGTTTTCGGATCCATCGCCACCAGCGCCACATTGGCTGCCTTATAAATTTTGGTATTTTTTTCCGCGCCTTCCCGCACCGCTTTTTCCGCCGCTTGCTGTTTATCCCAATCGAGAGTGGTATAAACTTTCAATCCTCCCTGTTCCACCGCCTGATCGCCGTATTTTTGCTGCAAGTAATCTTTGATATACATCACGAAATGAGGCGCCGCAAAAATATTTTTTTGCGGCTGCAATTTATCAAGAGTACGCATATTTATCGCTTCATCAGCTTGATCTTGAGTAATATAGCCTAATTTCGCCATAGTGTTCAAAGCGAAATTTTTGCGAGCAATAAGAGCGTCCCGATGCGAACCATAAGGAGAATAATAGGCAGTGGCTTGCGGTAAAGCGGAAATAATCGCCGCTTCGTCAAGCGTCAATTCGCGCGCCGGTTTTGCAAAAAATGTTTGCGCTGCCGCTTCAATTCCGTAAGCGTTAGATCCGTAAGGAATTTCGTTGAGGTACATCGTCAAAATTTCGTCTTTGGAAAATTTTGTTTCCACTTCCAGCGAGAGAATAACTTCTTTGATTTTTCTGATTAAAGATTTTTCGTTGGTGAGCAAAGAATTTTTCACCAGCTGCTGCGTAATAGTGGAACCGCCTTGCGCTTTGCCGAAATTTATCACATCTTTTAAAACCGCGCGGATAATCGAAGTTAATTTTATGCCGTGATGATTGTAAAAATCTTGGTCTTCAAGACTGATAGTGGCGTATTTTATGACATCCGGCATTTCAACAAAAGGAATTTGCGTTCTTTTTTCCTCGCCGTGGACTTCATAAAGCAAATGGTCACCAGAGCGATCATAAATTTTTGTCGATTCGATAATCACCCGACTGCTGATTTTATCCGGGCTGGGCAGGTCTTTATAAAAATAGGCGAAAATTCCGGCAGAAATTAAAATGCCCACCACTATCGCAATACCAAAAATTCTAAAAATCCATTTCCAAATCTTCCGCCATTTTAAAGCATTTTTTTTGGAAGAATAAACAGGAATTTTAGGCGAAAAAATGTTTTGCATAAGATAAGGCACTTTTTAAGCTCCTTATAGTTTAGTTGAAAATTGAGGAAGTATCAGCATACTTTTAATCAAATATTTTTATCTATTTCCCTAATAAGCATCTGCCGGAAATTCTTGATGATTGAATGAAAAGAAGCTGGTAAAAATCGTTTCAATTCTCCAGAAAAATTTATATCAGACTTTAAAATAAGACTTTTTATTTCTGCTAATTTGTTTTTTTGCTCCGGCATAATCAGTCTTCCGCGCAAAAGAAAATATATATCAAAAAAATCGCGGGGCTTTTGGCGCGACAATGCTGCTTGAATTTTTTCACCAATCAATTGTTTTGCATTCAAACACACCAAAGTATAACTTGGCAAAAAATCAGAAACTATTGCATGCAATTCTCCAATAAATTTGGTTTTCTTACGATTGGAAATTTCCAATCGTAATTGAATTGAAAAATCAAAAAATTTACAGATAAAAATTGCCAAAAAACCACCAGAAGTGGCCTTGGATTCTTGCAAATCAGTTTTAATATTAAAATTTTGCATATTTTTCAAAGTCGCAATCAATAAACTCTCAAGAACTTCCACGGAAAGATTAGAAGAAAAATCAAGATCTTCGGAAAAGCGCGGAGAATCAAAAATAATTCGCAATGCCGTGCCACCTTTGAAAAAAATATTTTCGCTTTGCGACAATTGATAAAATTGCGACAAAAAAATATGCTGGCAATATTCTTGCGCCACATTGAAATCCGAAGTTTGTAATTTTACGGACAATTTTCTAATTTGCTCTTGCGTCATCATAAAGTTTAGAAACCAAATTATCTATTTGAGAATCGTTAAATAATTTCTGCCATTGCCTTATTTTTTTCTTTATTAAATGAGAAACATCCAGCCTATCATTGAGTTCAGTTTTTTTTCGGGACAAATAATACAGATAGTCCATTAATGCTTTTTCTGGCTCAGCAATTAAAAATTTTTCATTGTTTTTCTCAATAAGACAATATCCGGTAAATAATTTTTTTTTAATTTTGTTGTAGGAAAAATCCTGATCCATTGCCATGAACGAGCGAGTAGCTTTTGAAGAAATAGAGGTAATGGAATAAGTTTTTTCCGGAATTATATTATAAAAAGACAAGGCGGATTCCAATGAGATATAAGACGGTTGATAAATTTTATTGGCAACTACGAATACGCTCGGTTTAATTGAAGCTAGGCAATAAAGTCCGTTTTTGAGTTTTAAAAAGAATTTTTTTTGAGTATATCGACCTATAAATTTGCTAACAGCAAGAGGGGATGTGCTAAAAATCCTTTGAAACTCGCGCGGACTAAAAATTGCGACATTGCTTTCCAAGAGTTTTTGTTGGACAATCAATGGATTCATTTTTTTTACCATATAGTATGAAAAGTGAATTACGCAATCATTATACAAATCCCTTATTTTTCTGTCAAATTCACATCATGGCTCATAATTTAAACTAAAAAACCGAATTTTTAAGCTCTTTGTAGTTTAGTTTAAAATTTGAGAAAAATCAAGACAAAACTAAAAAAAATTATTTTTCCAAATCTTCCAAGTCAGCATCATTTATTCCAAGTTGCTCAAGTATCCAGATGTGTCTAGGATTAGTTGGATCATATTTTCCGACAGAAAATCTTTTAATTTCTTCGGGATTGCTTTTCGCAACATCCCAAATCCCAATATTTCCTTCTCGATACACAATATCTCGCGTAAGACATGCTCCGGGTGTCTGGCAAGTTGTTCCTCGAAATGTTCGCACACATCTATTCCACGCACTAATTTGAGCAAAAGATAATACCTCCGCACCTTCTTTTTTTGAAGTAATTAAAAAATAATCTTTCAGAATTTCAAAAACTTGTCGAAAATTTCTTTTTTTGCCATCCAAGCCAGCAGCTAAAGATATTGCAAGATGTCCATCAAGACCGGAAAATTCTTCCGCTCCTTTTATAGTTTGCTCTTTATAAGTGGCAATACCTTCTTCTCCTTTTAGATACCTGTCCAGTCCTAATCCTAATATTTTCAATTTTGATCTTTCTCCATTTTCTCTTCGCAAAACATGCGTTTCTATTTCATGCGCTATTAATGTTTGCAACTCCAGCGCTTTAAGTTTTCTTTTTTCAGGAATAAAGACTTTCTTTTTTTCCTGATTTACATTAATAGCTTTTATCTTTCCTTCTTTTTCAATAATAACCTCCCAATTTTTTAATTTATGCGCTTCAAGCGCAGATTCAAAAGCCGTTTTTATTTCTTCAGCGGTATATTCTGATTTATCGTCCACTTCAACCTTAGAAAGTTTATTGCCAAAATTTATAGTGCTTTCATTATTCATGAAAGCTTCAAATAATTCTTTATTGATCCTTTTTGCGGCGCTGTTTATTTCAGAATTAGCACTAAATATTTTTTGGTCTACTATGGTTTTGAGTTGAGAAAGCGTATATTCATAAATTTCTTTTTCCGGCTGTCCATAAATAAATTTAGAATATCTTGCCACATTGCGGTCATCGCCGGATTTAGTTTTTTTTAACATTCTTAATTCAGCCAACTTTTCATTTATTTTCCAGCGATAAACTTGACTGACTACTTTATTTTTTTCTTCGGCTATAATTTCATTTTTAAGTTGCAAAAGAGCTGTTTCTTTTTCGTCAAAATCAAAAGTTTCCAAATCAGGATAATCCAATGATGGATTTTCGATTTCTCCGGAAATAAACTTATTTTTTTGATTTTCTCTAAAGTTCTTTTCTCCGTTCAAATACGAATAATCAGAAAAAGACCCGCTTTTTTCAAATCTTTCATACCATTTATCATCAAATGCCTCATGCTTTTCAGTGGAAAATGAGGGTTGTTCAAAGGACATATTTTTTAAAATAAAAAAAATTAAAACTTGTTTTTTATTATTTTTTCGTACAACTTGATATATTTATCCGCCATAACGGAACTATCAGAGTGTTTTTCTGCAAATTCTCGACATTTTTTTCGGTCGAATTTTTCGATAGAAACAGTTGCTTTTATCAATTCATCTATATTTTCTGATAAATAAGCAACCTTTTTCCATTCTGATAATTCTTCAAAAGGACGCACTCTGCATCCGATAACTGGAGTGCCACAAGCTAATGATTCCATTACAATCAACGGGCAAATACTTAAATTTGCTCGAATTGGAAAAAGTAATGCCTCGGCATTTTTTAAATAAAAAAAAAGTTTGTTTTGCGAAGCTTCACCCATATAAATAATTTGATCGTTTAAAAAAGGTTTTATTTTTTCATGAAAATATTTTTGTCTATCCTCGCCCACTCCGATTCTTCCAAAAATTAGCAACTTCTTTTTTGTTTCTTGAGCGATTTTTATAGCCAAATCAATTCCTTTGTTTTCAAGTAAGCGACCGGCTGTTATTAGATATGTTCCTTTAATAAAAGAAGGTTTTATTTTATCTATTTCGATTCCGTTATTAATTATTGCAACAGTTTTAAAATTTTTCTTATGCGCTTTTGATTGAGCCACTGCATAAATGCCGATTTTTTTCATTTGGTCAAATTCTTGCTTAGTTATTTTGCTATGCAAAGTAAGAACGCAAGGCTTTTTCAGGAGTGTAGCTACGGCATAAGCATATCTATAAGAATGAAGATGAATAATGTCAAATTTATCTTGATAAGAAGAGACTTTTAGGATATTTTCCAGTATAAGATTTCTTCTAAAATATTCTGTCTGATCTTTAAATCCTTTCATATTCCAAATACTTTTGGGAATAGTTGGTATATGTTTAGATTTTATTTTCCAATCAGCAGGAGCAAATAATGTCACATCAACCTCGGTTCTTTTTAGTAGCGCATTTACTAGATTTTTTACAACAATTTCCGGTCCCCCAGTTTGTCCAAACGAAGGTGCGACCATGGCAATTTTAATTTTTTTTAGCATAATTTCAATCATTTAAACTTTTTATAATTTCAGAAAAATATCTATCTTTTATTTTTTTAGTTCCTATGATATCAAGCAAATCCAATCCTGGCGAGGTATTCATTTCAATTAAGTATGGATTTCCATTGCGATCAAACATAAAATCTAATGAGTAGTTTGATTTTGGATAAATAGACAGCTTGCAGATAATTTTTTTAACTAAATTTTTCACTGATTGAGGAATTGATTTTTGAGGAACTAAAACAACTTTTGCTCCCTGATGAAAATTTGTAAACAAAGAATCCTTTTGAGCAATTCTTGATAAAGCATAAATTGGTTTGTGATTGATAAAAACAATTCGCAAATCAGCAAGTTCGTTCTTTGCTGAAAATCTAGGAATTCCACCCTTGCCTTCAATAAATTCTTGAATTATAACAGGAAAATTCAGAGAGTTATTTTTGATTTTGTTTTTTTCTTCGATTGTTATTCCAAAACCTCCTGATCCATAGATAGGCTTTGCAACAATTTTTTTAGTTTTAGCTTTTTTTAGAATTGAGGGTAGCTCATTTTCTTGCATAGCCAAAAAGGATTTTGGCATAAACTCTCCTAAGCACAAATACTGAGATAGTTTATTTCCAAGCATTGTACGAAATAGAGGATTATTCAGCATGACTGTTTTTTTTGAAAGAGTTATTTTATTATCAAACATTTTGTAATCTTGTTTACCTGATAGTTTATCTAGAATAAAGTCAGGCTTGATAAAACTATTTATTTTAGCCCATTGTTTATTTTTAAAGCCCCAAGCTTTTTTGAAAATATTTTTATCCGAGTTGTACCATTCAATATTTGCTCTGTATAGCGTTATTCCGTGTTTTATGGAATATTTACACAAATTTTCAATAGTTTGTCTTGTGTGCGGATTATTCTCCAGAACAGTTTTTTTATTCCAGTCATCCTCGCTATATATTATAACTAAGCTTTTCATGTTTGTTAAAAGGTTAACAGGTTATTCTAAAAATATCACACAATATTTCCTTAACAACATTTCGTTTTTTTCCGGAGGATGGGAAATAGTGAATAGAAATATCCGGATGAGCGTTTACTTCCAAGAAATATATTTTCTGCGCTGAAGCACTGAGCGAAATATCTTCACAAATAATATCCACACCGGCTAATTTCAAATTAACCAAACGAGCAGCCTTTAGCGCAAGCTGTTTAATGCTCTCGTTAACAATGTCCGTGCAATCAATGGATGTTCCTCCTTCTGCCAAACAAGAGTTATTTTGCAAGTATACCACAACATCTTTTGGAGGAATAAAGTCGAGCGAGTATGCTTCCTTGCTAATCGCAGACAGCACCTTGTCATTGAGTATTATTTTTTTCCCCAGTCTTTCGTTTTTATATTTAATTAACTCCTCGATAGAATCTTTTCCGTTTCCCATTATTTGAGGCAAAATCATATTCAAACATCCCAGTATTCTATTTCCGTAAACAAGTATACGATATTCCTTTCCAAATATCATTTCTTGAATAACCAGCCCTCTTTTGAAATTAGGCAATATGCCGGAAAGTTCTTCCTTATTTTTAATATTTGGAAAGATATTTATGCTTCTTGCTCCGCTATTTTCTTTGACAATTGCAGGAAATTTAATTGTGCCAATAGCATTTTTCGCTTCCATAGCATTTTTAAAATAAAGACTGTTGGGAAGCGGTATGCTATTTTTTAGCCAAACATAATAGGCAAGACTTTTATTTTTGGAAAGTCTGATGCTTTCCGAATTTGGATTATCTGCTATATGGAATGAACCATAAACGACTATCTCAGTTTTACCATTGGATATAAACACGACTTTCTTACCCAAGGGAGGTATTTCTGTTTTTAATCCAAGTCTTTTCGCCTCTCCAACGATTATTTTGAAATTTTCACTCATTTGCTTGTGTTAATTAAAAATTTACTCAAATTTCTTCTGCCAATAATCATTTGATAATTCAAAGTTGCTCGATCCGCAATATTAACTTTTGTTTCTATGTTTATAGTATCCAAAACAAATGAAATTTTTACCATTGGACGAATGGATGATCCGCTGGCAGAAAACACAACAGCAATATCTTCAAGTTCCGGAATTGAATTTTTATATTTTTTCAAAATATTTTCTTTGATGACTTTCTCATTTTCTGGCGTAATAACATATCCTGACAAATCAATTGCGGCGAATTTTTCTACCACTTCAGAAAATCCCAATTCTTTCGCCAGTTCCGTATCAATCGAAGTTGAATATGCTCCTGTGTCAATTTTCGCTTCCACTTCGATTTCTTTCCCGTCTTTGCCGATCAGTTTTACTTTTTCCACTGTGCCGATTACTTTTTTTCCGGAAATTTCTTCCAATTCTTCCTCGATTTCTCCTCCGAAAAGATCCATCCCAACGCGAATGCCTTTTTTAATGGTTTTAATTTTAATTCCCGCCGCTTTTTTCAATCTTCTTTTTAATCCGTCAAGATTGGCGATTTGAATCGCCAATCCCGGTCGCGCGTTGAGTTCCAAAATTACCGGACCGCGTTCTTTATCAATCGCGATGTCTACGCCCAAAAAACCCAGATTGGAAATTTCTTGCGAGCGGACCGCTAAATTTAAAATATCCATCCAATAAGGAATTTTAATTCCGGAAAGTAAAAGTCTTGTACCGGGCAAATATTCAATAATTTTTTTCTTGCCTAAAACAGCCGTAGTCGTTACGCCGGAAGCCAAATCTATTCCCACGCCGATCGCGCCTTGCGCTAAATTGGCTTTGCCATTGGATTCTTTGGTCGGCAAACGCAACATCGCCATAATCGGAATTTTATTAAAAACAATCACGCGAATATCGGGAATTCCTTTATACGCGTAAGGTTTGAAAAGTTTCAAAAGTTTCAACCGCTCTTCGAAAAAAGCGACATCTGGAATACCGGACAAAGAATATGATCCGTCCAAAATGTTTATAATATGATTTTTCAAATCGGAAATAGAAATCAACGAACCATCGGCTTTTATCCACGCGTCGGATCGTTTTTTGCTTTTTCCATAAAGCACGACAATCCCCTCGCCGCCAAAACCGCGATTGGGCTTCAAAACAAAACTGTCCGGCAATGCTTGCCAATTAAAATTATCCAAATCGGTTTGATTTTTAATTTGCGCAATAAGCGCCGGAACGGCAATATCATTTTTTTTAAGAATTCTTTTGCTGAACAATTTATTATCCGCCAATTTTTTGGCGCGCGCGCGATTGAAAGGGCGGATATATTCCAAGTTTCTGGAATTCATCCCCAATATTCCCCGACTTTTTTTAATAAACTCGAACATATTGTAAAAAAACTTATTTCATTATTTCCTTAAATCGAAGATACTCGCTGAAACGCAAACCCGTCCATTTGCCGAGAATAATATTAATCGGAATAGTGAAAAGAATAATCCAAGGATAAGCAATGATAAAATTAACCAGCGCGCTCCAACCGGCAATATAGAAACCGAGAATGGAAATGACCAAAGTTTCCGCCGCCAAAATAATAGCGACACGGTCGCCTTTCTCAATTTGCACAGCGATAAATTTTTCCACCAACGAAATCATAATTAAAATAGGAAAAATAGATACCGAGGCCAGTCCGGTTCTTTTAACACTTCCGCCGATTGCCAACATCGCTAAAATAGAAAGCGCGACAATCGTAAGCATAATCGCCACGCGCGGAAGGTAAAGCAAACGAAAAGATTTCAAAGCGATTCTCATCAGCATCCCGATTAAAATAATCGTAATAAAAATAGCGATGCCGTATTTGATGCCGTTGGTAGCCAAAAAAGCAAAGGTAATTAACAACGGAGTATAAATTCCAAAAGCCTTAATTCCCACCACTTGTCGCAAAAAAGCGATAAATGTCGCGATAATCGGCAACATTAAAATCAGCTTAACCGTTTCAAAAGGCACGCCTTGGTTTAATAAAAAGTTGACTACTGAGCTGGTGTTTAACATAAATTAAAAAATTATTTTAAATTATTAAATTTTCTGCTATTTATATGGCACACCGCGATCGCCAACGCATCGGCTGTGTCATCCGGTTTGGGAATGCGGTTTAAATGCAAAATATTTTTTGTCATCAACTGCATTTGTTTTTTTTCCGCTCGACCATAACCGGTCAGAGCCTGTTTGACTTGCAACGGAGTATAACCGAAAACTTTAACATTATTCTGCCTTAAAGTCAAGAGCATCGCTCCTCTAGATTGCGCCACTTGAATAACCGTTTTTTGATTTTTGAAAAAAAACAAACTTTCAATCGCCGCTTCGGCCGGCTTATGTTTTTTGATTATTTTTTCTAAATCCTGTGCCATTTCTAAAATCCGACTATCATCGGAATTACTTTTCGCAGTGCTAATATCGCCATAGGCCGCAGAAAATATTTCCCCGTTTTTTTCTTCCACAATCGCCCAGCCGGTCGTGGCTGTTCCTGGGTCAATGCCGAGAATGCGCAAAGTAGAATTTGAATTGCCAATTATTTTTTTCATATTTACTTTGCTATTCTTTATATTATAATACTAAAATAAGATTCGAGAAAATTTTTTTATCCCAATCTCTGCTTGACATATTCCCGAAAACGCAAAACTCTTTCTTGATCATCGGGCTTGAGAAGAAACGGAAAGACATCTTTGGTCAATTTCGCCAAATCTAAATCGCCGATTGAGGCTAGTAATTTTTCTTTTAATTCGTCTTTATTTTTAATACCAAATTTAAACGATAAATATTCATAATTAAAATCTCCCCTACCAAGCAAATAACTCAGGTCATAAAAATCTCTGCCCTTCATTCTTTTTCTGCCAAAAATAGCTGCCACTTTCATCGACAAAATAATATCAATCGGCGTTATTTTAATATTGCGAAATACATCAAACTTTTGCAATAAATAATTTTGTGGCACATACTCAAAACTATGCGGCACTGTGTCAATTTGAATTAGAATTTTTTCATTCTCCGCCACGCTCAAATTATTTGCTTGCAAAATTCTGGGAATTTTTATGTGGCAATGAAAGGCTCCTTTAAAAACATTCCTCATTTCAATTTCATAACCTTCGAGTTCCAACTCCTTTTTAATAATTTTTGACAACTCTATGAATTCATCGGCAGTCAAACCGAAATTATCGAAATCCAAGTCTTCGGAAAAACGCGCGCTGCCATAACAAATTTTGATGGCTGTGCCACCTAAAAAAGAAAGCTTGGCGCCGATTTCCTGCTTGAAAATTATATCCAAAATTTTGTATTGCAAATATTCCCGCAAAATACCACGATCAAAACCGACTAAATTATTTGGATAGTGCTTTTTTATTTCACTGATACTGATCATAATTTTATAACTTTATTTAATCTTTTAATTTTTTTGCTTAATGTGTTTGAATTAAATTCTTTTAAATATTTTTTCAATTTTTCTTGATTAATAAGTTCATGATAAATTTCTTCATTTAGTCTTAATTCTGAAATATCATCTTCAGTTCGTATATCACTGCGCAAATACAAAAAATCCAAAATCGCTTTTTCCGGCTCGGCGATTTTATATGCCACATTGCCATTGTTAACAATTTTATAACCGAAAAACAAATTTTCTTTTATTGAACGATATTGAAAATTGCCAATAGAAGTTTCTAACATTCTGGTTTTTCTGGTCGCAATGCAGGTTGTCAAAAAAACAACCTCCGGAATTAAGTTGTAAATCCTTAAAGCGGATTCCATGCTGACATAAGACGGCTCGACTAATTTGTTGCTGATAAAATAATTTTCATTTTCATCAATCGTCTTGTCCGCGAAAACATAAAATAAATTGAAAAGTTTTTTAATATAACCTTTTTTTTGCCATTCATAAAATCGCCTAGATTCAAAATCAGGAAAAATATTCTTCACTTCCCGCATATCAATCAGTGCTCGATTTTTAAAAGTATTATAAAAATCTAGATATTTCATTTCTTTTTTTAGTTATTTTTAACCAATATCTGAAATAATTATAACATATCTGAGAAAAATTGCAAGTTTTGAGAAAATCATCATATTTTCTTGCCGGCGCTTTTGCAAATGAAATTGAGCCGTTCTTTTAGGACAAAAAACATAATCGCGCAAGATATCGCGCAAAGAAATTTTTTAAATAAAAAAAGCCGACTCTTTTCCTAGAGACGGCTGAAAATGTTTATTCTTGAAGAAAATCAGAGTTATGCCATTACATATTCTGCTCTGATTTTCTCGATTAGTTCAATCCGAGAAAAAATTTCTTCAGGTTCTTCAGAAATATTCCCGATCGGTCGATTGACATTTCGCGCTTGGTCGACGCAGAAAACGATTTTACCGCGATGGTCGATACGCAATCCGCGACGGAATTCCGCGGGAGAACTTTCCAGCATCACCCGCAGAGTGCTTCTGTTAGCGATGGGTTTCTCAATGAAAGTTATTTTTTCTGCGCTTACTTTTTTCACATCCTCGCGAACACAATCAGAAAACGCATAAAAAATTTCTTTGTCGAGATAATCTCCTTTGACGGAGATTAACATTTCCCGAGGCGGATTAGAAACGAGATTGTTAATCGTATCCATAAAGACACCAACTTTTATATCTCTAGGATACAGCGGGAACATGTGAATATTTCTGACTCCCAAGTCCCGCAAAAATTTCGCAAACTCGTTCAATTGCGGTGCAGATTTTTCGTCAACCTTGTGCAAAACAAAAACGTCTGCGCCAGTGTCGAGAAGATATTTAATGCCGGAAATTGTTTTGGCAAAATTGCCCTTTCCCCTTGTCGCTTCGTGAACTTCTTCAAGCCCATCGAGCGACACATCGACGAAAGAAACAAGGCCTGCCAATTTTTTGGCATACTCTTTTGTCATGAGCGTGCCGTTTGTGATAACACCCACTTTTGGAATGCCCATCGCGCGTACTCCGCCAAGCACGGCAAAGGTTTTCTTGGGAGACAAAAAAGGTTCTCTCCCAACGATGGCGACACTCTCCAACCCGGAAAGCTTATGGACTTTCTGGATAAAGTTCAGCGTCGCATCCGTATCTATTTCCACAAATGACTCACCATTGATACCAGCAAGATAACAATACGGGCAACGCAAGTTGCACATATTGTTGACGAACAGCGAGACACTTTTTATTTTGGGTGGTTTGGCTAACCGTCCCGCGCTTCCTTCAAATCCAACTGCGCACATTATTCACTCACCTCCTCTTCATTGTCGCAAGAAGTTGATTCTTCTGTTGCCGGCTTTGTCTCTATTTCTTCCTTGTCGTCCTCTTGTAATTGCCCTGCACTTCCTTCAAATCCTAACGCCATGAGAGTACCTCCAAATATTAAGTTTTATAAGAACTGAAAACCGCTCCTTATTTAAACCATACAAGTAATTTATTTATTTTGTTTTCAAGTCAATACATTTTTAAATTATATTAGCAAATAACATCCTTTACGAAGCCAAAATTTGAACAAAATAATTTGACTTTTTCGACAACATAAAGTACCCTTGAATTATGAATTATTCAAACAAACTTAAAAAAATAGGATTTTCCGAAGCGGAAGCCGCGGTTTATTTGGCTTGTTTGGAATTGGGCGGAGCTAAAGCCTCTGAAATTGCCAAAAAAACAAATTTATTGCGCACTTCAATTTATACTGTCAGCAAAGCGCTTCTTGAAAAAAGTTATCTTCAAAAAAGCAAGCATGGCAAAATAGACAAATTTATTGCGCGCGATCCCAAAATAATTTTGGAAGAAACCCGAGAAAATCTCGATTCGTTCGCCGCGATTGTTCCCAATCTCGGAAATCTCATGAATCTTGCCGCCAAATGTCCAAAAGTAGAATTTTCCGAAACCAAAGAAGGAATTTTGAATATTTACAAACAAATAATAAAGGCTGACAGAAAATATCCAATCTGTCTTATCGAGTCAGGCAAAGCAGTTGAAAAAATTTATGAGATTTCCGGATGGGACTTTGTTTATGAATGGCAAAAAAAGTTTTCAGAAAAAGATATCGCGGTTAAAGGAATTATCACAGATGACCTGCTTCCTGTTTTTGAAAAAATTCCAGAGAAGATAAAGAATTTGCTCAGCAGAAGAACTCAAATTGCACGAGTTATTAAAAAAGAGGAATTTCCTTTTTCAATCAATCTCTATCTTATGTATCCCAACCTTGTCTATTTTATAGTTCCTGATAGCTTGTTTGTCCTCAGTATTGAAAACAAGGATATTTATATTTCTCTAAAATCTATGTTTGAAGGATTATATGAAAAAACAAAATCAGTGGATGCAAAAGAAATTTTTGGATAAGTTATTTTTTATGCCCCCGTCCCTCATGCCATGGAAACATATCTCGTCGAAGTTTTGCCATTCGGCCGTCGGGATGATAGAAAACCAAACCTTCTGCCAGAACTTCGGGAAATTTGAATTTTTGATTGAAAATACTTGGTAAAGTTTTGAACCATTCGGAAATGGAATAGAAATCTTTTGGATATTTATTTTGCACCCAAGTGTGCCAATGACAGCGTTCGCTCAAAACTTCAAAAGGGATAAAAATATTGCCAGTGATTTGGTGCGGATTGCCATTGAAAAGTTCGCCGATGAGCTCTCCATAATGATCGCCATCTTCCCAATTGGCGCACCAACCGCGCTTTATCGCCTGCGCGATACCTTCAAAACAAGCTGCTTCCCAATTGGTTTTATGAATATTAAAAATATTTTTTTCATTTGTCCGATTAAAAATCTCAGAAATATTTCCATTTTTAATTCGAATGCAAATATTCGTTCCGTCAATTTTATCTGATGCTCGCACTCCCGACTCAAAAACCCAAGAATAATCAGGATCAATTTCCGGTGTCACGATATATCGTCCGTCAATTTCTTTTCGCACAAATGGCGAATGAAGTTTTGGAAAATCTTTTAGCATACTATTTCAACTTTAATTTCACAATTTATCTATGTGAGTATATGTGAGAAAACTATCAAAACTAAGTAAGCGCTTCTACAAATTATCAAAAATCTCCTGCGTATCGTCTTGGTCGTCCAGCGTTTCTAAAAGTTTTTCGTAATCCAGCCTGTCGGATTCAGAAAGAACGGTTTTTTGCAAAGGAATAAATATCATCCCGACGGCTTCAATTTTCAAGCCGGGTTTTTCCAAATTTTCTTGAACGGTTTTCAAATTTTCCGGCAAGGTATAAATAGTCAAAATATTGTCAGCATAAATTGTGTCTTCGGCGCCGGCATCAATCGCTTTTTCTTCAATTTTATCAAGATCATTTTCATCTTGTACGGAAATATTAATACTGCCGACTTTTTTGAAATTCCACGACACACTGCCCACTTCGCCAAGTTTTCCACCGGCTTTCGTGAAAATGTTTTTTATTTCACTCACCGTTCGATTGCGATTGTCAGTGGCGGTTTTTATCAGCATCATAACGCCGCCCAGTCCCATGCCTTCATAAATTATTTCCGCGATTTCGTTGCCGTCTTTTAATTCGCCCGTGCCTTTTTTGATGGCGCGGTCGATATTTTCTTTGGGCATATTGTCCAAACGGGCGCGATCAATCGCCAATCGCAATTGAAAATTAACGTCCGGATTGCCACCGCCATCGCGCGCCATAATTGTGATCATCTTGGCGTGTTTGGTAAAAATCTTGCCTCGTTTGGCATCGTTAATGCCCTTGCGATGTTTTATTCCCGCCCAATGCGAATGTCCCGACATAAATTTATAGATTTTAAATCGCTATTCTTAAAAATCCATTCAGTGCCGCGCCTAAAAATACGCGCAATGGCGTGGAAAAAAAGAAAATAAAAAATAATAAAAGCATAAAACCGAATTGTTCCAGCATAGCTTGCGTTTCAATTTTAATCGGCAAAACGGAAAATAAAAGTTTCGATCCGTCCAGCGGCGGAATGGGAATTAAATTAAAAAACGCCAAAAAAACATTGATGATCACAATAATCATCAAAAGTTCATAGAAAATCGCGCTCACTGATCCGGCGATAGTTGTTGACACTATTGACCATTCATTAAAAGTGTTGATAATATCTTTTTTAAAATGCAACGGCAATGCAATAAATCTTGCCGCAAGTGCCGCCAAAAAAGCCACGATTAAATTGGAGGCAGGTCCCGCCATCGCAACAATTGCCGGTCCCCATTTTTGATTTTTCAAATTATATGGATTATATGGCACCGGTTTTGCCCAACCGAAAGCGAAGCCGAAAGAAAGATACATAAAAAGCGGAGCTAAAAATGAGCCGACAAAATCCAAATGATTGAACGGGTTAACAGTCAACCGTCCGGCATATTTGGCGGTCGCATCGCCTAGCCATAAAGCCATCACTCCATGCGAAATTTCGTGAATAATGACGGAGTAAAGCAATATGACAACAAAAAAAACGATCAAAACTATTTCATTGGCCATAAAATATTTGCTAAAATTATATCCTTATGCTAACCTATATTTTGTAATAAATCAACTGTTAACACTTAATTTTATGAGTCAAGTTTGCCAAGTTTGCGGCCGTGGTTCCGGATCGGGACATACCGTCAGCCATTCTAATGTTAAAACCTTGCGAAAATTTCGCGTCAATTTGCAAAGCAAAAAAATCGATGGCGCAAAAACCAAAGTTTGCGCTAATTGCATAAAAACAATGTCAAAGAGGGGGAGATAGTTTTTCTTAATTTCGTGAACATCAAAAAATCCTCCGAGCTTTCGCAAGGCGGATTTTTTGATTTATAGCTTCGCATTGATTAGATTCTTTAAAATATTTTTCATATTTTTGCTGACATTTTTTATATAATTCGCATCATCAATAAATGCTTCCAAATCCAATTCGATGCTTTTGGTGTCGGCTTTTTTAATATTGTCCAAAAGTATTTTCTTCAAGTCTTCTAAATTTTTCACATTTTCAATGCAAGAAATATTCGGAATAATTTCTTTTTCCAAATACCACATCAAATCAAAATAATCACGACCTTTAACCATCACTAAATCATTACCGTTTTTATCCGTTTTTTTCCACTGCCGGTTAAGAACCGCTCGAATTTTTGTCGCCATCAAAGTCGGCAAATCAAATGATTTTATCAAAATAGACTTATTATATTTGAATAACGGCAAAATTTCGGTTTTATATTTTTTGCAAAAATCGAATCCGGAAAAAATTTCCACTTTCAAAAACAATAAGTCCGACTCGCTTTTTAAGGACAAACCGATTTCATTGAGAATTGGAAATTTCAAATACACTCGAAATTTCTGCGCTGTTGTTTTGACCTGAAAACTATATTTGGCTTTAAAGAAACTTTCCAAATCACTTTTCAATTCAGTAATATCAACTTCTTTTTTCAAATCGACAAAATCCAAATCCTCGGAAAGCCGCGGCAATTTATGGCACTGCGCAAGACACGACCCGCCATAAAAAACCAAATCGCTGTAACGCGGATGGGAATAAATAAAATCCAAAACCAAAATCTGCAAATAATCTTTGAGCAAATTACGGTTGTACAGCGCGCTTTTCGAAGATGAATTCTGCAATAAATTTTTTAACTCTTCTTTAAGTCTTTCCATAGTTTTATTAAAATATTATAAAGCTCGCGCATTTTTTCTGATTTTTCCAGTTCAATATATTTTTTTAATTCGCTGATGTCATTGCTTTTTAATTCGCTTAAATTCAAACGCAATTCTTTGATCGCACTTTCGGATAATAACATTTTTTTTCGAAAATACAAAAAATCAAAAAGCGCTTTGGCGACAGTCGCTTTTTTAAATGAAAAATTATTTTCTTTTAAAATCTTAAAACCGCAAAATAATTCAGGCTTAATGCTATGGTAATAAAAATTGTCTAAATTATTTGTCAACAGCTTTGTCTTTTTAAGAGCAACTGCCGTATAATTTTTCGGCATTTCCGTTAAAAGATTATTTTCGGACAAAATATAATCCATGCTCAAATAGCTCGGTTCATAGATTATTCCGGAAACAAATTCTTCGTATCCGGTAAATAGATTTTTTCTTTTAATATCCTCTATATAATCAGCAGAAACATACATGCCTTTTTTAAGGCGAATGATTTTTCCGTTTTTTGAAAAACGCGAAAGCAGAACACGCAAAAAATGCCGGTTTTTTTCAATAGAAAAAACACTCTCCAGTGTAAAATACGGCAAAGTCTTCAAATGGTTTATTATATTGGCTGTTTTCGATATGTCATTTCTCATAATATACTACTATTGTATATTATGAGAAACAACTTGTCAAGTCAAGCAAACCAAAACAAAAAAATCCTCCGAGCTTTCGCAAGGAGGATTTTTTTGTCCCCTCTCCTTGCTAAGGAGAGGGCTAGGGTGAGGTTTATTCCAAAATCCCGTCCAAATTTACATCATAAAGAATTTGTTCTTGGACAAGGCGATAATTCAAAATTTCGTTTTCTGAAAACCAAATTGGGATTTCTTTTTCCGCTTCTTCCGTGTTTCCCGAAGCATGGATCAGATTGCGAATACTTCTTTGATCAAGATCAGCCATTTGATAAGTATCCAAAGTGAAATCGCCCCGAATTGTTCCGATATCGGACGACAATGGCTCCGTTCCTCCGGTAATTTTTCTGACCAATCCCGCGGCTTGATTGCCTTGCCAGATCATCGCGATAACCGGACCAGAACTTAAATATTTGGCGTTTGATTTCATAATGGCAATGCCGTTTTCTTTGAACGAGGCAAAGGGCGATTTTAGTCCCTTTTTTTCATAAGCCGCCGCCGCTTTTCTGCCCACCTCTTCCAACCATGCGTCACCGCCTACTTCATAATAATGCTTGGTAGCCATTTCTTCTGTCGCAATAAGCATTTTCAATGCCACCATTTTCAAACCGACTCGCTCGTACCTTTTAATAATTTCCCCGATTAAAGTTCTCTGCACTCCGTCCGGTTTGATAATAACCAGCGTCCTCTCCTTGCTTGGATGATTTTTTTTGTCCGTCATTGTTTTGATAAAATTAAAAATTATTACTTTAATAAAAAACGGCATAAACCGTTTTCAGCCAATTTCAGTTTAGCAAAATGAGGAAAATAAATCAAACCGTTTCGCGGTTCTTTATTCTTTCAAGCTATCTATTTTTTTCAAATCAAAAATATTTTTTATCAGCATTTTTTTCTCAACAGCAAACTCATCAAACAGTTTTTTCTGTTCTTTATTCATTTCTGAATTATACTTCGCTTCAATCAATGTTTTTCTTTCCGTCAAAAAATCAATTTCATTTTTTTCTCGATAAACATAGCGCGGATTGAGTTTTTTTATTTTCAAATAGACATAATTTTCAAATAAACTGCCCTTATCGCGAAAACCGGTAAAATATACGCGGATTCCCAAATCTGCGGCATAGATTTTCTTAGCGGATAATAATCGCTCGTTGGTTTTCCCGAAACGCGACACTAAAAAAATCAGATATGAATCAGCGAACATTTTCAAATATCTCTTGGCTGAATCTGGAGATATATCCAAAATTTTAGCGATTTTATTGATACTAATAATCTTGCCGGCTCTTTCCATAAGCAAAAGAAAAAAATCCTTAAGAATCTGCGTGTCTTTCACTCCATAGAAAGCGGCAATATCTTTTTGAATTATATCATCCACTAATTCTTTCAAATATTCAGTATTGCCGGTTAAGACATATTCAGGCATTCCGCCGGTTCGCATAAAATCCTCAAAATGGCGTTCCAATAAATGCTTATCAGTTTTTTTGACTATAATTTTTTTAAATCGCAAATATTCCTCAAAATCCAACGGTAAAACTTCAAGCGCGATATTTCGTCCGGTTAAAAAAGCCTTCTTGCTTTTCAAAAGCGAAGCACTGGATGAAGAAGCGAAAATTTTAACATTTTGCTGATCATAAATATTTTTAAGCTGCAACTCAAAATCTTTTTGATAAGCGACTTCGTCCAAAAAAAGATAAACTTTTTTAGAAAAAACGATTTTATGAATTTTTCGATATTCATCGATAATTTCCAAAATATTTTTATTGGCCAAAAGATAATCATCCATACTCGCGTAAAAAATCAATTTTGGGTTGATTTTCATTTCAGCTATAAGATAATAAATAAGTTGCTTCATTAAGGTGGTTTTGCCAACACGCCGCAGTCCGGTCAAGAAAATGATCTGCTTGGTAGCTAAATTATCTTTTAGCGCTTCAAAAATTTGCGGTCTGTCAATAATGTTTTTTAGCTCAAATTCACCTTCCCACCAAGGATTATAACGATACAATATTTGTTCCATAAAATCGATTTAGCAATTATACCAGTACTATATGATGGCATCGTATAGTTTGTCAAGAATCTATACGATGCCATCATATAAACAAAAGTAGAAATCTTATATTGGTATCAGCTAATGTTTCCTTTTCTTTTTTCCGACAGCAATCGGAATTGTTTAAAAAAAAATTTAAAAAATCTTTTTCCGTTTTGGGCGAAGGGCAGAGGGGTTAGGAGTGAATGCCCAAAATCCAAAACACAATATTTCTTTTCAAACAAACAGGCAAAAAGGAAGGGGTTTAAGGGGAAGGAATTTTTGCCTTTTTGTTTTCGTTCATCAATTTGCTCATTTTTATTTTTGGGTTTATCCCTAATTCAAAACATTTTCTTGCCCACGATTCGATCTTTTGTTTTAGAATTATAGAATTAATTCCAGATATTTTTTTAGGTAAATTCTTGTTTTGTATAACTAACCAAATGCAGTAATTTTTAAAATTAGTGTCTACTTTTTTTATATTTGCTTTTTTGCTAATCAGTTCTAATGTGTTATTTGCTTGATCACAGACATAACCTAATTTTTGTGCAGTTCCAAATTTTACGGCATAAACAGTTTCACCTTTTTTTGAATCCCACGCCTCAATCAGTGTCCCAGCTTTAACTTTAATGATTGAAAAATTTTTATCAGCATTTGTATACCCGTGTTTTTTTAGATTTTCATTAAAATCATCTTCTACCCCAGTAATTTCAAGTAAATCATTTTCCACTTCTTCAAGATCAATACTATCTATGTATTCGTTTAACTGATCTATGTAATCCTCATTAAATTTCATCCATTTACCTTGTGTTAGAAGTACATTCTGATCATCTATTATGTAATCAATAGATTCCTTTACGGTTTTTGAGAAAGGCTTTGCATCTTCTTTGATGATGTGAACTCTGATATTTAGGATTTGCTCTTTTGATATAGAATGCGTTAATATAAAAGCCTTTAATTTGTCGATTGAGAGATCTTCAAATTCACCCGAAGCATAACTGTCTAAGGAAAATTTATATTTTTCTTGTCCAGAGAAAATAAAATCAATTCCAATAAGTTCGTGACTATTTGAAGTAAAATCTGTGCCTTCCCTTGCAGAGATAATTTCTTCTACTAATTTATTCTCATACCCTTCTGTTATGGGGGTTGCATCAAGGATTACAGTTCTTGGTAGTTTAAATAATTCAGGTAACTCATAAGCTTTGATTATTGATTCTAAAAATACCGCCAGTGTTTCTTTTTCGATTATCGGACTCAACAATGAAGAAGAGCCAAATTTGCCAGATTTACCAAAATCTTTTATAAAATCTTTCGAAATAGATGATTGTAAATAATCAATAGATTCCCCACTTTCGATGTCTAGTTGGCTGTTTTTTGTATAGCTCTTTATTTCTTTTTTCTTTTTTCCCGCGAATTTTTTTGACGATTTTTGTCTAATATCTTTCTGGTTTGCAATTCTTTTGGCTATATGAATACCGAAATCATGGTCACAAAATTGGCGTAGATAAAAATGTGATTTTCCATAGCTTAATGCGAAACAATATTTTTCATTTTTCCAAATATAGGCACAATAAAATATTTTATTTTCAGGTTTATCCCCAGTAAAGAAATCTTTATATGTAGTTACCCATGGAATTTGAATCGGATCTATATCTTTAGAGAAATAAAAATCAGCCTTCCATCCATTTTGTTCGGTGGAGTTAATATTTTTAAGTCCCAATAATTCAAATTTATCTTTTAAATTAGCGACTTTATCCTTTGGAATTTTGAATATATTTAGCTTCATGTTAAATGTTTGGCGTTAATCTTTTTTTAGCAATCCCTACATATTGCTTTTCTTTTTCAATCCCAATCCAATCCCGACCAAATTTTTTAGCTACAAAAGCTGTAGTTCCGCTTCCTAAGAATGGATCCAAAATAATGTCGCCCTTGCTGGAGCTTGCTAAAATTATTCTTTTTAGCATTTCTTCTGGTTTTTGAGTTGGATGCAACGCCTTACCGTCTTTGCCTCGTACTCTTTCTTTGCCTTGAACTAATGGTAATTCCCAAAAGTCACGCATTTGTTTTTCGGTTCCATCTTTTTGTTTTTCAGGATTTATTTCTTTAATTTTTTTATAATTAAAAGTCCAGCCACTACCTTTGACAGCCCAGATTACAAATTCTGTTGCGTGAGTAAACACCCTCCTTGTCATATTCGGCATGGCGTTCGTTTTATACCAAGTAATGATGTTATTTACTTTGAAATCAAGCTGTTTTAGTACAATCATTACTTCTCCAATGTTGTGATAACTGCATGCGATGTAGATTGATCCTGTGTCTTTTAAAACTTTGTGGCAAGCTCCGATCCATTTTCTTGTAAACTGTAAATATTCAGGCGCTGTCATTTTGTCCCAATGTTCATTTACCATATACCAATCTCCACCAGTTTTGCTACCTTGCCATTTTAAACCATTGCCAGATAAATTATATGGAGGATCAGCAAAGACAAGATCAATAGAACTCTTATCAATCTTTGTATTGAGTATGCTTATGCAATCGTCGTTGTAGATAATATTTTTTTTCATACTCATAGGTTAAAAATTTAGACTTTTTTGCCATGACGAAATGGCATTTGGGATATTCCTAAGCCAGCCATCTGAATCGCTAAAAGAATTTGATGAATTGATTATTTCATCGTATAGGCGAGCAATTTCGCTATGTTTTAAAAATTTATTCTCTGTTTTTATCTGTACGAGTACTTTCAAAAGAGACACGAAATTGTTTATTGATAAAGGAATTATTTTTTGTTTATTACCCTCGTATTCATATTTTATGGCCGTCCAAAAGGTATTTATAGTATCTCTGTGCATTTGGGGAGCAATAAACAAGCAATATGTAGTTTTGTCACTATGTTTATTTTCAAAATCTCTTAAATGTCTCATCACTGGTTGCCCCTCGTTATACCACTGATCTCTGCCCGTTAGCATTGTTGCCTCACAAATAGCATTAAAACTTTGATAAAAACACTCAATATCTGGCGTGTTTGCTGGTGCTGTAAATGTTGGTTCGTTATCATCGCCGACTGGATAGTTTGGCTGTATTTTTAATGCATCGTTCAGGGCATTCAGACCCAATGATGATAACTTTTCAAGCAGTATTGGTCTGTCTTCAGATTCAAAAATATTTTCAAATTCTTGAATGTAGGATTTAATTTGTTCTGTGTCTTGTGACTTTTGATGATTTTGTTTGTCTTGTAGCTCTCTTCGATAGTTTCGCAGTTCATTGATAAATTTTTTCAATCTATCTTCATCTAGTTTTTGATAATCCAAAAATACTTTTGGCGTTATCCTCGTTTCTCGTTCAAATAACTTTATATCTTCAAGCAATTTTATGGCAATTTCAATAAGCTTTTCTTTAGTTTCCCATGGTAATTTTGGCTCAGAGATGTCAGAAATATAGTCTAAGTATTTCTCTTTTGATTCAAATGTCTTTGATTGAGCATTATCAAAATCCAACAAAGCATCAATTTCAACCGATCTTCTCGGCTCCAGATCAATATAAAAACCACCACCCCGTATATAAATATAGCGAGTTAGGCGGAAGTATCTGATAGCGTTGTCTCCATAGTCTTTGAGATTTTTTAGTAGCTTTTGAATTTCTGTAGTATTTGGTTTTCCAATAAATTCCCGTGCGAAAGTTTTTTTATATTTGTCTCGGATTGTTTTTTGTTCCTGCTTCGGTTTGTCTTTAAGGTCTTTTCGTAATGCGATAATTTTTTCAGAATAAATTTCTATATCTTCATAATTAACAAGGGTTGGACAAAATAAAGAAAATTCTTCCTTACTTATTCCTTTTTCTTTTTCTCCTGATTTCCTAGATTTTTTATTTACTTCCCGAATAAGATGAAGCACGCCGACAAATGGTTCTATGTTGTATCCATCTTCAAGTTTATAGTCATCACTATCAGGGTTTGGGATTTGCCACTTGATAAAACTTCTAAAGAATATTTCACCAAGATCAAAATCGTCTTTTAGAAATAGTTTTCCTAAGCTGGTTATACAGATTTTTTCATCTTTAATGACAGCAAGCCCAAATTTTTTAAGAGGGTTTATTGATTGCCGCCCTCTCATTGAAGGATCTTTATAGTTTTTAGCATTAAAAATCGTTTCGGCTTGTTCAAAGGTAATTGTTTTTGTTTGATCGTCAATTAAATCAATTTGTTCATAAGATAATCCATTGTAAAATTGGTTGCTTCCATAGCCGTAAACCCTTTCTTTTATCAAAAGAATTTGATATTTTCTCTGACTTTCTAAATCCCACTTACAATTTTCAAGCTGTTTTAAAACAATTAAAAAATCTCTCAATCTTTCAGGATTTCTTAGTGTTGTAGTAATTGACCAAGGTTTTTTCATAATTATTTTGTTACATTACAATAAAAAATTCGTTCGGCGTTTCCATCGCCATTGCTTTTCCCAGCAGTGAACGCCTTATAATCTCTTTCAAAAATTTCTACTTCACCTTTGTTTTTTAATATTCGTAAAATATCATTGTCGTTTATTCTAGCATTTGAGCGCCCATCTTTTGAATCCCCAGTATTATTATAAGACAATAATATATGTTTACAATTTACATTTTTAATTAAGTCCTCAAATGCCTGTGTAGCATTTTTAAGGCAATAGGAGCTTTTTATGTGGGAGCGATCCATTTTTTTTGCTACTCCTTCAACATTAGGTTTTTTCCATTCAGCTAAATTTTCCAGTAAATGATAGGCATCTGAATATTGACGCGAGTTATAGGGCGGATCTATGTATAAAACATCGCAAACAATTTTTCTAATCAAGATATTTGCGTCTTCTTTGTAAATATCGTTATTTCCGTTATTTAAGTGGTCAATATCTGGGGCTAAAAGTTTTACTGGCTGTAGCATGTCTAAATCTTTACGAAAAGCGTCATAATGTCCGACGGTATTTGCAACCTTGTCAACGGCATAAATTAAGGAACAGATGAGAATGTTTTTTTCTTCTTCCGTTTCGGCAATTCTTTCTATTTCTTCACGGATTGCCCCAATCTTTCTAGCATTTTCTAGTGAAAAATAAGTATTACCAAAGTATTTTGAAAAATAATTATCTTGATCAGTTTTCAAATTATTGAGAATATCAATTTTATCCGCAATGTTCTGAATAGGTGAATTTGTACCAAGAAACGTTTTTAGACAAACATAATTTGTAAAAAGGAAATCATTAGAAATAATTTTTATTTCTGGTTTATTAAATCTTTCTCCGACAACACCTGTCCCTGCGAAAATATCACAAAATGATTTTATTCCGTTGCATTTTTCTGCGACAATATCTTCAATAAATCCGAGCAGTTTATATTTATTACCTAAGTATCTTCTATTTTGCAATTGGAAGGTATTGTTTTGAGTTTTTGAAAAGTGAAAATAGGGTTTGTCAATTTTTTGTATGGTCGTTACCTCGTAGGCTAGTTTTTCAATTTCAAGTAAGGCGAAAAGAGTACCCTGTATTCCGTCAGCGACATAATCAAACCCCTCTTTTTTCTTTTTTAACTTTTCGTAAAAACTATAATGATTATTTTCAGAAACAATAATGAAATCAATAACGGGAATACCCATTATTTCTCCCGCTTGTGCAATTTTTTCAACAACTTCAATATCTTTTTCGCTTGGCGAAGAATCACCTGAAGGGTGATTGTGAATTAGAATAACGCTGGCGGCGTTTAATTCCGTAGCTGGGTAGAAAATTTCTCTTGGGTGTAGTAATGCCTTATCTAATAGTCCGATGCTAACGACTTCCTTTTTGAGTAGGGAATTTCTAGCATTAAGATACAAACAGACCAGATGTTCTTTTTTCTTATCCCTTAAATCGTAAGTAAGAGACAGAACATCTTGGGAATTTTTGATAATAATCTCGTTTGATTTTTCATCCGCATAAAATCTTTTTACCAACGAAATTGCGGAAGTAATTTGTAGTGCTTTAGCTTGACCAATACCCGAAATCTCTAAAAGATCATCAACGGTTATATTCAAAAAGTTTTTACCGAATTTTTTAATAATACTCTCCGAAAGTTGCCTAACATTTTTACCTTTTATACCACTGCCTAAAAGAATCGCCAAAAGATCACTTTTTGAAAGTGCGTCAGCCCCTTTTTTTAGAAATTTTTCTCTCGGGCGATCAATTTTTGGTATATCCTTAATTTTTGGCATAAATTATTTTCGTAGCGGAGAGGCGAAAACACCTTTTTGATTTGCCATAAAGTTATAATTTATTTTTACCTCTTCATTCTACCATTTTTAAATCTTCATGCCAACGCAAAAAAGCCCTGCGGAAGCAGGGCTTTTAAAAAAATGGAAATATTACCTACGCTTTTTCATCCACTTCTTCAACCTCGCCTGTCGCGTCGTTTTCCAACTCTTTCACTCTCTTAAAGATGCCTTTGGCGATTTCGGCTTGTATTTTTGGATTGCTTTTCAAGAAAGCTTTCGCCGGTTCGCGTCCGACTCCCAATTTGATTTCTCCCAAAGAATAGGAATTGCCTTTTTTGGTTACGACTTCATATTTTACGCCGGTGTCCAAAATATCGCCCGCGGCGGAAATTCCTTCATTGTACATAATATCAAATTCCGCCGTGCGAAAGGGTGGCGCCACTTTATTTTTCACGATTTTTACTTTTGTTCGATTGCCCACAATATCTTCGCCTTTTTTAATTTGCGCCGAGCGGCGCACTTCAATTCGCACCGAAGCGTAAAATTTCAACGCGTTTCCTCCCGTCGTTGTTTCCGGATTGCCGAATACTACGCCGATTTTCATTCGGATTTGATTGATAAAAATCACCGTGCAATTAGAACGGGAAATAACCGCAGTTAATTTTCGCAAAGCTTGCGACATCAATCTAGCTTGCCGGCCCATATGCGAATCGCCCATATCGCCTTCGATTTCCGCTTTCGGTACCAACGCCGCGACACTGTCCACTACAACTATATCAATTGAATTAGAGCTTACCAACGCTTCCACAATATCCAAAGCCTGTTCGCCATTGTCCGGCTGGGAAATTAAAAGATTATTTATATTCACGCCGATTCTTTTGGCGTATTCCGGATCAAGCGCGTGTTCCGCATCGATAAACGCCGCCGTTCCTCCGGCTTTTTGCGTATTAGCTATAATGTGCAAAGTTAAAGTTGTTTTTCCCGAAGATTCCGGTCCGTAAATTTCCACTACCCGTCCTCTCGGAATTCCACCGATGCCCAAAGCCAAATCCAAAGAAATCGAACCGGAGGGAATCGATGCCACATCCACATGTTTAATATCACCCAACTTCATAATCACGCCGTCTCCGAATTTTTCTCTAATCTCGGAAACAACATTGTCCACACCCTTGTTTTTCTCGTCTTTCTTTTCATCTTTCATAATGATTTTATCAATTAGTTTGTTAATTATTTTCAAAAACAACTCCCTTCACCGCCCCATCGCTATCTCCCAATACTCCCATGTCTTTTCCGTTTAGTTTTATATGCGTCACATTGGCTCTTCCGGAACTGATTACAATTTTATCATAGGCGCTGAAATTTTGCACAGCCCCCGCTAAAACCGTCCCGCTAAAAATCAAATTTCCATCCGCTTCCACGCTAATCCAAACCGAACCAGAATCGATGGTTAATTCAATTTGCATCGTTTGTTCATTGACCTCCGGCATATTTTGAGCCAATATTTCATTCGACGCCGAGGAGCCATCTGCATCAATATTTTCTTGCGCTAATTTCGCCTGAACCGTGATATTTTCCACCGCCTCTTTTTGAAATCTATTAACCGCCTTGATTTTAATCACATTTATTCCGTCTTGCAAAGCAACATTTTCCTTAAATCCCCCTTCATCATCCGTCAATATCGACTGCTCGTTGACAAATACGCGTGCGTCTTTATCCGTTTTTCCTTCCAATAATACTGAATCTCCTTGCGCTTCTGAATTTGTTTCAGGATTAAAAATAATCAAACGGGGAACATTGGTAAGTACTCCGGCTTGGCGATAAAGATACAAAAAGGTCGCCAAAACAACAAAAATTGAAAAAGCTAACGCAAATTTTTGCGGCGTGAAAATAAACGAGGAAATATTAATCGGCTTGATTTTCGAATCTTCCTTGGCGGGATTCTTGCTTTTTTTTAAATTTTTATTGATGCCCTTTTCTTTCTCGTAAAGCCTGATTAAATTTCGTTCATCCACTCCCATGAAATCACCGTAGCTTTTCAAGAATCCCCGCACATAAACATCCGCCGGCAATTCGTCATATTTGCCTTCTTCCAAACATTCCAAATATTCCACACGGATTCTAGTAACGCGGGAAACCTCATTCAACGCGATTCTTTTGTCGGAACGCAATTTTTTTAATTTTTCTCCCAATGTAAGCGTTCCAACTTTTTTTTTTGTAAAACCATTTGCCATACCCTACGAATTACATTTCCCATTTATCCCTCTTTTCTTGATCGTCAACATTATCATCATAAACAGTTTGCTCCTGTTCGGGCAAACCGAAAATTTCTCTCGGTTTGGCTCCGTCCGCCGGACCGACGATGCCTTTTTCTTCCAAAATATCCAGCAGTCTTGCGGCTCTGGCATAGCCGACGCGCAAACGGCGTTGCAAAAAAGAAGCAGAGGCTTTTTTAGATTGCAAAATTTCTTTTTTAGCTGTTTCATATAATTCATCATTTTGCGAATCATCAAATGAATTAAATTTATCCAACTCCTGCGCAACCGCAGCAGGATTATTTAAAGCGGATTCTTGCATATCTTCTTCATCAATAATATTTTGCGGATTTTCTTCTTTGATAAATTTAACAATTTCTTTCGCTTCTTTTTCCGTCGCAAAAACGCCCTGAACTCTTTGTGGTTTAGACGAACTGGCGGAAAGATAAAGCATGTCGCCATTGCCCAATAATTTTTCCGCGCCCGCCATATCTAAAATCGTGCGTGAATCGATTTGCGTTGCCACTTGGAAAGCAATTCTGGTGGTGATATTGGCTTTAATTAAGCCAGTAATTACTTCCACTGACGGTCGTTGCGTAGAAATAATCAAATGAATTCCCACCGCGCGCGCCATCTGCGCGATTCGCACGATTGCTCCTTCCACTTCCCTACCATGACTGCCCATCAAATCTGCCAACTCATCAACAATAATTATAATATACGGAACAGTTTTTAAATCTTCCTCGCTCACTTCGCCAGTTTCCGCATCAACTAATTTTCTTTTCTCGCCATTTTTTAATTTTTCTTTATAAGAAATAATATCGCGCACTCCGATTTCTTGAAATAATTTATACCGTTTTTCCATTTCCGACACCGCCCATTTCAAAGTGTTAATAACTTTAGCATTTTCCACAATCACATCCGTAAGCAAATGAGGAATTCCGTTATACAAAGACAACTCTACTCTTTTCGGATCAATCATAATAAATTTCAAATCCTCCGGGGAGTTTTGGTATAGCAACATCGCGATAATAGAATTGATGCAAACAGATTTTCCCGTTCCTGTCGCTCCGGCAATCATCAGATGCGGCATCTTATCAAGACTACCGAAAATATAATTGCCGCTCACATTCTCGCCCAGCGCCAGCGATAAGTTAGATTTTCTGTTTTTAAATTCTCGACTTTCCAAAATCGTCCGCAAACGCACGAAAGAAGAACTTCTATTTGGAACTTCGATTCCAAATAGCGATTTTCCCGGAATCGGCGCTTCAATGCGAATCGGGTTGGCCAACGCCAAAGATAAATCATTTTGCAGCGCCAATATTTTGGCGATTTTCACTCCAACCGCCGGACGAAAACTGTATTGCGTAACGGACGGTCCGACTTTAATCTCTCCCCGTTCCACTAAAATACCGAAATTATCCAGTGTTTTTTTGATTATTTCCGCGTTCATTTCCGTATCTCCGCTTTTCGCTATTCCCGACGCTTTTTCCAAAATATCCACCGGAGGAAATTTCCATTTTTCTCCGCACCGTTTTTTAGCTGACAAAGGAATTTTGTTTCCGATTTTTTTTTGGGAAAAAACGCCGCCGATTTCCATCTCTTCCAAATCGGAATCCACAAATTGATCCCGCCCTTCCACGAATTTTATTTTTCCGATATTCTCTCCAATAGCCTCATCCTCTAACTTTTTCCCTGCTTGATTTTTATTATCATCCTCAATATTATCAATCGCTTCAGCAGAAATATTTTCTTGTTTGTCTTTTTGTTCTAAATTTATTTCTATTGCTTTTTCTTCGTCTTGTTTCTTTTCTTTTTTAAACTTCCTTAAAAAATTAACAATAGAAAATTCGAAAGCCACTATTATTCCTAGCAAAAACAAAGCCAAGATCACCACCAAGCTTCCGGCGTTACCTAAATATTTGGCTAAAAAATACGCCGCGGCATAGCCGACATATCCGCCGCCTTTTCCTTGCGCCGCCATTTCGCGCATTTCGGAAGCTTTGAAAAACCAATGAAAAAATCCCGTCATACTGACAAAAATAACCGCCAAGCCAACCAACTTTGTCACATAAAAAAGCGTTTCCTTTTTGAAAAGCAAAACGGCGCCGGCGATAATTAAAAATAACGGCAGAATAAATTTCGCCCAACCGACTGCCTGTGCGCTTAAATTATTCAAAGATTTTCCCGCCATCCCGGAATAACCGAAAAAACCGAAACCGGTTAAAATCGCCAGCGTGAATAAAACCACTCCGGCAATATTTCTTTTTACATCGGAAGAAAGATTGAAGTTAAATTTATTCTCTTTTTCGCCTGCGATATTATTTTCTTTTTTTTCTTTTGATAAGGTTTTTTTTCGTCCCATAAAAACATTTTAGCACAAATTTTGAAAATACAAAAAAACCTTCGCGAGAAGGCTTTTTTGTATTGGAATTGTTTTTAATTGTTATTTTTAAAAAAATCCCGCATTGCTCAAAAAGGTAACTGTGAGCGCCGGCATTAAAGCCAACAGAATCGCGAAATTCATCGTTTCGCTTTCTTGATGCTCCGCTTCCCTTTTTTCGCATTCGGGACACTGGCACATTGGTTTTTCTTGGTCCATATTTTTATTTTTTCCTTGCTCGGGAATTAACCTCCCAATCGCAAAGATTTTTAATAAATAAAAAAGAAGCCGGATTCACCCGCTTCCTTTACTGTATTTATAGTGTACACCGATTGAACGAAAAAGTCAAGAAAAATCGCCCGAACTTTTTTTCAATCCTTCGCGATAAAGTTTCAGTTGAAATATCAAATCTTTTTTCAAGTTATTTTTCACCCAATCTTTTTGTTTGGCATCCAGCAATTCTCCCAAACCTTGCAAGATATATTTGTTGTCAAATTTTTCCAAAATCTCTATAGATTTTTCGATATAATCAAGAATATTTTTTTTTGTTTTTTTAACAATCGTTTCTTTATTAATATCCCAATGTTTTGAGAAAAAGCAATGAACATCAAAAAAATCACGCGAGGCTGTTTTTTTTCTGTCCGCCAGCGCCGCCAATTTGCAAGCAAACATATCGCCTGGTTCCATAACTTTCATTGAAATGCCGAGATAATCTTTTACTAAAAACTTTCCGGCGCTTCCTCTTCTCGAAATTTCTATTTTAATATTTCTTTCATTTTTTCCGTACGAAAGCAGAAAAAAAATAGTATAACGCTTTATATGTTTTTCCATGATTTCCCCATGCTTTGAAAGAATTTTTTCCAACTCCACAAAAACTACTTTTTCTTTTTCCTCGCTTAATAAATCAAAATCCAGATCAACGCTATAGCGAGGTAAATCATAAAAAAGATACGCCGCCGTACCACCCTTAAATCCCAAATAAGGCGCGACAGAAAGCGTTTCATAAATATCTTTTAAAATTTCAACCATTGCGGTTTTGTGCAATTCCCAATTAAGCATAGTTTTTTTTGTAAAAAGTTATATGTTCTTCCGTTTTTTTATTGCCGTAAATCGGCGCAAGAGCCAAGCATTCTTTCCAATCGATATTTTTTAAATTGTCAAAATAATAGTTGGGGTTAATATAAATCATATCGAGAAACGCTCGTTCTTTATTGGCTATAGAAAAACCATTTTCTTTTCGAACTCCGTATTGATTCAAAAGCGCGGTTTTTTTTATTTTCCGGTAAACTATTTTTTGACCGTTTGCCAATTCGATTTCTCTTGAAAAACAACCAGCCGCAAAAATCGTTTCGTAGTGCTGAAAAATAACTCCTTCATTTCTAAGCACGGTTTCAAAGCTGATATACGATGGGGAATAAATTTTTGCCACCGCCTCATAAATATTATATTCCAACTTTGCGTAGATTCCTCGTCTAAGATGGACGAGATTGCCTTTATTAGTATAATATTTAAGACTGGCTTTAAGTTTATTCAGATTGTCTTCACCCCAAATCAAGCCTATTTCACTGGCCGTAAAAACGGTGTTTTTAGTTTGATAAAGGCTTAGAATGCGGTTTTCCATATTTTTGGTGAACCAAAGGTAATAAATTTTCTTACCTTTAGTCTACACCATTTCGGAAAAACTGTCAATCATTTGACTTTTCCCCCATTTCGTGCTAAATTATTCAGTCGTTTCACATAGAGTGAAACAATATGGCTCAAAGGAAAAAAAGGGCCAATAGTTGGCTCTTTGACAAATTTTGATAGGAAATTAAAATTCAAGTATTTAGGAGGTAGGGATATGGCAGGATTGATAGAAATATTAGATAGAGTTGCGACATTTTTTTTAGTTGCAGAAAAAATTCCCATCTTAGGGAAAATTCTGAAAACCACCACTGAAAAAGGTGGGGAAGTAATCGGGAAAAAAATGGAATCGGTTATCGGCAGTTTTTTAGATGCCGAGGCTGCAAAAAAAACTTTTGACGATGAAATTTCATTTGAAAAAGTAGTTGCAACGGGAACGCTAGCCTCTGCTGAAAGGCAGGTCTTGATGAGCTATGTCGGTCGCCTTCGAGGTACAACTCCTGATTTAGCTAGTGAGCTCACTCGATGGGTTCACAATACCTTGGTGGCTAATCGTCAACAAGTGAAACTGTCGACGGGTCAAAAAGAAAACCGTGAAGAAAGAACTTCTGTCGATGATTCCGAAGGAATTCAAATCGCAGAAAACTTACTTCTCGATATTATCAAAGCAACGGATGATTCTGCGAGAGAAGAAATTCTCAAGCAAAGAGACATCCGTATTAGAGAAAAAAAGACTCCGAAAGGAGTTGAGACAGCAAAAAAAGTTGGGTCGGCGGTCGCTTCTCAACAAAAAGCAAATTTTGACGACCACAAAAAAACTGCCACAAGCTTTGAAGCTGCCGGCAAAAAATACCTCGAAGAAGTACGAGCCAAAAGGAGGGCGCAAAAATGACAATTTTCATAATATTACCCCTAATAATACTTACTCTGGCGTGGATATTTAACGCCCCAGCTAGGCAGTACATGAACGGCGGATTGGCTTATTGCTGGGGATGGTTTTTAGCTCATATCCCCACCGTCGGCGGAGTGTTGGCGGTGGTCGGCGTTGTTGTCGCGTTACCAATCATTCTCGGCGCCGGTTGGATCGGCTTTTGGGCAGCCATCGGCAGCTGGGCGCTTGCGCCTACTGCCGGTATGACCATCGGAATCCTTTCGTTGGTTGGCATTTTTGCCTTCCGGAAAACGATCGGATTCTTCCTAACGATAGCGTTCATCGCTATCGTAATCGGCTTTTGTTTCCCGCTTCTTAAAGAAGCAATAAACCGATACAGCCAGTCCGGTCAGGATGAGCTGGCTAATGTCCTCGATAGTCAATCCGTCCAGATGCAATCGCAAGGCGTAATGCCAGCGGTTGTCATCGAAGATGCCGTGCTGTATAACAGAGACGGCAAAGTCATAAATGATTCTGTCAAGAAAGGCGTGGAGTTGCGAACCATTAGCCTGAAAAAATACTCGCTCGGAAAAAACCCCGAGACCTTCATCAATGTAATGCTCTCCAACGCAAAGGGTGAGTATTTTGATGGGGAATGCGGGTTAATCCCAGTCAGGAAATTGAAACTGGGAACAACCGCGGCAGAAGAGTCCCGCAAAGTCGAAGAGGCTAAGCGGGCGAAAATCGAGAATACCGACTCCGACGCCGATAAGATTTCTCGACGGGAGTTGGAAAAGGAAACTGCCGCGCGGACAGCGGTGGCAACAACCGGTTGCCAGCCCGACCAGGATAAGGGCGTGTATTGCGCCCATATCCAGCCGGGTGGGTTTGACACTCTCCAGCTTCCCGCTGGGGAGTATGCACTTGTGCCGGCAACGGCACAGGTTCGCTGGGATAAAAACCAGTATAAAGCCAGCGGCGGAACATTGTCGCTGGCTGTTCCTAGATTGGTTTTTTTCTCGTTTCCCGACAATGTAATGTCGGGAGATATCACAATCACAAAAAAACCTCCTTCCTGAATTTTAGGAAGAGAGGTTTTGAAAAAAAGGGCAGACTCATATTATTGAGCTGCCCTTTAAAATTGGCTAAAAAAATATTTTTTACAAAACAAAATTAAAATAATTATCTTTTGCAATATTCATAAATTCCGAACCCAAATAATTTTTCAAAAATTCTTTCGGCAACTTAGCCTTTCCATTCCACTTAAATTCAAACGCGCTTAATTTTCCGCCTTCTTCTTCGATATAGTCAATTTCTTTTTGATCATAAGTGCGCCAAAAATATTTATTGCAACCTCTTTGCTTATGAGAGTTGGCTTTCAATCTTTCAATGATCATTAAATTTTCCCAAAGTGCTCCGACATCATTGCGCAAAGATAGATTATTGAAATTTTGAATCAAACTATTTCGCACTCCCAAATCATAGAAATATATTTTCATCGATTTGGAAATTTCCTTGCGCAAATTACGGCTGAATGCTCTTAGAACAAAAATTATAAATGATTGTTCCAAAATATCAATATACTTTTGCACTGTTATGCGACTGACGCCAAGATTTTGCGCCAGCTCATTGTAAGAAACCTCGCTTCCCATTTGCAATGCCAAAAGTTTCAACAAATTTTCAATGATTCCGGATTTTTTAACTCCTTCAAAGGCTAAGATATCTTTGTATAAATAATTTGAAACAATTTCATTTAATCTTTCTTTGGCAATTTCCTCGCTTTCTGCCAAAAAAACTTCCGGATACACTCCAAAGCGCATAATATTTTCAAGTTTGGCATCAATTTCAACACGACTAAACTTCCGATCAAGCTCGGCAAGAGAAAAGGGATACAGCATAAAACGAATAGCTCTTCCGGTCATCGGTTCGCTGATTTTATTTGCCAATTCAAAACTGGAAGATCCGGTGGCAATTATTTGAATTTCCGGACAATGATCAACTAGAATTTTCAAAATAACTCCGGCATTGGGAAGTTTTTGCATTTCGTCCAGAACTGCAATTTTATATTTCCCCAAAAACATCCGCAGTTTTTCCACTTCAGGAATTTCAATATTCCGCCTGACCGAAAGCAACTCGCAATCAAAATAATAGGCATCTTCTCCATATTGACTGATTATATTTTTCGCCAATGTTGTCTTGCCAGTTTGCCTAGCTCCATAAATAATGATTGCTTTTTTTTTGAAAAGCCGGCTTTCAATCTGTTTTTGCGCTATTCTTGGTATATTTTGCATAAATTAGCATTAAAATTGCTACTCTAATTACAATTTTATGCTTAATTTTGTAATTTGTCAAGTGTTTTTTACTTTAAATCATCTTCTTGACATGGGGGTTTCAACAAAAGCTTACAAACTCGCGCTTAAGATTGCGTCGATTGTTTCAATGACAATATACCCGGAAAGCGCCACTGCCAATCCGATAATGGAAGCCGTCATAGTTTTTTTGGCGGTTTCCATCATTTTTTCATCCGCCGCCGCCAAATAATACTGAACGCCGGCAATCACAAGGCCGATCACCGCCAAAATTCCAATTAAACTCAAGAGCCAATCGGCGACATTTTCAATAATGCCTTTCACTAAACCGGCATTAGTCGGTAAACCGGCCAACTCGTCCGGAACAATTTCGCTCTCGCTGCCGGCTTTCTCACAGCAATTATTGTTTGCAAGATCACAAGCAACAGCAGTCTTCAGAATGTCACTATTGGGACAATCGAGCGATGGAATGCCAGGGTATGGATAGCAATATCCGCCGGAATCCGTACAGGCATCCGCTTGCGCGTTATTAACCAAGCAAAAACTGAAAATGAAAAATAAAGTTAAAATTAAAAATATTTTTTTTGACATAAAGTTTAAAATAAATAATCAGCGTTTAACATATAATCCACCGCGGTAACAACCACCACTCCGGAAAGCGCCACAATTACTCCATAAATCGAAGCCATCATTGCGCTTTTAGCAGTTTTCATTTTAGCGTCATCCCCCGCCGAAGTTAAATACATCAAACCGGAAATTATAAAACCAATCACGCCGGCGATTCCCACTAGCGTTAAAAGCCAATCAAGAATATTGGAAATAATACCATAGATGCCCTCAATAGGATCGGGCAGACCAAAACCCGACACATCAAGCAGATCCCAACCGCCAATAGCGGTTTTTTTAAACCCGAACAAAAACACCAAGCTCAAAACCGCGATGGATAAAAAATTTTTTGATTTCATTTTTCTTGTTTTTCTTTGTCATTCCCGCGAAGGCGGGGATCTAGGTTCCACTAAACTATTTACTACAACAAATCAAATTATATTTTTTATTTTATACTACTTTGCACTAATTGTATTAATTTGTTTTTTCTTTATATAAAACTTGTGGTGACTGGATCCCCGCCTTCGCGGGGATGACAATAAGAAATTATAAAATTATTATCTATACTGTATCACAAAAAACAAAATAAAAATAGTCCGCCATGGCGGACTATTTTTTAACTTTTGCAAATATATATTTTCAAAACTAGAATGTCGCGCCACCCAATAAGCCACTGGCCGCTCTAAGCGCCACCACGCCGGCAATCGCCACAAGCACTCCGATAATCGAAGCAACCATCGCGCTTTTAGCTTTCTTGATTTTATCTTCATCTCCGGCCGCCGTCAGATATAAAATTCCGGAAATCGCGAAACCGATTACTCCGGCAATCCCGATCGCGGTCAAAAGCCAGTTCATAATATTAGCGACAATATTCATAACGGATTCTTCAGGAAGACCAGTTCCCCCTCCCGCGGTCGGATCAAAAGCTCCGAATACAATCGCCGGCGCTGCTAATGCCGCAACTGAAATCCCATAAGCCAATCCTCTAATTTTATTTTTCATACAAACACCTCCTTCTATTTTTTATATTTATTTTTATCCCGTTATTAATTTCTCCACTTGTTGCAATATTGTGAGTGAACCCAGCGCGATGATGATTCCGATAATCGACCACTTTGCCATTGTTTTGGCGGTTTCTGTTTGTTTGCCGCCACTGTAATCCGTCATATACATTCCGCCGGCGATCACTAAACTGATTATAGCAATTATTCCCACAATCGACAAGAGAAAATTCAAAACATTGGTGGCGATTTGCTGAACGGTCAACGCATTTTCAATTCCGCCACCCGTCAATGTTCCGCCTAAAATTTCTTGCACTTGTTTCAAAAATGTCGGCGCCGCGACAACGATTGACAGGCCGATCACGGAATACAGCCAGCAATCTTTCGCTCGCTTTATCATTCCCGGATCGCCGGAAGATACCATGTACAAAATTCCTCCGATGACAATAAACACTATCGATAATGTCACCACCAAGCCGGAAAGCGCTTTGAGCAATGAAGTTAAAACTTCATCGATGGAATTAGAAGTAATCGGATTGGTAAATTCGGTTGTGGTATTGGAACCACCGGACGGCGGAGCTGCTTGAGGACACTCAGGAAAAGAAGCGCATGTTTGCTCTATTAATGTTCCTGCACCGCAAGTTCCATCTTTATCAATTACATTGCACTTTATTTGTTCTGTCGCGTCATCCACGCAACACCATTCCCCCGCCGCCCGCGCTTCAATTCCGCCGAATAAGCAACCCGACAAAACAGCCCACAAAGTTAGACTGAAAATAAACTTTTTGTTTTGCATATGGTTCTACGAAATTACAAAATTATACAAAAGTACGAAAGCACAAAATAATACAAACTTAACTTAGAAAATAGGCAAATCTTTTCGTATTTTTGTATTTTTTGTATATATTCGTAAGTTTCGTAGGAACGAGATTATTTCGCTTCCGCTCTTGTTAATCTTTCCCCGGCCGCTTGAAGAGCGTCCGCCACAGTCGCGGCGCCTTTATTCACTTGATCTATCATTTCGGCAAAAACAAATTCGGTTGCCGCCGCATCGATTTGCTTCCAACTTTTCGCCGTCAAATTTCCTTTGGCGAATATATTCAAATCAACATCGTTCTTTTGTTTTTCAATTAAATCTTTTCTAGCGGCCGGCTGTTTGGTTATTTCCAAATATTTTCCCGCCGGATCAAAATTCAAATCAATTGGTTTGTTCACCGCCATCGTACTTGATGCCGGCGCGACAATCGGCATTTCCGCTTTGGTTGTCAGATAGGTTAATAATTTCCATGCTTCCGTAATGCGAATATCATTGGATACCGGCGTGGTTTTGTTTTTTGGATCAGCTTCAATTGTTTTATTATTCGCCACTGCGAACGCCCAATAATTGGCGTAATTAACCGGCGCGCCCGGAAAAACTTGCGGGATTTCCGCCACCGTAAAATTTAATTTTGGCGCTTTGCTTTTGATTACATCCATCTGCCAAGAATAATTTAACATCATCGCCAACGATCCTTCCGAAAAAGCATCGATGGAATAATGCGTCACAGGATTCCATGAATAACTGGATGATCCGGCTTTGGCAAATTGTGTATAAAAATCCAAAGCTTTGACAGCATTTCCATCTCGACCGAAATCTATTTGACCTCTTTCATCGCGCATTTGCACGCCATTCTGCAACATTAAAAGATTTAAAATGTCAGTCGAACGATTGATATTATAGGCGGTTCCCAGCGCAGCGCCGGATTGGGTAATTCCTCCTTGATTATTGATTTTAGTCAGTTTTTCCGCCAAGATCACAAATTCTTCCCAAGTTTTTGGCGGAGCGGTAATGCCGGCGGCGTTAAAAAGATCCTTATTATAATATAGCGCCAGCGAATCAACGGAAAGTGGAACGGCGTAAATCGCGCCGTCCGCGATAAAATCATTGGCGCAAACATCGGCAAAATCTTTGCGGAATTTTTGCTCGGTTAAAATTTCTTTCGGCGCGGCTGATATTTTATTGGAAAATTCCGCCAACCATGTATTGTGAATCAAAAAAATATCCGGACCTTTCCCTGAAGCCAACGCGTCAACCAAGTCTTTTTTGTAAGTTTCAATGCGTTGTTTTTTGTAGATAATATTTCCAACATTAGGATTGATGTCGCGATAGTTTTTGAATATTTCCGCGTACGCGTCGCTGTCATCCAAAACGCCCCACACTTCCAAGTCCACTCTGTATTTTTCCGCTGTCTGTCTGCACCCGCAACCGGAAACAACCAATAGAATAAAAGCTAAAAAAGATATTAAGAAAATTTTTGTTTTATTTGGCATATTTATTTTTCTAAAATTACTCCGTAATGAAAATCACTGATCGCCATTTCTTTTATAATGCTCAAGCCACAATTTATCGCCAGCTCGGAAATTTCATCCTTGGAAATACGCAAATTTCTTGCCGGACCAAAAGAAGAATCTTTTTCTCCCCATTCAATAACCAAAATTTTCCCGCCGGTTTTCAAAACGCGCGCCGCTTCTTTAACTATTATTTCTTTGCTTTTATTTTGAAAAAGCATATTCACCAAAAATACCCAGTCTAAGCTATTTTCCTTTAATTTTGATCCGCCGGCCACTTCTAAGTTAGCTCTTTTAATAATAATATTATTAAAGCTCAAAACTTTCGCTTCCGATTCAACTGATTCCAATTTATCTTTTAAAATATCCAGAGCGTACACTTGTCCTGTTTGCCCGACTTTTTCCGCCAAAGGAAAAGCGAAATAACCGATGCCGCAACCGAAATCGCCAATCGACATTCCCGCCGTGATTTCTAACAAATCAATGGTCGCGCGCGGATCAATAAATTTAATTCCAATATTATTTTCCATTATCTTTATTGTACAATTATCTTTATTGTACAATAATTTTTAAAAAACAACAACTCGCTAGACAAAGCAAGTTTTAGATGCTAACCTGATTTTATGGAATCAGTAAAATCGCTAATAGAAGAAAATTTGCTTTTGCTTTTCGGAGCGCTTTTTTTTCTATCATTATTATCAATCGGCTGGACATTGTTTCTCCAACTTAAATTAAAAAATATACAAACTGCCAACAAGGAACTGTTTCGAGGAGGAAAAATTCCCAACTTGGAAGAATTGCTTTTAGAGCAAGCCAAGAATCTTAAAAATTTAGACAAAGACATTCAAGAGCTTTTCAATATTTCCAATAAAATCAACGCTTTGGCGCTGAAAAGTTTGCACAAGTTCGCGGTTGTCCGTTTCAATCCTTTCAAAGATACCGGCGGAAACCAAAGTTTTTCCATCGCGCTACTCGACGGAAAAAATAACGGACTGACTATTACCGCTCTTTATACCCGCGAAGGCACGCGAGTCTACGCCAAATCCATCGCCAATAAAGATTCAAAAACATTCCCGCTAACGGATGAAGAAAAACAAGCCATTGAAATCGCCTCGGGCGAGGAGAGTAAAAAGAAGAAATAGAGCCCTTGTTTATTTAAGTGGTATCGACTTAATTCCTGTTATTGTTTTGAATAAGACAGTCTTACTAAAATATCTTAGCCACAAGTTTTCGTAAGCTTATAACCTTACATGGCATTATGCTCACCCGCAAGTTTTTCTTTTACAGCTTCGATTTTTTAATTTATCGATTTCTTCGCCGGACTCTCTTTGAACTTCACCGGCATCTTTTTCTATAACTGTCGCTATCTCTTGAAATTCTCTTCTTGCCAATTTATTTTTTTTCAGCTTCTATGATTGATGTCTCAATAGCTTGTTGTACAATAAAAGGAATTTTATGATTCATATACTCAACTTGACGCCGTTCATTATCTGCATCAAAATGCAACCAACGCATACTTTTCTTAACATTGCTATATTCACCTGAATGAATAGCTAATTTTGCGTCTTCAGTGTTGTATGTATAACAACCAGCCCACCATCCTGATACATCTTCTGACTCCTGATCATATGTTGCTGTTGCAACTTTATCGATAAAAAACGCCCTATCCTTAAGTTCAATTTCAATCGCATATTCATCAGATCTGTTTTTTTTGTATTCAAGTAACCCTATATTAATTTCTTTTATTAATTTCTTGTTTTGGCGTTGATACGCCCATTTTTTCCATTGGATTGTTGTTCATAATGTTTTATATTATTAATTAATTTGATCTTGACTTAAGCTTTATACTTCTTCTTACTTTCATCCCGCAAAATAATTTGTCGCATTTCAATCGCCGTCACTCTTTCTTCCAAAACTATCAAACGATCAATATCAACTTTTCTGCGGAGATCTTTGCGCATTTCTTTAATTTCAGCTTTTATTTCCATAGTTTCGTCTTCAATGTTGGAAAAATGTTCAAAGACAAATTTGAAATTTTGATTCATTGTGTTTTCCAATGAATCAATCCTTTCGCTTAATTTTTTATCCATAAAATCTAATTTTCTAACCAAAACAGAGTGTCCTTCTGCCACTAGAGTTATACCGTCTCGCATATTTTCCAAAAGCGCCGTCATTTTGGCGGTTTCGGAACTTTCAGTCAGTTTGATTTTCTTAACAACTTTTTTTGATTTGCATTTCATAAAATCAGTATAACACAAATAAATCGCAAGTGTCAATATTCCTTTACACAACATTTTTTTAATGCTAGTTTAAATAAGAAGCTGTAGGAATGCTCTGTGGCATATTTTTGTTTTTAGATAAAATATATAAATTATTTATGTCCGAAATTGTTAAAAAACCCATTGTTTTGCCAGCGTCCATCACTGTTAAAAAATTCAGCGAGCTTTTGATATTGCCGGTAAGCATTGTTATCACCGAACTGATCAAAAATGGAATCTTTGCCACCATCAATGAAAAAATTGATTTTGAAACAGCCACTATTATCGCCGGCGACTTGGGTTTTGAAGCCGCGGAAGAAATTTTAGACGCGGGAGACACAATGACATTGGAAAAGTTGCTAGAACTTTGCAAAAGCGAAATCGCCTCGGGAGAAAATCTCAAGAAACGACCGCCAGTCGTAACAATTTTGGGTCATGTTGATCATGGCAAAACCACTCTTTTGGATACTATTCGAAAAACCAGCGTAGCGATGAAAGAATCCGGCGGAATTACCCAGCATATCAGCGCTTACCAAGTCAAGAAAAAAGGCCAGCTTATAACTTTTGTTGACACTCCCGGTCATGAAGCATTTTCCGCTATGCGCGAACGGGGAGTAAGCCTGGCTGATATTGCCGTCTTAGTTGTTGCCGCTGATGACGGCGTCCGTCCGCAAACCAAAGAAGTGATTGAATATTTGCTGGTCAAAAAAATTCCCGTTGTTGTCGCAATTAATAAAATTGACAAGCCGGACATAAATATTCAAAGAGTTAAACAAGAGTTAGCAGAAAATGGAATTCTTTTGGAAGAATGGGGCGGACAAACGCTTTCTTCCAAAATCAGCGCCAAACAAAATATCGGCATTGATGATTTATTGGATAATATTTTATTAATTGCCGAAGTGGAAGATTTCAAAGCTAATTATGAAAGAACGGCGTTGGGAATAGTTTTAGAGGCGCATCTCGATCCTCATAAGGGTCCCGTTTCCACAGTTTTGATTAAAACCGGCACGCTCAAGGAAGGCCAAGATGTTATCGCTGGCGGAACTTTCGGCCGCGTGAAAAGAATCGAAGATTTTACCGGAAAAAAAATTACTGCCGCCTCGCCATCCACCCCCATAAGCGTCATCGGTTTGCGCGCCACACCTAATTCCAATGATATTTTGCAAGTCGTCGCCAGCAAATCCATCGGGCAAAGCAAACTCCATGAAGCGAAAATTTTTTCTCATACAGAAAGCGGTTCCGCTTTAAGTACGGAAAAAATTTATTCCGGCATTGCCAATAAAAAAATCAGCAAACTCAATATTATTGTTAAAACTGATGTGCATGGATCATTGGAAGCCATCCAACAAATCCTCTCGGAAATCAAATCTGACAAAGTCGCCATTGATTATGTCGGAACGGGAGTCGGCAACATTACCGAGTCCGATGTTCGTTTTGCCGCCAGCTCCAAGTCAATTATTTTCGGATTTAATGTTGAAGCGACACCGGTTGCCAAAAGAATGGCGGAAGGAAGCCGCGTAGAAATTAAAAATTACAAAATTATTTATGAACTGATTGATGACATTAAAGCTCGCTTAATGTCACTGCTTCCGGACGAATTCGAAAGAACCGATTATGGGAAAATGAAAGTGCTGGCGATTTTTAAAACCGGAAAAAAAGATATGATCGTCGGCGGAAAAGTCATTTCCGGTCGCCTTGAAAAAAATTCCTCCTTAGAGATAGAAAGAGACGATATTATTATCGGAAAAGGAGCAATGGGAAATTTGCAATCAAATAAAGTCGATGTCAACGATTGCTCCGCGCCGAATGAATGCGGGATTACTTTCCTTGGCGAAACCAAAATCAAAACCGGCGATGTATTGATTTCTTTCAAAGAAGAGTTGAAAAAGAAAACCTTATAAAATTTTATGCCCACTGATCGATTGCCAAAAATCAACGACCTCGTTAGAAAATATGTTAACGAAATAATCCTCAAAGAACTCTCGCTTAAAAGCGGGATTTTTATAACGATCGCGAAGGTTGACACCAGCCCCGATCTCCGCTATACTCGGGTGTTCGTCAGTGTTTTTCCGGAAAAAGAATTCGGCTACGCGCTGAAAACGCTCGAAAAAGAGCTTTACGCGATTCAAAAAAGCTTGAATAAAAAACTTCGAATGAGGCCACTTCCCCGCGTTGAATTCCGAAACGACTTCACAGAAAGCAAGGCTGATAAAATTGAAAAACTGTTAAAAGAAATGTAACCCTACGAAATAGACCCAACTAATTTTACAAATTATTTGTAGATTTGCAGTTGATTTGTAGATTTGCTGGAAATCCGTATGACCAATTTCCACCACGAATTTCATACTTTAAATTATACTATCCAAGGCTGTGATAGTATTTTGCTTTTTGCTCATAGCGGACCGGACGGAGACACTGTCGGATCAGTTTTAGCGCTAAAAGAATACATTGAATCATTGGGAAAAAACGCCGACATCGCTTGTTTTAATCCGATGCCGATTTATCTTAATTCTTTTTCCGAACAATCCTTTATTAATCCCGAGAGTTTGGATTTGGCAAGATATAAACTGATTATCGCTTGCGACAGCGTCGAGCGCGGATTTGACAAAATTCTTCCGCTCGTCGGCAAAGATCAAATCACAGCTATTATTGATCATCATCCAGACATTGCGATTGCCGGAGATATCACAATCATTGATCCGATTTATTCTTCCGTTTGCGAAATAATTTACAATTTTTTTATTTTTAACAAATTGGAAATAACTCGGGAAATTTCCACTTTTTTAATGCTGGGTATATTGGGAGACACCGGAATACTTCAACATTCCAATACCACCTCCGGTGTTTTGGGAATTATTTCAACTTTAATGAAAAAAGGCGCTCCGATGGCTAAGATAATCAGCGCCTCATTTAACAGCAAAAAAATATCCACTTTAAAACTTTGGGGGCGGGCTTTCGAACGGGCGCGCATCAATGAAAAAAACGGAATGATCGCTTCCGTCCTTACAAAAAAAGATCTGGAAGAATTCGAAGCTACCACGGACGACATCGCCCAAGTCGCCGCTATTTTAAATACTGTTCCGGGCACGAAATTTTCTCTTATTCTTTCCGAGCGCGGCGACGGAATCGTCAAGGGAAGTTTTCGTAGCGAGAAATACAAAGGGGTTAATGTTTCCCAACTTGCCGCCCAGTTCGGCGGCGGCGGGCATACACTCGCCAGCGGATTTGAAATCAAAGGCAAAATCATAGAAACGGAAGATGGGTGGAGGATTGAATAAAAATCTTTATCGTTTTCGTGATAAAACATAATCGCAAATAAAATTTATTAAATTGCTATGCGCATCGGTTGCCATATTTCCATCGCCGGGGGAATCCAAAACGCGCCGCAAAGAGCGGCAGATTTGGGCTGTGAGTGCTTTCAAATTTTTACTCGCTCGCCGCAAGGCGGAAAAGCGCCAGAACTTACAGAAGAAATCCGCAAAGAATTCAACATTCAAAATTCAACATTTAAAATTTCCGCAGTATATATTCATACTCCCTATTATATAAATTTCGCGTCTGCTAATAATCGCATTCGTTACGGCAGCGTTTCCATTGTTCGCGATGAGTTGGAACGCGGCTCAATACTTGGTGCCAAATATGTGTTGACTCACATTGGCAGCGCCAAAGAATTAGGGAAAGAAGATGCGATTATCAAAACCATTGAAATGCTCAAAAAAACTTTAGAAAATTATTCCGGCTCGACAAAATTGCTTTTAGAAAACAGCGCCGGCGCCGGAAAAATAATCGGTGATGATTTAGCAGAATTAAAACAAATAATCGACGGGGTGGATTCTAAAAATATTACCGGAATATGTCTCGACACGCAACACTCTTTCGCTTCCGGTTATGATTGGCGCGACTTTGAAAATACTTTAAAAAGAATTGACCATGAAATCGGTTTGGAAAATATAAAACTAATCCATAGCAACGACAGCTTGACCGATTGCGGATCAAAAAAGGATCGACACGCTCACATTAGCCAAGGCAAAATAGGCCTTGACGCTTTTTCCAAAATCGTAAAATTCGCAGAGAAAAATAATATTGACATGATTTTGGAAACCGAGCATGACGGTGCAAAGGAAGATATTGAGATTTTGAAGAAGATGCGGAAATAAATTTAATACAAAAACCCAAACAAATAAAGCGGGATTTGGTTTTTGTAGCGCGGTGTAATTTATTTATTCAACTTTCTTTTTCCCGAACCTAAAAAATTTTCTTGGCTAATAACTTTTTTGCCTGTTAATTTTTCAAAGTCATTTTTGGCTCTGCTAGCCAACTTTCCGCCCTTTTTCGCCACAACAGCATTCTCGTTCAGTCCAACCGACAAATCCTTTTCTGCCACTTGTCGCGTAGTTAATTCAGCCAGCGAAGTAAAAAGCATCTCAGCATCCGTCATATTGTCGCGCAAATTATGCCCTTTGAGATTTTTTATTTTTTTGTGTTGACCCACTGTCAGCCCGCTCCATTCTTTGTGAATTATGTTTGTCAAAATCGCAAACTCTTCCTGCTCCGTCACTTCATGAGTCGCCCAATAGTCTGTCAATTTATTTCTAATTTCTTGTCCGCGCATTCTTTGCTCAATCCATTTTTCAGATCGCCCTAAAGATTGCCAATTGGCGCGCGCCCGATTGACTGCGATTTCCGGATCAACCGCTTCTTTCAATCGTTCATAACCAATTTTCGCCAGCCAAATTTTGAACGGTTCAGCTTTCGGTGAAGGAATTGATTGAATTATACGAAACATAGTTTCTATATCGGCAACATCAGTGAGACGCATTCTGCCGTCTATCGCCATAAGTTTCAACTGGTTACAATCTGTAACCGTTTGGTTGCCGCCCTCCGCAATCAAACGGTTTTTCAACACTTTCCAGTAATTTCTAGCGTCGACACTTTCAGTTAATATTCTCGCCACATCCACCACGCTAAAATACCATTTTTCCTCTTTGTCCGACCAAGCCCTCCGCACCGGCTCATTTTCAAAAATCGCTATCGCCTTGTTGTTTTTATTTTTTTTCATTTGTTTGAAGTTTAAAAAAAATTATCAGACCTTTATAGTTGATATTATATCACTAAAACAAATACTGTCAAATATCTCTATCCAATAATACAACATTATTAACACTCTTGTTAATAATAGCGCATCCTATAAAAATTTTTAGTTCCTAAAATCATTTCGAGGAAAATAAAAGCGACTGAATGTTTTCAGTCGCTCATGCTTTTTAGACATTTATCAGACGAGCAGTGCATAGTAATCAAACATTCTATGCACTGCCTCATTTGGGTCTTCAGTATTTCTTAAAAAATTCAGAGGGAACCAACTTGTTGGCTCCGCTATCAAAACAATATGGTCAAATTCAATGGCGTACGCCGTACTTACGCCTTCCACATACCGCCATTTTTTTGGACAATTAGCGTAGTAAATAATATGACCAACAACTACTGGCTTTTCAATTCCAGCACGTTGCATGCGCCCAACCAAAAAGCGCATCTCCTCAAGCGCCTCATGCTGAGACACTTTTTTTACTTCTGATCCAATTTTTACCTGCGCATAAGTTAAGAACATAACGATGCCTCCTTTTTTGTTAATGTGCTTCAGATTGGACATATTTCCATCTGAACATGCAATATTAGCATTAATTAACAAAAAGGTCAATTATGCCATATTAAACAATACTGATATTTTGGCTAAAAATAAGCAGAATACACTATGTTAATCATTGTTCGTCATAAATATTGACCTTTTCGTGATGGTATGATATATTGAGTCTATGGAAATGATAAATACGCTCATTGGAATTGGTTTCACGGAAAAAGAGGCGACAGTTTATATCAATCTTCTTTCTTTCAAAAAAGCCACTGCCTATCTCATATATCAAAAAAGCGGCCTAAAAAAAGCCACTGCTTATGTGGTTTTGGAAAGTTTGGTGAAAAAAGGATTTGTTTTGAAAACTCCTCAGAACAAAAAAAGTCTATACATCGCAAAATCGCCGGCGGAGTGCATTAAAATTTTTCAGGAAAAATTGAACGAGGCTAAAGATATGCTGCCTGAAATGATGGCGATTCAAAAAAAAGATGAAGAAAAAGTCAGCGTTTCGTATTATGAAGGTGTCGAAGGAATAAAAGAAGTATATAATGATACGCTAAAATACCCAGGAGAGTTTGTGGCTTTTGGCTCGGAAGATGTTGTGAAGGCGCTTGGATATGATTGGATGAGTCAATTCATTCAAAATAGAGTCAAGAAAAATATTTTTGTGCGCTCTATTTTGCCAACGACGCACTACTTTACTGACGAACTGCTTCAAAAAGACAAATTGGAATTGCGAGAAATGAAATTTGTCAGTCAAGAAGAATATCCATTTTCCATCGAAATTGATGTTTATGGTGGATCAAAAGTGTCTTTGATTTCAGGAAAAGAGGCGATGGGAGCAATTATTGAAAGTTCGGAAGTTCACAACACAATGAAAATGATATTTGAAATTCTTTGGAAAAATTTGCCTAAATCGAAAAAATAATTCTATGAAAATCGCTATCATCTCCGATATCCACAACAACGAAGTCAATCTTGAAAAAGTTTTGGATTATTGCGGAGAAAATAAAATTGAAAAAATAATTTGCTGCGGGGATTTGGCGTCAAAGGAAACTTTGGATTTTTTGAATGATACTTTTTCCGGTGAAATTCATTATTGTTTCGGAAATATGGACAACGAACAACTGCATGATATTTCCGCCAAAGGCGGACCAGCCTCTGGCTGGGACTTTAATAAAAACTACCGCAATACTTTTATTTTCAAAGACTTCGGAGAAGTGAAAATTGATGACAGAAAAATCGCTTTTGTTCATTTTCCCAGAGAAGCCAAAAAATTAGCTGAAACAGGAAAATATGATTTTGTTTTTTACGGACACACGCACAAGCCGTGGACAGAAAAAATTGGAAATTGCATTATGCTAAATCCCGGAAATGTTACCGGGGATTTTTATCCGCCGACATTTGCGACATGGGATACGGAAAATAATAAATTTGAATTGATTAGGATACACGAGCTGAAATAATTTCATATCCTCTTCTCCCAAAGAGAGAATGGAATAAAGATAAATTAAAAAATTATTATGCTTTCCAAGCAAACCCAATTAAATAATCTCGACGAGCAAATGGCGAATTGCTCTGCTTGTATTTTACGCAAAACCTGTTCCCGTGTGGTTTTCGGCGAAGGCTCGGCTGAAGCGGAAATTTTATTTATCGGTGAAGCGCCCGGAAAAAAAGAGGATGAATTAGGCCGTCCATTTGTTGGCGCGGCGGGAAAATTTTTAGATGAAATGCTGGGGATAATAAATTTAAAAAGAGAAGATGTTTATATTGTCAATGTTTGCAAATGCCGTCCGCCACAAAATCGCGATCCGCTTCCAGAAGAAACCGCCGCTTGCTGGCCGTGGCTTTTGGAACAAATTAAAATTATCCGGCCAAAACTTATTGTTACGCTTGGACGGCATTCAATGGAAAGATTTTTATCTGACAAAAAAATTTCCCAACTTCACGGAACACTGGTTATTAAAACAATTCCCGAGATCGGCAAACAAAACTTTTATACTCTCTATCATCCGGCCGCCGCTTTATACAACGGCTCTATGCGCAAAACGCTCATTCAAGATTTCAAAAAAATTCCAAAAGTTTTAGAAAAAATAAAAACCGACTAATTCGATTTTTTTGTTTTTGAAAATTTTTATTAAATATCCCCTTTTTCTTTCTTTCTCAGGAACACTCTTTTTATGTAATGTTTTTTTATCACAATAAATGTTCCAATGCCATTGCCGAACGCGTATGCCAGCACAACGCTTAAAACCTGATCCTCAATGCCCGTTAATATTTCATAAAGAATAAGCAGGTTGACTAGCGTCACGATCATCGAAAAAATTCCGGCGCGCCACGGATATTCTTTGGCGATCATTTGATAATAATAAGTCGCTAAAACATCCTGAAAAATACCAACTAGAAAAAAGATTAAATGTTTGAGAATGATATTTGAAAGCATAATTTTAAATTTTAATTTGGTGCCCGGGGCGAGACTCGAACTCGCATGACCTTGCGGCCGAGGGATTTTAAGTCCCTTGTGTCTACCATTTCACCACCCGGGCAAAATTTATTTTTAATTTCTTTTGAGGTCGCGGTGGGATTCGCACCCACGAGTAGCGGTTTTGCAGACCGCCGCGTTAACTACTTCGCCACACGACCAAAAAATAAGATGCTAAAACCAGCTTAACAAAAATGCGACAGACGGTCAATTAAAACAAAAGCGCCCCGATTGCTCGAGACGCCTTTATTTATTCCACTATTTCCGCCATTAGATTTCGTCTTCCGAAAGCAAAAGCTTGCGCCTTTGTTTCCATATAAATATCGATTTTATTTCCCTTAATCGCGCCTCCGCGGTCTTGGCAAATATAGGTTCCGTAACCCTCAATATTTATTTTCGTTCCGAAAGCGAAATTTTTCGGACAAGCGATAGTTTCATTTTCTTTCACTTTTTTTCCGGAAGCAGTGATTCCGTCGCTCTTTCCGCATTCATCGGCCGCGGCCGTATAAGCGGAAGCGTTGATCGTAAATTTTCCATGGGGAAGATTTTTCTGATCGCTTATTGTCGCTTTTTTAACTGCGACAGTTGCTTCCTCTTTTGCTTTTTTAATCACTTCTTCAATCGTGTCAATAGTTTTAGGCGCATCTTGAGAAATGACTTCTTCAACGCGGCAAACCTCTGTTTGACTAATAGCCGCCGTAAGAATATTTTCTTCTATTTTAAAGTTTATTTTTGTTTGATTAGAAAATTCATCGGCTTTAGCTGTTTCAGTTATCACAATTAAATTAAAAGCGATAAAGAAACCGACCAAAAGCGCCAATTTCATTCTAATGCGCATACATAAACTTTTAATTGTTAAGCGCCAATCGCGGGCTAGTTCCCTTTCAAAGCCTTTTGAACAGGCTTTTAGATTGACCGACTATAATAGCAGATCCGGCAAGAAAGTCAAGCGCTTGCCCGCAATCTTGGCTTATTTAAGCCATCGCATTTTTGACCTCCTGTCGAAAACCGCTCAAATAAGCCTAAAAAATCAAAAAATCCCGATGCGGGATATTGATCTGCGAAAACCATTTAAAAAAAATCTCACTTCATCTTAATCCTCTCCACCGCTTCTTCTCCGATTTCTTGGTTGATTTTGGCGATTATTTTTCCTCGGTTGATCCAAATTTCGGACGACCATGCGGAATTTTCAGCTTTTACAAACAAAGTTTTGTTGGAAAAATAATCCGGAGTGAATTTCTGCTTGCCGATAAGCCCGAATTCTTCCGCAATAATTTTATTAAAAACATAAAAAACCGTCTTGTCGTCCAAAATAAGCTTTTTTCGCGCCAATCGGTCGGGCAATTTGATTTTTAACAAGCTCTTGAGCGATCGCATGGCTTAATTTTTTATCGGCATCACGATATAAGTAAAATTTTCCGCCGGCTGGCCGGTTTTTTCATCCAATTCTTTCAGCGCCACAGGAGAAGTTTCGCTATTGACAAACAAAACTATATTGTCCGTAGCCAGCGTATTAATGCCGTCCAATAAATATTTCAAATTAAAAACCACTTCCTGCGTTTCTCCCTGCACCTCAAAATTCAGCTCGGTGGAGTTTTCCCCCGCTTCCACGCTCTTTGTATCAATAAGAATTTTTTTTTCTTGCGCGTCAATTTTAAAAACCACTTCATTCGCTTTGCTGTCCGCGAAAACACTAGCCATTTTTAACGCGCTTTGTAAGACTTTCTTATCCCCGATGATGGTGGTTTTGTAGCTTTTCGGCATAATATGTTTATATTCGGGATATTTTCCATTAATCAAACGAGAAACCATTTTTATTCCGGCAAATTCAAAAAAAATCTGCCCTTCCTCGATAATAATATCTACCGCGCTATTTTCCAAAAAATTGGAAATAATCTTATTCAACTCGACAATCGTGCCAGCCGGAATAATCACGCTTTTATTTTTTTCCAAAAAAGCCTTGTAATTTTCCTCATTTATTTCATTTTCCGTTATCTTTAAAACATATTCCGCCAAACGAAAACCATCAGTAGCGGCAAAAAGGATTTCTTTTTCGGCAAAAATAACATTTACTCCGGTTAATTCTTGCCGCGCTTCGTTATGCGCGACAGAAGCAATTATTTTAGCAAAAATATTTCTTAATACTTCCGTGTTTAATTTCAAAAAGGCTTCGGTATTTTTTTGAGGAATTAAAGGAAATTCTTCCGCGGAAAAACCTTTTATTATCGCTTTTGTCCGACCATTTTTAATCTTTAAATTCTGACCGACTGTTTCTATTTCCATATTCTCATTTCCGGAAAGATTAGAAGAAAAATTACCTAAAAACCTGGCGGGAATAATTATTTTTCCTTCCCTTTCTATTTTCGCGCCAATTTTTATTTCAATGCCAATTTCCAAATTAGTGGCGGAAATTTTAAAAAAGTTTTTATTCGCTTCTAATAAGACATTGCTTAAAACGGGTAAGGTATTTTGTTTGGAAGTTATTTTTTCTGAATTAAATAATGCCTTTTTAAATTTTTCTTGCGTACAAATTAATTTCATAGGACTGTAGTATTTTATTTATTAATATATTTAAAAATTTTATTGTTATTATTAAAAATAAGAAAATTGGGGATAAGTATGGTTTAGTGTTTAAATAAAAGAAAAGCGGAGTTGATAAATAGTGGATAAGTTTGGTTTTTGTGAGTTGTTATTTTGGGTGGGCGGGAGATAAATTACGCAGAGTTGTTTTTGTAACTAACTTATAAGCAGGCGATTGGCGAGGTTGTCCACCGACTATGTAGCTGCTCTAAGGCAGGTTATCCACAAGTTATCAGTATATGCGGTAAAGTTGCTCCTTGAGAGAGTTAATTTCGTCTAATAGTTTTGCGTCTTCTTCAAGAAGTTTGGAAATTTTTTCAAAAGCATGCATGGCTGTAGTGTGGTCTCTCCCGCCTAGTTTTTCTCCGATACCAGGGTAGGAAAAATCCAACTCGCTACGCAAAAGATACATAGCTACCTGTCTGGGACGAACCAACTCTTGTTTGCGATTTTTTAACACCAACTCATCGAAACTCACATCATAAAAAGAAGAAACAGCTTTTAGGATTTGTTTGCAAGTGATGCCTTTTTTCTTTCCGCTGGAAATGAGTTCGGATAATTGGTTGGCTACAAATTCCAAAGTAATTTCTTGTTCGGTCAATTGGGAAGCCACAATTATTCGATTAAGCGCGCCTTCCAGTTCGCGAATATTGTCTTTGATGTTGGCCGCGATAAAATCCAATGCTTTTTCGTCAATTCTTAATCCTTCATTTATGGATTTTTTGCGTAAAATAGCCACGCGAGTTTCCAAATCCGGCTTGGATACATCAGCGGTCATTCCTCCTTCAAAACGGGAGCGTAAGCGTTCTTCCAAAATTTGAATAGCTTTAGGCGATCGGTCGCTGCTTAATACGATTTGCTTGTCCAGCTGGTAAAGATAATTGAAAATATGGAAAAATTCCTCTTGTGTTTTTTCCTTGCCGGAAATAAATTGAATATCGTCAATAATCAAGATGTCGATTTTTTGGTAATATTCCTTGAAAGCTTTGATTGTTTGATTTTGCAGAGCATTGATTAAATTGTTGGTAAATCTTTCTGAGGTGATATATTTTACCTTAAAAGAGGGATTTTGCTTGAGAATTTCGTTGCCAATAGATTGAATCAGATGAGTTTTTCCTAGGCCGACCCCGCCATAAATAAAAAGCGGATTATAAATTCTTCCTAAATTTTGCGAAACGGAAAAGCAAGCGGCGTGCGCCAATTCGTTATTTCCTCCGATAACAAAATTTTCAAAAGTGTATTTGGGGTTAAGATTGTTCTCCATATCGACATCATCGGAAGAAGCGGACGATTTTTTATAACCTATTTTTGATGGGGCAACAATAGCGTCCATTGCTTGTTCTCGGTGGGCGAGAGGTTTTTCCTTGGGCGTTTCGATTAAGCAGGAGACCGTTTTGATGTCGCTTTGCAAGTTGCGCAAGGCTTTTAAAATATAGGCATTGTATTTATTTTCCAACCATTCCTTGGTAAAGCCATTCGGGACACTGATAACAATCTTTCCATCAACATTGGAAATAATTTTTGTTCCCTTGAACCAAGTGATAAAATTAGCCCTAGAAATAGAGAGCTCTATTTCAGAAAGAGCCACTTGCCAAATTTCTTCATTAGTCATTTGTTTAAGCAAAAGATTCTTTATATCAAGAGTATATCATAAACAAAAAACAAACAGCAAGAAAAAAAGTGGATAAGTGTGTGGATAAGATGTGCAGGGGCTTTTTGATTGACTTTCATGGTAATAATTGGTAAGCTTTTAAATAGTTGGTTTTAATAATCTTATTTAATTTCAAAAAAATGAGCGAAACATACAAGCCCAAAAGCATTAAGAGGAAAAGAAGCCATGGTTTTATGGAAAGAAACAGCGCTAAGTCCGGTCAAAATGTGTTGAAAGCTAGAAGAAGAAAAGGCCGCAAGAAGTTGACTACGGTATAAAATCCAATGTTGCTAAAAAAGAACAGAATTAAAAAAAATGCGGATTTTGAAAGTGTTTATCGTTTTGGAAAAGCATTTTTTTGTGGTAAAATAGCAATAAAGGCGAAAGAAAACGGGTTGGCTGTTTTGAGAGTCGGTGTTTCTGTCGGATTAAATTTTTCTAAAAAATCGGTGGACAGAAACAGAATCAAGCGTCAAATTAGAGCGTTTTTCCGTCAAAATTTGGAAAAAATTAAAACCGGCTGGGATATAGTGGCGATTGTACAGAAGGGTTGGGATAAGAAAGTCAATCCGCGAAAAGAATTTGCAGAAATTCTTGTTAAAAATGGCTTGCTTAAAGGTTAATTTATTTTTTGTATGATGTTTTTATTTGATAATCTTATTTATTGGCCGATCTATAATCTTTTAATCTTTGTTTATAACATTGATCCTTTTCATGATTTTGGAGTAGCGATTATTTTTGTTACCGTAATAATCAAATTTTTGCTTTTGCCTTTGAGCAGGAAACAGATCGAAACTCAAAAGAAAATGCAGGAATTACAGCCTAAAATAAAGGAAATTCAAGAGAAATATAAAAATGACAAGGAAAAGCAAAGCCGGGCGCTGATGGAATTTTATAAAGTGAATAAAGCCAATCCTTTTTCCGGATGTTTGCCGATGATTTTCCAGCTTGTTTTCTTGATTGCTATTTATCGTGTGTTATTCAATATCTCCCAAAACGGATTAATGGTGAATGGCGCTGATCTGTATGGTTTTATGCACAATCCGGGTCAAATCAATCGCTTCTTTTTGGGGTTGGTGGATCTTTCAAAAGCAGCGGATTTCAAAATTTTTGATGCCGGCAATTTAGCGCACATAGCGATAGTAGTCGCGGCCGCCGGAGCTCAATATATTCAGACAAAAATGCTGATGGCGAAACAATCGACCGCGCCGGCCAAAAAAGGGGCGATGGATTTTTCTCAAATTATGTCCAAACAAATGCTATATTTGGCGCCGGCCATGACACTTTTTATCGGAATTAAATTTCCGGCCGGATTGGCGCTGTATTGGCTGGTTTCAACATTATTTATGATTGCTCAACAGGAATATATGGAAAGAAAACAGGCGCAAGCTGGTGTTGTCGCGGACAAGTAGGAATTATTGGGATAATTAACAAGTTTAAATAACCCGTACTTATCCGCCTGGCTGGCGAATAAGAACAAGCGGAATGTCGGGTAAATTAAATCAAATGGAAAAAGAAAAGATAGAACAGGAAATTGTTAGAATAGTGGAAGAGTTAGTTTCAAAGATGGGTTTTTCTTCAACCGTGGAAATCAAGAAAAAAGAAAAAGGAGAAGAGGATGGTATACTCGTTTGCAATATAAAAACAGAGGACTCGAATTTTTTAATCGGGCAGTATGGTCTGAATTTGCAATCTTTGCAGCATATAGCGAGGGTTATTGCTAGAAAACGCCTTGCTGATGAGCTAGTAAATTTTATTTTGGATGTCAATTCTTATCGCCAAGAAAAAAATGAGGGAATTCTTCGTTTAGCGAAAAACATGGCGGAGGAAGCCTTGATGGAAAAACGCGAAGTTGCGATGCGGCCGATGACGGCTTACGAAAGAAGAATAGTGCATATGGAACTCTCGAAAAACGATAGAATAACGACGGAAAGTATCGGTGAAGGCGAAAATCGAAGAATTGTAATTAAGCCGATAGATTTAGTGTAGGTTTGTTTATTTTATAGTTTGTTTGCTGTCTTTCCAGAAATCGCGGGCATGGAAATTGAAAAGTATAAATCATTAAAAATGTTTATTGCTAGAAAAATCGCTTATAATGTTTTAGCAAGCAGTATTTCCAAGATACTTTCAACTATTTTGGCGTTGGTTTCCATCGGCTTTATCACCCGTTATTTGGGCGCGGACGGCTTTGGCGACTACGCGACCGTTTTGGCCTTCTTGGCTTTTTTTTCCGCTGTGTCGGATTTGGGTTTGTATCAGTTTTCTACTAGAGAAATTTCCCGTCCCGGCGCGGATGAAAATATGATTATCGGCAATGCTTTTTCTTTGCGGGTAATCTCCTCTTTTTTTATATTGGCGCTGGCTTTTTTGTTGGTTTTCTTTTTGCCTTACGCGCGGGAGGTCAAACTGGGCATCGTGATTATTGCCGTTTCTTTTATTTTTTCTTCCGGCTACCAAATTCTTAATGGCGTTTTTCAAAAAAATTTGGCGATGGACCGAGTGGCGATTTCCGAGTTTTTGGGGAAAGTTTTGCAATTGGCGATGATTATTTTGGCCGTGAAGCTCAAGTTAAGCTTTAGCTGGATTATGACTTCTTTGCTTTTCAATATGAGTTTGAGTTTCTTGTTGGTTTATTTTTGGTCGAGAAGATATGTCAAATTAAGCTTTCGCTTTGATTTTGCTTATTGGAAATATTTTTTGCGGGAATCTTATCCGATTGGGATTACCGCGGTGATTGTTTTCGCCTATTTTAAAATGGACACGCTTTTGTTGTCCTTTTTGAAAACCAGCGCGGAAGTGGGCATTTACAATGTGGCGTATAAGGTTTTGGAAAATCTGTCTTTCTTTCCGGCGATGATTGTCGGTCTGATTTTTCCCATTATTTCGCAAAATATTTTCAGCGACAAGAAAAAATTTGCCGATGTTTCCGATAAAACTTTTAAAATCTTTGTCTTATTGACGACACCTCTGATTATCGGAACGCTTTTTCTTTCTGATGGGTTGATTGGTTTGATCGGCGGAGCGGGTTTTTCCGAATCAGCCACGGTTTTGCGAATTTTAATTTTCGCTTTGGCGGCGATTTTTTTTGGGACTTTTTTTAACGCTATTTTGATTGCCGGAAACTTGCAAAAAAAACTGATGGTTGTTTTATTCGGCGCGGCAATTTTCAATATCGCGGCAAATTTAATTTTTATTCCTTTGTTCTCTTATAAAGCGGCGGCTGTAAATTCCGTTGTTACCGAAATTTTCGTGGCGATTGCCGGCGGCTACTTAGTGTTTAAAAACTTGCGGTACTTTCCTCAAGCGGAAAAAATAACGAGAATTTTTATCGCCGGCGTTTTAATGGCAACCTTTCTTTTTCTTTTTCGCGGGTCTAACTTTTATTTCTCCGGCTTATTTGGCGCGGCAGTATATTTTCTCGCTTTGTGGCTTTTGGGAGCGGTGGAAACTGCGGAAATATCCAGCATAATCAGTAAAAAAGAAACTGCGGAAAATTATGAAGCTATTCCCTAAAATCAATATAGTTGTTTTAAATTGCAACGGAAAAGATGTTTTAAAAAAATGCCTAGCGGGTCTTTTTCGCTTAAATTACCCGAATTTTGAAGTGGTTGTGGCGGATAATAATTCCACTGACGGATCGCTGGAAAACGCTCGGCGAGATTTTTCTCGCGCAACTTTTATTAAAAATGAACAAGATCTTGGTTTTTCCGCCGGCAACAATATCGGCATCAGATATTCTTTGGAAAAAATGGCAAACTTTATTTTTTTATTGAGCAGTCAATTAGAGATAGATAAAAATTGCTTGACCAAACTGACGGAAGCGGCCGAAAAAAATCCCGAAGCGGGAATTTTCAGTCCAATAATTTTTTCCGGTAATAGCGATAAGGTTTATTTTTCCGGCGGAAAGATTGATTGGTGGAGAATGAAAAGTATTTGTCATTCCCGCGAAGGCGGGAATCCAGATTTTATTTCCGGCGACGCGATGTTTATTCGGGCGGAAGTTTTCAAAAAAATCGGACTGTTAGACGAAGATTTCTTTCTTTCTTGGGGAGATATCGATTTCAGTTTCAGGGCGAAAAAAGCCGGATTTTCTTTGTTGGTTGCGTCGGATTCAACCGCGCGTTATTTTGAAAATAGTGATAAAGAAAATAAAAGCCAGGGTATTTATTGGCAAACACTTTCAGAGCTAATGTTTTTTCAAAAAAATTCCCCGCGTTTTTTAAAACCGTGGGTCGCTTTTTGTATTTTTCTGCGCAAAGTTAAAAATCAATTTGATGTGCGGAAAAATAAAACAGAAATAAATTTGGCAGTACGGAAAGCGTATGAGGATTTTGGGGGAATAGGGAAAAGTAAAAAACGATCTAAACAAGATGCTATTTAACTTGCTTCTTATTTTTTGTTTCTATCTGCCGTTTCAAGTCGCGTTGAATCCCAGCGCGGGAATTGATTTGGCAAGCGGGCGGGTTTTTATACTCCTACTGTTTTTTTTGTGGCTGGCGGACGGTTTGAAAAAGAGGCGGATTTTTTTGCAAAATAGCAAAGCGTTTTTTTTTATTTTAAGTTTTCTTTTTCTCAACTTTTTTTCTTTGTTTTTCGCGCGGAATATTGATTGGTCGATTAGAAAATTATTATTTTTGTTTTCTGTTTTTCCGTTATATTTTATTGTTGCGGATTTAGCGAATACAAAAGAGAAGATGGAAAAAATAATCAAGGCGTTAGTCTGGGGCGGTTTTCTTGCGACATTATTGGGCATTTTTCAATTCGCGGCGCAATTTATTTTCGGTCTTGAAGCGGTGTATAATTTTTGGGCGGAGCATATCTCTCCGATTTTTTTGGGCGCCAATGTGACGGAAGCGGTTTTACAAAATCCCAGCTGGCTGGTGGATATTTCCGGACGCGCCTATTTGCGCGCGATTGGCGCTTTTCCCGATCCGCATATGCTGTCTTTTTTTCTAGGAATGTTATTGCCGTTCGCATTGGGATTATTTTTCAAAACTAAAAATAAATTTTATTTAACAATTTTTTTTGTAATGCTTTTGGCGGATCTTTTGACATTTTCACGCGGAGGATATTTAGGGCTGGTGGCGGGAATTTTAGCAGTGGTTATATTTTCGTGGAATAAATTAAAAAATAAATATAAATTGGCTCTAACTTTTGCGGTTATTTTGGCGAGTATTTTATTGATAATTCCCGGTCCGATTTCGCAAAGATTTTTTTCCAGTTTTAATTTCAAGGAAGGCTCGAATCAAGGACGGATAGAAATTTGGAAACAGGCGGGAGAAGTGATTTCGATGTATCCGTTTTTCGGTGTTGGCATTGGTAATTATCCGTTGGAAATCAAAGCGGCCGCAGATTATCGCGAGCCGATTTACGCGCATAGTAATTATTTGGATATTGCGGCAGAAACAGGATTGATTAATTTGGCGGTTTGGCTGGGATTGGCGGGATTTTTGATTTTAAATTTTCTCAAAAATTTTCGGCAAGACATTTTATTTTTTTGCGCCGGAATCAGTGTTATAATCTTTTCGGCGCATTCTTTGGTGGAAACTTCATTATATTCCCCGATAGTTTTGCCATTGTTTTTGATTGTTGCTGGTTTTACGCGTTTGCTACCATCCCAAGGCTATAATTTTTTGGAAAAATAATTTATTGATCGTAGAGACGAGGCAGTGCCTCGTCTCTACGAAGACGGATCAAAAATGAAAAAAATAATTAACCTAGAAAATTTAATTTATTTAACAATATTCGCGTTGCCGAGCTATCTTTTGCGGTTTAGTTTTTTTGGTTTTCCGACGAATGTTTTAGATGGCTTGATTGCAGTATGCGTAGTTTGGCGAATATTTTTTTATGAAGAAAAAATAGATTATAAATTATTTTTTGAAAAATATAAGCCGTTTGTTTTTTCCGTTGGTTTGATTTTTTTCGGCTTGACTGTTTCAGTTTTGGCAAATAAAAATTATGCCGCCGGTTTCGGAATAATCAAGAGCTGGTTTCTTTTGCCATTAGTATTTTCTTTGGTTGTTAGCTCTGTGATCAAAGAAGATAAAATTAAAAATATTTTTTTAGCGTATTATATTTCCGCTTTTATTGTCGCCTTGGTTTCTTTGGGCTATTTTTTCTTGGGACAAATCACTTATGATGGAAGGTTGGCGGGAATTTTCAATTCACCGAATTATTTGGCGATGTATCTCGCGCCGGCGGTTTTTATCGGGTGTCAATTATTTTTTGGCGCCAGTAGAAACAGTAAAACATTTTTTTTAATATCCGGCGCGATTATTTTAGCGGCGCTGTATTTGACTTTTTCCTATGCGGCGTGGGTTGCCGCTGCTGTTGCGTTAGTTCTAGTTTTTATTTTAGAGAAAAAAATAAACTGGAAAAAAGTATTGATTATAATTTTTGCGATAATAATTTTATTTTCTTCGCAAGTTGAAAAAAATAAATTTTCCAGTCTGGCTAATTTAGATGAAAGATCTTCTTTGCAATCAAGGATGATGATTTGGCGGTCGGTGGAAAAGATGCTGGCGGATAATTGGTTTTGGGGAATCGGGGCGGGAAATTTTCAGGAAAAATATTTGGAAAATCAAAAATATTTTCCTCCATATTTAGAATGGGCGGTTCCGCATCCGCATAATTTATTTCTAACCTTTTGGCTTTATGGCGGTATTTTCGGGCTGGCTGGATTTATAATGTTGCTTTATTTTTGGTTCGCGAAAGTTTTATCGACAACAAAAAATTCCCAACTAAAATTCATAGCGCTGGGAATTATGTTTTATATTCTTCTTCACGGATTAGTAGACACAACTTATTTTAAAAACGATTTGGCGGTTTTGTTTTGGATGTTGTTTGCAATTTAATTGTCATCCCCGCGAAGGCGGGGATGACAATTAAAACTATAATGTTATTCGATACAGCTTCCCATCCGTTTTATTCACGAAGAATAAAATACTTTCATCATTATTAAGAAAAAGATTGGTAGCATCGTATTTGGCGGTGATTTTTTCCAGTTCGATAACGCGAGCTTTTTCTCCGGTTGTCGTGTTAATTTTCCAAAAAGTGTCGGCGGTGCGGAATTTTTCTTGGTTATAATCATTGGGCATAATAGCGCCGGCAGGAATTTCTCCCGGCAGGGCGCAGAGAATATTTTTATTGTCTTTCATCCAAACGCACTTGGAAACCAGTGTCGGCATATTCAGATTTTTAAATTCTCCGCCATTAGAATTGGCAATAGAAAGCTGAATTTTATTGCCGCCCTTGGCGTCGGAATGGCTGATTAAAACATAACTTCCGTTATTGTTCCAAAGATAATCGGCGCCGAACAAACCTTTCATAATTTCCTTTTCTTCTCCGCCAACCAAAGGAACGGATTTGAAAATTGTTTCAAAAAAACTGTCCGGTTTGTTCCAAAAAGAAACCGATCCGCTTTGCGGAATTTGCGCGATAGAAATATCGCGAAAAGCGATATCAGCCAATTTTGTCCAATTGCTTCCGTCAGGATCGGAAATATTCAAGGATCTTTTTTTTGTTTTGGAATCGTAATATTTATAAAATATACGGTTGCCGGTATTTTGCCAAGCGATTTC
>DMXN01000032.1:97973-142186 GCA_003482885.1 Candidatus Moraniibacteriota bacterium
TTCTTTGTCGGAAAAAGTTCTTTTGTCGTTGCCTTCAAAATCAATTTGATAAACCCGCCCGCTGTTTTTGGCGTAATATTTGACGGCGTTTCCTTCGCTATTGAGTGTCGGAGAAAGCGCGGTCTCATCGGTTATGCCGGTGATCGGCGCAACGCTGATTTTTGGCGGAGTTTTAATGGGAGTTTCCGGCGTTTTGATTTCCGCTGGTGGAATTATTTCCGTCGGTTTTTTAAAAGAAAGATTATAGACGCCAAAAAGCAAAAGCGAAAGAGAAAAAAGCGAAAGAGAAATTATAAAAATTTTTTTATTGATAGGCATAATTTTTTAGTTGCAAGTATGAACATTGAGTTATATGGCGTTTAAAGCGTAGTCGCAGCCGCAACTTATAGTTGCTCCAGAAACACTAGCATGACCATGGTTTCCTTGGTGGGGTTCATATTTTGCTCCGCATTTGCTAACAGCAGCTTCGATTTGACTGGCAGAAGCGGTGCTTCCGCCCGTGGTGTTAATATCAATGGCGTAAGATTTTCCCTTGCAGTTTGTTCCTCCGTAATGGCAAGAGTTCATATCATGATGGCAACAACCAAGGGCATCGTCTTTTTGACATTTGGTATTTGGGTAAAGAGTTGGACAGCTTGCTCCGCCATTATTGTCTGAGATAGAATTGATCATCATCGCCTTTGGATCATTGCCAAGTTGTTGGTACATGCAAGAGATGAACGACATTAATTCTTGCGAAGCGTCTCCAGCGGTGCATTGCGCTTTTATTTTGTCTGTTTGAAAGGTGATAGTGTCGCAAGAAACAGAAATCGGTGGCGTGTCTGGCGGTGTTGGTACGACAGTTGATGAGCTGGCGGTGGAGCAAGTGAATGTATCCCAGCTTTTCGCTTCCAATCCGAGATTATATTTTTCGACAGAATCTACGGGGGAAGATTTGGCGGAAAAAACATAAAAAGTTGTGTTGATAATCAGCCATGCTCCAAGCATCAAGGAAAAACCGATTACGGTATTTACGGCAAGGCTTTTGGCCCGTTTGATCATTTCCGGATCGCCGGAAGAAACAATATACATTACTCCGGCTATGGTCATCATTGTAATTGAAAGCGCGATTAAAATATTTCTGCCCCAATCGATCAGATTTTTAAACCCAACAATAAAATGGCAAATTGTGCAGGGGTCAGTCAGGCCGTTGCCGCAAGGCACGACCCCCGCGGCATTAACTATAAAAATCGGCGCGACTAAAAATAGCAGGAAACTGAAAATTAAAACAAAAGTAGGTAGTTTATTTTTTTGGCAATAGTTCATTATTTTTTTGTTATTTTTTTATTTTCCTCCGCATTTGGCATAAAGTCCTACTCCGTTCCATGCATAATTTATTGATTCTTCAAGACCGCCGGGATCTACGCAACATTCAAAAGCCAAACAACCCGTTCCGCATCCGCCGCTGCCAACCGCTCCGCTTGGGCAAAGCGCGTGTTTTTCCGGACTGCAAGCTGATCCTGTGCAACCATAGCCACTGTTGTAGCCGGCAAAAATTGCGGAATTCTTATCTTTCGCGGCTCCGGCGCAAGAACTGGCTTGCTTTTGTTTAATATATTCAGCGGCTAACTTTATGGATAATTCGTCGCTATTTATTAAATCCGTACAAGACACTGTTTTTCCAGCTAAGCCGCTGGCTGTTGCTGGCAGAAGCTGCATAAGTCCGCAAGCTCCGGACGGACTGGGACCCTTATTGCTTCCGCAACTCGATTCCATTTGCGCCATCGTTCTTAGCAAACAAGGATCCACCTTAGAGCTGTTGTTATCAAAAAGAGTTTTATATTGATCGCAAGCCGAAGATAACTTTATATCTGTATCGTTGGTAGCTTTTGAATAATCGATAGGGACAGTACTATTTGAATCGGGACAGGCTTTTTTATAGCCGGCGGTAGTTCCGCTGGGACCGTTGGGCGCTCCCGGCGTTCCGGCCGCTCCGGAAGTCGGCAAAGGATTGATTCTAACCAAATTCGGATTGATTGTGTAAAGAGCTATGTATGAAAGCAATGCGAGAACTACGCCAATAATTGCATCGACAATGATTCCCTTAGCTTTTCCGGATTGAGAAGTGTTTCCGGCGCTGGTGATATACATAAAAGCGCCGATGGAAATCATTAGAACGGCGGAAATTCCCACCGTCCATAAACCGAATTTATAAATCGCCAAAACATAAGCTTCGTAAGTTGTCGGCTTGCCAAATCCGGGAATTTCTTCCATCGGAGTGTATTTAAATGACATTGCTTGTAATAGCAAAGGAGTAAAAAAAATCAAAAAAGCGAAAAATATTGCTGCGATTCTTTGTTTTGTTTTGATTTTAAAATTCATTTGAATTAGATCTAGGTAAGATGAAAAAAATAATTTTTACAGAGAAAATAATTACGACTCCGGAAAGAATGATGCGGAAAAGAAACGCGATATAATTGGGAATGCCGGAAGAAACAGTGGCGAATATTTTTTGCGGCGAATTTTCTTTTTGCGCGATTTCCGCGCTCACCATTGCCACTTCAATACTGTCCGTCAATTTTTTTTCATAAAATCCATTATAGGAAACATTCCAATATTTATTCAATACTTGTTTGACGGCGTTATTTTGCGTGAATAAATTTGAAAAAGAAATTTTATAACTTTCGCCGTAATTTTTTGGCGGAAGAATCAGTTTTCCATAATCATTTAAGTCAATACTGTATCCGTAATCAGTAACATTGGCGGTAGTAATAATATTTCCATCGACATTCCATTTGTACGGGCAATCTTCCGGTTTGGCGAAAGTTTCGGGCGTGTCAATGCCGGAAAAAACAGGATAAAGTTCAAGATTATAACCGGTCAAAGCTTGAAACTTTGTGTTACTGCGATCTTCAAAAGATTTGCCGTAAATATCAATATAATCTCCCAAAAGCAACCCCCGGCAAGTGTATTGGCTGGAATCGGCAGGATTGGTTTTTTCATTGGGAATGATTTTTACCGCTGGCGCGGAAACTTTGAAAACTCTAGTTAAATCCAATCTTTCGCCAGTGCCTGTATTGAGCGCGGACAAATTCACGGAATATTGATCTTCGGAAATTTTCAAGACGGGAAAATAACTTATATTTGTTTGTTTGTCGTTGGAAATACATCCCTGAAAATTTATATCCGGGCAAGTCAGATTTTCTCCGTCAAGCGTCCATAGAAAATCAGTGTAAGCGCTATCGGCATTATCAATTTTTACCGCGATTATTTCATTTTGAGCGATTTCGCAAAGAGCGGCGGGCGTTGTTTCATCATCAAGCAAACACCTTTCTTGCGAATTATCAGGAAGACTTACAGTAGGATTTTTACCGTCAGTATCCAGCGAAACTTTAGCCGTATAAACTTTTATTCTTTTTTCCGAAGAAAAAATCGGCACGACAACATCCGTATGTCCTTCTCTTTCTCCACCTTCTGTCAAAGTGTCATTGACGGTTAATTTTATTTTCAAATATTTTTTCGACTCTTCGAAATTTAATTTGAACTTAAACGAGTTGATGCCCAATCCGGAAGTTTGTGTCGCGTCGTCCAAGGCGGATTTCGAAAGCGCGGATCCCCAGCTGTCAGGATTTGGTTCATCGTTGGCAAAAACTTCCCAAGTATAATTCAAATAAGCGGAATTGCTGGCATTAATGACGGAAGATTTAAAAGAAAGCTCATCGCCGTTTTTATTTTCGCCGGCATCGTTAATTGGATTTTCCGGCGAGTAAGAAAGCGAAACATCCAATTTTTCCGTCGCGCCGCCACCCTCGGCGGGAGTGACAAGATTTTTATAAAGGCAATCATTGAGATTATCCACAGTCATATCTGTTGTTAAAATACTTTGGTCTGTCGCATCAGTTCCTGAGCAATCATAAGTAGTGTCATCAATGATAATAGTGGATGTTTCTGGCGGACAAGTGGAAGTTGTTTCGTCTGAAATTACGACACCGGCAAATGTAACTACAATTCTTGTTAGGGTTCTTATGGTGGCTGAATCATTAATTTGAGTGCCATCAACAATGTCTTCTGTGGTAATAGTGGTTGTTGTGTAGCCAATACTCGGAGTATTTTGTTGAACGGTTGTGGTTGTTTTCGGATAAGCATTTTGATCAGTTGACACATCGCAAGTATTCTTGGTGAGCGCCCACATCGTTTTGTATGAAGCGTCTTCGTATTGAGTCGGTTCAGTGGAAATACCTTCAATGGCTACGCCGATTTTATCGCCGGCAGTGTAAGTGAATGTAAAAACATTTTCGCCCAGTCCTGCGACATTGGCTTCATCTGTGTTGCCTGTATTGGAGGTATCTTTGGCATAAGGATTGGTGCGCCAAAATTCTTCCTCTGTTAAACCGAATTTATTATCACCGGTTTCATCACCGGGAGCATTGGGAAAAAGATGGGCGCAGGTTTCCAGCTCATATTCATCTCCCGTTTCAACATTGTGAATATAGCAATGTTCCAGTTTTCCTTTTTGATCGTCTCCGCCAAAATAGGCTGTGTAGCCATCATTATCAGTATCAGCGGTATACGAGCTTTGATCCCAAGGGTAGTCATAATTAGCTAAAATACGCATGGCTTTTATTTTGTAATCTTCAATGTCAACTTCTCCCGTGTCGTTCAGATCGCACTTTTCAAAATCTCCCGAAGCGAATTTGTTTTTATAACCAACTCCGTCTGTTTCCCTGTCATAGCAGCGTTTATTTTTCAGATACCATGTGAAATAAAGATCCTCGGTGTTATTTAGAAAATTAGTCGGTGTAGCGATAACAGTCACTTTTTCTCCCGGCACAGGGTCAGTCGGGTCAAATGAAAGAGAAACCATCGGGGGATTTTTTTTTTGTCGGGCAACATTCATTGTTTGAATGCTGTATTTCAATTCATTTTTATTAACGCCAAGATCATCAAGAATGGCATTCATTGCTTCCACGGGGTTGGCCAATGATTGCCAGTCCGCGCGAGTTGGCGTTATATCCAAAGAAAAAACGCCTAGACTGATAAACAGCGCGAATAATATTTTTTTTATTTTCTTTTTCATTTGGTCAAATAAATTATATAACCATCTAAAATTATTATAGCAAAAATACCGGCAAAATACGAATAGAAAAATGATTTGGTTTTATAGGACAGCACGCCTCCTGTAATGGAAAGCAAAACAAAGGGCATAGTTTGCCAAGAAAAATTTTGGGTGAAAAATAAAACGGCGAAAAATATTCCGGCTTGCAGGGCGATTGACCAATACCGGAATTTTTCCCTGAAAACAGCCAGCAAAAAACCTTGAAAAAAGAAGCTAAAAATAAAAACAATAAAATTGACAATAATCAATTCGCGAACTAAAAACAGCCAAAAATTGTTTTTTATATAATCATCCAAGACATAGCCGGTTTTGAATTGAGTATAATTAAGCATTAAGTAAAAAATCGTTAGCGTAAAAATAGTTATAATTATTCCCCACAATAAAGCGATATTTTGGTTTTTTAAATTCCAGCCGAAATCCGCGAGATTTTTTTTGAGAATAATTTTGATATATGCCATAGGGAGCAAAATCAGAAAAAATAAATTTTTGGTAATATCTTGCGCCGAATTTTGCGCGGGAAAAGCAACGCTTAAAAAAAGGCAAAGCAAAGCGACGGCGAGACTGATAAGTAGTTCTCGGTTGGAGGAGAAAAATAAATTTTTAGATTTTTGTGAGTACATTTTTTAATTTTGTCAGCCCATCTTTTTCTGTCATCCCCGCGGAGGCTGGGATCCAGGCACCCTAGGCTAACTATTTTAACAAATCGAAATTCAAATTTTTTTGCAGGTTCAGGCGTCTCGCCTGAACCATTTATTTCTAGAAAAACTATCTATTTTTCAATCGCTAATTTTAAAATTATCTTTTCTAAATAATTAGTCTCGCCAGAAACGTTCGGTTCAAGCGAGACGCTTGAACCTGCTGCTAGACCACGCCCCTACAATTTTTACGCGTATCCCCCCGTCATTCCCGCCATTTCTCTTTCTTGTTGCCGTTCTTCGGCGGCTTCTTTTCTTTCTTGCAGGATGAAAATATAAATAACAAAAGCGGTAATTGTTTCCACTGGTATAAAATTCAAACCAAATAACATTTCAAAAATCGTTCCTCCGGCAAGCGTTCCCCATTTTTTGGCAATTTTTTCTGTTATTTTTTTTCCTTTGGATTTAGAACTGGATCTGGATCCGCAAATAAACATAGCGGCAATAATTGTGATAGATGCCATAAAAGTTAACGCGGTTCCGATAACGGGAATTGATCCGACAGCTAAAAAATCTAAAACATCTTTTAAAACAGCAGTCATTATGGCGACAATGAAAAAGATGTCTATAATTTCAATAAAACCAATTAAGGAAAAGGCTTGTGAGGCTGCAGCCCTTTTGTTATTATCGCTGGAGAGTTTGTTTCTTGGCTGATTAGATGATCTTTCTTGATTTAGATTGTTTTTGTATTCTTGAGACATATCTAAAAATTTTCAATTTCTAATTTCTAAACAATTTCCAATGTTTCAATGATAAAATTTTCCAAACTATTTTTTCATTAAAAATTGAGTAATTGAAACATTGTTTAAAAACCTGCCTGCCGGTAGGCAAGGTTGAAAATTAGAAATTTAAAATTTGTCTATTCCCCTTCCCCAAACTCTCTTTTTGCCTCCTCGATTTCCAATAATTGCGACGGATCGGTCGTGATGATTTGGTCTTCGGAATAGGATGCGACGACTTTAATAGCGACATGCTTGGTGCCGGCGAAAAAGATTCCTTCTCCGACATTGCTTTCCAAAAGCAGAAATTTTTCTTGATCAGTCAAATAAAAAGTGTCGGAAATCACATCGATGCCGGCGGGAGACTGTTTGAGCAGAAGCTGTATTGATGAATTGGTAACAATGGCTTTGCCGTAGCGGGAAGACAAAAAGTCGTTGACATCCTGCGTAATGGTCGTAAGGCCGGTAAAATATTTTCGGCAGCGTTTGGCGATGCCGAATAAAAACGAGGCGGCGTCTTCATATTTCATCATCACCCACGCTTCATCCACCAACACTATCCTTTTTTTGAGATTGGTGCGCATTTCGTTCCAAATAAATTGCAAAATAATATACATCGCCACCGGCCGCAATTCTTCTTCCATATCGCGGATATTAAAAACCACTAATTGATTATCCGCTTTAATATTAGTGGAATGATTTAAGAATCCGGAAAAAATTCCTTCGGTGTATTTTTCCAAACGCACCGCCAAAACTTCTCCGCCGTCCAAGCTGCGCAAAACTTGGTACAAATCGGACATTGTCGGAAAAGATTCTTTCGCGAGAGTATTAAAGTCCGTTTCAGCGGTTATATCTCTGATAGAATATGTTTCGCGAATGGCGCGATCTAAAACCGAATCTTCTTCCGGCGTAATTGAGCCGAGCATAATATGCAAAAGTCCCAAAAGGTTGGCGATATTATTGCGCAAAATATCTTCCGGATCATCGTCTTCACCGACTTTCGGCAAATCAAAAGGATTAAGATGATTTTGTGAGTTTAATGAAATTTTGATAAAAGTTCCTTCGACAGTGTCGCAAAGATGGTGGTACTCATTTTCCGGATCGATAATAATCACATCGGTGCCGAGCATCATCGAGCGCAAGACTTCCAATTTGACAGTGTAACTTTTTCCGGCGCCGGATTTGGCGAAAACCACCATATTGGCGTTTTCCATTTCAAAACGGTCGAAAATAATCAAGCTATTGTTGTGGCGATTAATGCCGTAAAGAATTCCGGTATTAGAAGAAAGCGTGGAAGAAACAAAAGGAAAAGTGGTGGAGAGCGGAGAGCTGTTCATATTGGTGGCGATATCCAGTTCGTCATTCGCCAGTGGCAAACAAGAATTAAAACCTTGCTCGGATTTAAAAACGGCCGGCTTGACATAAACCAATTGCGCTTCCAAAATCGCTTCAATGCTTTTGATAATTTCCGTGACGGATTTTTCGCTATCGCCATAAGCGGTAATATATAATGCGAAGCGGAAAAATTTTTCCGTGCCTTGTTGCAGTTTGTCTCTCAATTCATCAATATCTTGCTGGGCGGTTTCCAGCGTTGGATTTCTGATCAGTCCTTTTTTTTGTTCAATTTGAACTTGCGACTCGACTTGCGTGGCGCTTTTTTTCAAAGTTTTCAAAATATCGTAAGTATCGATAGGATGGACAAACATCGAAATATCAATTGGCAGATCGATATTGATAATCGGCGAAAACCAGTTGCTATGCAGAAAGCGCGGATAAGCGATAACGAAAATTGTTTGAGCGATAGTTTCTCCGACACGGATTGATTTGGGCATAATCTGAATTGCGGCCGGCGCGATAATATCGTTAAGTTTTGCCAAACCTTCTTGATAAATTTTTTCCGACTCTAAAATCTCGTCAGTTGGAGCGAGATTTTGTTTTGCGGTGGGGTTGGTTTTTTTGAATGGGTTGAACATAAGGGTTCTACGAAAGTACAAAATTATACAAAAATACAAATGTACAAAAAAATAAAATATTTATAGCAACAAACTTGAGTTTATTTTTTTTTGTATTTTCGTACTTTTGTCCGCCGCGGCGGATTCGTAATTTCGTAGGGTCATTTTAACTCTATCTTTTCCGTGTCGATATAACCGGCGGTATTGAAAACGGTCGGGTTGTAAGAATTAAACAGCAATTCGATCAATTCAGGAGTTTTCAGGGGAATGATTTTCACTCCGATGCCGGACAGTCCGGCGATAATATGATCAATTCTTTGGTAAAGCTGGCTTTTGCAGGTTTCAAAATTTTCTCTCTTTTCCAAAATGTTTTTTTGCGGATTGATAAGACTGCTAATGTTGCTGAAAAAAGTTTTTTCCTGATTTTCAATCGGAGAAAAAGGCACGATCAAATAAAAACTTTTGTCCATAATATCGGAAAGAGAAACCAGCTGGCTGATGAAATTTTTGTATTCGGAAATTTGCAAACGCATCAATTCTGTTTTTTGCTGTTTTTCTTTGTCGGTCAAAAAATCCAAATAAGTATTGATATTCAATTTTCGCGAGCTGATCAAAATTTGTAAAGGAAAATCAACCGAGTTGAGAAAATTTTGGTATTGACTGATAATTGCTTCCTGCTCCTCGGTCGCTTTTAGATCAAAGTTTATAGCGGAAACTTCGAGAACGGCGCGCAATGATCCGTTTTTCAAAACAATCGCATCTTCTTTTACTTCTGCTACGTCCAAATATTGCTGCGTCGGCGAGGCGGCATTTTGCTTGGCTAATTTTTTAGAATAAAGTTTTTCCATAAAAATTGTCTTGAATATTAGTGGCCGACCATTGTGTTCAGGGCGACCACAAGGGTTCGCCCCTACTTAACGGTTCTGACGATCTAATAATCTTGAAACATCTTCAATATTTTTCGCGTCAATATTCTTTTTGCCAATTGTCGAAACAGCCGTTTGTTTCTTAGCGGAACTTCTGGATGTTTTTTCCGAAATTCGACGCCAAATGTACATTTTCGGTCGGGTGGCGAACGAGATCGAGGATAAAATAAATTTAATCAGCGGTTGATTATATGGCCGGTAAAATGCCAGCGCTCCGAAAATTACGGCGATAATGATAACGGAAATCCAAAACGCGGATTGATCCAACAAACTATAGCAAACCAAAGCTATCACGCCGCCCATCGCCAGCCAGCCCATTTGTTTGGCGGTAAGCGGTCCGACGATCTTGTCTTCGATATCGATAAATTGGGGAACATTGAATAACATAAGCTTATTCTTCTTTTCTCAAGTCTATCACATTTTTCGGCATTGGTCTTTGAAAATTATTTTTTACCGTTGGTTTTTCGACAGAAAATTTTTGCGTGGAAGAAAAGCGGATATTGTTGGCACCGGATTGATTTGTGTTGTTATTATTTTCCAGCGTTTCTTTTAGGGGTAAATTCTGCCGCCAAGCGCTTAATCTTTCTTCGTCGGACTGAAATGTTTGCGGTTTTTCCGATGGATAATTTTGGCGAGGAGCGGATTGTCCATCCAAGGCGGATTCAGCGAAAGACGGTTTTATTACGGGTCGTTCTTGATTGATCGCAGTGCTGAAAACCACTTGTCTGGTATTTGTATTGATAGCCAGCGGAGTTTTTTCTTCAAAGGATTTTAAAATTTGAGAAAGTTTGTCGCGATCTTGGGCGGAAAGTTTTTGGGCGTTTTCATTTTTGAATAAATAATTTCCGCGGACAATCGGATCATGATTGCTGATGCCGATGTTGAAAGTATAATCGGAAAGCCAATTTTTAATGGACGGCCGGACGGGCTCAAAAAAACTTTTCAGTTTAATATAATCGGAAGTAATTAATTGTTCGCCTGTTTCCGGATATCTTTTAACCGCAACCTCAATCGGCAGTTTTTCGAGTTGGGATTGGTAAGCTTTTTCCTGCGAATCGTCGTTGATTATTTTTTGAATAATCATTTGGGAAATTTCTTTCGCTTTTGCTAGATCAATCGGAATTTCTTTAGCGAGATAAAATGGCATATCTTCCAATGCTATTTCGCCGAAATAATAACTTCTAACTGTAATTGCGACTATTGAAATTTGCTCTGGATTTAAGTTGAATGTGTAGTTTATTCTTTTAATAACTTCTGCGGTTTTTTGTGATGTAAGTTTGCCTTTGTTAGTTTCAGATAAAGTATCAAGTTTGTCCCATTTGGCTAAAATGGAAGCAGAAGATTCATTGCCATAAGTCGCAACAATAGGGAAAAAGTAAAATTCAATTTTATTTTCTGTGTTCATATTTTTTAACTGTAGCTGTTTTCATCTTCTCCAAAATGTTTATTTATTTCTTCCTTGGCTTTTTGAGCGCGTTCTTTTTGAACTTCTTCGTGGGGTCTTTTTGGTTGCGTTTATGTTGTAGCGTTGCTTTCTGGGTTAAGCCCTTCTTTTATATAAATTGCTCGTTGAGAAGGCGTGAGTTTTTCAAATAGTTTGGTCATATACTGGCTTCCTTTTTCTTTTGTGCCTATGGATTTTATATATCCTTGCAACTCTTTATCGTCTTCTATGCTATTATGCAAACTTCCTTGTTTAGCTAAATCATCTGATGACATATCCAAAGTTTTTTCATATATTTTCGTTCTGTCAGTAATTTTTTTCTTTATAATTTCTCCGGTTTTTTCATCTTTTTCTTCAATTTCAATTCCGTGGGTAAGATCATAATCAAGCACGAATTTAATGTTGTTATCTTTTTTGGCTTTACCTCGTAATTCTTTTTGCAATTCTTCGTCTCCAGCGAGAGCTTTCATTGCTAAATCAAAAGTCTTTGAACTATTAATCTTATCCTTTTTGGACAGATAAAGCGCTGCTGCCTTCTTTTCCACATCATCACCTTTTTCCATTTTGAGTTCGGCTCCTGATGCGCTTAGCCGTTCATCTTCAAACTCTTTTTGTTTAGCGGCGATTCGTTTTCTTTTCATGTTTTCAGAAGCGCCTTTAACTCCCAATTTTCCAGCAATAATTGCTTCTCTTTCTTCTTGCCTTTTCTTTCCGAACCAGCTTTTATCTTGAATGTTTGCCCATCGTGCTTTTACTCCGCCAGTCAATCCGGATTTTTTTGATATAAATCCAGCTGAACCGCCAAGTGGATTTTTTGCCAGCCATTTTCCGGCTTTCTTTCCTGCTCCCACCACTGCTTGCGCTCCAGCGATTCCGGAACTTTGCGCTTGCAATATTCCGTACCATAAAATAATAATCGGCATTGAGAAATAGGAAACTTCGGCGATTAATTTTGCCAGTTCCGCAGTGACTCCTTCGACTCCTCCCGGAACTTGAGTGGCGGCTATTGTTTTGATAACATCCTGAGAAGATCCGATTGCCAATAACATTTTGCTGGCGATGTAAAGAAAAAAGATTATAATCGGTCCGGCAAAACATTGTTTCATAAAATCCGTCCACCATTTGCTGGCGGCGCTGGCGAGCTCTGTGCCGGGAAGAATTGATCCCGTGAAAGCGACAGGCGAAAAAACAATTAAAATAGCTAGCGTGATTGTTCGGATAACCAAAAGAACGGCAATGACCAAAAGCGTGATGGCGAAAATAAAAGTGAAGACGACGGCGGAAAGAAGATACAGAGGATCCGAACTGGTTGTTACAAGCATATTTTGCAAGCCGCTTTTTTGAATAATGTCCATAAAAGAACCCGTGCCACCGAGGTTGTTTAGAAATCCGTACATTAGCATATTGGAAACATCAATAATAAATCGCGCGATGGGATAACTGAAATTGACCAAAAGCGCCATCAGCACTAAGTTGAGCCAAATATTTTTGATGCCGTATTTGCTGTATTGAAAAATAGTGGAGAAAGCGGAAAACAATAAAACCATAATAAAAGCGATATTGAAAACATCGCGCACCGTCCGCCAAGTCGTGTATATCGCGTTATTGTCCATTATAGCTTTCATATTATCCGGGTTGACAATATACACAAAAAGTGTTTCCGCTCCGGAAAGCAAAATAGTGACAAATTTCAGCACTATTTTAAGAAGAAAGATAACCAGTCCGGTAAATTGTTTTGCAAACCATCCGGGACTTTCTTCAGCCGCACTTGCTCCGTGCGAATAAAAAAAGACGAAAAATAAAACCAAGCAAAAAATCGCCAGAAAGTGGTTTTTGGAAAAATGATTTTTGAGGGATGATAGTTTTTGTTTTAGCATTTTTATTGTCATTGAAAACTACCTCATCCGTCCCGATTGCTATCGGGACACCTTCTCCTTGTAAAGGAGAAGGGCTTGCAATTTTTTGTCCCCTCTCCTTACCAAGGAGAGGGCTAGGGTGAGGTTCTTTCTATTTGTACAACGCTCCCGGTCCATATTCATTGACAGCTTTGTTGGTTTGGTTGACGGCGGAGTTGGTGATCATATCGGCTTCTCGGGTAATCGCTCTTTCCACTCCTTTAATAGTTGATTCCATCAATCCTGAAATAGCTTTGGAAACAGTGGCGGCAACCAGTTCCGGAATAGTGGTAGCGGCGGTGATAGCTAGATTAGGCAGATTTTCCACATTAGCCTTGGCGTCTTTAAATAATATTCCGGGCTTCATAACATCCCCGCTGTCTCCATCGGTTTTTTCACTTTTCCATCCTTGATTGGCAGTTCCTTCGGTAACGGCTACAAGTGTTTCTTCTGCTTGTTTTTGCTGGTATTTTTCCGCGATGCATCTTTCAAAGTCCGACGGCATATTATTGCCTCCGTTGACATAGAGATTCATATTAGCCAGCGTTTCACTCTCAAACATATTAGCCGGTTCTTCGAAATAAGTTACTTCGCATTCTTTCGGTTCGATGGCGTTTTGTCCCACCTCCATCATATTTTGCGCGTAACTTTCAGTGGTTGGTGAATATTCATCTCCCAGCACCATTTTTTTGCTAAAAAAACCTTCGTTGCCAGCCATTGCTACTGTGCTGGCGCCGAAAACAGCGCCACTGCTGGAATAGCTGGCGCCGGATCCGCGGCCGGAAAGGGCATGGCTGATATAGTCGTTCATATATCGCTGGGCATTGCGGGTGGGATTTTTGATAAGATAATTTTCCCAGCTGGTAATAAAGCGGACGCCGTTTCGGGAAACGCCGGAAATAAAACGATCCATTTCTCTAGAAAGCAATGAAATGGCCGATTGTCTTAGTGAACCCATCACTGTGCCCTTAACGGTGTAATCAACCTGATCTTGCACATATCTCCATGTTTCCGCTGCCAGCGCATCCCACGCATTCGCTTTTTTTGTTTGCACCGGAGAAAAAGACAAAAACATTGCCAAGAATAATATTAAGACGATTTTTTTTGATGGATAATTTTTCATTGTTCTACGAAATTACAAAATTTTACAAAAATACAAAAGTACAAAAAAGACAACCACAAAATTACGGGTTTGATGTTGGAATTAATGATTGCAATCCGCTTAAATCCGCTGGTGCGTCAATTCCGTAACTTTTTAATTTCTTTTGCACGGTTTCGTCATAGGTTACGCCGTATTCGGCAAACTTGCTTTCCATTTCAGAGGCAAAGCTTGAAAAAGATGAAATAAATCCTTCCATTTTGGAAAGATTGGCGATTTCTCCCAGCGGATCATCCGCTTTCGGCTGGATCAATTTTCCCAAATTTTCCGAATAAAGCGCGAAACGCAAAGCTTTGATATGAATATCAACTAACTCTTCCGGTACTTCCACCGTTTTTAATTGTTCCGTTATTTTTTTTTGGCTGTCCATGAGCGTTTGCAGTCCGGCGGTATTTCTGCTTGTTAACGCGTTAGTGATAGTTTTTGTTATATCGGAAAGCATATTGGGCGCGTCGGAAAGCGAAGTAATAGGCTGGGGAGAGTTGCTGGAAAAAATATAAAGAACAGCAGTAATGTAGTTCAAAAAATCTTCTTTCCTTTTTTCTTTGGCTTTAGCTTCGCTTAACTTCCCGTAATTTTGTTTCTTTATATTCAAATCTTCCTTGGCAATTTCCGGCAATGCGTTCTCGGAAACAGTGTTATTATTTATAGATTCATCAACAAGCGTTTGCACTTCTTCCATAGAAATTTGTTTATCCGTTCCTTCGGAAGACGCGACCAGCTCGGAAATTTTTTGCGCGACTTCGGAAGTAAGATTTTTTTCCTCCGAATCCCCCAATACCGCGCCGGTTTTTTCGGTATTAGCATCACCGGCAGTCGCGTTCAGTCTGTCTCCCGGGGCCGGTTTGGTCGGATCGTAGCCGCTGCGCACTTCCGCGCCGTCGGAATAACTGTCGCCGTCAGTATCAGCCTTTGCGGGATTAGTGCCGTACATTTTTTCTTCTTCATCGGATAAACCGTCCTGATCGCTGTCCAAAAAAATATTGCCGACTCCATAGGAATTGTTTTCCGCGCCGACAAAAAAAGCAAAACTTAAAACAATCAAGCTTGCAAGAATGAAAAAAGAAAGATTAATATTTTTTAATTTCATACAACGAAATTATACCACAATAGTTGTCAAATTGTGAAGGCTCTACGAATTACGAATTTGTACGCCAGCCAAAGGCTGGTCACCCTCTGGGTGAAATGTACAAAACATTTGCTGAAAAAAGAGAATGATGATAATTTAAGATTATTATATTTTCTCTTCTCCCTTTGGGAGAAGGTGCCCGAAGGGCGGATGAGGGACGGACGAATGATATACAGAAAACTATTTTTATATTTATTTTTGACATTTAGTTCCTCCCTCACCTGTCCGCCGCGGCGGACATCCTCTCCCGAGGGGAGAGGAGGGTTTAAAAATCATGGTTCAAGACATTGAAAATTTCATCGACAAGATTCTCGACCAAAAGGTCGGAATTTTGGCTTGGATTGGCGGATTTTCCGGCATAATCACACTGCGGGTTTTCATCGAATTTTTTTTGGCGTCCAAGGCTTTGTCGATTGAGTCGATTGAGTCGATTATTATCGAATTTGTTCACAACTTTTTATTTTTCGCGCTGGCGGTAATTTCCATTTGGTCAATACTAAGTTTTTTTCTTAAAGTTAATCCGCAAAAATTATCCAAATTGCTTTTTTGGAGTTTATGGGCGATTTTGCTTCCGCCGATAATCGATATGGTAAAAACCGGCGGAGAAGTTTTTTGGAGTTTTTATATTATCGGCGGACCGAAATTTATTTTTAGCCAATACATATCATTTATATCCGGCTTGCCTTCCGGCATTGTTTATTTCGGCACGAAAATTATTTTCGCGCTGGCAATTTTCTTCTCGGGATTACTGGTTTTTGTTAAAACAAAAAATTTGCTCAAAACATTTTTTTCCGCGCTGGCGGTTTATTCTGTTCTTTTTATAATGGGCGCTGTGCCTTCTTTAATCAGTTTTGTTTATTATTTTTTTGATCCGTCAAAAAAAATCAGTGAAATCCAGCCTTATCAAGTTATCCAGCTTTTTGCTTCGCCCGCGCCTATTTTTGGTGTAACATTTGATAATTTGAAATACGCTTTTTCCTATAATTTGGAATTTTTATTTTTTCCGGCGCTTTTATTTCTGCTGGCAATATTATTTTTTGAGATTGATAAGCAAAAATTTATCGTTTTAATAAAAAACTTTCGCTTGCCGCAAATTATTTATCACATCGGATTATTTTTAGTAGGATTGGGCTTGGGCGCTTGGAAATACCCCGAAAATTTCGCATTGAATTTATTTTCCATATTTGCGGCGTTTGATTTGCTCTTGTCTGTTCTTTTAGCGTGGACAGCTAGCGTAGTTGTTAATGATTTGGCTGATTTGAAGATTGATAGTATTTCCAATTCAAGCCGACCACTTTTGACCGGCGAGATTTCTGAAAAAGAATATTCAGCCGTCGGATGGATTTTGTTTTTTCTTTCACTTTTTGGCGCGATTTTAATAAGCGCGAAATTCGCGGCACTGCTTTTTGTTTATCAACTTTTAGCTTTCGCATATTCCGCCAAACCGTATCGTCTGAAAAGATTTTTATTTGTCGCTACTTTCGTAAGCGCGTTGGCGTCGTTGGTCATTTTTTTCATCGGCTTTGCGCTTGTTTCCGGTGATCAAAATATTCAAGGATTGCCATGGCGCGTTATTCTTCTATTGCTTTTTTGCTACACGGTTTCTTTGCCGCTTAAAGATTTCAAAGATATTGAAGGCGATAAAGCGGACGGAATAAAAACCATCCCCGTATTTTTCGGCGAAGAAAAAGGACGATTGATTGTGGCGTCCGGAATTTTTATTTCTTTTATATTAAGCGTTTTTGCGCTCAACGAATTTCGACTTTTTTGGCCGGCAATTCTTTCCGGCAGCCTGTCTTTCATAATTCTAACCAACAAAAAAATCCACCCGAGAAACTTATTTTGGTGGATTATGGGAGTGGTAGTTTTATACGGGATGGTTTTGGTAAAGGTTGTGTTTTTGAAAAATCTTGAACTGTGATTTGGCTGATTGAATGACGGACTATGATTGAAAGTTTTAAAAGTGCGTCAAATTAATTTAGCAGGTTTGATAATCTTTTCCAATCCTCCACGCTCAACTCTTGCGCTCTAGCCGTTGGTTTCAATCCAACGGTTTTTATTTTTTCTTCCACAATATTTTTATCAAGTTGCAAACTATTCGCAAGATTGTTGACAAGAGTTTTTCGTTTTGCCGAAAATCCAGCCCTGATTATTTTAAAGAATCTTTTTCTTTCTTTGTTTGGCGCTTTGTGCTTTTTACATAGTACTTTTATTACTGCGCTGTCCACTTTCGGTTCTGGAAAAAAAGATTTTTTGTTGACATAAAAAAGCAATTCCGGCATGGCGTAATATTGCACAGAAACGGACAGAATGCTCATTTCGCCCGGCTTGGCGCAAATTCTTTCTGCCACTTCTTTTTGCACCATCAAAATCATTTCAGTCGGCGGGCAGGCGCTTTCTAAAAATAATCGAATAATCGCTGAAGTAATATAATACGGAATGTTGGCGATTAGTTTGTAATTTATTTGTCCGCTTCCTGCCGTAGAGACGAGGCACTGCCTCGTCTCTACGGATGTGGATATATCCGCAGTAGAGACGCCCCGCCGGGGCGTCTCTACAAATCCATCAACCAATTCCGCCAAATTTATTTTCAAAATATCTCCCCGAATAATTTTAATTTTGTCATTCTCGTGAAAACGGGAATCCAGTTTCGCTACTAAATTATCGTCCAATTCTACGGCCAAATTTTTTTTAGCGTACTTAGCTAATTCTTGCGTCAAAACTCCTTCTCCCGGACCGATTTCAATCACAAAATCGTCCGGTTTCAAGTCGGCGGATTGAATAATTTTTCGCAAAACTTTTTCATCTCGAAGAAAATTTTGCCCGAGAGATTTTTTTGGTTTTGTGTTCATGAATTTGTTCCCGCACCCGTAGAGACGCCCCGCCGGGGCGTCTCTACAATAACATTAATGCGTTTTTACATCGTTTATTTTTTAATTCAAAATTTCTTCCACTTTCACTCCAATCACTCCCGCGCCGAGTGAGGCGATTTTGGCAAAGGCGACTTTGTCGAGATCTATAATTCGATCTTTACCTTGCGGGCCGTAATCATTTATTTGCACAATAACTGATTTTCCGTTGGCTAAGTTGGTAATTTTAGCATAAGATCCGCGAGGAATGGTAGTGCTGGCGGCGAAAAGTCCGCCTTGATAGGAATACCAAGTGCCTTGTCCTGTTTTCGTATTTCCGGTTTTGACAAAAGTACCTTGCGTAATTATTTCTGTCACAGGATCTTTCGTGATATTTTTTTCCAGAGCAACGCGCGAAATTTCTTTGCCATCTTTGTAAGTAATTTTATATTTCACCTCGTGGATGCCTTTTTCTCCTTTTGTTTGAATTATTTTTTCTCGCCAGCCTGATTTCGAATCAAGCTTGGTTTCAGTTTTAAAATCAATTTCTTCAGGGATTATTTTTTCTTCCACATTGATGCGCGTGATAATAATTTCCATATTATTTTCGACAAGACTATTCTTGCTCGGGGTAATTTTATCCAATCGCCCAAGTGTAATATTATTTTCAACTAAAACTTTCGGAATATTTTTTGCCAGTGTATAATTTTCAATCTTTTCCCCATCGACTTTAATATTTATTTTAACTGCGCGATCAACCTTAATCTGTGTTCCCGAATAAAGAAGCGTATTTTTATCAGGCATTATTTGATCGAGTTCGCTAAATTGTATTTTATTTTCTTGCAAAAATGAGTTGACAGTTTCCGCTTTCGTTATAGCTTTAAAATCAAGACCGTTGTCGTTTATGGAAATGGTTTTTGGCTTGGAAAAGTCTAAATCAGGGTTAGCTTTATTTGGGAAAACAAAAAAAACATAACTCAGTGATATTATTATTAAATAGATAATAAATAATAATATTTTTTTAAATTTTTTAAGCATTTTATTCTGTTTTGAATCTGTATTGAATCGCCTCGGCGATATGCGCCGGTTTTATAATTTCGGATTCTTCCAAATCGGCAATGGTTCTAGCGACTTTAATGATGCGAAAATATGAGCGGGCGCTAAGATAAAAACGAGAAAGGGCGGTTTTCATCAGCTCGGCGCTGGGTCCGTCCAGTTGGCAATATGTTTTAATTTGTTCATTTTCCATTTCGCTGTTAGAAACCAGATTCAAATTGGCAAAGCGCTCTTTTTGAATTTGACGCGCTTTTTCTACGCGCTTTCTGATTTCTTTGGAACTTTCTTGTTGGCTGTTTTCGGAAAGTTTTTCGAATTTCAATCTGGGAACTTCAATGTGAAGATCGATGCGATCAAGAATCGGACCGGAAATTTTTGATTGGTAGCGGATAATATTGGCCGGACTGCAAGAACAAGTTTTTTCCGGATCGGTGGCGTTTCCGCAGGGGCATGGATTCATGGCGGCGACCAAAGTAAATCGCGCGGGAAATTCCAAAGTGCCTTGGGCGCGGGAAATCGTAATTAATCCGTTTTCCAACGGTTGGCGCAGATTTTCCAAAACGGCGCGGGAAAATTCCGAAAATTCATCGAGAAAAAGAATTCCGCGGTGCGCCAGACTGATTTCCCCCGGTCGCGGAAAAGTTCCACCGCCAACCAAAGAAGCAGCGCTGGCGCTGTGATGGGGCGAGCGAAATTGCCGCTTAGTAATGAGACTGGTTTCTTTGGGCAGATAACCGGCAACGGAAAATATTTTAGTCACTTCCAGCGCTTCTTTCACGGTTAAGCGGGGAAGAATCGATGCCATCGTTTTGGCCAATAAAGTTTTTCCCGATCCGGGCGGACCGCTCAAAAGCGCATTATGCCCTCCGGCGGAAGCGATTTCCAACGCTCTTTTGGCGTGCTCTTGACCTTTGATATAGCTCATATCAAAAATATGTTCCTCTTCTTCAAATAATTTTTCCAAATCTGTTTTTGGAAAAAAAGGCAAAATTAATCTTCCTTCTAAGTGATTTATCAATTCTTTAAGATTGGAAACTGCAATGACATTGATATCGTCTATAATCGACGCTTCTTTGGCATTTTCCAGCGGGACAAAAATCGTACTGATGTTTTTTTCTTTGGCAAGAAGCGCGACAAGCAGAACGCCCTTTACCGGTCGGATTTTTCCGTCCAAAGAAAGTTCTCCAATAAAAATTTTATCGCTGTGGTCAAAAGAAATTTGCTTGGTAGTGAGAAGAAGCCCGAGCGCTATCGGCAAATCGTAAAGCGGTCCGACTTTTGGCAAATCGGCCGGAGCAAGATTGACAGTAATTCTTCCATAACGATGCGGAGCGGTGTAGCCACTATTTTTAATGGCGGAGCTTACGCGATCTTGCGATTCTTTGATAGCAGTGTCGGGAAGACCGACAATATTAAAGCGGTGCATTCCGGCCGAAAGCGTATCAACTTCCACTTCCACCAGTGCGCTTTTCAGTCCGATGACAGCCGCCGAAAGCACTTTTGATGACATAGACATAAGGATAAATTTATAATTTTCTCCGCCGTGGCGGACTAATTTCTAAACAATTTTTTAATGTCTGAATTTCTAAATTCATACAATGTCATTATAACACCGATTGTGATAAAACTATCCGCAAGATTAAAAATCGGCCAAAATTTTAGTTCGATAAAATCAATTACGCAACCATAGTATAAACGATCAAGCATATTGGAAATAGCGCCTGAGAAGATGAGAATCAGTGGGAAATAACTTAATCCGTCGTGGCGGAAAAAAGCTGAAATGAATTTTAAATTTAAAAATTTATAAATTGAAGATTGATTGCCAACCAGAGGCTGGTCCGCCTTTGGCGGAAAAATTAAAAAACCAATAAAAAAAATAAATATAAATTCTGTCGTTAAAACTAGCCAAAACGGCAAATGCAAGCCAAAAGCAATTCCCCTGTTGTAGATATAAAATCCGCCCCAAGAGCGGACAATATATTTGCTTAGCTGGTCAATAAGAATTAATAAGATTATCAGAAGCAATGGCTGTATTTTTTTGTTTGTATATTCGTACATTCGTAAAATTCGTAATTCGTAGGCGCTAGCATTTAATGCAAATTCTGGCACTAGGGTTGGCGCGCAATCTTTCAATTCCTATTTCTTTTTGACAATTTTCGCAAAATCCATAAGTGCCGCTTTCAATTCTTTCAAGCGCGCTGATTACTTCTTGTAAGTTTTTTTCCAAAGTTATTTCCACCGGCAAGTTGTCGGCATATTCTTCAACCTCGGTAGTATTATCTTCGCGGTCGTTGCCGATATTTTCAAAAGTGGTTTCATAGTCCCCTTTTTCTTTGTCGACAGGTTTGGCAATTCGTTCCAAGTTTTCTTCTAAATCTTTTCTTTCTTTCAATAAAAGATTTTTTAACTCATCTAATATTTTTTTATCCATTTTTTTAAAATTAATTTATTATTCTTCAACTGCTTCAGTTTAGCAAGAAAACCAAGCGCTGTCTATATGGATTTCAAGTGCTTGATTTTCGCTCTGCGAGAAGTCAAATTTATCCAAACGGAAATAACATCAAAGCGATAACTGCAATCATCAAGATTGTTTTGTTTGATATAAAAATAGGCGATTTTGTCCATTTTCCGCAATTTGTGATAATTAACATTTTCTTCTGGATTAGTATCTTGAAACTTTTGCATTTCTCGCGCTTTCACTTCGACAAAAACCAACTCGTTTTTTGCCAAATCTTTGGCAATAATATCAACCTCGCCCAATCTTCGCCCGCTCGGATTGGCATAATTCATTGCGACTATTCTATAATTTTTGCTTTGAAGATAATTAGCGGCGATAGTTTCGCCCAAATCGCCGAAAGTTTTTTTTGATATGTTTGATATGACAGACATTTTTAAAGTATAGCAATTTTTTTCAGAAAAACAAAAAACACCCTTTCTTTGGTGCTTGTTTTTCTGGCTATAGAATTTAAAAATATATTTTTCTTAATCTTAATTTTTCCTGATTTCTTTTTTGTCGTAATAGGTATGGAAACCAGGGCGTTCGACGCCCAATATTTTAAAAAATTTGGCTGGAACGCCCCAGTGTTTGTCATGTATTAACATGCAACACGGAAACGCTTTAGCCGGGTGAGAGGCATCGTCGTTATGTAGTGTACATGTATTTTATATACATGAGAGAAGATTAATATCTGTCTGACGGTTTGTTTGGCAGATATTGTTGTTTTACCATTCTCTGGCAATTTCTTGCCTTTAAATGTTTTAAAGAACTGTGCTAGCTTTTGCTAGCGTATTTTTTATTGTTTGTTTTTATTTTAATAAAAAATATTGTTTGTTTTTATTTTTGGGTCTCTGATGTCAGAAATCAGAGCGGTATTCACACATTGGCGAATACACTTGAACAGTAAAACAGTTTTCAATCGCAGATAGGGGGAAATTGCGATTGAAAACTGTTTTACTGTTCCGAAAGACAAGTTTTTAATGTTCAATATAACTATTATAGCAGGAAAAAAGAATAGCGTCAATGCGGGATGCAAAATATTATAAAATTGCTTTATTTAAACTGTTTTTTAAAATAATAAAATTATATTATAAGACTATTCTTTATTTCGAGTTATGTGATTATTCGCAGTTTTTTTAAAGTAAATTACTTTTCTTTAGTCATTTCAAAGGCTTGTATTTACCTTTTTTTAAGTTATCCACAGGTTGTTCGATAAAGGCTACTACTTTTTATTTTTGTGTTTCAGAGGTATTTTCTTTTACAGTATTTGTTATTGCAATATTATTTACGCGATCAATTATGGCTCGCAGTGTCAGTTTGGTTGTTCCGATAAGTAATTTATTTTTATCAATAGCGTAATCAACGGACAAATTATCGGGAGAAATAATGTTCTGGAAACGAATCTTTATTCCGGCATACTCACTATCCCCGAATTTTTTTTCTATTTTATAATCCGTCGTAAAAAAAAGCGGATTGAGCTTATCAGCCAGCGTATTTTCTTCTTGCAGCAAGGTTTTCGCCAGTTTATCGTTGTCTTTTGATTCCATAGATAAATCAATAGACAAACCTATTCTTGAAACAGAAACATCATTATAAATAAATAAACTGAAATTACTTCCCAAGTTTTTCATAACTTGTTCGGAAAGTTTCAAGCCGATTTTAGTGGCAAAATCATTGAAAGCGAGAGGCGCGTTTTGTTGATCGGTTGCTACGAATTCAATCGGCGCTGTGTAACCTTCTTGAAAAACTTTTTGAATATACTGTTGTAAGGCAGTTTTTACTTTTTCTGTGTCTGAATCCGTATTTTCCAGACGAAGATAATTGGGATTTGTTTGCGAATAAGACAGCGTTGGTTTTTCAATTGGTTTTTCGACAGGAATTTCTATGGGGGGAATATTTTCCGGCGTTGCTATTTCTTTTGCGGGAAATAAATTTTTTAATAAACCGGATAAATCAATTTTATTTTTTGAAAAATAATAACCGGCAGAAATTATTATTGCCGCTAAAACAAAAGCGCTCACGGGAAAAAATATCAAGCGCCGGTTAATCATAGAAATAGGACGGCTTTTCGTTAAAGGGGGCGATTCGGTATAATTATTTCTTTTGTCAGAGTCGAAGTCAACTTTAGCTGGGATATTTTCTGTTTTTAGTATTGGCTTTTCGTTTGTCGAGTTCTCGTTTTTAGGCAAATATCTATTGTCCAAATTCAAAAATGGACTGTTTCTTTGTTTCTGGGTAAAAGCTTCTTGGTTAATTGCGGGCTTTTTTTCTTGGGACGGCGATATTGTACCATGCGAAACATTAAAGTCTGGATTTTTAAGATTTTCCAAATCTTCCCTCATTGTATGAATCGGAATTTTTTCGATGTCAAAATCTTTTTGCTGATTTGAATTTGAAGAGTCGTTTTTATTTTCTTCCGCGGGGAAAGATTTTTTTCGCAATCCAAACATTTTTTTATTTTTATTAAATTAAAAAATATAAGCGGACAGATCTGTCCGTTTATATAATACAACACAATTTATTTTTTGGCTAATTTTTTTTTATTCCGGTTGTTTTGCCATTCGGGCGGAAAGATTAATTCTGCCTTGCGAATCAATTTCTTTCACTTTCACAGCAATAACATCGCCGATCTTCAAAACATCTTCCACTTTTTCAATTCGGCGATCGGCGATTTCGGAAATATGGATAAGCCCTTCTTGTCCCGGTAAAATTTCAGCGAAAGCGCCGAACGCCATAATACGGGTGATTTTGGCGTTAAATAGTTCTCCGGCTTTCACTTCATGAGTGAGATTATCAATCCATTGTTTGGCTTTTTCAGCGGAAGCTTCGTCGGGAGAAGTGATATAAATCATTCCGTCGTCTTCAATATCAATTTGCACGCCTGTTTGATCGATGATTTCATTGATAATTTTTCCGCCGGTGCCGATAACATTTCTAATTTTTTCCGGATTGATTCGCAGAATAATAATTCTTGGCGCGTATTGCGACATTTCTTTTCTCGGTTCAGAGATAGTCTCGGTTATTTTTTTCAAAATTTCTAAACGATTTTTATGCGATTGTGTCAAAACGGCGGAAAGCATTTCCAGCGATACGCCGTCCACTTTCACATCCATTTGCATAGCGGTAATACCTTTTTCCGTTCCGGCGACTTTAAAATCCATATCGCCATAATGATCTTCAAGACCTTGAATGTCGGTGAGAATTTTGAAATTATTATCTTTTCCGACAATAATTCCCATTGCAATTCCACTCACCGGCCGCTTGATCGGCACGCCGGCGTCCATTAAAGATAAAGTTGATCCGCAAGTGGAAGCCATAGAAGACGAGCCATTGGAAGAAAGAATTTCAGAAACTAAAAGCATTGTGTAGGGAAATTCTTCCTTGGAAGGAAGCACGGGAACGAGCGCTTTTTCAGCGAGAGCTCCGTGGCCGACTTCACGCCGTCCCGGTCCGCGCATCGGCCGTACTTCGCCGACGGAAAATGGCGGAAAATTATAAAGGTGGATATAGCGTTTTTTCATATCGACTTCCATTGTGTCGATAACTTGCTGATCGCCGGGCGAACCAAGCGTTGTGATTGTGAGCGCTTGCGTTTCTCCGCGAGTGAATAATCCTGTGCCGTGCGTTCTTGGCAAGATTCCCGTAAGACATTCAATATTTCTGATTTCATCCAGTTTTCGTCCATCCGGCCGCAATTCTTTTTCTAAAATATTCTTGTGCACGATTTCATCGGAAACTTCTTCAAAAACAATTTCCGCCACTTCTTTCAGTTTTTCTATTTCTTCCGGGAAATTTGTTTTAATGTATTCTTTAACTTTATCTTGAATGGCGCTTAATTTATTTTCGATTATTTTTTTATCTTTGTCATAAAGCGCTTCAGCCAAACCTTCGGAAAGCAAAATTTCTTTGATTTTCTCTTCAAATTCGGGCGTTCCGGCTACCAGCGCGGGAGCGCTTTTTTCTTTGCCGGCTTCTTTTTGGATTTCCAGAATAAAGCCGGTGATTTTCTTGATAGCTTCTTGCCCGAAGGCGAGAGCTTTTAATATTTCTTCCTCGGGGATTTCTTTGGCTGCGGTTTCAATCATATTGATTTTATCGGAACTGCCGGAAACCAATAAATCCAATTCGCCTTCGGTTAATTCGCCGTTAACAGGGTTTAAAATAAATTCTTCTTTATTTTTTCCTACGCGCGCAGCGGCTACGGGGCCGTTCCATGGAATATTAGAAATGGAAAGCGCGGTGGAAGCGGCGATAATTGCCAGCGTATCCGGATCATTTTCTCCGTCGTAAGAAAGAACGGTAATAATCACTTGCACATCATTGCGCATTCGGTGATTAAAAAGCGGACGGACGGTTCGATCCACCGCTCGACCGGAAAGAACGGCGTCGTCTGATGGACGACCTTCTCGTTTGATAAATCGCGAGCCTTTGATTTTTCCGGCGGCATAATATCTTTCTTCGAAATCCACCATCAAGGGAAAATATCCGCTGATGCGCGAAGCGCCTTTGCTCATAACGGCAGTCGCTAAAACTATCGTGTCGCCATAACGAACTGTGACGGCGCCGTTAGCCTGTCCGGCAAGCAAGCCGGTTTCAATTTCCAAGATTCGTCCTCCGATTTGGAGCGACCATTTTTTTTGTTCCATAAAAAAACGCGTAGCCTTAGGCTAACAGCGTTATAAACACGATAGTAAGTTTTTTCTTAAAAACTCATTATTGTGCCTGTTACGCACTAACCAAGGCTTAAATTAAAATTATTTAACGAACAATACAAGCGTAGCTTGTTTTTGGGGGTTTGTCAAAAAAAATCATGAAAATTCAGATTAATTTATTTGTGTCAAATTTCTTTTATTGCAGGAACGGGTTTATAACCCGTTCCACATAGTTTAGGGGCAATAAATGTCATCAACCGTAATTTCACATTGCGGATTGGCGCTAGACCAGCACCAGTATTCCGGTGTGATTACATAATTTTTCTTTACGGGATTATTATGAATATAGATTGCTTTTTGAAAATAGAATTCTTCGGTTTCTATTATTTTAGGCATATTGGTTTTTTCCCAAAATTCATATTTTCCATCGGCATCTAAAAATAATTTTAGCACATTTGGTTCTGTATTCTCAATATTTTTGCGAAATTCTTTGGAAGTGAATTTCTTGAAATCGCAGACAAAGCCGGAAACATCGGGAGAACCGATTATTAAATGAATGTGATTCAGCATAAAAACAAAAGCGTAGATTTTCAGTTGTTTTTCTCTTTGGCAATATTTCAGCGAGTTAGCCAAAATATTCCAGCGGTATTGGCGATCAAAAAAATAATAGAGATGCTTGACGCTGAAAGTGAGAAAATAGACACCTGAATTAAATTCTTTATGTATTTTTACCGAGGGCATTGTGAAAGCTTTGAGAAATTAAAAAGTTATTAAACCATATGGAACGGGTTGTAAACCCGTTCCTGCGGAGAGTAAGCATTATATCAAAAAACTTCTTTTTATTCTCGCTGAGGCTTGATGAAGCTATCGAGTGTTTATACAAAACTTAAGCGATTTTTATGCCGGTTTTTTTGATTTCATGCGCCATTGGATTCCAATAATCGTTGAAGTCTTCCATGGTAAAACTATGCGGTTCAATTCTATTGTCTATGTCTTCTCTAGCTCTCCATAATTTCAAAATATTGGCATCGCGATTTTTTTTAATTTTTTCAGTAATAATCGCAACATCAATGTCGCTCCATTTTGTAGGTTTTCCGTGAGCATAGGAGCCAAATAAATAAATAGCAGAAAAGGGAATTTTTTGCGCTCTTAATTTTTTGGCATATTTTGCAACTATTTTTTTTGCTTCAATTCTAGACATAATTTTTTATAAACACTAATCGTTTTATCAATATGATTTTTGGCGTATTCTTTTGTAATTTGTTTGTACAAACTCAATTTATAATCGGGATAACGAGCGCGAATATTAAATTCATTGGTTGTATAAAGAAAGTCTTTTTCTTCTTTTGAAATTTCCAGTTTTGCTATTTCTTGCAAACGGACAAGATCATGAATTCTTGGTGCTTGATCTTTTGTGTGCTTAACGACATGCGCTTTTAATATTTTTTCCAAAACAATATGGGCGAAAAAAAGAGAATCAGAATATCTTTTCGATTTAAAAAGTGCGTTCATTGTTACGAAATCATGCTCGGCCGTAGCCATCCAATAGTGAATAAGTTTATTTATGCTAATTTCTTTCATGTGTATTCTATATCAAAAACTTTTTCTTATTTTCGCTAAGATTGATGAAATCGTCGAGTTCTTCTATCAGTTTATTGCTAGTGGATTCGGAAAAAGCGGCGCCTTCTACTCGGCAACCCGTAGTTGATTGAATGTATTTTACCAGTGGAATATAGTCGCCGTCGCCGGAAACTAAAACAATAGCATCCAAACTTTTAGACATTTTGATAGCATCCACGGCGATGCCGACATCCCAGTCGCCTTTTTTGGCTCCGCCGGGAAATATTTGCAAGTCTTTGGTTTTCACCTCGTAGCCGACTTTTTCCAGCGCGTCGAAAAATTTTTCTTCCTGTCCTTCTAAAGTTTTGATTCCATAAGCGATGGCGCGAATCAGTTTTCGGTCGTCGACCGCGGCTTTCAAAACCTGATCAAAATTAACTTTTTTTTGGTGCAAAACTTTGGCGGAATAATACAAATTTTGAATATCCACCAAAACCCCAATTCGTTGTTCGCTAAAAATTGACATAAAATTATCCTTTTAATTCAAGTTTTTTAATTAAAACTTTATAACTTTTTTCGTTAGTTTTTTTTAAATAATCGAGAAGCCGTTTTCTTTTGGAAACCATCTTGAGCAGTCCGCGACGGGAATGAAAATCCTTGGCGTTTTTCTTGAGATGGGTGGTTAATTTTTTGATTGTTTCGGTAAAAAGAGCGACTTGATATTCCGGCGATCCGGTATCTTTGTCATGTCTTTTGACTTCTTTTGTCACTTTTTCCTTTTGTTTGTTGCTAAGAGCCATAAAACGATTGAGGCAAAACAGAAGTTGCGTTTTTATCCGTCAACTGCAGCTTGCTAATGATGAATAATTATACTTAAAGACTATATTAAAATTGTGGTTTTGGCAAATTTTTTTTGGAAAATAAAAAAGGACGAACTCGATTGAGTCTGTCCTTTTAGTTTGGTTTCCTGAAACATTTGCCAAGCTCTGCTTGGCAGACCATCAATTTGGCAGACCATCAATAGGGATGGTCAATATGCTCATTTTCTAGCCGAGACAGCCGATCCGGGATTCACGCGTTTACCAACGGATTCGCGACCAAGTTTTTTAAGGAATTTGGCGAAAACCTTTTTTCCTACTTATGCTCACGCATGAGTAGTTTTGTCGGGACAGTATCTTTTTCGAATACCGCCCCGACATAAGATGTGTGAGAATATTCCTTTGAACAGAATATTCTTACAGTGTAGGTGTAAAGTTGCCTCCCCCTCACTCTTCGGGAAGGCTCTATCTCTGTGACATGCGCAGACGGATCTGCGCCGCACAGGTGACACTCCCCTATCTGACAACAACAGGGGAACTCGCTTATCTTTCCATCCTCATAACGCGAATACCGTTAGGCTAACTTTGGCTTAATACAGGCGTAATTAGCATCTCTGTTTCATCTAAAATTATGTAAAAACTAGTTTATTTTTCAAAAACACCCCTATATGAAGCCAATATTAAACAAATCGAGGTTTAAAACAATTAATTAATGTATCAGATTTTGGCTTATATAAAGCATATCCAGCCTAACGGTATTCGCGTTCATAAACAGGATGGAAATCATAGGTTTTCATATTTTCCTCCTTTTTTTGCCCTTACCTTTCGGCTCGGGCGAGTTGTCATCCTTTGCTTTGACAGCTGCAATTGTCAAAGCGAGGAGGATGGTTATGAATAATACAACCATGACGAGTGTCATGGGTTCTTTTATTGGGTTTGCCAGGAAGTCCTGCAAAGCCCTTAACTCAAGATAGGTCATTCTTACCTCCTCTCATCTCCGCAATTCAAAATTCAAATCCTCACCCCGTCGAAACAGGATTGTTTTCTTTTTAAGCGCCGGTATATTTGCGCGCCGGAAAACAATATGATGAGTTTTGATTTTGAATCGCTTCGGCGATTTTTGTTGGAGTTTAATCTTTCACCGCAAGAGAGACCGCCTCTCTTTTTCGGCAATATTTTTTTCACTTCGCCATTTGAAAACACAAAACAAATAAATTTGCTTATGGCTTCAAATGGCGAAATGAAAGCTTAAGTTGTCAAAGTTCTGAAATTTATATTACCGTTTGTTATGATATTTTTTAGGTTTCATCATAACACTGCACGATAGCATTTTTTAGAAAACTTGTCAAACGAAATTTTGTAAAATGCTTTAATAAAGCCGTTTTTGGACTTTAAGATTTTGTGGAATTGTTGAAAATGCCCTGCATAAGCCAAATTGTTGAAAAATCAATATGGCGGATAAAAATAAAAAAAGTTTAAATTTATTTATCCTGAAACTTTTCTTTTATGCTACAATGATTCTATGTCCAATATCTTGGAAAACTTAAATTCTTCTCAGCGGGAGGCGGTGGAAACTACCGAAGGGGCGGTTTTGGTGATTGCGGGAGCGGGATCGGGGAAAACGCGGGCGCTTACATATCGTACGGTTTATTTGATTTGCGAGAAAAATATTCCTCCGAGAAATATTTTAGCTGTAACTTTTACCAATAAAGCCGCGGCGGAAATGAAAGAACGCATAGCGGGATTATTAGCCGATTCGAATCTACGAATGGAATGCGAATCTACGAATAGTAAAAAATACGGAATGCCTATGGTGGGAACCTTTCATTCGATTTGCGCGAGAATTTTACGATCGGAAATCAAAAAGTTAGATTTTAGCAGTAATTTTAACATTTTTGACGCGCAGGATCAGCAAAGTTTAATTAAAAAAACCATGAAAGAATTAAATATTGACACGACGCAATTTCGTCCGCAAAGTATTTTGGGGACTATTTCCAAAGCGAAAAATGAATTGATTGACGCGCAAGCGTTTCAAAAGTCCGCTGGCGGATATTGGGAAGATATTGCGGCAAAGGTTTATGTTAATTATCAAGAAAGGTTGAAAAAAAACAACGCGTTGGATTTTGATGATATTTTAATGTTTCTTGTGGAAATTTTTCGCAAATTTCCGGAAGTTTTGGAAAAATATCAAAATATTTTCCGCTATATTATGGTGGACGAATATCAAGACACCAACCACGCGCAATATACATTGATTAAAATGCTGGCGGACAAACATAAAAACATTTGCGTTGTGGGTGACGATTGGCAAGGGATTTATTCTTGGCGGGGCGCCAATATTCAAAATATTTTAGATTTTGAAAAAGATTATCCTTCCGCCAAGGTGGTGAAATTGGAACAAAATTACCGATCTTCCCAGCAAATTTTGGATGCCGCTTACGGCGTGATTTCCAAAAATGTCAATCGCAATGATAAAAAAATTTGGACGGAAAATAAAGCCGGACACTTGCTGGTTTCTTATGAAGCGGAAAATGAAGGCGATGAAGCGCGTTTCATAGTTTCGGAAGTAATATCTTTGTGCAACAGAGGCGTGAAATTAAATAATATTGTCGTATTGTATCGGACAAACGCGCAATCGAGAATTATCGAGGAATCGATGCTTGCCGATTCGATTCCCTATCGCATTATTGGCGGGTTAAAATTTTACCAGCGCAAAGAAATCAAAGATATTATCGCTTATTTGCGATTGATTGAAAATTTTAATGACGAAATTTCCTTGGAAAGAATTATAAATGAACCGAAACGCGGGATTGGCGAGAAAACTGTGGAGAAATGGACGGCTTTTGCTAAAAGAAATAGTTTAGATTTAATAATAGCGGGGCTTGAAATTTTAGATGACAAAATTATTAAAACTAAGGCAGAAAATATTGCTAGATTTTGCGAGTTCATTAAAAGAATGCGGGAAATAAAAAATAACTTATCTTTGGCGGATTTTATTCAGAAAGTTTTTTTGGAAAGCGGATATGAAAAACAGTTATTGGATGGAACCGATGAAGGGCAAATGCGTTATGAAAACGCGCGGGAATTATTAACTGTTGCGAAGAAATATGATGGGTATGAAAATGGCGAGGGTTTAAGTTTGTTTTTGGAAGAAGTGGCGCTGGTGGCGGATACGGACAATATTGATCAATCCAGCGAAGCGGTGCATTTGATGACGCTTCACAGCGCCAAAGGTTTGGAATTTCAGTTTGTTTTTATCGCCGGATTGGAAGAAGGAATTTTGCCGCATTCGCGCAGTTTGCTTAGCGAGCCGGAAATGGAAGAAGAACGGCGATTGATGTATGTGGGAATCACGCGCGCCAAACAAAAAGTTTATTTATTATTCACCAAAATGCGCTCTATTTTCGGCTCCACGCAAATCAACGCGCCATCAAGATTTTTAGATGACATCCCAGAAGAATTAATCGAAAGCGCCGAACTTTCTGGGGTGAATATAAAAGCCAATGAATTTATAGCCGGGCGCAAGAAAACTGTTTTGACTGAAAATAAAGAAACTTTCAAGGGCGGAGAAAAAATCGTTCATGAAAAATTCGGCAAAGGGCTGGTAATCGCATCCCAAGGCGACATTATTACCGTTGCTTTCCAATCAGTCGGATTGAAAAAGCTTTCCAGCCAAGTCGCGCCGATTAAAAGAGTAGGATAATAAAAAAAGACCTGAAAAAAAATCAGTCTTTTCAAATTCTTGAATTTTTAATAAATAAATCCTTTAATTACCCGGCTGCCTTTGGCCATGATTCGGGTGGATTTTTTGCCCCAGCCCTTATAGTTCATTTCTGAAATCGTAAAACTGTCGGAGCTCACGCTTTCTACGATTCCCACATGCCCCCACCATGATTCGGAAGAAACCATTACCGAGCCGACGCGCGGAGTTTTTCCGGTGGCGTATCCAGACGCTTTGGCTTTATACAACCAAGTTCCCGCGTTGCCGCTCCATGGAATTTTTCTTTTTTGCGCCACATACCAAGTGCAATAGCCATAAGGGAAAATATGACCTCCTTTGCCTCCAATAAGATTCTTGCCGGTGGATTCAAATGATTCATACGGCCGTTCGGCAATATTTAAACCTCTAGCTGCCGGTTTAGGTTTGGGAAGTTCTTTTTGTCCGTTAGGGATGACAATTTCCTCGCCCTCTTCTATATCGCCATTAGCGGGAAGAGAATTAAAAGCGATGATTTTATCCGCTTCAGCTTTAAATTCTTTGGCAATGCTTTTTATGTCATCGCCCTTTTTGACAGTATAAGAAAGTCCGGAAACGGGAAGAATAAATATTTTATCGCCGGGCATAATAGAATCAATGTCGTCGATAGCGTTCGCCCAAAGAAGAGTATTGACGGTAATTTTATTGGCGGCGGCAATCGTACTGATCGTGTCTCCCGACCGGACTTCGTAAATAATCACGCCACCATCTTCTTCCGGATCTTTAAGTACCGGGCAGTTTTCGGAAACTAGCGCGTTTCCTTGCATAAGCATCGGATCGGACAATGAACCCTCGTTATCTTGCAGCGCGGGATCGGGAACAATTTTTGCTTCCGCCAAAGGCGCTAAGGCTAGAGAAGTCTTTTGATTAGCTTTCAAAAAAAATTTGTCTTCCAAGGGGTTGGCATAATTGTCAGTCGCCGCTCCGAGATAACCAAACAAAAAACCACTAGACTCTTGTCCGGCGGAAAGATTGGTGGCGGATACCAAAAGGGAGCAGGAAACTACGACAATAAAAGAGGAGTAGTTTCTGAACAGATGCAGAATTTTGACAGTGCGCCGTTCTTTTATGAATGCTACTATGCTTTTTTGTTTCCAATGAAGCAATGTAACGATATTTTTCAAGTTTTTTCGGCAAAACGGATTTCTCAGTATAGTTTGCGTTAACTTACTAATACGATTAACCTTTCTTATTGGTTTTAGTAAGAACTTAGCTGTTTCTTGGAAAATCTTCTAGCAAGCCTTAAGCCTAAAACCCTAATTTTTACCTAATGATGAGTATAGCCCCCCTGCCGATTTTTGTCAATCGCAGTTTTGGTATAGAATAGGGCTATGCTAATCAAGGAAATTAAAACCCAATTTTTAGAATATTTGGAAATTGAGAAAGGCCGCTCGCAAAAAACCATTGAAAACTATGACCATTATCTTAATCGTTTTTTGAATTGGGCGAAGGTTGCTAATCCGGCGCAAATTACCGCTGAATTGGTGAGAAATTTTCGCGTTTATCTTAATCGTTATGAAGATGAAAAAGGCCGGAAGCTGAAAAAAATCACCCAAGGTTTTTATATGATTGCCATTCGCAATTTTTTAAAATTTCTAGCCAAGAGAGATATTGCGTCCTTGCAGGCGGAAAAAATCGAGATGAGTAAATCTCCGACGCGCGAAGTGGATTTTTTGGAAATTGAAGAAATCGAGCGGATTTTGGCGGTGGCGGGCGGGCAAGATTTCAAATCTTTGCGCGATCGGGCGATTTTAGAGTTGCTTTTTTCGGCCGGATTGCGGGTTTCGGAATTGACAAATATTGATCGGGAAAAAATAGATTTGAAAAGACAAGAGTTGAGCGTTCGAGGAAAAGGCGACAAAGTGCGGGTGGTTTTTATTTCCGATTCCGCTTCCGGCGTGATAAAAAGATATTTGGAAAAAAGAATCGATGTCGATCCGGCGCTTTTCGTGAGAGATGTGGTTGGCTTAAAAAAATTTGAAAAAAAACAAACAATCGTAAAAACGCAACCGCTTGCAAAGACGCTCCGGCGAGGCGTTTTTGCGGGCGAGGATGTGGATAACCTGCGTCTAACGCCAAGAAGCATCCAAAGAATCGTCAAGCATTACGCGATCAAGGCGGGAATTGTAAAGGATGTCCATCCACACACGCTTCGACATAGCTTTGCCACCGATTTATTGATCAATGGCGCCGATATTCGCTCGGTGCAAGCCATGCTCGGGCATTCATCAATTACCACTACGCAAGTTTATACCCATATTACCAACAAGCAACTGAAAGAAGTCCATAAAGCTTTTCATTCAAGGAGGAGGAAATAATTGACGGGACCGGCACAAAGGAAAGTTTTATCGAAAAAATAATCGCCATTAGGCTACGGGCTAAAAAAGATTTAAAACGATGTATCGAGGAGAGAGATTTTATATACAAAAACCAATTCCAAATTTTTGCGGATTCAGTCTCGACTGCAATCGGGACGATCAAACAAGTTATAGATTGTGGGACCAGCTGGATTCGAACCAGCGACCAAACGATTATGAGTCGTCCGCTCTACCACTGAGCTATGGTCCCATTAGTATAACTTAGATTTTTAAGGAACTCTCATATTATCTGTGGGCATATCCCGACTCGAACGGGAGACCTTTTCCATGTCAAGGAAACGCTCTAACCAACTGAGCTATACGCCCCTAAAATTTATTTTTCCATCTTAATAGTTTTCACCGCGTCGGCGGTCGGCAGATGCATTAATTCTTTTTTCGGTTCCTTGATTTCTTCAACAACTTTTTCTTCTTCTTTCGGAGTGGCGATGGTGTGGAAAAATAGAACCCAAGCGATTTGGGAGAAAGCGGTAAAAGCGGAATAAAAAAGTATAATCGTAAAAGCGAAAATAATCAAGCCGAAAATGATGGCGATGATTATTCCAGTTTCTTTAAAAATAAAAAACAATATCAATCCGATCAGTCCAAAAATAATTAAAACTGCCAACGCTGCCGCAATAATAATCAAAAAAGAAAAAATGCCCAAAGGAATAAATAATAATGACATAATGATGCCGGCGAGAATGTTTTTTTTAAAAAGAGCGTAAGCGTTTTCTATGGCTATCCAAGGCGTTAAGTCGGCTAGAACGGCGTAAAAGCAAGCGTATGTTTGCAGAAATTTGTACAAAACCAACAAGGGAATAATAATTAAAAAGGCTAAAATAGCCAGCGGAATGGCAATAGCATAAGATTTTGCGGCGAATAAAAACGCAATGGGCAAGACAATGACCGCCGCGCAAATTATAAAAGCCAGTCCGGAAAATAAAATTATGCAAAATATTTTCCAAAAATATTTTTTTCCATCTTTCCAGCCCGACTTGAAATCAGCCGGCTTGTTTTTTAATAAATGCTGGGTGGACTTGATAATTGCGCCTTGTCCAAGAAGGCTTAAAAAAATAGAAATAAAAAAAAGAATAATTAAAAAACTCAAAACAAACAAAATAACATTTGGATATGCGACAAAAAAATTCAGATCGGGTAATTTTCCGAAAATACTTTGCCATCTTTCCATAGTTTCCGGATTATCTGATAGAATATATCTAAAATTAAAAATTCCCGGCAAAAGAAAAAACAAGCCGAACCACCAAAGAAAGCGGTTTTTCCAAGTTATATTCCATGCGGCGAGGAAGATTTTTAGGTAATCAATATTTAGCATGAGATTAAACTGTTTTTATTGCTTCTTTATTCTCAATTTTTATTCCCATTATCTCATTAAACTCTTTTTGTTCAATAGTCTCTTTTTCTAAGAGAACATTGGAAATTTTGTCGAGCAAGTCTTTTTTCTCAATAAGTATTTTTTCAGCCACTTTGTAGGCGTTATCGATAAATTTAGTAACTTGATTGTCAATTTCTCGGGCGGTTTCTTCGGAATAATTTTTTTCTTCGCGCAGTTCTTTGCCGAGAAAAACCAATTCTTCTTTATGACCGAAAGTTCTCGGTCCCAAATCGCTCATTCCATAGCGAGTAACTAAATTTCTGGCGATAGCGGTGGATCTTTCCAAATCGTTAGATGCGCCGGTGGTAATATCATGAAAAGTTAGCTTCTCGCTGATATATCCGCCCAAATATACAGACAGTTCGTCAATAAAATAATTGCGGGAATGAAGCATCTTGTCTTTTGTCGGCGCGTTCAAAGTATAACCGCCGGCGTTGCCGCGGGAAATAATAGAAACTTTTTGCACCGGATCGGAATGTTTAAGCGACGCGGCGATTAAAGCATGCCCGGCTTCATGATAGGCGATAATTTTCTTTTCATCTTCATCGATGCGGCGGCTTTTTCTTTCCGGTCCGAGGATAACTTTTTCGATTGCTTCGGTAAGTTCCGGCATAGCCACTATTTTTTTCTCTCGCCGGGCAGTAAGAATAGCGGCTTCGTTTAATAAGTTGGAAAGATCCGCTCCGGAAAATCCGGGCGTTCTTTGCGCGATAACTCTCAAATCAACTTCTTTGCCCAGCGGTTTATTTTTCGAATGAATTTTTAAAATCGCCGTTCTTTCTTCAATATCCGGCAAATTCATTATTACTCGCCGGTCGAATCGGCCGGGACGAAGAAGCGCCGGATCAAGCACATCAGGACGATTGGTGGCGGCGATAACAATAACATTAATGCTGGTATCAAAACCATCCATTTCCACTAAAATTTGGTTGAGCGTTTGTTCTCTTTCATCATGCCCTCCGCCTAAACCAGCTCCCCGATGGCGACCGACAGCATCAATTTCATCTATAAAAACAATCGCTGGCGCGTTTTTTTTGGCCTGCTTAAAAAGATCCCGTACGCGCGACGCGCCTACTCCCACGAACATTTCTACAAATTCCGATCCGGAAATATTGAAAAATGGCACATTAGCCTCCCCTGCCACCGCTTTGGCAATTAAAGTTTTTCCTGTTCCCGGAGAGCCCAAAAGCAAAACGCCTTTCGGGATTTTCGCGCCTAAGTTTAAAAACTTTTGAGGATTTTTCAGAAATTCAACAATTTCGTATAATTCTTCTTTGGCTTCCTTGGCTCCGGCGACATCGGAAAAAATAACGCGATTTTTCTTATCTTTCGGATCGATCATCCGCGCTTTAGACGAACCAAAAGAAAGCGCTTGGTTGTTGCCTCTTTGCGCTTGGCGCATTATGAACCAAATGAAACCGGCGATCAGCAGAAACGGCAAAAGAAAAGGCAAAATCGCTCCGAGCCAAAGACTGGCTCCGGTTTCGCCTTTAACTATTACATTTACAACTTTCAATTTTTCCTGATCCACGCCGTAATTTTTGAAAGTTTCCGTAATTCCCGCTTCCTTTTCTTTAACGGCTTTTTCAGTTTTTCCGTCAACCATCGTAATAGTCAGTTCATCGTTAGTTACGGAAATCTCCTTGACTTTTTGTTCGTTAATTTGGGAAACCAAAGTGGAAAGCGAAACGGCTTCCGGTTTTTTTTCCGGGGAGCTGAAAAGAATCAAAACTCCTGTCACAAAAAGAAACAAAAACAAAACGAAGCTGATATTTTTAAGCAAATTTTTCATAATTCTACGAATTACGAATTTGTACGAATGTACGAATTACGAATTCAAATAAATAAAAAATAATTATAATCCATCAAAGGATTTTTGAAAAATCATAGCCTATCATTCAATCAGACAAATCACAGTTCAAGACAAATTGATTTTATCACCCTTTCGAATCATTTTCAACCTGGCAAAATTTATAGTTTGGTTTTTGCTTTTCGCGCTTTTGAGCGCTTTAATTATTTCTTCGCTGAAAGAGAAATCGCGTGGTGTTATTTTTGGGTTTTTTTTAAAAATTATTTTTTGCAAAACTCTTTTCTGAATGGCAGTCGGCAATTTTAAAAGCTTTTTTACGCTCAATTCTTTTTCTTTATTATAAAATTTTTCAGTCGCGCTTTCAATCACGGCATAATCTTCCCCGCAAGATTTCGCGGTAGAAGAAAGAACTTGCTTGACGCGCGGATTGAAATTTTTTTCAATATACGGAATCAGTTTATTTCTGATTTTATTGCGCAAAAAAATGGATTGCAAATTTGTTTTGTCAATTTTATATTTTAATTTATTTGTTTTGAGATAAATTAAAATTTCTTGGCGCGTGATATTAAGCAACGGACGAATAATTTTTCGCGAATTATTTTTAAATTGCATCGCGGAAAGTCCTTGTAAACCCGAACCGCGAATTAATCGCATTAAAAAAGTTTCCGCTTGATCGTCCAAATTATGCGCGACGGCAATCAAATTAAAATTATTTTTTTTTCTGATTTTTTCAAAAAAATCATAACGAATATCGCGCAGATTTTCCTCTAAATTATTTTTCGCCTGAATTTTTGGTTTTAAAATTTCAATTTTCAGATCATATTTTCCCGCCAAATTGCGAACAAACTTTTCGTCCAAGTTGCTGTCTTTTCTACGAAGACCATAATTCACATGAGCGACGATAAGGCTTAAATTAGACTTTTTTTGCAGCTCCAAAAAAACATGCAAAAGACAAACCGAATCCGGTCCGCCGGAAATTCCCAAAATAATTTTATCGCCTTTTTTCAAAAGACTTTGTTGGAAGATGGTGTTTTGAATTTTTTTGATGAGATTTTTCATAAAAATTTTATTTAATTTTTAATTTTCATTCCATACGGCATAGAACAATCCTTTCATCATATTGTGGATGCCCTTGCTTTCAACAATCACACCGAAAAAATCTTCATCGTAAGAAAGAAAGGCTACCTTGTTGGCAAAAATTTTAAAATCTCCACTAAATATTTCTTTTTGCTCTTTCAGGATTTTTATTTCTCGAAGTTCATTTTTGGCCGAATTCATCCAATCTCTTGCCACATCGCTTTCGTGCGCGATTATTTTATTAACCACTCTTTTCCTAATTCGTTCGCCGACATATTTTTCCAAAATTTCTTTTGGAACAAAATCATAGAAATTTTGCAGTCCGATATAGGTTAAGATGCTATCGCCCGAAGAAACGGAAGTAATAATATCTCCGTAAAATCTTTTCATCCCAATCACTCCTTCGTAAAGAATAATTCGGGGTTTTACGCGCGAAATATTGTGGAATTTTTCCAGCTCCGGAATCATTTGGCGCACTGCTTCGGTTTTTTCTTCCAACGACTGTTCAAGATTGCGAACATCGTCAATGAAATAGAATTTTCGACCTTTATTTTTGGTCACTTTTATAAATCCCCTTCTTTGCATTTCCGGAAGCATATTATACAGCGTGGTTCTTTTGAGATTGCATCTCTTGGCAAGATCAGTAGCGGTGACCTCCCCCGCTTCCAAAAGGGTCAAATAAATGCTGGCTTCTTTCTCTGAAAAATTCATATTGTCCATCAACTCTTGTTTGCTTGGTTTCACAAATATAATCCGTCTATATTTTTAGACGATAAATTAATAACTTAATTTCTCCCTGATTTATGCTTGTTTGAGGTAAATTTTAATATTTACCTATTTCTAGTATACACGAAATATAAAAAATGTAAACAGTCAGTTTGGTTTTTGGTAGTGTTTAATGATTGCGGTAAATGTAGTTGTTCGTTAACAAATAAACTTAGCGAGAGGAGGCATGTCATGGGTTTAAGCGAAAGTCAAAGGTACAACGATAAAGTAAGCAGGGAAATAGCGAATCGAGAGTATACATATGATCTCGAGAATACCCTTAGGGAGAGTAGGAACAAGCGTTATTCTGCTGAAGCAGAACGCGATGAGCTGTTGAGGGAGAACAGCCTGCTCAAAAGAGCAGTGGCAAGATCTAAGTATCGGACCGAAATTGAGGGTTTGGTCGCGAAGATACGAAAGGAAGACGAGAAGAGAGACAGGAACAAGCCATTCTCAGGCCTTTAAAAAACCAAACATGCTGGCATCCATCGCGGTTGCCAGCATAAAAATTAGCCTTGCAAAAAAGCCCGCAGATCACAACCGATCGCGGGCTTTTTTATTTTTATAAATCAACCTTTCGAAATCCCATCCATCTCTCCCAACGCTTTTTCAATCGGCATTATTATTATATCTCTGCGGTATTCTTGTTTGAATTTATTTTTTCAAGTACTTTTCAATAATCCCTGCTATTTTCTCAAAAACCTCATCAACATTTAAGTTAGTTGTATCTAAAACAAAGTCGTAATTTTTTTCTTCGTCCTGATGAATTCCGTATAAAGAAAAATATCTCTCGTTGTCTTCTTTGCGTCTTTGCAATATACTTTTTTGAATATTTTCAACTGTGTCCAAGTTTTTATCTTCATTTCCACGATTATTTTTTTCCGAAAGTCCCTTAAAAATTCTTTTCGCCGCCACTCGAGAATCAACTTTCAAATAAATTTTCAGCGATTGCGGAATAAAATGCCATGCTGTGCGGCTTTCAATGACAAATTTTTCTTGCTCTTTGGATAATTGCACCAAATAATCATCCACTTTTTTGTCAAAACTCGGATCGGCGTCGCAAATTTTTCTGAATTCCGGCAGGGTCATCCCCTTCTCTTTCGCCATATCGCGAAAAATTTGCCCCATATAATAATGCGAAAAGCCAAGTTTTTTTGCCACCATTAAAGAAATAGTGCTTTTGCCGGAACCTTCCTGTCCATTGAAAGAAATAATCATAAAAAATAATCTTTTGCGTAGAGACGCGATTAATCGCGTCTCTAAAGGCGCAAATAATATATTTTTACTTCGCAGTCTTTTCAGTTTTCTTTGCTGCAATCTTCTTCTTTTTCTTCGTTTCTTCTTTTTTCGGTTCTTCCGTTGCTATTTTCTTTGCTTTTTTCTTTTCTGTTTTTTCAGTTTTATGCTCTTTTTCGTCCGCTAAAACCAATCCCATTCGATGGCTTTGCGATTCGATAGAAAGAATTTTCCATTTGTAATCCTCGTCGACTTTGATTAAATCATTAACGCTTTTTCCCGGATTCATATTTAACATTTCACTGATATGAGCTAAGCCGTGAATATCTTTGTCGAGATAAACGAAAGCGCCGAAGTGGTTTATTTTATGCACTTTGCCGATTACAACATCTCCTACTTTATACTTATTAGTTGCTTCGCTCCATGGATCGGCTTGCAATTCTCGAATGGAAAGTGAAATTTTATCATTATCAATGCCGATAATTTTCGCGTCCACTTTATCTCCGACTTTGACGATCGTTCTGGGATTTTCAATTAGTTGCCAAGCCAATTCGGAAATATGCACCAAACCTTCAATTTTTTCCTTTTCATTATTTCTTTTTTCTTTGTTTCCGGAAGAAAATTTTACAAAGGCTCCGAAATCCACCACACCGCTAATCTCGCCGGAAATAATATCGCCGATTTTAAAACTGGAAATAGCTTCTTTATCTTTATCGCTTTGCGCCGCCTTCTCGCTGGCAATTAATTTTTCCGCTTCCCTGTCAACATCCAAAATGCAAACTTCCAGCTCATTGCCGATTAATTTTTTGAGAAGATTAAGAATTTTGTTTTTATCTCCATCCTCCACGCGCGGATAATTTTTGCTGGAAAGTTGTGAAACCGGCAAGAAACCGGCAATGCCGTTAATTTCAACAAGCAGACCGCCTTTATTGGCGCTGATAACTTTCGTTTTGATTTTTTCTTGCGCGTCTCTTTTTCGTTCAATGTCTTCCCATGCTTTTTCATAAGAGGCTTCACGAATGGAAAGTTCGATAAAACCTTCTTCATTTTCTAAATCTATCACAGCGGCGGAAACTTTATCGCCCACTTTAAGCTTATTTGAACCCATTCCGTCTTTGATTTCTTTGCCCAAGACAAGCCCGGCTCCGAAATGTCCAAGATCTAAATATATTTCGCTGGAAGAAACTTCGATGACTGTTCCGATGATATTGTCGCCAATAGAAGGAAAATTGACTGGATTTTCCTGCATTAATTTTTCCATAAAAGAATTCTTTTTCTCTTCCATTATTACCGGAGTGGAAGTTGGCACAGCTGTTTTTTGGACATTGTCCGATGTGGCGTTTAAAGTAATGCCTTGTTTATCTGCCAATTTATCCACCTCCGTGGCTAAATTTTCTAAAATATCACCCATTTGATTAAATTTTTTGCGATCGGCGCCGAACCGCTTAATAATTAAATGGCGCCTATTCTCGGTATAAAAAAATTTCTTTTTGATAAAGAAATTATTGAAAAAAGAAATCGCCAACTTTTGGCTGACAAAAAGGAATTAAAGCATTCCCCTATTCAATTTTTCTTAGTAATTAACTTCTATTTAAAGTGTAGCAGATAATTTTTGTTTTGGCAAGTTTTGGTCGGCGGAGGCAGAAACTCGAAAATTTTCGAGATTTTTATCCTGCCAACGTCGATAGTTATATTTAAAAAGTTAGCAGGACAATTTTAAAATGTCAGTATGGTGTCCCCGATATGAATCGAACATATATCTATCCCTTAGGACGGGACTGTTCTATCCGTTGAACTACGGGGACATGGCACGGCTGGCTTGTTCTATAATAATCCCATTATAAACGATACATTTTTGGTAGAATTACCTTAGCAGCCTACACTATTCTTAGAGAACAGCCCAGCCGTGCCCTTACCCATGTAAAATCAAGCAATGTATCTAGTTTCTGTTCTATATCGGGGATATTGTATGGTTTTTTAATTGAATTTATCATATTTTTGTAATAAATTTTACTTGTTATTTTAAAAAAATCTTAAAAATATGGGAGAGAAAATTTTGCTTTCCTTAATATATTATAAAGTGCAAAATTTCTGAACCGCATGTGCCGTGTTGGTATATTAAAACTGTAAGAGTTAGAATTGACAAGTCAAGCAAAAGGGGGCTGCGAAGACCGTGTTTGAGGAAACCACAAATTTGCCTCGTCGCATAACATGCAGCCCCTCTGTCAGTGACGAATTAGAAAGTTGAGGCTAACGCCTCGCATAACTAGCCAACATGTCAGACAGAAGGAAGACCCCTTTTGTTCTTGATCTCTAAATATTAATATAACAAAAAAATGGAACAAAAACAAGTCATTGGAATTGATGTTTCTTCCAAGAAGCTCAATCTGCATTTTTTGGGAACCAAATTTGATTTTGAGATTTCCAACACCCATGAAAGTGTGCGTGATTTTTTGAAACAAGAAAAACTCAGTGTTGAAAATTGTATATTCGGGGCTGAATCAACTGGTCGCTATCACTTAATTTGCCAAGAAGTTTTAGTTACGAAAGGTTTTGAATTCAGATTAATAAACCCAATCCTAACAGGAAAGAAAATATCAACCTCAATCAGAAAGAAGAAGACTGATAAAAATGATGCCAAACTGATTGCCCGAATCATTTCTCAAGGAGAAGGCAGAATTGTGACGCTTTCGCAGCTTGATGTAACTCGAAGAACACTGCTTCGAACTAGACGAGGCGTTGTCAATCAACGAACTGCCGTAAAAATCATTTTCAAAGAATTGAAGATGATGAATGCCAACAGCCAAATCAATATGGCTATGAAGTCTTTGGAAAAACTGATTAAGCATATGGATACATGCGTGGAAAATATCGAAGAATTGGCTTTGGATAAGAATGATGCAACCAAGGATGAGAAACTGATCCAATCTTTTCCGGGATTTGGCGCTCGTTTGTCTGCCATAGTTTCAGTGGAAACCAGAGACTTTTCTCGCTTTCCAACGGCAACTCAATACAAGGCCTATGTTGGAATCGATCCTAAGGTTATGCAATCAGGTGAGAGTTTAAGAATGGGAAGAATTACCAAACGAGGAAATGCACATCTTCGAACGGCTTTTTATCTGGCTGCTCAAGTTGCCAGATGTCATGATCCAGAACTCAAAGAATTTTATTTGAAGAAAAAAGCCGAGGGTAAAATGACCCGAGTTGCAATTATTGCCGTGGCTAGAAAACTTTGCGAGCGAGTTTTTGCAGTTGTAAAAAGAGGAACACCATATGAAGTTAGGCAAATTGAGTCGCAGGTCGCTTTAGCTTGATTTGGGTATAACTTCTCTTGACTTTAATATAGAAGGTTATGTGATGTAGCCAGAAATT
>DMXN01000028.1 GCA_003482885.1 Candidatus Moraniibacteriota bacterium
CAGATGAAATTATTGCAAGAGCAAAACACTCAATTCAATGAATTTTTGCTGGCTTTTGATTTGGACAATATTGAAAATTTCGCCAAGAAAAACGCGCCGCTCAATATATTCGACGGCAAATTGGAAGCTGATGAAATGGTGGCGGGCGCGTTCGCGGTAAAAATTGTCGATTTGGAAAAGAAAACCATCGGCGAAACATATATTTGCGTCGCCGGAAAAATATTCGATGAAGAAAATAGCGAGTGTATTGAACCAAAAGAAGGCGATATCGGATTGTCAGACGGAAAATCCATTGAAGTAAAAACTAAAGCCGTTACCGCTACCGCAAAAATATTTATTACTCCCGAAGGCGACGCGGGCGGAAATATTTGGGTGGAAAAAACCGCTGACAACGACGGAAACTATACCGGATTTAAAATCAAATGTTCGAATGCAACCGGCGTCGCAAAAGATGTAAAAGTTAATTGGTGGATTGTGGAATCGTCTGGACCATGATCCGCCAGCTGGCGGAGCTTTATGATGTGGAAACAAAAGCGTTAAACAGGGCGGTCAGAAGGAATATTAAAAGATTTCCAGAGGATTTTATGTTTCAGCTAAACGAAAAAGAGGCAAAAATTCTAAGGTACCAATTTGGCACCTTAGAAATGGGAAAGTATTCCAAGTATTTGCCGCAAGTTTTTACCGAGCAAGGAGTTCTCATGCTGTCGGCAGTATTAAAAAGCGAAACGGCTATTCAGGTTAGCATTCAGATTGTGAGAATATTTATGAAGCTTAGAGAAATGCTTTTAACTCATAAAGAACTTAAAAATAAAATAGAAAAAATGGAACAAAAATATGACCGAAATTTTCGAGATGTCTTTGATGTTATTAAAAGATTTTTAAAAAACGACACAAAAGATAACGAAATGAAAATAATCGGGTTCGGGGAGAAATAATCATTAACAAAAAAAATATGCTAAAAAAAATCATCATTGCCGATCCCAAACGGGCCGCGATATTCGCGGGAATAATTTTAACAGTCGTTATCGCTGGAATAATCGGCGGAGTGTTTTTTTTGGAAAAAAATAAAACCGCTGAAGAAAATAATCCGGAAAATCAGCCGCAAATTTACGAGGCGCTCACGCAAATGAAAGACGAGAAAAACAGCGACCCGGTTGAAGACGCGAAAAGTTCTATGAAATCCGGCGATGTGTTGGCGATTTTTCCCGAGGGGCATTTATGGAGCGAGACGGAAAGAATCAGCCATCTGATTTTGAAATTAAAATTAAAACAAGAAGACGCGGATAAATTAGTTCAGCCCTCCTTCGCTAAGGCTACAGCGGGCGAAGCGGGTGAAGCGAGCGAGCAGGAAATTGTTCGCGCCAGAAAGTATCGGTTGAAGATTGAAAAACTGGATTTTGATATGAAAAAAATATGGACCGGAGGAGGACAGCCGTTTCAAGACAAGGTTTTCGGGGAAGATATGGTGGAAGAAAAATAATGCTATAATAAAATTATAATCAGCTAAATATTTTTTTAAAAAAATCAAATATGCTTAATTTCAAAAAGCCGATTTCCAAAAAATCAAAAATAATTATCGCGCTTGCGATTGTTTTGGCGGCAACCGTTGGAATTTTCGGCTGGCGCCAATTTTACGCGCTGGCGCAATCGGTGATTGATTCATTTACCGACGAAACAAAAGTCGCGGATACTTGGCAAACCACGGTTAATACCGGAGTGGGCGAAATAACTTTGGAAACAAAAGATTGCGACGAAGAAGCGTGGTTTTGCGCGCTTTCCACGACTTGCGCCAACACTCTCGGCGACGGCAGTTATATTATTGTAAAACAAGGCGACGCGCCGACAACAAAACAATGGAAAACCGCCAACACCGCTTGCGATCAGCCGCAATGCGGAATTGACGGCGGACAAAACGGCGATCAGCTAAAAGCCGACAACACGCTTTCGTTTGGAACAACTTATCCGGCCAGGGAATATTGCAAATCCATCGGCGGAAGACTGCCAACGATAACCGAATTGGGATGCATTTGGACCAACCATGCATCTTTCGGTAGTTTCGGCACGGGCTACTACTGGTCCGGCACCGAGTACTCCGAGACGGGCGCGTGGGGTGTCAACTTCAGCACCGGTGTTCCGGGCACCAGCAATAAGACGTATGCGTACTCCGTCCGGTGTGTCCGCGGGTGGTAGGGTTGGAATTTGATAATTTAATTTTTCGCAGAGACACATTGCATTCGTAGAGACGCCCCGGCGGGGCGTCTCTACGGGTGCGGGGTGCGGATAATCTATGATGCAAATAATGCGATACAAAAAATAAATAAACAAATGCCCGACAAATTCAAAAACAAATACACAATAAATTCCACCCGTTTGCAAAATTACGATTATTCCCAAAACGGAATGTATTTTGTGACAATTTGTACGCGAGAAAAAGAATATTTTTTCGGTGAAATGAAAAATGGGGAAATGAATTTGTCGGATGTTGGAAAAATTGTTCATAACGAATGGTTGCAAACACCAAAAATTAGAAACAATGTATTTCTGGACGAATGGGTGATTATGCCAAATCATTTACATGGGATAATTGAAATTAGAAATGATTATATTGATACGCCCGAAATATTACAAACATTTGAAATGACCCAATCGCCCGTAGAGACGCCCCGGCTGGGCGTCTCTACAATCGTTGATGTTTTCACAAACGATGCGAAAACGCAAAACGAAAATCAACGCGGTGGATATAATCCAAATTGGAAACCGAATTCATTGGGTTCAATTATCAATCAATTTAAATCCGTTTGCACTAAAAAAATTCGAAAATCAAATTGTTGGTATTTCCAATGGCAATCCCGATTCTACGACCATATCATTCGCAACGACGAATCGTTAAACAAAATTCGTGAATACATAATTAAAAATCCGGGCCGGTGGGAACGGGACAAAAATAATGTTGAAAATTTGTGGATGTGAAAAATTAACCGATTTTTTTGAACCAGGAAATGATTTTTTGAAGATAGCGTTAAGAAGATAATTTTTGCTGGAATTCGTGTGAGCTTAGCAAGAGCCAAGCTATATGAACTGATGTGCGTATTGTTGACAGGTCATTTCAAATCATTTATTATTAAATCAGATATTTATAAAATACTATAAACTTTTGATTTTATTAAAATATGAAATATTTGGATTTTGCTGAACAATTTAAAAATTTTAATGCTATTTCTTTTCAAGATGTCAAGAACGCGTTTGGAGCTGTGAATTATGCCCAACTGACTGGTTGGAAAAAAAAAGGTCTTTTGAAGTATGCAAAAAGAGGGTTTTTTATATTGCCAAATTCTAAAATTGATTTGCATATTCTGGCTAATGAATTGAATTATTCTTACATTTCCATGGAATACGCTTTGTCGCATTATCAAATTATTCCAGATATAGCTCAAACTATCACCTCTATTTCCAAAAATCGCAATGAAAAAATCCACAATGAATTCGGGAGTTTTATTTACCAAAAAATTACTAAAGGCCTTTTTGTTGATTATGAATTATTTGAAAGTAAAAAAGAAAATCGTCTCTTTAGAATGGCAACGCCGGAAAAGGCTTTGTTTGATCTGATTTATTTACGGTCTGATTTGAGCGAGCCAAAAGATTTTGAATCATTGCGTCTAACATTGCAAAAAGATTTTAAGATTTCAAAATTAAAGAAATTCACAGCCTTGGTCAAGGCGGCTAGAATAAAAAATAGATTAAACAGTCTAACCTCTTATTTGTATGATCGCGTTAAATAGGATTTTACAATATTATTCAATGGCTGAAGCGCGTCACGCGCGTCATATTCTGAAGGAATATTTGCAGTATCGAATTTTGGATATTGTTTTTTCCTCAAAATACGGCGATCGGCTCATTTTTATGGGCGGCACTTGCATCCGCATTGTTCACGGCAATGATCGTTTTTCCGAGGATATAGATTTGGATAATTATGATTTAAATGAAGCTGATTTTGCCGATTTGATGGATGTAGTGAAAATGGAGTTGGAAAAAGAGGGCGTTGGTGTGGAAATTCGCAATTCGTTTCATAATGTTTATCATTGCTATATCAAGTTTCCGCGCATTTTATTTGATAATAAACTGTCACCGCTCAAGGATGAAAAAATCTTGATCCAAATTGATAGTTTTCAATTAAAGAAAAAGCCGGAAACGATATTGAAAGTGTTGAGCAAGTTCGATGTGTTCAGTGAGATAAAAATTTATACGCCCGAAGTGGCTTTGTCGCAAAAAATTTGTGCTCTTATTGATCGCAAGCGAGCCAAGGGCCGTGATATTTATGATGTTGTTTATTTGTATTCAATGACAAAGCCTGACTGGGCTTATTTAAAAAAATATTTAAAAATTTCCGGTCAAAAAGAGCTAAAAGAAAAATTGTTAAATTTATTCTCAGCGGCGGAGTTAAAGAAATTGGCTAAGGATGTCGCGCCGTTTTTGATTGATGCTCGGAAGATAATTCAAGTGGAGAAATTTAACGAATGGGTAGCGACGAACTTGTAGACAGTTAAGACACTGCGACATAGCACCTATGTGCGTTGCGTCAGAGGTTGGTAGGATTGGAATTTGATAATTTGAAAAAGTTGCCAAGCATTTAAATAATTATGAATTTCACAAAAAATAAACATATTATAGTAGTTGGTCTATTTGTCGGCATATTTAGTGTTTTTTTCTTGGCTTTTCCGGCTCGCGCCGATTATTATTCTACGGGTTCGGCGCTTTCTACCAATCTTTTAAACGGTTTGTCGGATGTCGCCCAAATTACCGGATTTACTGCCACTGCGACTATTCCGACCAATACCGGCATCGGCGTTCAATTTTCCCAAGATCAGGATAATTGGCACGATCATAACGGCGTTGAAGGTGGCTGGGATGCTTTGTCTGCCGGCGTTACGAATATAGATTTAACCGCTCTTGAATGGACAACCGCTAATTTGTATTATCGCGTGAAATTTACCACGACCGATCCGGCCGCGACAGCCACCTTGAGCGAAGCGCAAGTTAATTATTCCGACATTTACACGCCGTATGTTCCTCCATGGAGCGGAGAATATCAAACTGAAGGAAATATTGTTTCCACGGATTTGCTTTCCGGAGCAAGTACGAAATTCAATGGCTCGGAACGATTCGGCTACAATATTTCTTCATTGCCGTCGGGAACAACCGTGAGCGCGCAGTTTTCCCAAGACGGAACGAATTTTTATAATTCATCCGGAACATTATGGGGCTGGGACAGCTTGTCGGCGGGCGTTCATTTAGATGACACGAATTCCTTGGATTTGTCCGTGCTTAATTGGACAGGTGCGGAAAGTTTTTATTACAAATTAAAATTGACAACCACCGACGCGGACGAAACGCCGGTAATAAGCGAAGCGGGACTTTTGCAAAGGTCGGTAGTGACCAATTCGCCCAATCTTCCCGGTGGAAGCGCTGTGACGATGCAAATGTCCTTAACCGACAAAATGACCAACGGACTGGTGGGAGTGTGGAGCTTCGATGGACCGGATATAAATTGGTCAACCAATACCGCTTACGATCGCTCCGGTCAAAACAACAATGGAACAATTTCCGGCGCGACCGCGGTGATGGGGAAAAGAGGACAGGCGTTGAGTTTTAACGGGACGACAGATTATGTGAATTGCGGGAATGTTGGCACGGGGATACAAACTGTTTCTTTTTGGATTAAAACCGATGACGCGACCACGCGAAAAATTATAAATATAGACGGAACGGATCAAATAGAAATAGACGGAGCGAGTAATATTTTAGCTACCGGTTTTCCAAGCGTGACAATTTATGTGGACGGCACAGTTTCTCCGGTAGTTGATACCGGTTGGCATTTTATAGCCATCACGGATGCAACCGGAGTCAGCGCTTCTGTTTTTCAAATTGGACAAGTTTCCGCATCTTTTTTTGATGGTATAATCGACGAAGTCCGCGTCTACAACCGCGCGCTTTCGGCGGACGAAGTCGGGGATTTGTATCGGTTGGGGCAGGTGAAGTTTGCGCGGTAGGTTATGCTGCGTTTCTGCGGGAGGGATGCGAAATTGACAAAATCGTGTAAATAGTATACATTAGTAATGTATAAAAATAACAATAAGCATACATTTTAAATGGATAAAAATACAATAAAACTGATAGTCGTGGAACAGAGAAAGAACTTTGAAAAAAAATTGGAATTGATTTCTCGGAAAATCTCAAAAGGATTTGTTGAGTCAAAGAAAATAAGCGTCATAAGCGGTATAAGGCGAAGCGGTAAATCTACGCTTCTCAAACAAATCGCAAAAAATTTTTCCGGTTATTATTATTTCAATTTCGAAGATGAGCGGTTGCTCGATTTTAAAGCTGTCGATCTGAATGTTTTATATGAAGCGCTGATGGAATTATACGGCGAACAAAGAGTTTTTTTCTTTGACGAAATTCAAAATGTGTGCGGCTGGGAGAAATTTGCGTGCCGGCTTTTTGAAGATGGAAAGAAAATTTTTATCACAGGGAGCAACGCCAAGCTTCTTAGCAGCGAGCTGGCAACGACCCTTTCCGGAAGACACTTAAAAATGGAGTTGTATCCTTTCAGTTTTGATGAATTTTTAAAATATGAAAACTTTCCAGATAAAGATTTTTACGACACAAAGGAAAGAAGCGCTCTGGCGAGATATTTCAATCGATATTTGGAATATGGCGGATTTCCGGAAATCGTAACCAGCAAAAACAAAAAAGAACTTGAACAGTTATATCAAGATATTCTTATAAAAGATTTGATTGTAAGGTTTAAAATACGGGAAACAAAAATTTTTCGCGAGATTGCGTTGTACCTTTTGTCCAATATAACCGCACCTATGAGTTTTAATAATGTGCGCAATATGGTTGGAGTTAAGAGCGTCACAACTGTCAAAAATTATGTTGATTTTTTTGAGGAAGCTTATCTATTCTTTTCACTTTTCAAGTTTGATTATTCGATTAAAAAGCAGATTATTAACGACAGAAAGGTTTATGCGGTGGATACGGGCTTGGCAAATTCTGTCGCATTCAAGTTTTCCGAAAAAATCGGAGCAAATATGGAAAATATAGTGTTTATAGAATTAAAAAGGCGGGAAGCAGACATTTATTATTATAAAGATAAAAAAGAATGTGATTTTGTCGTTAGAAAGGGTTTAAGGATAAGCGAGGCGATTCAAGTTTCTCAAAATCTTTCCGATCCGGAAACCGAAAAAAGAGAAATCACCGGACTGCTGGAAGCGATGGAAAAATTCAACTTGAAAAAAGGTTTAATTATAACCGAAAGCCAAGAAGAAAAAAGAAAAATCAAAAACAAGACGATCGAAATAGTTCCGGCGTGGAAATGGCTTTTGGATTTGAAATAATTTGATATGAAAAAATCGATAAAAGTGTGCTATAATTAAAATACAAAAAACAAAAACAAATGCGTATCGTCAATGATTTGAATTTAAAAAGGCAAGCGCGCCATTTGGGCGTGGAGGTTTGGCAAACTCCCGGCTTCCTTTTTATTATTCTCGGCGTTGTGGCGATTATCATTATGACCGCCACTTTCTATATCGCCAGAGAATATGACAGTCCCGAGGCGTTAATTTTGTTGGAAAGCTTGGTGGTGGCGGTGATTTTGATTGTCGGAAATACCGTAATCGGAACATTTGAACAGATTGCCAGATTGAATAAGATGAAAAGCGAATTTGTTTCGGTTGCTTCCCATCAATTGCGTACCCCGCTTTCCGCTATAAGATGGGAAACGGAATTGTTGCTTTCCAAATTCAGAAAAGGATCGATCAGCGAAAAACAGCGCCAGAGCATCGAGAATATCAATGCGATGGGAATAAAAATGACCCATTTGGTGAATGATCTTTTGGATGTTGCGAGAATTGACCAAGGAAGATTGATTATCAAAAAAGAGCCGGTGGACATCTCGGCAATCATAAAAGAAGCATTGGCGGAGGTTTCTTCCATCGTGAAAGCGAGAAATATTGAAGCGGTTTTTGATTCCGAGAAAAAAACTCCTCTTGTGTTCGGTGATCCGGAAAAATTGAAAATGGTGGTGGACAACTTGTTTAACAATTCCGTAAAATATACCACCAATCACGGAAAAATTGAAATAAAATTAACCAAAAAAGACAGTTTTGTGATTTTCAGCATTAAGGATAACGGTGTGGGAATTCCGGCGGAACAGCAAGAAAGGATATTCAATAAATTTTTTCGCAGCGATAATATCGTTAAATATCAAACCGAAGGAACCGGACTCGGATTGTATATCGCTAAAAATGTCGTTGAGCAAATGGGCGGAAAAATTTGGTTTGATTCGGTGGAAAATTTGGGTTCCATTTTCAACTTTTCCATTCCGATCGCGAGAAGAAGTAAGAAATAATTTTTTAATTCAATTTAATTTAAAATAATACCATGACAAAAATTTTAATTATCGAGGACGAACCAACATTGCATAAAGCGTTGGAGGAATTTTTAACGGAAGAAAAATTTACCGTCTTAAGCGCTTTTGACGGAGAAGAAGGAGTTAAAATGGCCAAAGAAAAAAATCCTGATCTGATTCTGCTGGACATTGTTTTGCCGAAAAAAGACGGCTATGAGGTTTTGGATATCTTAAAAGCCGGCGAGAAAACAAAAAAAATTCCGGTAATTCTTCTGACAAATTTGGAAAGCGCGGAAAATGTGCAAAAAGCTTTTGATAAAGGAGCGACCACATATCTTGTTAAATCCAATTATAAACTGGAAGAGATTGTGAAGAAGGTAAAAGAAACATTGAAAATGTAAAAAACATCCGCCATCGGCGGATTGCATTTTGAATTTAGCGAAGCGATTATGAGAATAGAAAACGAACAATTAAAAAATTTCATCAAAGATTCCGAGATGATCGCCGAAAAAGATCTTGAACTGTCTTTTGATTTCGCGCAAAAAGAAAAAAAAAATCTCGGCGATGTTTTGTTGGAAAAAAAACTGATTGACGAAGAAAGATTGCGCAAATTATACGCCTATATTTTAGGCATTCCTTTCGTCGATTTGCAAAAAGAAACGATTCCTTCCGATATTTTGCAACTGATTCCCGAGCCGATTGCCAAGAAATATAAAATTATCGCTTTTGAAAAATCCGGAAAGGAATTGAAGATCGCGATGCTTAATCCCGAGGATATTCAAACGATAGATTTTATTCGCAAAAAAACCGGTTTGAAAATTATCACTTGCATTACATCGGAGGAGAGCATGGAAGCGATTTTGCGGCAATACGGGAAAAGCCTGAAAGCGGAATTCGGCGATATTATAGATAAAAATTCTTCGGAGGCAATAAGTCAGACGCAGGAGTCGGAAGATGATTTGGAAGAAATTGCGCAAGGTTTGCCGATTATTCGTATCGTTGACACGCTCATAAAGCACGCTATTTTGCAAAGCGCGTCGGATATTCATATCGAACCGGATGAGAAAGAAGTGCGCGTGAGGTATCGCATTGATGGAATTCTGCACGAGGCTATGACGCTTCCCATTCAAGTGAAAAATGGAATTATCGCCAGAATAAAAGTTTTGTCCAACTTAAAATTGGACGAGCATCGCGTCCCGCAAGACGGACGGTTTAAGCTGGAAAAAGACGGAACGAAAATGTCTTTCCGCGTGAGCGTTTTGCCGATTTTTGACGGGGAAAAAGTCGTGATGCGTCTCTTGGACGAATCATCTAAAGGATTGACACTGGAAGCGATGGGGCTGACCGGTAAGGCGTTGGAAATAATCCATCAGGAAATCAGAAAACCCAACGGAATGATTTTAGTAACGGGACCGACCGGCAGCGGAAAAACCACTACTCTTTATACTATTATGGATATTCTAAATGTTTCCGATGTGAATATTAGCACTGTGGAAGATCCGGTGGAATATCGCATGCCGAAAATCAATCAAACGCAAATTCAACCAAAAGTCGGACTTACTTTCGCGGCCGGACTGCGGGCGCTTTTGCGTCAAGATCCGGACATAATTATGGTGGGAGAAATCAGAGACAATGAAACAATGGAAATGGCGATTCAAGCTGCCATGACCGGGCATCTCGTACTTTCCACTTTGCACACAAACAGCGCCGCCGGAACGCTTCCGCGTCTTTTAGATATGGGAGCCGAGCCGTTTTTGGTGGCGTCTACCGCTAATGTGATTATCGCCCAGCGATTGGTGCGGAAAGTGTGCCAAGATTGCAAAGCGGAATATAAATTGACGGAAAAAGAATTGAAAGTTTTGGAAAAAAATTATGCTATGTCAAAAATACTGGAAGTGATTAAAAAAAATGGCATATTGGGTAATATAATTAAGCCGAAGGATAAATGGGAAGATATAAAATTATACAAAGCCAAAGGCTGTGAGCAATGCATGGAAGGTTATCATGGAAGAAACGGCATTTTTGAGGTTTTGGAAATCGACGAGGAAATCCGACAAATGATTTCGCAGAGAGCTTCCGCCCATGATTTGGAAACTAAGGCGAGAGAAAGAGGAATGTTGACAATGGTCGAAGACGGTTTTGTTAAATGCATACAAGGAATCACAACCGTGGAAGAAATTTTAAGAGTGACGAAAGAATAAAAAATTGAAAATTTCTCGATGTGGCTAATAATCGCAATTTTAGCGTATTTTTTATTGGCGCTGGAAATTATTCTGGATAAATTTTTGCTTTCTTCCAAGAGAGTTTCTCATCCGGCTGTTTACGCTTTTTATTCCGGAACGATGGGATTATTCGCGTTTGTTTTTTCCCCAATCGGCTTTCATCAGATTGGTTTTTATAAAATAGTTTTCAGTTTGGCGGCGGGAATAATTTTTATTTACGGGATGCTGGCGCTGTTTTTTGCCATTAAAAAAAGCGAGGCTAGCCGAGTGCTTCCCGTGGTTGGCGCGACAGCGCCGATAATAGTTTTTTTTCTAGCGGCATTTTTTTTGGGAGAGCGCTTGGGAATTCGAGGAATTTTAGGAATTATCGCTTTGGTTTCGGGCGGGTTGTCGATTTCTTTTAATTTGTCTCAAAATAAAAAACAATTATTTTTTAAGGGTTTCTATTTTTCAATTTTAGCGGGAATTTTTTTGGCGCTTTCCGCCGTGATGATGAAAGGTCTTTATCGCGAAGATAATTTTTTGAATGTTTTTATATGGACAAGGCTGGGCGCTTTTTTGGGAGTAGCGAGTTTTTTTCTTAATCCTGTTTGGCGAAAAGCGATTTTGGGATCTCTGGGGAAATTTAAAAAATCGGAAAAAGAGGAAAAACGCTCCGGGCTGGCGTTTGTCTTGGCGAAAACTTTGGGCGGAGCGGGATCATTTCTCAAAGAAAGCGCCGTTTCTGCAGCAGCGGCCAGCGTGACGATAGTCAATGCTATGGTTTCCATCGAGTATGTTTTTATTTTTATTTTAGGACTGCTTTTTTCCGCTTGGATGCCGAAAATTATTCAAGAAAAAAATGATATTAAAATAATAGCGCAAAAAATTCTAGCGATTGGAATTATTGCCGGTGGAATATTTTTAGTTTCAAAATAAACGATTATGCGAAAAATAAAAAAAACATTTAAAATTATCTTCAAAATATTTTTAGTAATTTTTGCGTTGGTTTGCGCGCTGTTTATTTTTTTCAATATTCCCGTTCGGAAGGAAAATGTCGATGCCAAATTGGGCGTGACTTTTTCGATGCGTTACGCTCAGGATATCGGGCTGGATTGGCGCGCCGCTTATGTGGCTGTTATGGATGATTTGCAGGCGAGAAAAATTCGCCTGCCGGTTTATTGGGACTTGGTGGAACCGCGAGACGGCGAATATGATTTTTCCGATTTAGATTGGCAGCTGGAAGAAGCGGAAAAAAGAAATGTTGAAATAATTTTGGTTGTCGGACAAAAAGTTCCGCGCTGGCCGGAATGCTCCATACCGGAATATTTGAAAAACGATGCCGTGAAGAGAAAAGAAAAACTCTTGGAATTTGTCGGAGTAATAACGGAACGGTATAAAAATTCTCCGGCGGTAAAATATTGGCAGGTGGAAAACGAGCCGTTTTTAAAATTTGGCGTTTGTCCGGATTTGGATGTTAATTTACTGGATCAAGAAATCGCGACAGTGCGAAAAATCGATCCCGGCCGTAAAATTATCATTACCGATTCGGGAGAATTAAGTTTGTGGGCGCGCGCCGCCAAGCGCGCGGATATTTTCGGCACGACGATGTATCGCACGATTCATAATAGCAAAATCGGTTTTTATACTTATCCGATCGGTCCGCGTTTTTTTCAATTTAAGTATTGGCTCAATAAAATTTTTACCGGGCAAAATAATGTGATTGTAATTGAGTTGCAGGCTGAACCGTGGATTGACGGCTGGACGACGAACAGCAGTTTGGAAGATCAATTTGTTTCAATGAACGCGGAAAAATTAAAGGACAATCTTTCTTTCGCGAGGCAAGCGGGTTTTCCGGAAATTTATTTTTGGGGCGCGGAGTGGTGGTATTGGCTGAAAGTTCGCCAAAATCATCCGGAATTGTGGGATACGGCGAAAGAATTGTTTCGCGACAGAACAAATAATCCGATCGCGGAATTTCCCAAAGTAAAAAATGTTTTTCCGGCGAACGGAAAAAAAGAAGTAATAATCGGCGCGGAAGATCCGATTATTGTGGATTTCAATAAATCCACCAGAGGTTATTTTATAAAATTCGTATTGGATCCGGAAAGCGAAGTCGTTTATCAAAACAATTCGGAAAAAACCCAGTTTAAGTTATTGCCGAAAGATAAAATCCGGGATGGAACCGTTTATAAATTAAAAATTCTAGCTAAAATTTTTGGTGATGATGACGCGAATTATCGGGAAATTTACAATGGATCTTTTGAAACATTGCGCGCCGCGCCGTTAACATGGGAAGCGGATTTTCAGTTGCGCTTGGATCAAGCTAAAAAATATACGCGCGCCAAAAAAATTATTGGAAAATATGTTGATATAAATTTGCAAACGCAGATAATGTCTATTTTTGAAGAAGGAAAATTGTTGGATACTTTTTTGATTTCTTCCGGCAAGCGGGGCATGGGAACTCCGGTCGGCGAGCATCGGATTTACAATAAATTTCCGCGCGCGTTTTCCAAAGCTTATGGTCTGTTTATGCCGTACTGGATGGCGATATTGCCGGACGGAAAAATGGGCATTCATGAATTGCCGGAGTGGCCGGGCGGTTACAAAGAAGGCGTCAATCATTTGGGTGTGCCGGTTTCACACGGTTGTGTTCGTTTAGGAGTCGGTCCGGCAAAAACTGTTTATGATTGGGCGGACATCGGCACGCCGGTGGTAGTGTATTAAAAAATTTTATTTATTTCTCTTCTCCCTTCGGGAGAAGGTGCCCGAAGGGCGGATGAGGGAGTGGCGTATAAATATAGAGAAAACTAATTTTGTAGTTGGATTTATTTTTTGCATAAAACCCTTTCCCTCACCTGTCGCGAGCGCGCGACATCCTCTCCCGAAGGGAGAGGAGAATGTTAGAAATTTCAATGACAAAATTTTATAAATCTTTAGCATTAATATTTTTCATCGCTATTTTATTTGGCGGTTTTTTT
>DMXN01000033.1:0-191 GCA_003482885.1 Candidatus Moraniibacteriota bacterium
AACAGTTTCTATTTCCGCTTTCACCGCCACTGACACCGTCGGAGTGACCGGTTACAAATTAACCGAATCCGCCACCGCTCCCGAAGCGGGAGCAGCCGGTTGGACTGAAACCGCTCCAACTTCATATACTTTCACCAACGAAGGTTCAAACACTCTCTACGCGTGGGTGAAAGATGCCGCGGGAAATGTTT
>DMXN01000033.1:550-1094 GCA_003482885.1 Candidatus Moraniibacteriota bacterium
GCTGACAATGCCGCTCCGACTGTCACCGCATTCACCATTCCGTCAACTTCAACCTCATTAACCGTGTCCATTTCCAGTTTTACTGCTACTGACGACACGGCAGTTACCGGCTACAAACTCACCGAATCCGCCACCGCTCCCGAAGCGGGAGCAGCCGGTTGGACTGAAACCGCTCCAACTTCATATACTTTCACCAACGAAGGTTCAAACACTCTCTACGCGTGGGCGAAAGATGCCGCGGGAAATGTTTCAACCAGCCTGAATGATTCAGTGACCATAACTTTGCCTACTTATACTATCGGCGGAACAATCAGCGATTTAACAGGGACAGTAATTCTTCAAAACAATGCCGGAGACAATCTTTCCCGTTCAGCTACGGGAAGTTTCACTTTTGCTACTGCTCTACATTCCAGTGATGCTTACGCCGTTACTGTTCTCACTCAACCAACCGGACAAACTTGCACAGTTTCCAGCGGAACGGGAACGGTGGCATCGGCCAATATTACTAATGTTTCGGTAAGTTGTGCTGACAATGCCGCTCCGA
>DMXN01000033.1:1217-8310 GCA_003482885.1 Candidatus Moraniibacteriota bacterium
GCTGACAATGCCGCTCCGACTGTTCCATCTAATCTAGTTGGATCCGCCAGCTCTTCTTCTCAAATAAATCTTTCATGGGGAGCATCCAGCGATTTGAATTTAGCCGGTTACCGAATTTACAGAGACGGATCGGCGATTTCCACCACTTCCGGATTGACTTTTTCCAATACGGGACTCAGTCAAAGCAATACCTATAATTATTGGGTAACCGCTTATGATAGTTATGGCAATGAATCAAATCGAGCGACAGTTTCTGTTCGAACCAATGCATCTTCTTCGTCTTCATCATCTTCCAGCAGTAAGAAAAAAAAGAAAAGCAGCAGTAAATATAAAATCAGCAATTCAATCAGCTCCGTGCCTTGGGGAGGAGTTATTACTCAATCCGGAAAAAAATTCACCAAGAATGGATCTGTCGCTCTCTATTTTTCCAAACCGGGGGGAGGATATTATTCGCCGAAAATAGTGCGAACTGATGCTAAGGGTAATTTTTCTTTATCTGCCAGAATTTACAAACCAAGAGGAACTTATAAGTGGTACGCGGTAAATTTGGCGACAGGAAAGAAGACGGGGACAAAGAGTTACAAAGTGAGATAAATGTCTCGAGCTATCATTTGCTTGATTAAATGCTCGGTATGATTTAAAATTCTTTTATGAATCTCGAAAAATTATTCAATCCGCGATCGATTGCCATTGTCGGCGCTTCGCAGGAAGCGGGGAAGGTTGGCAATGTGATTGCCAAGAATATCTTAGAATTGGGATACACCGGAGAGGCATATTGTGTCAATCCGAAATACGAAAATATTTTTGGCAAAAAATACTATAAAAAACTTTCGGAAATAAAAGAAGAAATTGATCTAGCGATCATTGCTATTCCGGCGAGATTTGTCGTGGAAGAAATTCAAGAAAACGCTAAAAAAATAAAAAATTATGTGATTATTTCCGCCGGTTTTGCGGAAATAAGTTTAGAAGGAAAAGCGCGCGAAGACGAATTAAGAAAAATAGCGCAAGACAATAATTTGAATATTTTGGGACCGAATTGTTTGGGATTTATTATTCCGCAATTGAAATTAAATGCTTCTTTTGCCGGTGGAATGCCGGAAGCGGGAAGTGTGGCTTTTGTAACGCAATCAGGAGCATTGGCAGTAGCGCTGGCGGATTTGGCGAAAAAAGAAAAAATCGGTTTTTCCGGAATTTTTTCCATCGGTAATAAGATGAATATTTCCGAAACGGCTATGCTGGAATATTTGGAAAAAGATGAAAACACGAAGGTAATCGGAATGTATTTGGAAGGAATTAAAAACGGAGTGGATTTTATAAAAACAGCCGGCCGAGTTTCTCAAAAAAAGCCAATTGTTATTTTAAAAGCCGGGAAAACCGAACGCGCGCAAAAAGCCATTTCTTCCCATACGGGAGCTTTGGCGGGAAGCGATGAAATTATTAACGCGGTTTTTGAAAAGTCGGGAATAATTCGAGCGCAGGATATGAAAGAATTTTTAGGACTTCTCGAAATTATATCTTTAACAAATATTCCGCGAAACAAAGAAATCGCGATAATTACTAATGCCGGAGGTTTGGGAGTTTTGGTGACCGATGCCTTTAAAGATAAGAAAATAAAATTGGCAGAAATTTCTGAGAAAACAAAAAATAATTTAAAGAAATTTTTGCCGGAAGAATCGTCCGTATCCAATCCGATTGATGTTTTGGGCGATGCCGACGAAAAAAGATATGCCAAAACTCTGGACATGCTAAGAAAAGAAGATATAAGCACGATTATTTGCCTTTTGACTCCGCAAGATCAGACGCCGGTGAAAAAAATTGCGCAAAAGATAATAAATTTTAAGAAAAAAAATGATAAAAATATACTTGCGGTTTTTATGGGCGGAGGACGGGTGGAAAAGTCGATTGAAAAATTGAAAGGAAATAATATTCCAACTTTTTCTTTTCCGGAAGAAGCGATTGACGCTTTGGACAAATATTATCAGTGGAATAAAAACCTCACACCAATCCTCTCCTTGCCAAGGAGAGGGGACGAAATTGATGATTATCGTAAAGCAAAAGCTAAAGAAATTATTGCCAAAGCTAAAATTGAAAACAGAAACGCGCTTTTGTTTTGCGAGGCGACGGAGATAATGAAAATGTACGGAATTAAAACCGTAGAAACTTTTTCTGAAAATGCGGAGAATATAAAATTTCCGGTTGTTGTAAAAATCGACAGTGATAAAATTCTTCACAAAACCGACAAGCAAGGCGTAATATTGAATATTAAAAATCAGGGGGAGCTTGAAGAAACGATTGTCAAAATAAAAAATAATTTTCCGGGAGAAAAATTTATTATCCAGCCGATGCAAGATATAAAAACGGAATTGATTTTGGGAATTAAAAAAGACGATATTTTCGGTCCCGTGATTGTTTTCGGGCTGGGAGGAATTTACACGGAAGTTTTCAAGATGGTTGATTTTCTTTTGCCTCCGGCCAGTCAAAAAAAAATCGAGGAAAAATTATTGAAAAGCAAGATAAAATTCTTGTTTCAAGAAACGCGCGGACAAAAACCGTATAATCTTAAAGAAATAGCGGGAATTTTGCAGAAACTGAATTTCTTGGCGCAAGAGCTTTCGGAAATTTTGGAACTCGATATTAATCCGCTTTTAATTTATAATGATGGCAAGCTGGCGGTAGCAGCGGATATTAAAATAATTATTTAGAAATTGATGCAAAAAAAATGGGAATTGAAAGAAAATGGCGATAAGCCGGCTTTTTTAAAATCGGGTGAATATAATTCTCTGATTTTGAAATTATTGGCGAATCGCGGAATTTCAACGCAGGAAGCGGTTGAGAATTTTTTTAGTTTTGATTATTTTATTTCTCCGAATTTATTTAAAATATCGGGAATAAGTGAAGCGGCGGAAAGAATTATTTTAGCCGGCGAGCGAAAAGAAAAAATCGCAATTTTTGGCGATTATGACGCGGATGGCGTAACAGCGACGGCGCTGATATTTGAAACATTGGAAAGTCTGGGATTCAATAATTTAACTTATTATATTCCCGACCGCCAGCTGGAAGGTTATGGAATGAATGAAAAGGCGCTTGAATTTTTGCAAAAAGATGGAGTAAAATTGATTATTACGGTTGATTCGGGAATTACCAATGCTCCGGAAATAAAAAAAGCGAAAGATTTAGGAATCGATGTGATTGTTACCGATCATCATCATATCCCGGAAATTTTGCCGGAAGCGGTCGCGATTATTAATCCGCATTTGGAAAATTCCGGTTTTGAATTTTCCGATTTGGCGGGAGTGGGCGTGGCTTTCAAATTGGCGCAAGCGTTATATCAAAAAATCCAGCCGGAAAAAATCGATCAATTGAAATGGATGCTGGATTTAGTGGCGATCGGAACTGTGGCGGATTGCGTGAAACTTTTGGGAGAAAATCGAATGTTTGTGAAATATGGACTGGTGGTTCTTTCCAAAACGCGCCGAGCGGGTTTACAGGAAATGTTTAAAGTTGGACGGATTGAAATTTCGGAAAATAATATTCCTGACACGCAAAAAATCGCTTTTCAAATCGCGCCGAGAATTAACGCGGCCGGTCGGATGGATCATGCCAGCGTTTCTTACAAGTTGATTATTGAAAAAGATAAAGCGCAAGCGCGATTGATGGCGCTGGAAGTAGAAAGTAAAAATCAAGAGCGGCAAAAAATAACAGCGGAAATAGTGAAAGAAATCGAGAAGATCGTCGCGCGCGATTTTTCCGATAAAAAATTTATTTTCGTTCAAAATCCGCATTGGCCGGTGGGAATTCTAGGTTTAGTGGCGGGAAAAGTGGCGGATAAATTCGGAAAACCGGTAGTTATTTTTCAAGCGCAAGAAACCGAATATGTCGGATCATTGCGCAGCATTCCGGAAATAAATATTGTCGAAGTATTGGAAAAATGTTCCGAACTTTTGTCAAAATTCGGCGGACATTCGCAAGCGGCCGGCGTGCGAATCGCGCCGGAAAATGTAGGACAATTTTGCGAGAAAATGACAGAAATAATTGAAATGGAATTGCGGGGAAAAGAAATTATTTCGACGCTGATGATTGACTTGGAGATTAAAGTGGAAGAGATAACATGGGAATTCATAGACGACTTGAAAAAAATGGAGCCGTTCGGTATGGGAAACAAAGAGCCGGTTTTTCTGTTGAAAAATATGAAAGTAGTTGACGCGCGAATGGTCGGCAATGGAAGTAAGCATTTAAAATTGGCGCTCAAATCAATCGACGGCAATCCGAAAATCTTCGATGCGATTGGATTTAAAATGGGCGAAGAATTTCCCGATTTGAAAAAAGACGACTTGATCGATATAGCTTTCAATCTATCAAAAGACGAATGGAACGGCAGCAAAAAAATTCAAATGAAGCTGGTGGATATGAAAATAGCAGGCTAGTCTATTCTATTCAAATAAAACCTTATAACTCAAATATCCGATAGCACCGGAAATGAGAATAAAAAATAAATTAAAAAAAATATTCATTTCCAGCTGACTGTTGAAAATCAGCAGCGCGCCGAGTATGAGCAGTGGAACGATAAATTTCTTCGCGCTTTTATTTTTTGTTTTAATATTTTCAATAATTTGATCGGAAGCGATTTTTTTTGCCAGTGTTTTGAGAAGCAGAATATTTATCAAAATAACAAATATCATTTTTGAAAATCCGATATGGGAAATGATAATTCCCGGAAGAACGGCCTCGGCGATAAGCGCCAATATGAAAAAAACAATAAACATAAATAAACTGTCGTGTAGCAGTTTATAGATAATTGCGAGGGTGAAATTATTGAGTTGTAATTTTTTATTAAACATAAGATTTATTCCACTGCCGTCCGAATGCCGTACCTAGTTTTTATTTTCAAAATCATATTGCGCAAGGATAATTTTAGATTTTGCATGGTCATATTTTTTTCATAAAGCAAATTGAGATTGTCGGCGCGCAAATCGTTTTTTGCCGTAAAATTAAATTCGTAATACTTTCCGGCTGTGTTTTTTATGTCATCTAACGGAATTTCGCAAGAATAATTTCCCCAAAATTCTTTTCTTAAATCGCAACTCCCGATTATTTCCAAACTTTTCGCTAAAACGGCGATCGGTTTTTTTTTAAGCCAAGATTGGGAGATTTTTTCCGAAGGCAAAAGATGTTTTTGTTTATTCTCTAATTGGTACCACTTGCCGGAATCAGGCGTGAAGAAAACAGTTCCGTCCGGATGAATGCTGGTCAGGGTAAAAAGTTTTTCTTTTTCGTAGAGTGAAAATTCATCGCCACTGATTGCAATAATGTCGTTCCATACATAGCCTTGGTTGACAAAAATTTCCGGATCGCCAATCGGATAAATTTTATTTTTGCTGGCAATAAAAGCGGAAGTCCCGTAAGAAATCAACGACCCGTCCGCAAAGCCGATGGGATTTTCTGCGATTGTGTAATTCTTAAGAAAATCAGCGTTTTTGGCGATAGCTAAGTTTTCAGCATATTGGCTGTGAAACGCGCCAGTACTTACAAATTTTTCCAAAATATTTTTAGTGTTTAATAAATAATAATTCCCGTCAATTTTGAAAAGCGAATCGGCGGGATAGTTTTTTATATCGCTGATTTCGTCTCCGCGTTCGTTATAATTCAACTCATCATTAACCACATTTACAAAAATATCTTCTGAAAATCCCAAAGAAGCGAGAATTGTTTTATTATGAAATTTTCTTAATTTATCGGCGGAAACTAAATAAAAATCGTCGTTATTCTTAATGAGCGTTCCGTTTTTAAATCCAATGGGTGTGCCTTCCGGATAAAGAAAAGCGCGATAAGATTTTCGTAAATCAACTCGATCGTTCTCCGGTTTTTGCGATTGCTTGTCGGGAGTAAAATTTATTTTAATTTTGGAAAAATTGCCGACCAGTGTTGCGTCAAAAAAGATTTTTTGTCCGGCGGAAAATTTTCCGTCTTTAATCAATGCCCCTGTTTCATCCCGCGGATTAACTGCGTTGCCTTTGTTGGAAGTAAGCATCGAAAAAGAAAAATTAAATTCTTGTGTGGGGAAAAGTATGAGATAGGCGATATAAATTGCGGCGCCGGCGCAAAAAATGTAAAAAAACACTTGTAATTTTTTGTAGCGAGAATAATTTTTTTCATTGAGTTTGATTTCTTTGGTCAGATCGAAAAGCATAATTATTTCTTTAATAAATATATTTTCCCTTGCGTTACACTTTCTGATTTTAACGGAAGGTTTGAAAAAATGCCAGATGTTGTATCTATATCGGTTGTATCCAAATAACTTCTTTGCAGACTGTAATCTTTTTGCGGAATAAGTTTTTCCGGCAGTCCGAACTTTTCGTACAACGCCAAACTTTGGTCGGGAATGATGAAATAAATATTATCAAATTTTGTTGCGTCAATTTTATCCAAATCGGTCGGATTGAAAAAATAAGCAGCTTGTTTTCCGTAAAGAAAATTTAGCGGTCCGGAAATCATCGACCAGCCATTGCCGGAAGCCAAGCGGTCTACAAGAATTAAATCATTGTTGTCAAAATTTTCGCTTAAGGTTTTTGTTTGCGCCAGCAAATTTTTATTTTCCGAAAAATTCCAGTAAGGAGTGGAGAAGAATAAATTGCCGGCGACAAGAATAAAGGCGAGCGGGAAGAAATAAAGCTTTTTGGAAAATAGCCGGTCAATAATTAAGACTGCGCAGAAAATTCCCAACGGAATAATGGCGAAAGAAAAGCGACGGAGCATCCACGGATGGTCAATGGAAATTCCCGGATGGATTAGATAGATAAAAATCGGTAAAATAATAAAAAACGGAACCAAAAGATCGTAGCGTTTTTTCCAGATGAAATAAGAAATTCCCGTTAATCCAATTAATAAAAACGGCAAAATATTATAGTAATAAAATATTTTCAGCAAATATGACAGCGCGGAAACGGAGCTGAGGCTGCTTTCCTCTGCAGAAAAAGAGTTGATCAATCCTTTTAGCGAAGAGAGATAAAACTGGCTGTTGACTTTGAGATTGATTAAGAAAATTATAAAAAATATTCCCAATAGCCAAAGCAATATTTTGCGGTTGATTTTTTCT
>DMXN01000033.1:8666-13341 GCA_003482885.1 Candidatus Moraniibacteriota bacterium
AGAAGAAAAAAAGAAATTAAAAAAAGAAAAAATAGAATACCGTTGGCAATCGCCAAACCGTTCAATCCGAAAAGACTGTAAAAAATCGCCAGCCACGCGATATAGCCGATGGAAAAATGTGTGATCAGTTTTCCGTCGGTTGTATAATTAAATCCGGGAAAATTAAGGGCGGTTCCCGGACCGTAAATTTTAAAAAATTCTTTGGAAGTAGGCGTTTCGAATTCCAGTCGGTGATTTTGAGAAAGTCTTATCGCCGCTTCGCTGAAAGATCCCTGATCGCGTCCGGAAAAAACAGTCGGCTCTGCAGACGAAGAAAGAAAAATAATAAATAAAATAGAAATCAAAGAAACGGAAAAAAGTTGTATTTTACTGTCATTCCCGCGTAGGCGGGAATCTAGTGTAGAAACTAAATGGTGCGGAAATGGATCCCCGCCTTCGCGGGGATGACAATTATATTTTTTGTACTTTTGTACTTTTGTATAATTTTGTAATTTCGTAGAACCAATATAAATTAAAAAAATAAAACCGCAAAAAATATAAATAGCTAAAATCGGCCAATAGAAAAAACCGAGCAGCGCCAAAATAATCGCCAAAAATTCCAATCCTAAAATAAAAATTCCCAAGGCGGAAAACAGCTTGTATACATCAAGTTTTGCGGGTATTTTCATTACTTTATTATATAGCTGAAAACTTCTTTTGCCAAATTATTTTTCCTATGCAATAATAAACTGTTATTTTGAGTCCCAAATTCACCCCCGAAACAGCAAAAGCCTTTTGGCTTTTTGTTATTTAAATCCAAATCAAGAAGACAGCGGGGTGCCAATAACAATGCCTACAAAAAAATGAAGACCTGCCTACCGGTAGGCAGGGATAATTTTTCCGTTTTGGGAGCAATTCGCTGTGGCGAATCGCGGGCGGAGAGTTAAAAGCCGGAATCTGGATTTTCGCAAAAAAAGTTCGGATTTCGTCCAAAAAACACCGCCAAAGTTCACTTTTTGTGGTTAAAAGCGTGAAAATTGGGAAATTTGTGTCTGTTTTTCACGGTTATATTGACAAAACCGTGAAGAAGCGTATAATATTGATATGGCAAAAACACTTAGCGCTTACAATAAAATAAATTCTCTGCGCGAGCGATATTACAAAGCATCTATCGGAAAAGACGCGCTTATTCAACTTATCGCTGAAACCGAAGTGGCCGAGCAGGTCTATAATTCAAACGCGATTGAAAACAGCACGCTAACACTCGAAGAAACGGAAAAAATACTTCTGCAAATAGATTTGGACCGATTTATTTCTGAAAGAGAAATTTTTGAAGCCAAGAATTTAGCGCGAGTCGTAGCATATATAGACAAAAGATCCAAAGAGCGAGAACTTACTCTCGAGATAATTTTGTCGCTTCACAAAATGTTAATTTCCAATATTCGTGATGATATTGCCGGAAGATTCAGAAAAGATAACGAGTTTGTTCGTGTAGGAAATCATATTGCTCCCAATCCCAAAGAAGTGATTGAACGGCTTGAAAAAATGCTTGCTGAATATAATGCCGCAAGCCATGAAAATATTATCAAACGCATAGCAAAATTGCATTTATCTTTTGAATATACGCATCCATTTTGCGATGGCAATGGGCGCATCGGACGAGTTATCAATAACTATTTATTGATGCGTGAAGGATTTGTGCCGATAAATATTAAATTCATTGATCGAAAAAAATATTATGAAGCATTCAGGGAGTTTGATGCAAGGAACGCAACCAATATTATGGAAGAAATAGTCGGCAAAGCATTGACCAATAGTTATTACAAACGGTTGGCATATTTGGAAGGCAAAAAAATCATTACACTCGCTGAATATGTGAAAAACAATAAACTTTCGCATTCAAATTTAATAAACAAGGCCAGCCGGCAAACTGTTGAGGCTTTTTTGGAAAAAGGCGTTTGGAAAATCGGTATCAATAATGATAAAAAATAATATTCGGAAAGGTGCCAGAGTGGTCGAATGGGCCGCACTCGAAATGCGGTGTTCTGGAAACGGAACCGTGAGTTCGAATCTCACCCTTTCCGCATCTGTTTGTCGAAGCCCGCTATGGCAGAGACAAAGGAAACTTTGCTTGACAATAAAAAAACTTCCCTCTAAAATACAAATTAGCAATCTGGGATTGCGAGTGCTAAATAATAATTTAATTTTTTAAATTCTGTATCATTATGGAAAAAACAAATGTCAAGCCATTGGGAGATAATGTATTAGTGGAGCCGCAAGAGGCGAAAAAGAAAACCGAACAAGGAATTTATTTGCCGGATGACGCTTCGGGAGAAACTCCGCAAGAGGGCAAAATAATTGCGATTGGCGACAGCAAAGAAATCAAAGTGAAAAAAGGACAAACCGTTATTTTTAAACGCTACGGCGGAACGGATATTAAAATCAATGATAAAAAATATATCATTTTAAAAAATGAAGATATTTTGGCGATCGTTGAATAAATTTTTTAATAATTAATGAATTGAAAATATATGGCAAAACAAATTGAAACGGGCGTTGACGCTCGGAAGAAAATAAAGATTGGCATTGATAAAGTTGCCAACACGGTAAAAGCTACTCTCGGACCGAAAGGCCGCAATGTGATTTTGGACAAGGGCTACGGCAGTCCGACTATTACCAACGACGGAGTGTCTATCGCCAAAGAAATCGAGTTGGAAGACAAGTTGGAAAATATCGGCGCTTCTCTTATCAAAGAAGTGGCGAGCAAGACCAACGACGCGGCGGGAGATGGAACGACCACCGCGATTGTTATTGCTCAAGCGTTGGTGGGCGAGGGATTGAAATTCGTGGAAACAGGCATTAGTCCGATCGGCATTCGCCATGGAATGGAAGCGGCGAAAGATGATATTGTTTCCATTCTCAAAAAGAATTCCAAAAAAATCAGCGGTAAAGAAGAGATCGCGCAAGTAGCCGCCATTTCCGCCGAGTCAAAAGAAATCGGAGAAATGATCGCGTCTGTTATGAATGAAGTCGGAAAAGACGGTGTTGTGACGGTGGAAGAATCGCAAACATTCGGACTTTCCAAGGAAGTCGTGCAAGGAATGAATTTTGATAAAGGTTATATTTCTCCATATATGATTACCGACGGCGAAGCGCAAACCGCCGAACTTAAAGATCCGTATATTTTAATTACCGACAAAAAAATTTCTTCCATCGCGGAAATTTTGCCGCTTTTGGAAAAAATTGCGCAGAGCGGCAAAAAAGAACTAGTGATTATCGCGGAAGAAGTGGATGGCGAAGCGTTAGCAACTTTGGTTATCAATAAATTGCGCGGCGCGTTGAATGTTTTGGCGATTAAGGCGCCTGATTATGGCGATGGCCGTAAGGCGATACTTGAAGATATCGCTATTCTTACCGGCGGACAAGTGATTAGCCAGGATAAAGGAATGGATTTGAAAACTGTGGAAATTTCCGCTTTGGGCAAAGCGCAGAAAGTAATCGCGACTAAAGATGACACGACTATCGTGGACGGCAAAGGAAAAAAGAAAGATATTGAAACGCGCATCGCTATGATTAAAGCGCAAGCGGAAAATTCCAAAGGCGATTATGACAAAGAAAAATTGCAAAAACGGGCTGCCAAACTTTCCGGCGGAGTGGCGGTGATCAAAGTCGGCGCGGCGACGGAAACCGAATTGACTTATATCAAACACAAAATGGAAGACGCTTTGGCGGCGACTCGCGCGGCAGTCGAGGAAGGAATTGTGGCGGGCGGGGGAGTGGCTTTAGTAAAAGCGGCCTTTCAACTCTCAATAAAAAGCGCTGATTTTAAAGATAATGAATATAGAAGTGGGTATGAAACTCTAGTTAAGGCTTTATATATGCCATTGAGGCAAATTGTTTCTAATTCGGGAAAAAAATCATCTTCAGTGGTGCTCAATGAAGTGATTTCCGGCAAAGGAATTAATTTTGGCTATGACGCCAATGAAGATAAATATCTTGACGATATGATCAAATCCGGAATCATCGATCCGTTGAAAGTTACCAGAACAGCATTGGAAAACGCGGTGTCGGTAGCGGCGATGCTTCTTACAACTGAAGCGGCGATCACTGATCTTCCGGATAAAAAAGAAAGCAACAACCATGGCGGTGGAATGGGAATGCCGGGAATGGGCGGTATGATGTAGAAATATAAAAACACTCGCTGAAAGGCGGGTGTTTTTTTTGTTTGCAAAAAAGATTAAAACAGTGGTATGCTGAAGCATAGAGAAGTTGATATTTAATAAATTATAAAAAATACTATGAAATTATTAGTTTGCGGCGGCGCGGGATTTATCGGTTCAAATTTTATTCATTATATTTTAGAAACCCAACCGGATTATAAGATTATAAATTTTGACAAACTGACTTACGCAGGCAATCTCAATAATCTGAAGGATATCGAGAATAATCCGAATTACAAATTCATTCAGGGCGATATTGTTGATTTGGAATTTTTGGATAAAGTGATAAAAGAAAATAATATCACGCATATTATCAATTTCGCGGCAGAAACGCATGTTGATCGTTCCATCCACGGCGGATGCAAGGACTTTGTTTTGACCAATATTCTTGGCGTACAGATGATATTGGACGCGGTCAGATTTAATAATCTGGAAAAATTTGTGAATGTTTCTACGGACGAAGTTTATGGAGCGCT
>DMXN01000016.1 GCA_003482885.1 Candidatus Moraniibacteriota bacterium
AAAGTTACCCTAGCCGGAAAAGTAATTTTTGAATGCAGCTCTATGGAAGATCGAGAGCTACCGAACGAGTTCGAGTTCGATGTGGAATCGCATGGTTATTGTCCAAAATGCCATGCGAAATTAATTAAAAAAATTCAACTCAAAAAGGCGTGGGGGGGATTATGAAAAGATGTACAGAGTGCGACTCCGTCTTGATCGACGGAGTTTGGAAAGAATTGGGAGATTGCGAATGGAGAGAAATAATGGTTTTGGACGGCGAACAAACCGTCCAAAATACTTTCTGCAGTTTTTGCTGCAGAAAAGCATTTTTTCTCAATACTCTGTTTGGCGGGGTGGCGGAGTTGCTCACCCTCGAAAAAATGTTTCATACGCTCATCATAGAGGAATGAGCGTATGAAAAAAGTGTCCTGCAACATGAACGCATAAGGACACTTTTTTATTTTCCAATTTTTTCAATATTTTCCGCAATGTTTCGCAATTCTTCTTCCGAATAAAATTCAATCACGATTTTTCCGCCGGCGCCGGATTTTTGTAATTTGACTCTTGTATTTAACGCTTGCGATAAATTATCTTCCAAAGCTTTTTGTTCCGGATCAATATTTAAAATTCTTTTATGCATCCGAACGGAAACTTCTTTGCTTTTATTTTCCGTCTGCCGAACGGTCAGGCCGTTTTTTAAAATCAAATCGAAAAGCGCTTTTTGTTTTTCCGTATTTTCAATCGCCAAAATCGCTTTACAATGCCCTTCAGTAATTTTATCTTCCATTAACGCTTTTTGAATCTCCACCGGCAAATTTAAAATGCGCAATTTATTCGCCACGGTACTGCGGTTTTTTCCCAATTTTACGGAAATTTCTTCTTGACTCAAATCAAAGTCCGTCATTAATTTTTGATAAGACCGCGCTTCTTCCACCGGATTAAGATTATGCCGCTGAATATTTTCGATAATCGCCAATTCCAATTTTTGCTGCTCACTAACTTCACGAATAATTGCAGGTACTCTTGAAAGTCCAGCTAATTTTGCCGCTTGAAACCGTCGCTCGCCAGCGATAATTTCGTATTGTTCGCCTTTCTTGCTGACGACAATCGGTTGAATAATTCCGTGTTCTTTGATGGAATCGGACAATTCTTGCAATTTTATTTCATCAAAATGAAACCTCGGCTGATGCGGATTGGGAATAATTTTAGAAATATCAATTTCATTATCTTCCAACAGTTTTTGCGCTGACGCAACCTCTTGATTGTTTTTTTCTATCTTGGAACCGAAATAATTAAAATCCGCTTCCGGCTCGGTTATCTTTTTTGTTTTTTGCGGAATGAGCGAAGACAATCCTCGCCCCAAACCATAATTTTGCACCATAAATTATTTTATTTTAATTATATGCTAAATTTATTTTTGCCATCCTCTTTCTCCATCCCAATCACTTCTCTCGCGAAATTTTTGTACGATCTCGCTCCTTTGGAAAAAGCGTCGAATCCTAAAATTGATTTGCCAAATCCCGGCGCTTCCGCCAAACGCACTGAGCGGGGAATAACGCTGTCAAAAACATGACCGGGAAAATGATCTTGAATTTCTTTCACTACTTGCCGCGCCAGCCGATTTCTTTTATCGTACATCGTCAATAAAGCGCCCATAATTTTTAATTTTGGCTGCAGATTTTCCCGCACTAAACTGATAGTATTTAAAAGCTGGCTCAAACCTTCCAACGCGAAATATTCCGTTTGCACCGGAATAATAATTTCATCGCTCGCGACCAGTCCGTTGATTGTCAATAATCCCAAGCTCGGCGGAGAATCGATGATGATATAATCATAATTCGTTCGGATTTCTCGCAGGACATTATATAATCGAAATTCGCGATTGTCCATATGCACCATCTCGATTCCCGCCCCCGCCAAATCTTGCGAAGACGGAATTAAATCATGCCCCAAAGTTTCCGTACGAATAATAATTTTCGAGGGATGTTCGCCCATAATCATTGAATGATACAAACTTTTTTCAATCGAACGAATGTCAAAACCCAAACCGGATGAAGCATTGCCCTGCGGATCAAGATCGACCAATAAAACAAACTTTCCGGCCGACGCCAAATAGGTCGCGAGGTTAATCGCCGAAGTGGTTTTCCCCACTCCGCCCTTTTGATTGACTAACGAAATAATTTTTGCCATAATTGATAAGCGAATTATACTACAATATTATTTTAAGTCCAAATATTTATATTTGCCGCTGTGGTGAAATTGGCATACACGCAACACTCAAAATGTTGTGGGGGAAACCCCATATCGGTTCAAGTCCGATCAGCGGCACAAAAAAACGCGTTATCAAAAACATTACTCTTTAAGTATTTTGAAAGAGGACATAAAATTCAAAGGAGGTTTGTGATGGAAAAACCATTATACCATGTTGGTGATTTAGTCGTTTTTAATGAAACAAAAAAAATTGGAAATGAAGCAGACCGCTTGTTTCATATTCATTCCATGAGGCATGACACTTGTGCAAATGTCCCTAAAAAGCAATATTGGTATGCTGGCTATTTACTGGAAATCGGTGAATATGAAAGTGAAGGGCTGCCACAAATTCCAATTTATAAATTCTTGAATTTATAGGGGGGATTGGCGACAGAGCCGTTAAATGGTTTTGCGGATT
>DMXN01000006.1 GCA_003482885.1 Candidatus Moraniibacteriota bacterium
TTACGCACTCTTTAAAGGATGGCTGCTTCTGAGCCAACCTCCTAGGTGTATAAGAAACTTCACCTCCTTTACCACTTAACATAGATTTGGGGACCTTAGATTGTGATCTGGGCTTTTTCCCTTTTGTGCTCCGAGCTTAGCCCCGGAGTACTGACTGCTTAGATAAGAAACACAATAATTCGGAGTTTGGTTGAGATGGCTACGGCGAACCGCGCCGATCTCATTCAGTGCTCTACCTATTGTGCTCATTTAATAAGCGCTAGCCCTCAAGCTATTTCAGGAAGAACCAGCTATCGCCAAGTTCGATTGGAATTTCTCCTCTATTCACAAGTCATCCCCGAGTGTTGCACGGCTCGTGGGTTCGGGCCTCCTTTGCCTGTTACAGCAAATTCACCCTGCTCATAAATAGCTCACCTGGCTTCGGGTCTAGTCCATGCCATTATAATTCGCCCTTTCAGGCTCGCTTTCACTTTGACTCCGCAACAAAGTTGCTTAGTCAACGGCACAGAACTAACTCGCTGGATCGTTCTACAAAAAGCACGCAGTCACCCCGATAAATCGGGGCTCCTACTCTTCGTTAGCATATGGTTTCAGATACTATTTCATCTCCCTCATCGGGATGCTTTTCACCTTTCCCTCACGGTACTTGTTCGCTATCGATCACTAAAAATATTTAGTCTTGGAGCTATAGTGGCCCCGGCTTCAAACGGGATTTCTCCGGTCCCGCCCTACTTGAGAATAATTTCATAAAAGTATTTTATTTTCACATACGGGACTTTCACCCTCTATGGTCATTCTTTCCAGAATATTTTGTTAATAAAATATTTTTTACCCCGATTAAACGAGTAAAATTATCTCGCAACCCCGCTAGTCTTGCGACTAATGGTTTAGACTTTTCCGCTTTCGCTCGCCACTACTCACGGAATCACTTTTGTTTTCTCTTCCTCCTGGTACTAAGATGTTTCAGTTCCCAGGGTTCGCTTCATCACACTATGAATTCATGTGAAGATATCCGCCAAAGGCGGATAGGTTTTCCCATTCGGAAATCTCCGGGTCAAAGGTTGCTCAGCACCTCACCGAAGCTTATCGCAGCTAGCTACGTCCTTCATCGCTTTTTAGTGTCAAGGCATTCACCATATGCATTAGTATTACCGCTCTTAAACATCCTCCCCGCAAAAGCGGGGATTTATTTTCGGTTAGCAGTTAGCAATTGCCAACTGCTTGTTTGCATTTATTTACCTGTTTTTCTTAATATTTTTGCTTGAAAAAATATTAAGACGAATTGATCGCCATATCAGACTTTCTTTCCGCAAACGGAAAATTTGATATTTCGATCAACGACCTTATTCGATTGTCAAGGTTCGCGCTAACGCGGAAATGTGTATGCTTGATAAAATTTTTATTACAGCAGCCGATTTCAGCACTAGTATTTTTAGAAAACAAAAAACCCGCAGAAAGGCGGGCTTGAGCAAAAAACAAAAAACGACTCACCCGCTTGTTCGTATAAAAAAATTCGCAAAATGTATCATTAATTGAATCCTTGATTTTTTAAAAAAAATTCCAACAATCAAAGACGGCTAGGTTTATTTTTTCAACGCTTGTCTATAATAGCAAACCAAAATAATCTGTCAAGCGGAATTTTTTGGAATCCAAAAAAATCTTTTTTTTGCCAGTTTAATATTGTTGTGTTAAGCTGGAATAAGCTTAAATAAAAAAACAAATGTATATTAAAAATTCTCACGAAAATAAGACTGAGGAACATCAAAAATATCAAGAAAGGCTGGAAGCGCCGGATGAAGAACTGATTGAAGAATATTCCGAAGACACTCTTTCGCATTGGGAAGCGCCGGAATTTGAAATTCGTCCCCAAAATAAAAAACGGTTATTATATGCCGCGTTGATTCTTTTGGCAATTATCGGCTATGCTTCTTTTACCAACAGTCCGATTATGGCGATTGCTTTCGTGCTTATCGGAATTGTCGCCTATATGAATATGCAAAAAGCTCCGCGCGTTTTGAATTTTCGAATAATTCCGGAAGGCGTGCTGGCGGGAAAAGAATTGTACGCGTTTGAAAATATAAAATCATTTTGGATTTTTTACGATCCGGAATATAAAAAAATAATCAGCCTGAATATCAAAAGTTATCTGACGCCTTTCATTCATATTCCCATTCATAATGAAGATCCGGTTGAAATCCGCCGTGTTTTGCTCAAATACATTCCGGAAATAAAACAAGAAAATAATCTAGCCGAAATACTGGAAAGATTTTTGGGAATATAAATATAATGTGCGCTTAGCAGGAATCGAACCTGCGACCTTCTGGACCGCAACCAGACGCTCTATCCACTGAGCTATAAGCGCAAAATAAAAGACCCTAAAAATATCTTATACGCATATTGCGACTCTTGCAAATATCAAACGCATGTTCACCCCCAAGTCTCTTCTTAAAAACATTCCCAAAATCACACCGAAATATGTCAAAATTTTGGACAAACTTGGACTTTTTACGATTCAAGATTTTTTATTCTATCTTCCTTTTCGCTATGACGATTTTTCCAAAACCGTTTCGCTTTCCGATGAACATATTGATTCGATTATGACTGTTTGCGCGAAAGTGACGAAAGTAAAATTAAACCGTATTTTCAAACGGCGGATGACTATCGCAGAAATATTCTTGGAAGATGAAAATCAAACGCCGCTTAAAGCCATTTGGTTTAACCAGCCTTTTATTATAGAATCTTTGTCGGTCGGAACGATCGTTCGCCTTTCGGGAAAATTAAGCCGCGAAGGAAAATATTTTACTCTCACCGCTCCGGCTTGGGAAAAAGCCGCTCGCGAAGAAACCAATACCGGCCGGTTGGTGCCGGTCTATCCGGAAACAGCCGGAATTTCTTCCAAGTGGATTCGCTGGCAAATGAAAACTTTTTTGGAAACAGCCAAATATTTGGAAAATTTTGTTCCTGAAGATTTGCGCAAAAAATTACATTTGTACAATTTATCCTCAGCGTTAAGACAAATTCATTTTCCGGAAAATAGTGAAAAACTATTGATCGCGCAAAAAACATTCGCTTTTCGCGAAATGTTTTTAATGCAAATGAAGTCTTTGCAAGTGAAAAATATTTGGGAAGCGCAAAGCGCAATTAGTTTTGATTTTGATGAAAAGTTAGTCAAAAAATTTACTGAAAGCTTGCCATTTGAACTGACAAACGCCCAACGCAAAGCTTCATTTGAAATTTTGAAAAATTTGGAAAAAACCCGCCCGATGAATCGCCTGCTCAATGGCGATGTCGGATCAGGAAAAACAATTATCGCCGCGCTCTCCGCGCTTAATATTTTGAATAAAAAATATCAAGTAGCGATTTTGGCTCCGACTGAAGTTTTAGCAAAGCAGCACTTCGAAAGTTTTTGCAAAATATTTGAAAACTATAATTTCAATATCGCACTGCTCACAAGTTCATATAAATTATCCCCCACAAAAATTACTAGACAAAAACTTCTAGAAAATATAAAAACCGGTGAAATAAATTTAGTCATTGGCACGCACGCTATTATTCAAAAAGATGTGAAGTTTAAAAATCTGGCGCTGGTTGTTATTGACGAACAGCATCGCTTCGGCGTCGCGCAACGCTCCACTCTTCAGCAAGAAACTATGGAATTGAAAGATGGCGAAATAAAAACCGTTCCCCATTTATTGACGATGACCGCCACACCCATTCCGCGCACGCTGGCAATCGCTTTTTTCGGCAGCTTAGATTTGTCAATTTTGGATGAAATGCCGAAAAACAGAAAACTGATTATCACTAAAATAATCTTGCCAACACAACGAACGCAAATTTATAATTTTATGCGAAGTGAAATTACTGCCGACCGACAAGTTTTTGTTATTTTACCTTTCGTCGAAGAATCCAAAGTTCTTACGGAAGTCAAAGCGGCGACGGAAGAATACAAGCAATTGTCGGCAATTTTTCCGGAATACAATCTCGGACTTTTGCATGGACGACTCAAATCCAAAGAGAAAGAAAAAGTAATGCAAGAATTCGGGAATAAAAAAATACAGATTTTAGTCTCCACCTCGGTTGTTGAAGTGGGTATTGACATTCCCAACGCGACGATTATACTGATTGAAAATGCTGAGAGATTCGGACTTTCCCAGTTGCATCAATTTCGAGGACGAGTCGGTCGCGGAGTGCATCAATCGTATTGTTTTCTTTTTACAAATACAGATTCCAAAAATTCGATTGAAAGATTGCGCGCTTTGGAAAAAAGCAATGACGGTTTTGAGTTATCGCAAAAAGATTTAGAGCTGCGCGGTCCCGGTCAACTTTTAGGCAAAGCGCAATCCGGAATTTCCGATATTGCGATGGAAAATTTGAATAATCTAAAACTGATAAAAATTGCCCGCTTGGAAGCACAAAATATTTTAACACATGATCCTAATCTAAAAAATCATCCATTATTAAATAAAGCTCTTTTACAATTTTCTCAGAATATTCACTTGGAATAAAATATTTTGAGTTAGAAATTAAACCTACAGCGCTAAAATAAAAGGAGGGCGGGATGGAAGGACGAATTGTATTTTTCAAAGGACACTAATATCGCGCGCGATCTTAGTGAAATAAGCGGATGTAGCATCATAACCCCCAAGCGAAAACAATCCAGTGGAACCATCGCAAATTATGTTTGATGGAAAAATTGCGATAAAAGGAAGTATGGTAGAATATAGATAATGAAATAAAAATAGAAAGGAAGGTGAATTATGAAAAAATACATTTTTATAGGAATAGCTTCTTTTGCAGTGTTGTTTTTGTCTGGTTGCGGAACTCAAACTAGCACAACGACTCCAACTAGCACTTCAACTCAAGAGAAGAAAGTGGCTTTGAACACGGAAGGAGGAACTTGCACTGCTGACGCAAACTGCCAAACAGGACTCAAATGTGTCACTGGCAAATGCTCGTCAGGAAAAGTCGGTTCGGTTTGTGCAACATACAAAGACTGCAATACTGAACTTTATTGCGTAAAATCAGCTTGCTCTAATCCTCCATCTTATTCAAAGTATTTTAATAAGATTGTCATTTCCAAAATGAAGGCTGGTATGCCCCCAGGACCAAAAAATATACCTGTTCCAGCCACTGAATTCAGTGCGACCACTGATGCCGTAGAAATTGATGTCCAACCAAAAGCTGGTGTAACTGGAGACCTGTATTACGAACTTGTTGATTCCACCACGGGGCAAACTACTTTATCTTCAGCTGACAGCAAGATGAAAATTGACCCACGAGGAGGCGGAACTGGCTTTGGCGTTCCCTATGGGACGATTGGAAATTTTGAATTGAATGTCTATTTTAACGGCGAACTTATTTACACTACCGCTATTAAAATAAACCAGTAAAATTATCCGAAACAAAAACAGCTTCAGAATAAAGAGGCTGTTTTTTGGGGTCATACGCAATACATGGTTCTATCCAAATAGTTTAGCCACTCGGAATAAGTGAAATTTCTTGTCTCTGACTCCTCGCACCACAGATTGAGGGAGAAATAATTTCACCCTCCGCTACTCTATCCTCACTTATCCGAAATAATTCTCCACGGCAAATTCAAACTGCTTCAGAAACAGCTCTTTAAAGTATGCGATATTATTCTGCTCATAAAATAGTAAAATCGCCTTTTTATATTCAATTTCATCCATACTTCGATATGACAGCGGGCAACAATCAAAAGATTGCAAAATAGCATTACCACTCAAACGACTGGTGCGCTTGTTACCATCCACGAATGGCTGAATGTAGGCAATGAGCAACATTAAAGCGACAGCTTTTTCAAAAACATCCTTGGTTTCATTAACTAACTTGCAAGTTTTTTCTAAGGCTTCTTTTATTTGAAACTCATTGTCCAATGGCTTGTAGTTTGTGCCAGTTATTCCAACAAGCGTTTTTCTTAAGTTTTTTGTCACATTCAAATCATCCACCAACAGGGAATGGATATTTTCTATCTTGGGAACCGATACGGACCGAAACTCATTTTTATTGCTACCGATGTATTCCAATGTTTTTTTATGATTGAGAATCATAGTCGCATCCTCCTTGGTATGACCAGTGGCTTCCTGTTGGTTTTTAATCAGTTGCTCGGTTTCTAAGAGACTGTATGTATTGCCCTCAATCTTGGAAGACTTCCAACTGAAATCGATATTCAATCGCTCTATTTCTTTTTTCAGCGCATCTGGCGAAATGTCCTGCATTTTCTTTTTGTAAATTTCATTCAGCTTGGAAAGTTTATCCTTTTCAGCCATGGTAAAAATATCCGATAGCTTATCAAAGATATCAAAATTGAATTTTTCTCTAATTTCCCGCTGGTCAGCATCTGTGGAAAAATACTTTTCGACATCAATCTTTTTCAGTGTTGAATACTGGGATGATATTTTATAGACAATAGTCCGCTTTGATTCTCCCTGCTTTTCAATCAAATTAAATTTCAGCAGTTTTTCCAAATCTCTGGAAACAGTAATTCTGGTAATCTTTTCAAAATCTTTCTGGATATGCTCAAAAATCTGTCCAATTGAAACAGATTCGTTAGCTTCAACAAAAGCTAGAATAGCGTTTTGTCGTTCATTAAGTTCGTTGCTTGTAATTTTTGGCATAAGGTTTATATCATTTTTATGCTTTGATTATATCATTTTTGATATAATAAATCAATAGAATTGTCTCTTTTTGCATATAAATGGCTAAAATAAGCCATTACTTTTGTATCATTAGGCGGCACTTCTTGCATATTCAATTATGCTAGAAACCATCATTACTTGACAATCTGCCTAATTTTGTTTGTGGTTTTAGTTGCATAATTTTTAGTATTATATAAGACAACTTATCTTGATTACAATTCTACTAGAAAATGAATGGTTTGCGAATTATATATCCCTGTCAAGAAGTGGAACGGCGGACTAAAAATTAATGAGGAAAAACAAACTCCCCAACAATCATAAAAATCCAGAAAGCACCGATTAAAATAGCCGGAATAAATCCCAGCCACATAACCCAAGAGCGTTCGCCTTTTCTAAAAGCAAGGATGCCTGTGACAAGAGCAGAAACAGAAAGAACAAAAGCAAAAATTCCAAAGCTGAATCCCAAAGTTCTGCCAATATTCTCATTGTTTACACTTGCTTTGTCTATCATTGGACGAATAACGGCAGCAAAAATGCCAAGAAATTGTGGTATCAATAAAGTAGCCACACCGAGATACATTGCTCGCCAAGCTATTTTTGTTTTTGGCTTCTCGTTAAACTTGCTAATAATTTCTTGTGCCATATAACTTTATATTAACATAAAACGGAGCGGAGTAGTGGACTAAAAATTTCCCAAAATATCTCCCTTGAAATGACTCATTTCCTAACAAGCCAACGCAAAAAACACCATTTAAGGTGTTTTTGTTTGCAAAAAGTATATGTTATCACAACCTATTGCGATTAGTCCTATAAGAGTTTACCGATATGTGTACAAACATATCTACAGATTCTGTTAGCTCTGCTAGGCATTGCTGTTCTCTAATAAATTAGAGTCGACCAGCGGATAACTACCAATGCTCTCCATCATAGTTGATGACAACTATAACTTCTACTAGAGTGCATTTCTCGATAGCTATCAAAATCTCCCTAGAAAGGAGGTGATCCATCGACAGCTTCCGCTACCGATGCCTTGTTACGACTTCACCCTTATCATCGATCCTACCGTGGTCCCTGCTTTAAAACAGGGCCTTCGGGTATTACCGACTCTCTTGGTGTGACGGGCGGTGAGTACAAGATCCGAGAACGTATTCACCGTGACATAGCTGATTCACGATTACTAGTGATTCCGGCTTCATGAGGTCGAG
>DMXN01000008.1:0-210 GCA_003482885.1 Candidatus Moraniibacteriota bacterium
GATAGGGGTTGCGCTCGTTTCCTGACTTAACAGAACACCTTACGGCACGAGCTGACGACAACCATGCAGCACCTGTCCAGCACCCTCGAAGGCTATTGTATTTCTACAATATGCAGCTGGATTTCAAGCCCTGGTAAGGTTCCTCGCTTGTTGTCGAATTAAACCACATGCTCCACCACTTGTGCGGATCCCCGTCTATTCCTTTGAGTT
>DMXN01000008.1:361-953 GCA_003482885.1 Candidatus Moraniibacteriota bacterium
GCGCTCGTACTTCCCAGGCGGCATACTTAACGCGTTAGCTACGACACTGGAAGGGTCGATTCTCCCAATACCTAGTATGCATCGTTTAGGGCGTGGACTACTGGGGTATCTAATCCCATTCGCTACCCACGCTTTCGCATCTCAGCGTCAGATGAGCGCCAACCAAATGCCTTCGCCTTTGGTATTCCATATGATATCAACGCATTTCACTGCTACACCATATGTTCTATTGGTCTCTCGCTCTCTCAAGATATGCCGTTTCAAATGCAGTTTTCGAGTTGAGCTCGAAGATTTGACATCTGACTAACATACCCGCCTACATGCTCTTTACGCCCAATAAATCCGGATAACGCTTGAGGTCTCTGTATTACCGCTACTGCTGGCACAGAGTTAGTAACCTCTTATTCAATCAGTACCGTCATACCGCACACAACACGAAAAATTCGAATTTCATAATTCAAAATTCTCGTGCTATGCACGGATTCTTCCTGATTAAAAGCGGTTTACAACCCAAGGGCCTTCTTCCCGCACGCGGCGTCGCTCCATCAGACTTTCGTCCATTGTGGAATATTCTCGACTGCAGCCACCCGTA
>DMXN01000008.1:1114-1857 GCA_003482885.1 Candidatus Moraniibacteriota bacterium
CTCTCACGCCCCCTACCCGTCATAGCCTTGGTAGTCCTTTACACTACCAACTAGCTGATAGGACACAGGCCACTCCAAAAGCGATAAATCTTTACTCCGTAGAGCACATCATGTATTATCCCGGATTTCTCCGGATTATTCATGACTTTTGGGAATGTTCCTATGTATTACTAACCCGTTTGCCATGGGTCTAACCCATGCGACTTGCATGCCTTATCCACGCCGCCAGCGTTCATCCTGAGCCAGGATCAAACTCTCAAAAAATATCAGAAGTAAATCTGATTATATAAAGAAAATAAATTCTTTTATTGTTTGAATAGACTCTAATTTTGTCTCGATTGCTCGAGACGAGGACTAATCGCAAAAAATTGTGATTATAATGAATTGTTAATGAACAAAAAACACATCCCTGCGTAAATCATTTTTCGCGCAAGGATGTATTTTTTCATCCCCTTATTTTAAAAGATTTTTTGAGCTGTTATTTATTGCCTTTTTTGGTTTTAAATAATTATAGCGCAACTCTTAACTGACTTTATTCATTGTAGTCAGCTTTTCAAAACCTGTCAAGCGCGAATTTAGGCTTTCGCCAAAACTAAATTTTCCAGCTTGCTTATTCTTACTTTATGATCTTCGACTACTTCTCCATCAGCCTTCTTATCCAACTTTGCATCAATCTTTCTAATATCGCCTTTCATTTCTACGATATTTGATTTTACATAATCCATATCTTCCTTTAACAGTTC
>DMXN01000008.1:2197-22309 GCA_003482885.1 Candidatus Moraniibacteriota bacterium
CGTTCGAGAGTTTTGTAGTCAATTTCGATAAGACCGAATCGCGGCCAAAAACCTTTGTCCCATTCAAAATTATCCAACAGCGACCAGTAAAAAAATCCCTGAACATTCACACCTTCTTGAATAGCTTTATATATCCAAAAAAGTCCATCACGAATTAATTTCCCCCTTTTTTCATCCTTAGCATCCGCTAGCCCATTTTCTGTAATATAAATCGGTAAATTATATTGACCTAAAAATTTTAACAAATGATATAAGCCTTCTTGATAAATTTCCCAACCCAAATCATTAACTTCTTTGTTCTCATTTTTTAATCCACCAAAGAATGAAAGTTTATTGTGGAAATAATATTGCAAAGCTAAAAAATCATTCTTGCTCCGAGTTAAATTAAAAAATTTTTTATTGCCAAAATATTCAGCTACGCCAACAACTAGCTTGTCTAGAAAAGAATTTGGATTAACTGGCTCAAAATATGCAAGGATATTAGCAAATCCCACTTGAGCATTTGCATTTGTTTGATGCAAAATATCATAAGCTTTAATATGGGCGTCAGCTAAATTCTTATATACGCGCAATGTCACCAATGGATTTCTCTTTTGCGGCGGCCAAATTCCTAGTAAATAACAATTCGGTATAACAGACATTGGTTCATTGATAGTCACCCAAAATTTTACTAAATCACCAAAATTTTCTACCATTATTTTTGCATAGCGTGCAAAATATTCTGCAAATTTTTTATTAGCTGGTCCGCCAAATTCTTCCACCCACAATGGATGCGTCCAATGCCAAAGTGTTACAAGCGGTTCAATATTTCTATCTCGCAAAGCTTGGATTACTTTTCGATAATGCTCTATTTCTTTTTCGTCAAACTTTCCTTCTTCCGGTTCAATTCGCGACCATTCAATGGAAAATCGATGCGCATTATGTCCGCCATTTTTCGCCAAATCAAAATCTTTTTCGTAAAGATTATAATGATCACAAGCTCGACCGGAAATATAATTTTGCGGGTCAAACATTTCAGGAAATTTTTCTTGCTGCCATTTTTGCCATTTTTCACCAGCTTCTCTTGCTAGGCGCTCTGCGTTTTTCTTTTCCCATTCCGTCCAATTATTTTTATTTCCGCCTTCAACTTGATGCGAACTTGTCGCCGCCCCCCATAAAAATCCTTCGGGAAATTTTAGTTTTTTTAGCATAAAAATTTATTTTTTCTTTATAACAGCCATCCCTTCCGGCATATATTTTTTTAACACTTCCGGAATTTTAACTGAGCCATCGGCTTGTTGATAATTTTCCAGAATTGCGATCAATATTCTGCCTATTGCGAAAGCTGTTGCGTCATTTGTGTGTAGTAATTTTTTATTTCCATCATTATCCTTATAAAAAGATTTTATCCCTCTCATCTGATAATCTGTCATATAATCCGATGTGTGTGTTTCTCGATATTTATTTTGTCCGGGCATCCAACATTCAATGTCTATTTGTTTATAATCAGGTCTTCCCATATCGCCTGTGCAAATTTGCATTACCTGATAAGACAAACCCAGTTGTCCAACAAGATATTCTTGCACTCCCACTATAAATTTCTGCTCCTCTTCCCCTGATTCGCTGTCCGTAAAAGATTCCATCTCCAATTTATCAAATTGATGAGTTCGCAAGATGCCTCCCATATCTTTTCCATAAGTTCCCGCCTCTCGCCTAAAAGCTACTGAATATCCAATATAACGAAATGGCAGATCTTTTTTATCAATAACTTGGTTCATATGATACGGAGCCAATGTATGTTCAGCAGAAGCTACTAAATTAATCTTATCTTCTCCAAAACAATAGGTTTGTTCTCCAAAAACACGATGAATCTTTTTTTGAACATCATCTTTAATCATAACAGGAGGAATTATAGGAACGAATAGCTTAGAAGAAACCTTGGCTCCAGTTTTTTCAATTATGCTTTTTAAAATATTTTCATTTGCCAAAGTGTTGAAAACAAAATTCGCAATTGCAAATTGCAAAAAAACAGCTTCATTTTTCAAATAATAGAATCTTGATCCGGAAACTTCCGCTGCCTTTTCTACATCTATCAAATCAAGGCTGACTCCCAGTTGCATATGATCCTTGACTTCAAAATCAAACACCTTAGGTTCTCCAACTTTTTTTATAACCTTATTTCCGGATTCATCCGGACCAACAGGCGTTTCTTCAGAATATACATTTGGAATTTGATATAAAATTTTTTCATATTCAATGTTTATTTCTTCCAACTCTGGCTTGATCTTTTCTAATTTCTCTTTTATTTTTTTTGCTTTTTGTACCACAATTCCCTTTGTAATTATTGTTGCTCCTTTAATTTTGTCTAACTTTAACTCTTTTATTTCATCATTAATTTTATTTTTTTCAGCCTTTAGCTCCTCAAGAGTCTGCATTTGATTTCTTCTTTTTTCATCCAATTCCAAAAGTCGGTCAATATCGCATTTCATATTGCGATTTTTACAACTTTCTTTAACTTTCTCCGCATTCTCGCGAATGAATTTAATGTCTAGCATGAAATTACTACAAATTAAAAAATTATTCCATTTTATTCAGATACAAAACTTTTTGCGCTATCATCCAACAAAAAAACTTTTTTTATTACATTTTTAGCTACTTTTATTTCAGTATAACCAGAATCGCTTATTTCTGAATCGCATATAATTTCTTTTGTCCCGCTCAAAATAATATCAGAAATTCCGTCCCCATTCAAATCTTCATAATTGCTATTTAAATTTCCGTCTGTAAAAATTTCTCCACAATTTTCATAACCATACTTTTCTTTATTTTCAGGCGTCCATCGAGTGTCGCTGTTTATATCAACTGCTGGATTTTCCAAAAGCAATTTCGCTTTGTTGTTTTCAATTTCATAAAGATAAAAAAATCCATGCCCCGCATGCGTCTGACCATAAACTTCAACAAACGGATTATCGAAACCTTCTAAATTCAAAAATCTTGCTGACAAAATTGATTGTTCGGTTGGCTTTTTATTAATTTCAATCCAACTGATTTTTCCATTTGCATAATTTCCAATTTCAAATCTTTCTGACCAGTCTTTTTGTGTTTCAATGATTGTTAAAAATAATGGACTATTTTTTTTATAATAATCAACCTGAATGTTTTGCACATATTCTTTTTCGTATGAATTTTCGATAGTATTAAATATCGCGGTTTTGATTGATTTATCATTAGGAATATTATCAGTAAAAGCAAAAACTATGGCAGGAAGTAGAAACAAAAATAAAATTATCCGGAGTTTAATTGCCGGATTGACTCTCTTGTCCAATCCTTGTTCATAAATATTCCAAATATTATCCGTGTATTCTTGTGTTCCGGGACCATATCTATTCACGGCATCCTTCCATGGAAACCAGCATCTTGCCCCATCATCTCCAATATATTGAGCTCGATGATACAACCATCTGACTCCCCAATATATACTGTCATAAATATTTTCCACTTTCGCTTTGTCCTCATAATCAACCTTCCATAACTTGCCGTTTATCATTTCATATTCTGGATTTTCTGTTTGATTATTTAAAACATTCAGAGAAGGATCACCGCTATTTCCAACTTGCATTACATTAACATTCCCATTATTATTTTTATCATATCCCGTCCGACTTTCTTGAAAAACAATAGCCTTCACTAAATTTGGGTCCAACAGTTCATTCGGAGGATTATCTTGAGAAAAAACTTCTTTATTCCAAAAAGCCACCGCTTTAACCGCCAAGTCATCGTCTTGAAAAAAAGATTTTAGACTTTTGATGTTTTGCCACCAGCTTTTAGCGCTGGCGATTATTTCAATGAGATAAATTCCATTTTCCGCAACTTCAAAAATATACTCGTAATTATTTTGAACAGCTATATTAAGCCTGTCTTTTTTGATGAGATTCATAGCTTATCTTTTAATTTCGACGACTTATATATTTCCGGTTTATAGCTTTTCATCCTCACGATTTTTATTTGCAGATTAAATTCTTTCAACTTTTCTTTCAGCTCGGCTAAATTTACTTTTTGATCATATCCCAACGCAATCACAGTCGGTTTATATTTTTTAATCGCTGCATATTTATTTCGCAAATTTCCTAAAATAACTTTGTCCGAAATTTTGTTATTTTTTATTGTTCGTATTCTTTCTTGTTCGCTGTTTACTGATTTCTGATTTTTAACCATCTCGACTGTTTTATCTCTTGCTACAACTACAACCAAATAATTTCCCAATTTTTTTGCCTGCTCCAAATAACTTTGATGCCCTTTGTGAAATATATCAAATGTGCCAAAAGTTATTACAGTTTTCATAATTTTTATTTCCCTTTTACCGCCGGAAAAATGACAGTTTCGCGAATGGAGCGATTCATTAAAAACGAAAAAAATCTCTCGCTCATTCCAAAACCGAAAGCCGGCGGCATTCCGTATTCCAGCGCTTCCACGAAATCTTCGTCCATCATTTGCGCTTCGTTATCACCCGCTTCGCGCGCTTTCATTTGTTCCAAAAATCTGTTTTTTTGATCAATCGGATCGTTTAATTCTCCGAAAGCGTTACACAGCTCGCTTCCTCCCGCCACAATTTGAAAACGCAAAACTTTTTTCGGATTGTTCGGATCCGATTTCGCCAATGGCGAAATTTCTAGCGGATGCCCGACTAAGAAACAAGGTTGAATTAATTTTTGCCTGACTGTTTTTTTATACAACAAATCAATCATTTTGCCATTGCTATAACCCGGTTCATATTTTATTTTCAACTCGTTTGCTTTTGATTTCAAAGCTTCAACAGATAAATCTTCATTCAAATCCAATCCGGTTTCTTTTTTGAATTCCGTAAAATAATCAACCACAGGAAAATTTTTATTCCAGTCAATTTCATTTTCTTCATATTTATGTTTATATCCACCCAAAACATTAAAAACAATTTTTTTAAACATTTCCTCGGAAAACTTCATTCCTTTCTCCATATCCGAATATGCCCAATAAAATTCCATATGATCAAATTCCTGTAAATGATCGCGGTCCATTCCCTCGTTGCGAAAAACACGGCCGATTTCAAAAACTCGCTCATAACCGCCGACTAAAAGCCTTTTCAATGGCAACTCTAGCGAAATTCGCAAATAGAAATCTTGATTCATAGCGTTATGATGAGTGATAAACGGCTCGGCGTCCGCTCCGCCGGGAATATGCTCGAAAACAGGAGTCTGCACTTCCAAAAATTTTTCTTCCACTAAACATTGGCGAATTGTTTGCCAAAAAATATTTTTCTTTTTAAAAAGTTCGCGTGTTTCCGAATTCATCATTAAATCCAAATATCTCTTTCGCAAAAGCATTTCCTCGTCTTTTAAACCGAAATATTCCGTCGGAATCGGACGAACATTTTTGGAAAGCATTTTCCAGTCCAGCGCATCTAAAGATTTTTCATCCTGTTTCGTTTTAAAAACTTTTCCACACGCCTCCACAAAATCCCCAATTTCCGCGTTTTTTACGAACAATTTGTATTTTTCGTCCCCAACATTTTTCTTGCTTAAAAATATTTGAATTTTTCCGGTTCCGTCTTCAATATGCGCAAAGCACACATTGCCCATCGGACGAAATGATTTTATCCGTCCGACTAATATTATTTTTTTGTCTGAAAGCTCGTCAAATTTTTCCAACGCTTCTATATTAGTCATCGACCGCTCGCATTTTTCCGGATATGGATTCATTCCGAAATCTTTAATATTTTCCAGTTTTTCCAGCTTGGTTTTTAAAATATCCTCGCGCATAAAATTTTTTGAATTTTAAAATATATCTTCATCTAAAAAAACTTTTTTAACTCCTCAAATCCATAAGAATTTTTAGCAATCTTTTCAATATAATCGATATCTATATTCCCATTTTGTGCGGAGTTGGTATTTCCATTTTTTTTAATTTTGAAAGATTCAACTTTCTGTAATAATTATACCTCCACCGATGATTTTTTATCATTGCCCCAATATAAAATAACAAGTAAGGATTGTACTTCTCTTTTAATGTAAGAACGGCATTATCGCCACTTGTGATAAAATCATCAAATTGAAAAAATGCTTCTCCGACACTGCCATTAAGAGCTACCGTTAAACATCTCGCTTTAGCATTCGGCTCTTCGTTTACAAAATTAGAAATGCCATTATTTTTTGAAGTTGTAGTTACATAGGGCGTGCCGTTTTCTTCTAAGGCATTTTGAGGCAAAGCCGTCTTTTTTTGAATATCGCACAGATCATTAACTTTGATTAACTTAATATTTTTATTTTCCAAAACTTTTATCTTTTTGCTTTTTTCAGGAAGAAATTTTTTGGAAAGTTTATCATAACTTAATTTACTTTCTATCAAACTAACTTTTTGCGTCGCCAATCTTTCAGGAGTAATTTGTCTGCCATATCTATATTTCCACTTATTTAATCTGATTTGAAAAGCAATTTGAAATAGCTCCTCTTGTGATAATTTCTTCTGCGGAATTAAAACCATACAATTATTATCTACAGAGCAATCTTCATTTTGCACAAATGCTTGACCGATTGTTCCAACTCTTGGAACAGTAATAAATGGGGCTTCATAGTGGTTCTCAATAGAAAAAAATCCAAAAACCCCATTGTCATCGCCTTTTGATGAAATTAAAATATTGTCGCCAGCATCTCCTTCCAGAGGCTCCTTATTTTCAAATTCTTTTTGTCCGTATTCTATTTTAAATAATTGTCCGATTGTTGTTACCATAGCTATTTTTTACCTTCAAGTTTATCGGAGTATTTAATTTTAAACGCAAGAGCTTCCTTTATCATTTCTTCAACTCCGCTTTCTATTTCGTTTAAAGTAGGAATTTTACTTTCAATATATGCTTCCGGTACCAATTCAATGCCAATATCAGATTTATCTAGCAAACATATCTTTTTAAATTCCGGCACATCTTTAAGGTTTAGGTTCTGATTTGCTAAAAACCCCCTTAACTCGCCCCCAACTTCTTTAAGCGTATTCTCACTGTTTTCAACTATAATTCTTTTACCTTTCTTCTTCCGAAATCCGTCAAAAATTGCTCTTGCAAAATAAACTTTCTGACTATCAAAATTATGAGAAACGCCCTTTTTAAGGAAAACACCGATTGTCCCAACGCTTATAGGATAAAAAAGATCTTCTGGAAATGTTACAACAGATAGAATAGTATTATTCTCTAAAAGATTTTTTCTCCAATTTTTGCCAGAACTCTCAACCATGACGGAAATAGGAACGACAACAAAAAGAATACCGCCGTCTTGCATTTGCGACAAAGCGTAATCTATAAATTGACTTTCTTTTTGATCGCCTTGTTTGAGAGCAAAGGGCGGATTCATTAAAACTTTTGTAATAATAGGATTTCGAGGTAAATTATTATTTCTGTGATCAAATTTACCAGTTGTAACGCTTTCTTTAATTGTTTTCTCAATATTTTTTTGAAAACAATTTCCTTCATTCATGTTATTTTTTCCATCGCCTCTAAAAATCATATTTACCAAAGCCAAAGCTACAACTTCATCATCTTGCTCTATCCCAAAGATGTGATGATTTTTAAATTCATCAACTTGCTTTTCTGTTGCGTTATTCCGTACATGATCAAAAGCTGATACCAAAAAACCACCCGTTCCACAAGTGGGGTCTAAAACATAGTCGTTCGGCTTAACATCTAAAACCTCAACCGCAAATTTAGTTATATGTCTTGGTGTTAATACAATACCTATTTCTTTTGCTCCGTTTCCGTATTTCAAAAATTTTTCATAAAATTCGCCCAAAACATCTTTTCCGGAAGCCATTGCATTTCTAATATCTAGGGTCTGGAGCTCTTTAAGAGTTTCTATTATGGCTTGCCTGTATTTAATATGATTTTCGGCACTTGGCGGCAGTTCTAGTTTTAGAAAATCAATAAAATTTTCTTTTTTTACTTCCCTTAATTTTTGTTTTATAAGAGTGTTTATGTTTTCTACTAAAACACTAGTCGTAGCCGTCTTTAAATTAACTTCTTCATCAACCGAGAGCGAGAGCACGAGTCCGGCAATAAATCTCGCGCGCTTATTTTTGTTTATTCCAGCATTATGAAGAATTTCGTTAATTTCTTCTGCGGCACTAATATATTTTGCCTCCGGAAGATCGGGAAATTCAAGCCAATTGATTGTATCGTGCTCCAAAATATACTTCGCTTGATTTTTGGATAGTAAAATATTTTTAGTTTTTCCATTAAAAAGAATAGTTTCCCATTTTCCTTTTCTTAAATATTTATTTATTACTTTATATCCGTCTGTATCGTTGCCAGCCACACCGGAAGCAATGACACATTTTATTTTCCCGCTTTTATTGATTTTTTTAGCGTATTGGTCAATCGCTTCGTTTAAAGCAGTATCAATATCTTTTTTATCCCTTTTGCTTTCTATCGCCCAAAAATCATTTTCGTTCAATTTAACAACAGCCTCGGGCATATCTCTGCCGAGATATTTTTTTATTTCATTGTTAGATAAAACCTCGTTTTGCTTATAAACTTCGCCACCGAAAACACGAGCGGGATTTTTAACATTCCAACCAAGTTTTTCTAATTCCTCTTTTATGTAAGTGTAGGCATCAACCTCACTATTTTTTGGTTTATTGGAGTGCATATATTTTTTTATTTTCCTTTAATAAACTGCTAAAACTTAAACATATAATATCACACTCAACCTATTTTCCAAAATTAACAAAAAAAGAGCTAATGGCAATTTTACATCAACTCTTAATATACTCCAGCGTTTCTCTCGCGCATTTTTCCCAAGAAAACTTTTTTATTTGTTCGACGCCTTTGGCGATCATCACATTTCTTAAATTTTCGTCTTTTAAAACCAGTTCGATTTTTTCCGCCAAATCCTGCGGGCTTTTTTCATTAAAATACAATGGCGCTTCTCCGCCGGCTTCTCTGAGACTGGAATTAAGCGCGCAAATCAACGGAACGCGGGAAGCCAAGATTTCTAAAACCGGAATGCCGAATCCTTCGTAAAGCGACGGATAAACATAAACTTTGGCGCCGCGAACGATATTTCCCAAATCAAAAAACGATACTCTGCCAGGGGTAATAATATCTTTTTTAAACTTGCTTTTTTTAATTTTTTCAAAAACTCCGTCAGACAACCACGCCTTTTCACCGGCGATAATCAATTTAACATCCGAATTTATTTTTTCTTTGAAAATATCAAAAGCATCGACTAAAACTCCTAAATTTTTTCTCGGCTGAATGGCGCCGGCGTATAAAATATATTCTCCGTTGATTTTAAGCTTTTTCTTTATTTCATTTTCAATTTTTAAATCGCGCGGGACAGAATAAACATCGGCGTCAAAGCCATGATAAATCACTTTAATTTTATCTTCATTGACACTGGGATAAAATTTCAAAATATCTTTTTTGGTCGATTCGGAAATGGCAATGATTTTGTCTGCCATTCTAAATGCTAAACCGCCTAAAATATTCAGCTTGAACAAATCTTTTTTCGGAAAATATTGCGGAAAATATTTATACGCCAAATCGTGCGCCGTCACGACTATTTTCATTTTTCGCGAATGAAAAACCGGAAGATTGTGCATCGGCATCCAAAGAACGGCCGGCTTGTCGCGCCAAACATTCCAAGAAAATCGTATTTGCGTCCATAAAAAAGGAATATCGAATGTCCTGACCGTATAATTGGAAAAATCCGGCGGAACTAATTCGGAATTGAATTTATTCCGGTGATAAATTACAAAATCATCCCGGGAAGAAAGTTTCCCGAAATATTTTAAAAGATTGGAAATATACACGCGCGTGCCGTCAATCCGCTCCGCGTCCAAATCCGCTGCTTGAATCGCAATTTTCATTTACAAAAGTGAATTAATAAATTTTTTAAGCTCGCCGTTTATATCATCCCGTTCCATCGCATAAGCAAGAGTGGCTTTAAGATAGTTCAAAGGATCTCCGGTTGTGAGCCATTGTCCGTCTTTTATTTCCTTCGCCCTAACGATTCCTCCGTTTTTCACATAAGTTCTTATCGCGTCCACTATCCACAACTCGTTTCCTTTGCCGAGCGGAGTATTTTTCAAAATATCAATTATTTCTTGATTTAAAATATAACGACCGGGCGTTGCCAATAAAGACGGAGTATTTTCAATAGTTGGTTTTTCTACAATATCTTCCAGTTGATCCGTTCCCTTTTTAAGTTTAACCATTCCATAGCGGACAACTTCCGACAAAGGAACTTCTTGCGCGCCGATAATAAGGTTATTATGTTTTTCATAATCATCCGCCATTTGCTTGGTAAAAGAAATTTTTGTTTTTACCAAATCATCGCCGAACACATAAACAAACGGCTCGTCATCAACCAAACTGGCCGCCGACAATACAGGAGTTCCGTTGCCGTAAGGTCCCTTTTGTCGAACATAAATAAAATTAGCCATATCTGCGATTTTTTCAATTTTTTCCGCCAACTCATCCTTCCCATTTTTTCTAAGATCATTTTCCAGCGCGATGCTATGATCAAAATAATCTTCCAGCGGTTTTTTGTCCCAACGAGTGACAAAAATAATATCCTCAATGCCGGCCGCGACCAATTCTTCCACCACCAAATGAATAATGGGCGTATCCACAATCGGCAGCATTTCCTTCGGCATCGACTTGGTCGCCGGCAAAAGTCTTGTGCCAGATCCGGCCACCGCCACAATCGCTTTTTTAATTTTCATGATTTTTAAAAAATTATATTTATATTTTTCTTTCACATTATAAATTTATCAAAAATCGCGATAAAAATCAAACACATGGCGTTTTTGGCGCCATGTGTAGTGAAAAATCAGCTTTTAAAAACTACTTTATTTATTCTCCGTCAATTCTTCTCTTAATTTTCGCAAAACCAATTGCGCTTCTTCTTTTCCTCCAAGACCGAAAGCTAAACCGCCGGCTAAGGAAATCATCGCGATTAATCCAATAAATATCGTGTTAACAAGAGAATTTGCCACTCCCAATTGAATTAAAGCGGCAAAAAAACCGAAAATAATCACTGCCCATTTAGAAATTGCCGCCAATAATGTCGCTGACATCACGCCGGCAACGCGCGTGCTTTCTTTAACGATGTGATAAACGAAATTCCCCAAAAGAAACACCGCCGCTAGAATCACAACCGAAACAACCACATTAGGCAAATAGAAAATTATTTCGTTAAGAAATGTCGTCACTTGATCAAGCTGCAAAATATCAGCCGCCGCCATCAAGAACACTAGCGCTAAAAACCACTTGACTAGTCCTCCGATGAGACTGGCAAGACTGAAGTTGATTCCGTTTTTTGCTGATTTTCCTTCGTATCCCAGTTTCTTCATTGCTTTATCAACTCCCAACTCTTGCACCATTTTTTCCACCAATCTTCCCAGTGTTACAGACATAATCCAACCAATAATAAGCACCAAAAAAGCGCCCAAAAGAGTCGGAAGGAAATTCATCAGTTTTTGACCGACATTGATCAGTGAAACCGTAATCGCTTCTCCCCATGTTTGAATATTATCCATATTTCACCTCCTTTCGTTTTTTTATTTTTTATGCTTTTCTTGGAAGCTCAACTTCCAATAGGGAAGTTGAGCTTCTTTTATTTCCAAATTCTAAAAAATTAAGGCGCCGGATTGATATTTTCTTCAGAATTTACGGAAGGATTTTCTGGAATATTTTTTGTCAGTCCAAGACTTTCCGGAGTATTTTCAATGCCGCTATTTATATTGTCAATCATTCTTTCTAACTGTTTTTTTGTATCGCCGGAATTTTCAGAAAGCAAATCGATTACTTTTTGATATTCTGCTTTTGCTCCATCTTTATTTTTGTCTTTCTCATAAGCCAAGCCTAGATAAAAATGGGCGTTAATATTTTTTTCATTCAATCTGAGAGCTATTTTAAAAATTTCTTGCGCGATTTTCAGATCGTCATTTTTGGCTCTTGAGCGGTACATATTAGCCAGACTAACTAAATAACCGATATTTTTCGAGTCTAATTGCGCGGCTTTTGTGGCATTTTCAATCGCGGAATCAGACTCACCTAACGCGTCTTGAACCAAGGCCAATTGATAATAGCCTTGAGGAAAATTATTTTTTTCGTCAATGGATTTTTGAAAAAAATCTATTGCCTCGCCAAAAAGTTTTTTTCGCTCCGATTCATCTTTTCTAGTCGCGCCATCGGTAACTTTAATCTGTCCCAATTTTAGAAAAAAATTGGGGTTATGCGGATCCAACGTCAAAGCTTTTTGATAAGTTTCTTCCGTTAATCTTAACGAATCCGCCACATACATTCCAGAATTTTCATAAATTTGCGCCAAAGTTTCCACTGCTTCTACATTATTTTTATTCATTTCTGCGCCTTTTGCCGCAGCCAAAACGGAAACATTTATGTACTGCTTGATATTGTCAATATTCCTGTTCGCTTCCGGATTAAGCGCTTCTTTGTTGGCAAGCATCATATAATAAACGCTGGCCTTGATATAATAAAAACTTTCTCTGCTATTAAGATCAATGGCTTTGTTTATTTTCACTACGGCATTTTCTTGATTTTGACTTACGCTTCTCGCCGCCATTCCGGCATACACATCAGCAATATATATTTTTCCCAAAAACACAAAAAGAAAAGCCACGCCGGCGCTGATCAGCATAAAAACAAACGCCAAAGCCAAGGCGAATTTCGGAGAAGTTTTTAGCGATAAGGCCAAATATTTCGGATTAGTTTCACTTTCCAAGAGAATAGCCGCCAAAGAAAAAGTTCCCAAAAAAGCGGCAAGAAACAAAATACTTCCTTCCAGTTTGGTTGTGAACACAGCGATTATAACAACTACAGCCGCAGAAAAAATACCCAAGGAATACAGTTTATTTTTTTCTTTTTCTCTTGAAATCAGATAAAAACTGACGCTTAAATAAGAAAATGTTAGAATTATCAATAAAGCCGTCCCCAATCCTCCAATCGTGGAAATAGCTTCAAAAAATATTCCCGAACCTTGCGAAAAACGCAAGTTATAAAACATAGAGTCGTTAAAATATTGGGGACGATAAAGTGAGAAATCGTACCCAAAAGTCGCCGGACCGGAACCAATCAAAAAATTATTTTTGAGCGAGCTGATGGCAATATCCGAAGAAACTTTATAATTTCCATTAAAGGAATCCGCGTTGACTTCGACCGGAATATTAGCCTTTATCTCATTTTTTACAAAAGAAACCTCTCCAGTCATTTTTACAACCATAACTAGAACAAACAAGACCATTGGAAGCCAAATCCAGTTTTTGTGCGGACGAACTATTTTGGAAAGAATATAAACCAAAAACAAAACAATTCCCGCAAACAAGCCCGCCCAAACCATAGAACCGCTGATGTTTAAAATTAAAAACAGATCAACAGCCAAGATAAATAATAAAAAACCAATCAAAATATTTTTCTTCCATAATTTCATTTCTTTGGCTCCGGCCGTCTTTAAAATTACCGTAGCCGCAAGCACAATCATAGCAGAAAAGAATACTCCCAAGCCACCAATACTGCCAATAAGACTTAAAGGAATAAATTGAGCAACTTTATCAGGAATCACAGAGCTCAAGGAAAAATTCGTAAAAGGCACATTGAAAAACAATGCCAGCGTCCACAAAGATAAAACCGCGCCGGAGCTGACGAGCGCTGTTAATAATAACTTCAACCTTTTTTGATTAAAATTGCTGACGATTAAATAATAAGCGATTATTAAAGCGGTAACATTCATAAGTCCGCGCGACGGATCGCCAAAAGCTCCCCAAAAACTGTGCCAACGATCCACGGAAAAAAAAGAGGAAATCACATACGCCAGCCAAAAACCGATAAGCGGGATATCCAAGGGCGTGCGCCGGATATTCATTTCTTCGTTTATCACTCCTTTGGCCGACCAAGAAATCAGCGCAAGAAGCAACCAAAAATAAAAATAGATTTGTTTTTCAAAAATAATTCCTTGAGAAGCCATTCCAGTAAAAAATAACGGTAAACCGAAAACCAGCATAAACAAACTAGCGCCGATAATTTTGTCCAGCACTCGCAAAATAAGTTTTTGTTCTTTGCCGCCGATATTTTCCGGCATTTCTTGATTAACAACATTGCTTGTCTGCGATTCCATATTTTTTATTTTAAAAAATTATTTATTAACTGTCTGTATTATATAAAGAAAATAAAAATAAGGCAAATGCGGAAAATACCCGCGCTGTTATAGAGACATACCACTGGCGTGTCTCTACTTGTAAAATTTCCTGCGATTGGCTAAACTTGCAAATATTATCAAAGTAAATTTATGCCATTGAAAATCGGAATTGTCGGACTGCCCAATGTGGGAAAATCCACGCTTTTTAAAGCCTTGACCAAAGTTCAAGTTGACATTAGCAATTATCCTTTTTGCACCATTGAACCGAATATCGGCGTTGTTAAAGTGCCCGATTCGCGCTTGAAAAAATTAGCGGAAATGAGCCGGTCCAAAAAAATCATTCCAACTATTATTGAATTCGTTGATATCGCAGGCATCGTTAAAGGTGCTTCCGTCGGCGAAGGTTTGGGCAATAAATTTCTCGCCAACATCCGCGAAGTGGATGCCATCGCGCAAGTGGCGCGTGTGTTCGATAATTCTCAAATTATTCATGTTAATAATAAAATAGATCCGGAAAATGACATTGAAATTATTAACACGGAATTGATTTTGGCCGATCTGGAAACTGTGCAAAAAGTCAAAAATAGATTAGAGAAGGACGCGCGGGGAAACAAAAAAGGATCGTTGGAACAACTGGAAGTTTTAAATAAAATCAACGCCGATCTTGAAGCCGGAAAACTCGCCAATGAAACCGTGCTGGATGCAGAAGATGAAAACACTAAAATAATTATCCGCGAATTATCACTCTTAACTATGAAACCGTTTTTGTATGTTTATAATGTCACCGACATCAATCAAAAATTAGCAGCTAATCTCGAGAAAAAAAATCATATTAAATTAGACATTAAAATCGAAGAAGAGTTAATTGAACTGACGAAAGCCGAGGCGCAAGAATTGGGAATAAAATCCAATATCAACGATTTGATCGTCCACGCGTACGAAATTCTCGGACTGATAACTTTTTTTACCACGGGCGAAGATGAATCGCGCGCGTGGACTATTAAAAAAGATTGGACAGCTCCGCTCGCCGGAACCGCAATTCACACAGATTTTAAAGAAAAATTCATTCGTGCGGAAGTCATCAACTGGCAAAAATTATTAGAAGCCGACTCATGGTCAAAAGCCAAGGAACTCGGAATGCTTCGCACAGAGGGAAAAAATTATATTGTAGAAGATGGAGATGTAATAGAGTTCAAAATCTAATTTTGTCAAGTTGCTTTTTGTTTTTTTGGTTGATATAATTAAATAATTATGCTAAAAGAATCTTCTGACAATTTGCGCGTTCCACCACAGAATGTTGAAGCCGAGCAATCCGTGCTGGGCGCTTTAATGTTGGACAAAGACGCTATTCTTAAAGTCGCTAATCTTATTCGCTTGGGCGATTTTTACAAAGACATTCATAATACTATTTATGAAACAATGCTTGATCTTTATGAACAGCACGAACCGATCGATGTTTTAAGTTTGTCCAATCGCTTGGAAGAAAAAAATCAGCTGAACAAAATCGGCGGATCAAGTTATTTGGCAACACTGGTCAACACTGTGCCGTCTAGCGCCAATGTTGCCCATTACGCCAAAGTGGTGCAAAAAAAATCCACTTTGCGCCGTCTAATCGAAACCGCCAGCGCCATTGTTGAATTAGGATATAAAGAAGAAGAGGATATGGAAAAATTGCTCGACGAAGCCGAACAAAGATTATTCGCCGTTTCGCAAAAATATATCAAGCAAGATTTCATTCCGATCAAATCCATTTTGGAAGCCGCCTTTAATCGCATTGACGAATTGCACAAAGGCGATTATAAATTGCGTGGAATTCCGACCGGCTTTACCGATTTGAATAATATTTTAGCCGGCTTTCAAAAATCCGATTTAATAATTTTAGCCGCCCGACCAAGTATTGGAAAGACAACCTTGGCGCTTGATTTCGCCCGCCAAATCGCCATAAAAGAAAAAATTCCGGTGGGCATTTTTTCTTTGGAAATGTCCTCCGATCAATTGATAGACAGAATGCTTGCCGCGGAATCAGGCGTGGATTTATGGCGCTTGCGTACCGGAAGACTAAAAACCGGCGAAGGCGATGATGATTTTCAAAGAATCGGCGAAGCGATGGGCGTGCTCTCCGAGGCGCCGATTTTTATCGATGACGCCGGTTCCGCCAATATTATGGAAATTCGCACAATGGCGCGCCGATTGCAAATGGAACATAATGTCGGTCTGATTATTATCGACTACTTGCAATTAATGGAAGGCCGTTCTTACAGCGGAGATAATCGCGTCAATGAAATTTCCGAAATTTCCCGTTCCTTGAAGCAGCTAGCAAGAGAATTAAATATTCCCGTTATCGCTCTTTCGCAATTATCGCGTGCCGTAGAATCACGCAGTCCGCAAATTCCCAAACTCTCCGATTTGCGCGAATCCGGTTCAATTGAACAAGACGCCGATGTAGTAATGTTTCTCTATCGCGAAGACCGCGAAAAACCGGACACTCCGAATAAAAATATCGTCGAAGTCCATATCGCCAAGCACAGAAACGGTCCAGTCGGAAGAATGTCATTATACTTCAACGAAAATTCAACGACATTCAAGAGCTTGGAAAAAATTCATACACCACAGTAAGTTTTCAATTTGAAATTTCTAAAACTACCTCATCCGTCCCGATTGCTATCGGGACACCTTCTCCTTGTAAAGGAGAAGGGCTTGCAATTCTTTGTTCCCTCTCCTTACCAAGGAGAGGGTTAGGGTGAGGTGAATTTTAGAAATTTATCACCCTATGTTTCCCAAATCATTTAAAAAACTTATCGATAATTTCACGACTTTACCTTCCATCGGTCCTAAAATGGCCGAGCGATTAGTGCTGTTTCTTTTTAAGCAAGACGCGCAAAAATTGTCGGACTTTGCCAAAAGCTTGGAAGATTTTAAAAAAAATCTTCGTTATTGCAAAAAATGTTTCAATATCAGCGAGGGAGAATTTTGCTCTATTTGTAAAGATTCCTCGCGTAATCAAAAAACTATTTGCGTGGTAGAAGACGCACTGGATGTTTTCGCCATCGAAAAAACCAACAAGTATAACGGACTGTACCATGTTTTAGGCGGAACGCTTGATCCTGTAAAGTCCGCGGAAATAAAAAATTTGCGTTTCGCGGAGTTGGAAAAAAGAATAGCCGCGGAAAAAATCGAAGAAATAATTCTCGCCACCAATCCGACCACCGAAGGCGACGCCACCGCGTTATATATCGCAAGATTTTTAAAACCTTACGCAATTAAAACCACCCGTTTCGCTCGCGGTCTTTCCACCGGCGCCGACATCGAACACGCCGACGAAATTACTTTAAGTTCGGCGATTGTGAATCGAAGAGAATTATGAATTTTTTATTTCCCCAACTCTCCCTCAATCGCGTTTTTTAATTGTTCATAAGAAATCGCGCTTTCTTGAAGTTGATCGTTGACGAAAACTCCGGGCGTGCCGGAAATCGAGAAACTGTCCGCTTCTTTTTTGTCGGCATCGATTTTGTCTTGATATTTTTTACTGTCAAGACATTCATTGAATCTGACACTGTCAAGACTTAAACTTTTGGCGTATTCTTTAAATTTAGCTATATTATCAGTATTCGCCCAACCAGTCTGATTGCCATAAAGCTTGTCCGCGTATTCCCAAAATTTTTCCTGCTCCAGCGCGCAAGCGGCCGCTAGAGCAGCATTATTGGCTTGCGGATGAATTTCCGCCAATGGCAAATATTTATAATCAAACAGCACTTTGTCGCCATAATTTTTCATCGCGTCGCCAAGCGCTTTGTGAAAAATTTTGCAATACGGACATTGAAAATCGGAAAAAACCACCACTTTAACATTGGCGTCTTTTGGACCGCTTATGGCATCGTTATCATTGATTGCCGGCAAGGCAATATATTTTCCTACCGGAATCCCAACATCTTGCGTTCGCAAGAAAAATTGACTGTCTTTTTTATCAAAAAGAACTTCCGCTTGCTTGTAGAAATCTGTCTGCGACACTTCATTGGCGAAAACAAAAGCCGGTAACGATTTAATTCCGAACTTATCAATTAAATCCTTGCCCCTATCCGAATTATAGTCAACTTTTTCCGCGGCGACAGTTGGAAGAATCCGACGCATCCAAACTAAAATTTCATCCACATTGCATTTCTCGCAACTGTCATCAATAATTACTTGCATCGCCGCCGCCGGTTCGCTGTACGCCACCCAAGTTTTTCCGTTAGCTTCAAAAATATCCGACTGGCTAAGTTTTTTATCCGAAAATCCATTTTTTTTAAAAAATTGCGCCGCATCAATGAAAAGACTGCCAATAAACAATCCCGCAAGCAGTATAATTATTGAAATTAAATTTTTTGTTTTTTTCTCGCTCTCTTTGAGCTCCCCCATTTTCATATCTTCTTCCATAATATTACCTTTTTTTTAAAAAATAATCTACGCCACATCTAAAATCATATATTTCACTTTTCCACCCGGAGTTTCCACTTCGACGCTCGCGCCTTTTTTCTTGCCCATAAACGCTTTCCCCATCGGCGATTCATTGGAAATTTTCATCTCATTCGGATTAGCTTCATTTGATCCGACAATTTGAAATTTCATTTCCGAACCATTAAATTTTACCCCGACTTTTGATCCCATTTGCGCCACGCCCAAACTCTTGTCGTAAGCGGCAATTTTTGATTCTTTGAACATAAATTCCAGCTCGGCGACTTTCGCTTCATTTTCCGCTTGTTGCGCCTTCGCCGCACTGTACTCCGCGTTCTCGCTTAAATCACCCTGTTCCTTCGCTTCTTTTATGGCGCTAGCGATTTCTTGCCGTAAGGTATTTTTGCGATAAAACAGTTCGTCTTTAATTTTTTTCAAACCCTCCTCGGTTACGAATTTTGTCATAATCTTTTTTAATTTTTTAAAAATAATAAGAACAATTGTAGCAGAAACGCTTTATCTGTCAAACATCCAAATTTTTTACATTCTTGGCGTGCATTTGGATAAAGCGGCGGCGCGGTTCCACTTCCGTTCCCATTAAAATATCAAACATTTTATCCGCCGCTTCCGCATCCTCGATTTTAACTTGCATCATTAAACGGGTCAATGGATCCATAGTTGTTTCCCAAAGTTGCGTCGGATTCATTTCTCCAAGACCTTTATACCGTTGAATAGCGATTCCGGAAACTTCTTCTTTTACTTCATCGGTTTCAATAATACTTTCAAGAGTAGCTTTCGGATTTTTCTCCGCCATTTTTTTTGCCTCGCTTCTTTTTTTCATTTCTTCAATTATCTTATCTCGGCCTTGATCGGTAAAAGCGTAATTGATTTCTTTGCCTTTTTGCAAGCGGTAAAGTGGCGGTTGAGCAATATAGATATGCCCGTTGCGAATAAGCGGTTCGAAATAACGATAGAAAAAAGTTAAAAGCAAAGTTCGAATATGCGAGCCATCTACATCGGCATCGGCCATAATGATAACTTTATGATAACGCAATTTGGCGATATCGAAACTGTCTCCGATTCCGGCGCCCAACGCGATAATGATCGGCTTCAGAGTATCTGATTTTACGACTTTATCAAGTGTTGCTTTTTCCACATTCACTAATTTTCCCCGTAATGGCAAAATTGCCTGAAACCGCCGATTGCGTCCTTGCTTCGCACTGCCACCAGCCGAATCTCCCTCTACAATATATATTTCCGATTGTGACGCATCGCGACTGGAACAATCTGCCAGCTTTCCCGGCAAAGTCATTCCTTCCAACGCTCCCTTTCGAATCACTGCATCTTTTGCAGCGCGCGCCGCCAAACGCGCCTTGGAAGTCAAAGATATTTTAGAAATAATCGCTTTGGCGTTATTCGGATGCGCTTCCAAATATTCCGCCAGTGTCTCGGCCATTGCCGAAGAAACAATTCCGCGAATTTCGCTGTTGCCCAATTTCGCTTTAGTCTGACCTTCGAATTGCGG
>DMXN01000008.1:22504-29637 GCA_003482885.1 Candidatus Moraniibacteriota bacterium
GCCGAACGAAAACCGGCTTCATGCATTCCGCCTTCCGAAGTAGCGATATTATTGGCAAAAGAAAAAACATGTTCTTTATAAGAATCTGTGTATTGCATGGCAATCTCCACTAAAGTGTCATCTTGTTCTTTGCGTGCGTAAAACGGCATTTCGTTTTTGATTTCTTTTCCGCGATTTAAAAATTTGATGTAGGAAACCAAACCGCCGTCAAATAAAAATCCGTAAGCCTGTTCTTTTTCCGCTTCGCGCGTATCGTAAATTTTTACGCTGATTCCTTTGGTTAAATAAGACTGCTGGCGAAGATAAGCCAATATTCTTTCCCAAGAATATTTTATTTCCGGAAAGATTTGAGGATCGGCTTGAAAAATAATCTTAGTTCCATTTTCCATTGATTTGCCGATAACCATTGGGTCTTTGCTTTTCGGTTTACCTCTTTCAAATTCCATGGCATAAATTTTCCCGTCTCTTTTCACTTCCGCTTTCAAATATGCGGAAAGAGCGTTCACTACGGAAACACCCACTCCGTGCAATCCACCGGAAATTTTATAACCGCTCCCGCCAAATTTTCCTCCGGCATGCAAAACAGTCAATACGGTTTCTAGCGTTGATTTTTTCGTTTGCGGATGTTTTTCTACTGGAATTCCTCGTCCGTCATCGGAAATCTCCACGATATTATTCGGCAAAAGATGCACGGTAATCTTTTCGCAATAACCCGCCATCGCCTCATCGATAGAATTATTAACCACCTCCCAAATCAAATGATGCAAGCCGTCCACCGATGTTCCGCCAATATACATTCCCGGTCTTTTCCTGACCGGATCTAGTCCTTCCAAAACCTGAATCGATTTGGCATTATAATCGCCATTGTCTTTTTTTAGATTTTTATTTGGCATAAAATTAAATAAATTTTCAAATTAAAAACTCATTCTCTGCTTAAAAAATATAACTCTACTAAAAATATTCCTGCCATAACAAGCATTCCATCCCACCATGCCAGCATTCGCAAACTCTGGAGAAATAAAAGTCCAGTTGCTAGAATAGCTAATAATATTGATTGTCGAAAACTTAATATAATATTTTCACCCAGCATTTCTTCGCGCATATTTTTTCGACGCAACCGCAAAAAAAATAAATTCAAAACTCCGCATAGCGCGAAAAAAAACGCCGCGAAAAAAAACATTTTGGATTGCCAGTTTTTTTCCGGATCAATTTGCGTGATAATAAAGACTAAGACAAAAAAAGAAAACAAACTGATTATTCTCACCAACCAGAGATAACCTTTTAGCGCCATAACTTTTTAATTTTTATAACCGCGATAATCAAAACAGAGACAAAATAAAGCCCCATTTTTGCCTATCCGCCCCTATTTTACCACCTTTGCATTATAGCCCTTTTTGGAAAATCGCGCAAGAGAAAATTTGACCATTTCTTACGCAATTTTTTTCAAGAAATCATCCACATAAACCGCGTATTCTCCAAATTGTCCAATATCTTTTTTAATGTCATTGATCATTTTTTCGACATCAACTTTTTCATAATCATGTACCACGATATTTCGCATACCGGCAACCGGAGAAAATTTTTCCACGAACTCCATAGGAAGAATTTTCGCCTCGCCTAAAATATGAAATGTTTCCGTCGCGTCTTCGGGCGCGCGCAAATTTTCGGTGGAAATAAGATGAGTATTAATGTCAATCACAGTATCAACAACGAGCTGAAAATCTCTTTCCAGCGTTCTTAATATCGCTAAGAATTTCATTGGCGCTAAACTTTAAAATCGGCTCCAATTCTTTGATATAACCTTCTGTTTTATTTATTTTGTTTCGAACCAGTTGCTTATTTGGCATATTGTTTTCGATAATTATTAATAGTGTTGGAATAAATCAATTCTTGCAATTTGAAAATCGGTTTCGCATCAAAGTATGTCCTCACCGCCCTTGAAAAAAAATCAGCATAAGCTCCGTTTTCCTCAAAAACAACCTGATTGTTTTTTACTATTTCTTTTAAAAAAAGAGGGCTAACACTTTTTAAATCAACAACCTCAATATCGGAAAATTTTATCAAAACAGACAAATCGCGCGCCAATTTGCTTTTTTGCTTATAATTAAATCTTTTCTTTCCAATATACCCAAAATCAAAATCGCTAAGCGGATGAGTTTTTCCGCTTGCTTGCGAACCGAAAAGAAGCAACAGTTTGAGCTCGTATTTTTCGGCAATTTCTTTGATTTTTTCCCCATCCAACTTTATCATAACCCCATCCTACCACAAAAACCAAGAAACAGCCAATTTTAAAAAGTCGTGCAAGAAAAAATTAAACACTCTTTACAATTTTATTAATTCCATTTCTAATCCCCCATCCCTCGCAATGTTTCAACACTCCCAAATACGACTGTAAACTTTGATAGAAATGACTTTCTGAAATCAAATTATTTTTCAAATCCAGTTTTTTGTTTTTAATTTTCTTGAGCATTCTCCTTTTCGTTTTTGTCCGCAAGACTTTGTGACGAGGAAAATTAACCATTCCCAAAAAATCAACGCCGGAAGAAAATGTTTTGATGAAAACTTTGTCAGGATGAAGTTTTAATTTCAATTCTTCAACTAAAAATTTATTAATTTCAAGAATGCTATTTTCCAACTGCTTTTTGTTTTCCGAAAGAATAACAAAATCATCGGCGTAGCGGATATAATATTTGGCTTTCATTTTGTGTTTTACGAATTGATCGAATTTGTTCATATAAATATTCACGAATAATTGCGAAGTCAAGTTGCCAAGCGGAAGTCCAGTGGAAATTTTGTTTTCAGTTGAAAAACTTTCTACTATATTTTCCAAGAGCCAAATAATATTTTTGTCCGGAATATATTCTGACAAAATTTTAATCAAAATTTCATGATCAATACTGGCGAAAAACTTTTTGATATCGCATTTCAAAATCCAGCAAGTTTTTGTGTTGTTTTTGCTTGTTTTATTGGCATATTCTCGAAATTTATTGATGGCTTTGTGCATGCCTTTATTTTCTCGACAAGAATATGAATCGGCAATGAATGTTTTGTCGAAAAATGGATAAAGTTTTCTGTGAATCGCATGATGCAAAAGCCGATCTTTGACGCTGGCTTTGTGGATGTCTCTTGGTTTTGGATCATTAATTTTAAAAGCTTGATAACCTCCGTGTTTGTAGGTATGATGAAGAAGATCTTGGTGAAGAGAAAATATATTGTCTATCAAGCACATGGAAAATTCTTGAACATCTTTTCTTTTTTTCTTTCCTTTCTCGAATTCTTTCCACGCTTCTAATAGATTTTCTAAACAAATAATATCTTCGACTGTATGAACCAATTGAATTTTCATAGTTTTAATAATTTTTCTGCTTTTAATACCCCCCCCCCAGCAAACTCCCTGCGGTAATCGGAAAGGAAAAAGAAGCTTACAAATTTTGGCTGGTTTTACATCGCAATTTTCCCAAAACTGAACGTTATGGAATTGGGCGCAGAATTGATAATTTGTTTTTAGAAATTTTAGAATTAAGTTTTTCCGCTTCATATCTTCCGCCTGATCCTAAAATTATTCTGTTGGGAAAAACAATTTCTCGTATTGATGTTTTGAAATTTTTTGTTCAATTGGCGTGGGAAAACAAACTTATTCCTGATGAAAAATATATCGAACTTTCCGCAAAGCTTCAAGAAATCGGACGAGATATTGGAGCTTGGAAAAAAGGCCTTTTGGAAAAGAAAACTCCCACTAATCAAAGTGAGAGAAATATTTGAGTTTCGGGAGAGAATCCAGTTGCCCTCGTTCCACTCATTCGGATTCGAAACCTGATTCGCATTCACGTTCCAGCCATCGTCGTTCCAATTGAATTTGACAGCACGAAGAACAGACCGCTCTCGCGCAAAAAACCATCCACGCCACCATCCTTTGAATACTCTCAGGATTGAACTTTACTTGGGACATAAAAGCCCGCCAGTTTTTTACACCAATTCATATATTTTTTAAAAGAGTATTTTTCATACTCTTGCGCAAGCCTTAACCGACGCAACACTCACGAAAAAATTCTGAAACCATGACACAAAAGCCGTAACCGTTGTGTATCACATGACTTCATAGAAAGTATATCACAAACTTTTCTATAAAAATATGACCCTCTGAAATTTTTCCGAAGAAATTTTCCAAAGGGTCAAAGAATCTCAGAGTCAAAGAATCTTTGAGCTCTGAGATTTTAAGGAATTGCGGGAGAGAATCCAGTAGCCCTCGTCCCACCCACCCGGATCCGAAACCTGATACGCATCCACGCCCCAGCCATCGTCGTGCCAACCGAAAAAGACAGCACGAAGAACAGACCGCCCCCCCTTCTCGTTGTCGTGGGCGAACGGTTCGTCCTCGGGGAGGCGAACTTTGTCTTCCACATATACAATATAAACGCAATTCTTTCTTAATGCCCCGCTCTCCTTGGCGTGGTTTATGTCGGCAATAGTTATCCTTGCCTTAAAATATCCGCCAAGATCCTCAATGATTGCAGGATCGGTTGAATATCGCAGAAGCAGCTGGGCATGTAAAGTAGCAGCAGCCATCGGCTCCTCCACCCTCCCCAAGAACCAGCTGTCGAAATTGCTTCCGCGATATTTTGCGAAAATTTTTTCGACAACGAAACTTTCGGTTCTTTCCGGCAATGTGACGATGTTTTCCGATGGACCAAGAAGAGCAGGTTTTCGTGGAAGTTTTCCGAAAATCTCTAACGCAACCAGAGTGATCATTTCCCTTGGCTGACCATTCCATGCATTCACGATATCGGGGTCAATTCCCCGAGGAAAATGCATTTGGATTTTTTGCGTTAATTCCAATTCCGCCCTTGTCAATGTATTGTTCATGTTCATGACGATCCTCCCTAGAAATAAAGTGTTTACTGTCGCTCACAATGAGCAAGCTCAACCGCCAATCGGTTTCGCCACAGCGGAAAAAAATCTTGAATAAAAATTTCTTTCCGCCGCGGCGAATTCGCAAATTGAAATATGTTTATAAAGAACTAAAAAATACTTTCAAGAAGTCAAAAGACTTCTGCCACTTCGAGCCATTCTCGAAACGACAGATAATTCAAGCACGATTTTAAGAAAAAGTCAATAGCCAATGATAAATTTTGGCTTAAATAAAGGTTTTATTGAAAATAATTCCTCTAAAAATTATTACTAACAGGATAAAAATTTTTCAAAACTTCACCCGCGCTTTTCGTTGGAGATGCTTTTCATAATTCGACGGATTGATCAGATATTTTATCTCAAAATTATGGCTTATTCGATAAACAATCGAATAAGATTTTACCGGCATTTCGTCCACCACCACATCCGTCGCCAAATGAAAACAAAGTCCCAACGCCAAGCTCAATAAAATCGTTTTCGCGATTTTACTTTTGACTAAAAATACCAGCAACACTAAAATTGTCGCGTATTCCCACGCGTGAAGCAAAACCAAAATCCGGCCGGATTTTAAAAACGGATAGCCATTTCTGAAATAATCCCAATTCCAAGCAAATCCGAAAGCAAAATAATAATCAATAAAATGGTCAAAGTCCACCAAGAAACCGCCTGCCAGCGCGAAAAAAAACGCCTGCCAAGGTTTTTTCCAAATTCGCCAAACAATCAGTCCAGCCAAAAGACCGAACGCGATATGAATGGAAAGATGAATCGGCAAAGATAGATTCATAAAAAAAATTTACTTCCTAAGCATAATATATTAAAATTATAAACACAATGGCGCTTACGGCGGAACAAAAATATTATATCAAAAAAAACATAGAGCCGCTCGGAATTAAAAAAAATTCCGAGAATTTGAGTTTGCCGGAAAAAAACATTTTGAAATATCTTAAAAACCATTTGCCGGAAAAAAAATATCGAAAAATAACCGGCGATTTCATTTCCGGCAAAAATACCGCGTCGGTTAAGAACGCTGCTTTTGATTTAAAACAATTTCTGTTGAATAATACGAATTATTTTGTCTTGTTTTTTCTTTTGATCTTTATTGTTTATCTCAATTCTTTTGACAACGCTTTCGTGTCCGATGATATTCTGGGAACCCAAAAAAATTCCACTTTTCTCGATTGGAATAATCTCCGCCATTTGTCCGCTTGGCCGTTTCTTCCCAATTTTATTTTATTCAAACTCGGTCTTACTACGCCCTTCTTTTTTCGAATAATAGGCATTTTTTTTCATCTCGGATCGGTTTATTTTATTTTTATTATTCTCAATATTCTCGCCAAAAAAAATACCGCGATTTTCGCCGCGTTGCTTTTCGCCGTTCACCCGATTTTAATCGAATCCGTGGCATGGATATCCGGTCGGTCGTACAGCCAATACGGATTTTTCTTTCTGGCTTCTCTTCTCTGTTATCTGCTTTTTTACAAGTCGGGGAAGAATAATCCAAAACTTTTTTGGCTTTCGGTTTTTTTCTTCTTTCTCGCCGTTTTGTCTTCCGAAAAAGCCGTAGCCTTGCTGGCGATTTTTCCTCTTTACGAACTGGCTTTCGGAAATTTTAAAAAAACTTGCAAAAAATTATGGCCGTTTTTATTTATTGCCATCATCTTCGCCACGATATATTTAGGACAAGCGGGACAAAGAATATCCGACTTGAATACGCAGTATTACAGCAATGCCAGTGGATTGTATAATCCGCTTGAACAAATTCCCATCGCCATCGGCTCCTATCTCGGCTTGATTTTTTGGCCGGACAAGCTCACGCTTTATCACAGCGAAATGAGTTTCAGCGCCGGAATTTATTCGATTTGTCTTTTGGTTTTTTTAATTTTCGGCGGATTGATTTTTTACGGCTGGAAGAAAAATAAATTTATTTTTTTCTGGCTGTCTTTTTTCTTCATCTCTCTCGCGCCTACGCTCACTCCGCTCAAAATTTCATGGATTGTCGCCGAGCGCTATGCCTATATCGGAACGCTGGGAATTTTAGCTACTGTCGCGTATTTTTTTAATCGGCTCTTGGAAAAATTTCCCGCTAAAAAAATTTGGTTTTATTCTTTTTTCGCCATAATTATTTTGCTTTTATCCATTCGCGCCATTGCAAGAAATATCGATTGGGACAGCGAAGACAATCTCTATCTCGCCGCCGCGGAAACTTCCCCGTCCAGTCCGGTCAA
>DMXN01000021.1 GCA_003482885.1 Candidatus Moraniibacteriota bacterium
ATTTGTTTGAGCGCAAAAGCGGCAGCCGCGCCGCCGGTTAACGCTATTTTATTTTTTTTATCATTCGCCATACACTATTTTTTTAATTTTTCTTCATCGAAATTGCACGCGAAGGACAAACCTGCGCGCAAACTCCGCAGCCTTTGCAAAAGTTATAATCGATATCGGCTTTGTCTTTCTGTTTTTCTTTATATTTTTTCATTTCAATCGAAGCTTCCGGACAAAATGAAACGCAAGTCGCGCATCCAATGCACTTTTTTTTGTCCACTTCCGGCTTCATATACCGCCAAGATCCGGTTTTGGGAGCATTTTTGATATTATGTTTTATTGTCGCGCCGTGTTCCATAATTTTATATTGCGTCGTATGCTTTCTCTATCGCCAGCACATTTTTTTCGCAATTTTCTTTTCCGATTTTTTCTAAAAATATTTTTTCAAATTCGCAAATCACGCTTTCCAGTTTCACCAGCTCAGTAATTTTAATCAGCTTTCCTAAAATTACAGTATTCGGTCTTGGCTGACCGATAATCGACTGAGAAATTCCATTAGCATCTACGGGATAAATTTTTCCTTCATAACGAATCAGCTTTTTTATTTCTTGCGAAGTTTTTACAGAATTGATAATCAACGCTTCGTTTTTATCCAGCCCGTCAGTCACAATTTGACTGGTCAATAATGTTTCATCCAAAACCACCACCACATCCGGATCGACAATCGGCTCTTTGGAACGGATAACTTTTTCCGCAATGCGCAAATAGGTTTTAGTCGGCGCTCCGCTGCGTTCCGGTCCGAAACTGGGAAAAGCTTGCACAAACTTTCCTTCCCCGACCGCCGCTTGTGCGATAATTTCCGCCGCTGTTTTCGCCCCCTGCCCGCCCCGCGCGAAAAATATTATTTCCATTATGTCTTTATGGTATTTCATAAAATAAATATAGCATGAAACGGAAAATAAAAAAATGTAATTTGCCTGCACCCGTATTTCCACGCCTGTAGAGACGAGGCAATGCCTCGTCTCTACAATGCAACAATACAAAAATACACAAAAAAATAATCGCGCTGGCGATTATTTTTAAATTTATAACATAGCTCATCATTGAATCAAGCAAATCACAGTTCAAGCAATTTTCGTAATTTCCACTTCCGTGAAAATTTGCCGATGTCCGAATTTCACCTTGTATCTTTTTTTGGCTTTGAATTTTATTCCCGTAACTTTATCGCCCTGCTCGGTGCGTAAAATTTTCCCTTCCACTTTCGCTTCTTTCAAAAAAGGCGTACCCACTTTAATTTCCTTTTCGTCTCCCATAAAAAGCACTTCGGAAAAATTTACCGTACTGCCAACTTCACCCGCCAGTTTTTCAATTTTAACTTTATCCCCCACTTTGACTTTATACTGCTTCCCGCCGGTTTTAATAATTGCCAACATAAAAATATTTACTATTTATTTAGTGTTTCAACCTTATTAAGATAGCGTATTTTTCTGCGACTGTCAAATCATTCCCCCGACTGTTTCAGTTCTTCCAAAAGCCTTTTTTGTTCGCGGCTTAAATTTTTGGGAATTCGCACGATCACTTTTACCAGTTGATTTCCACGCGCTCCGGAATGTAAATCCGGAACGCCCCTGCCTTTGATGCGGAATAATTCTCCCGACTGTGTGCCGGATGGAATTTTTAACGACAACCGACCTTCGATTGTTTCAATGACAGTTTCTCCACCCAGCGCCGCCACGGAAAAAGGAATCTGAACGGAACTTAAAATATCCTGCCCTTTTCTTTGAAATTCTTTATGTTCTTTAATATGGACATTGATATATAAATCACCCGGAATAGCTCCCGCGCCGCCCGCTTCTCCCGCGCCGCTCATTGAAATTGTTTGTCCGTCGGCGATGCCAGCAGGAATATTGATTTCAATTTGACTTTCTGCCATCACTCGCCCGTCTCCTCCGCACTTAGAGCATAATTTTTCATATCTTTTTCCGGCGCCTTGGCAATCGGGACATTCCGTTACTTGAGAAAAACTGCCAAAAAAACTGCGGCTGACTTTTTCCACTCGTCCCGCGCCTCCGCAAGTCGAACAAGTTTTCAATTCACTACCTTTTTCTCCGCCGGTGCCGTTGCAATTATCGCATATAGTGCTTTTTCGCAAATTGATTTTTCGCGTCGCGCCAATTACCATTTCTTCAAATGATATTTCCGCATCCACTTGAATATCTTTGCCTCGTTTTTTTCGCCGTCCGCCACGGCTTTGACCACCAAAAAAATTAGCAAAAATATCTTGCAAATCGCCTTCTTCATCAAATCCTCCTTGCGAAGAAAATCCGCCGGATTGTCCTCCAAATCCTTGAAAACCTGAAAAATCCCACCCGCCGAATCCGCCTTGAGCGGATCCGCCTCCTCGTCCGGCTTGATCAAAAGTCTGGCCGAATTGATCATACTGCTGGCGCTTGGATTTATCCGAAAGTACTTGATAAGCCTCGTTAATTTCTTTAAACTTCGCCTCATCGCCGCCAGCTTTATCCGGATGATGTTTATGCGCCAACTTTCGATAAGCCTTTTTTATCTCATCGTCCGAAGCGCCCTTGGAAATTCCTAAAATTTGATAATAATCATTTGACATAACAAGCACTAAGCGGAGACTCTCGCCTCCGCTCAATTTTTAATCTACTTTTTATCTTCATCCTTCGTTTCCGCATCTTTCACTTCCGGCTCTGTTTTTTGTCCGCCATCAGCCGGCGGAGTTTGCGTTTCCTGCGCGGCTTTGTATAATTTCTCCCCAATTTTTTGCGCTTCTTGTGAAAGTTCTTCAGTGGCTTTTTTGATGGCGGAAATATCATCGCTATCTTTTACTTTCTTCAACGCTTCAACTTTTTCTTCCACCGGTTTTTTTTCATCGGCGGTGATTTTGTCACCGGCGTCGCGCAAAGCTTTTTCGGTCGTGTAAACCAAAGTATCCGCCATATTTTTTACCTCAATTGTTTCTTTCTTTTTCTTATCGTCTTCCGCATGGACTTCCGCGTCTTTTTTCATTTTCTCAATTTCTTCTTTGGAAAGTCCCGTTGAAGCTTCGATGCGAATTGATTGTTCTTTATTGGTCGCTTTGTCCTTGGCTTTGACATTTAAAATTCCGTTGGCGTCAATATCAAAGGTCACTTCGATTTGCGGAATGCCTCTTGGTGATGGTGGAATGCCGTCCAAAATAAATCTTCCAAGAGTTTTATTATCCGCCGCCATTTCCCGCTCGCCTTGCAAAACATGAATTTCCACGCTCGATTGATTGTCCGCCGCGGTTGAAAAAGTTTGCGATTTGGAAGTCGGAATAGTCGTGTTTCGATCAATCAACGGCGTTCGCACTCCGCCCATTGTTTCAATTCCAAAAGTTAGAGGCGTTACATCAAGAAGCAAAACATCTTTTACATCGCCTTGTAAAACTCCTCCTTGAATCGCGGCGCCCAACGCCACCACTTCATCGGGATTGACGGTAATATTCGGTTTTTTTCCAAAGAATTTTTCCACCGTTTGCAAAACTAACGGCATTCTGGTCATTCCTCCGACCAGCACCACCTCATTAATATCCGAAACATTAAGTTTCGCGTCAGCTAGAGCTTTTTTGGTTGGCGCTAAAGTTTTTTCCACCAAATCGCCCACTAATTCTTCCAGTTTGGCGCGCGTGATTTTCATTACCAAATGTTTCGGACCATTGGCATCGGTTGTAATAAACGGCTGGTTGATTTCCGATTCCATCGCTGTCGAAAGTTCAATCTTGGCTTTTTCCGCCGCTTCTTTAATTCTTTGCAGCGCCAATGAATCCTTGGACAAATCAATTCCTTCTTGTTTTTTAAATTCGGCAATAATCCAATTAATAACAACTTGATCGAAATCATCGCCGCCCAAATGCGTGTCGCCATTGGTCGATTTTACTTCCACCGTGTCAGCGGAAACTTCCAAAATAGAAATATCAAAAGTTCCTCCGCCCAAATCATACACCGCGATTTTTTCGTCTTTTTTCTTATTGAATCCGTAAGCCAAAGCGGCGGCCGTCGGCTCATTGATAATTCGGCGAACAATCAAGGCCGGCAATTTCACCGGCTTCTTTCGTCGCTTTTCTCTGCGAGTCGTCAAAATACGCCGGAACGGTAATCACCGCTTCAGTGATTTTTTCGCCTAATTTTTCTTCCGCGTCCGCTTTCAGTTTGGAAAGAATCATCGCGGAAATTTCTTGCGGAGTATATTCTTTATCGCCCATTAAAATTTTCACTCCTCCATTGGCTTTAATGATTTTATATGGCAACAGTTTTAAATCTCGTTGCACTTCTTCGTCCTCAAATTTTCGCCCGATCAATCTTTTGATGGAAAATAAAGTATTGCCCGGATTGGTTACAGCTTGGCGCTTAGCCAAAAGCCCCGTCAATCTTTCATTGGATTTGGAAATAGCCGTCATTGAAGGCGTAGTTCGGCTTCCTTCTTTATTCTCAATTATGTTCGGAGATCCGCCCTCCACCACCGCCATCGCGGAATTAGTCGTCCCTAAATCGATCCCTAATATTTTTGACATATATTTTATTTATTCATTAATCAGTGATTAAAAATCAATGACCAAGAAAAAAATTATTATTAACTTAATTATTTACTCAACCACCACTCTCGCCACTCTCGCTACTTTTTCGCCAATTCTATATCCTTTCAAAATAATTTTGCTGATTTTATTCCCCCGCTCTTTTTTTTCTGTTTCCTGTTCACTGTTCACTGTTTCCTGATTATTAGCTACCGCCTCATGTAAACTCGGATCAAATTCATCGCCATTTTTTATTTCTATTTCTTCCACTCCGTTGTCGCGCAAAATATTTTCCAACTGTTTTTGAATATGCATTATTCCCGCCACCCACGGACTGTCTTTTTGCTCCTCGGGAATATGCTCTATCGCGCTGTGAAAATTATCAATCACCGGCAAAATCTGCAAAATCAAATCTTCTCTCACAAACACTCCAACATATTTTTGATTTTCTATTTGTCTTTTTTTATAGTTTTCAAAATCCGCCATACACCGCTTCCAACCTTCGAGATATTCTTGTTCTTTATTTTCTTTACTCTCTTTCAGTTCTGTTTTTTTGATTTCTTCCTCTTTTTCAGTTTCCACGCTATCGATATTTTCTATTTTTTCTTCCGTATTCTCCGTATCTTTATCTTTTACTTTTTTCTGCGTCATATATTTTTAAACAAAATTTATAACAATTAAAATCATCGCGCCGGAACTTAAAAATTTTTTCATATATTCCATCAGAGATTTGTTTTTTGCGTATTTCATTCTTTTCGGTCCGATAATAGCCAATAAGCCTTTTTCGCCTTCTTTGGTTTTATAAGGCGAAACAATCATCGAACAATTGGAAATACCCTTGATCGGATTTTCTTTACCGATAAAAATTTTTGTTTCTCCGACTTTTATTTTCCGCAAAATCGCATCCACATTTTCATCGATATAGTCCAAGGCTTCCGCTACTTTGCAAAACTCGTCGATTTCTTGAAATTCGGGATTTTCCAAGAGCTCGCGTATTCCGAAATCATAAAATTCTTTTTCCAAACCGCTCACCGCCAAACTTCCACTGAAAGAAGAAAGCAACTTGGCTGTCGCGCGCGACAACTGATTATTCTGCGCTTTCAGTTTCAAAAGTTCCACTTGCATTCTTTTTTGTTCGGACAAACTTAATTCCTGCTCGGACATAATTTCTTCAACGAAATAGCGATAGCCTTTGTCGGTCGGAATTCGTCCGGCGCTGGTGTGAGGCTGGTATAAATATCCCTCTTTTTCCAACTCCGCCATATCATTCCTAATCGTCGCAGGACTCAAATCCAAGAAATATTTTTCCGAAAGAACTTTTGATCCCACCGGAACGGCAACTGCTGTATATTCTTCCACCAACGCCGCCAAGATTTTTTTTCGCCTTTCTTCCATAAATTTAGCGTTAGCACTCGCAAGTCCCGAGTGCTAATTTCATTTTATAGCATATTCTTTTCTTGTCAAGAGGTTTTCTGGGGAAATAAAAAAAGTGTCAATATTTTAACAGATTATCGACACTTAGCATATAAAATTCAACCTCTAATTTTACAACCCCGCCTTCTTTTTGTTAGCGATATGCTCCTCAAAGGTTTTAGCGTAATAAATTTTTTGTTCACTGCCTATTTTAGCGGTAAGAAAATACAGATAATCGGTTTTTTGCGGATAAAGCGCCGCCAAAATCGCGTTCATTCCGGGATTGACAATCGATCCGGGCGGCAAACCTTTGTTTATATAAGTGTTATACGGGGAAATTATTTTAGTCTGCTCGATTGTATGGCTGTCGATTTTATCATTTAAAATATATGAGAGCGACGCGTCGCTTTGCAGCGGCATATCAATCGCCAGCCGGTTTTCAAAAATTCCCGCCACGATTTTCATATCCGCCGAAATCGACACTTCTTTTTCCACGATACTGGCTAGAATGATAATATCTTCAAGTTTTTTATTTTTATTTTTTATCTCGCCTAAAATCTGACCGCTCATTTTTTCCTCAAAATTATCCAGCATTTTTTTCAAAATACTTTCCGCTATTATTTCTTTTTTGAAAAAATAAGTGTCGGGAAATAAATAACCTTCAAGACTTTTATTTTTTACATCACTTAAAAATGCGTAACTATTCCGGAAACTTTCTGGAATATTATCAGCCAAACGCAAAAAGTTTTCTCCGTCAAAACCATTCTTTTTCAAAATTTCCGCCATATCGCGGTTAGTCAGTCCTTCGGGAAAAGTGATTTTCACCGCTTGGTCTTCGGGATTAGTGATAACACGCGTGATTTCCGGAATGCTCAAATTGCCACTTAACATATACGATCCGGGCATAATTTTATTAAACAGATGACCGGAATAAAGATAATAGTAAAAATAAATTTTGCCGGAAATTAAATTTTTTTTCGCCAAATCGGATGCTATTTTTTCAGTTCCTTCGCCTTTCTTGATTTCAAAAATTATCACGCG
>DMXN01000027.1 GCA_003482885.1 Candidatus Moraniibacteriota bacterium
TTGCAGGACATCGTGGATATTTTAGCGAAAGCCGGCATAGGTAAAGAAAGTCATGCTATTATCAATCAGGGTATGGCGGACGATGTGCTTAACGCTTCGCCATTGGAACGGAGATTTGTGATTGAAGAAGCGGCTGGGGTGAAACAATATCAAATCAAAAAAGAACGGGCGTTGCGCAAGATGGAAACGACCGAGGAGAATTTGGCGCGCGTCGGGGAGTTAATTAAAGAAATAAATCCGCACCTTAAAATGCTCAAAAGACAAGCGGATAAGGCGGCGCAAGGAGAAATTACGGCGTGCGATTTAAAAGAGAAACAAACAAAACTATACACTTATCTTTGGAATAAGTTTAATGATGATAAAATAAAACTGAATGACGAAAAAGAAGAATTGGGCGCGAAAATGATGAATATTCAACGCGAAGCAGATAAGCTGGTCGATGAAGTTAGTCGCCATTCAAAAGAAGAAAAAATAAATGAAACCTTGCAAGAGCTGGAAAAAATTCAAAGAGAAGAACGAACTAAACTGAATGAATTGGAGCGAGAATTGATTATAACCGAAGGTCGGGTTGAATTGGAAAAAGAAAAACAAAGAAACATTCGAATCATTGAAGAAATTAAAATTCAAAGCCAGCCGGTGGATTTGAGTTATGTGAAAAACAATCTTGAAGAAATTCGGCGCGAGCAAGAAATACTGGTTAAAAAACTCGGTGAAGTTAAAAATCTAGAGGAGCTGAATGGTCTTCGCGAAGTTGCGATGTCTATTCAGAAAAAACTAAACGAACTTAAAAGCGATATTGAAAAAGGCAAGAAAGAAATATTGCCTAAAATCAAGCCTAAAACGGTTGAAATTGCGCCTCAAAAAGATTCGCCGGAAATAATAATATTGAAAGAAAAAATCGCAAAAATTTGCGGGGAAATTTCGGAATTGGAAAAAGATTTGCAAAAGATTGAAAAAGAAATTCAAGAGGAAATTGCTTTGGATCGAGAAAAGCGCCGGCAGTTTTTTCAAATTGAAAAGGAATTGCGTTTGAAGCAAGATGAAACTAACGCTTTTAAAGATAAATACAATGATTTCAAAATTTCTTTGGCGAAAATCGAAGTGCGCGAGGAAGATTTGAAAGCGCGTATTTTAGAAGAATTGAAAATGGACGCCGCGTTTTTGGAAAAGAAATTGGAAGCTATTGATCAATTCGCGCTAGAGCGGGAAATCGCCAAATTGAAATTTCAAATGGAACAAATCGGCGGAATCGATCCGCTGGTTATGACGGAATACGATGAAACAAAAAAACGGTTTGAATTTTTAAGTTCCGAATCGCAGGATTTGGAAAACGCGCTGTTGTCATTGTGCGAAGTGATTGAAGAAATGGAAAAGAAAGTGGAGGAAAAATTTCACACTACTTTTGACGAAATCAATAAAGAATTTTCCAAATATTTTAAAATAATTTTCGGCGGGGGAGACGCGCATTTGACGAAAGTTAAAATTAAATTGCGTAAAGGCAAAAATGATTTGCCGGAAGAAGATAATAGTAATTTGTCGTCTAGCGGAGAGGATGAGGCGGATAAAAATTTGCCGGAAGAAAAAGATAAAGACAATAAAGACGAAATCGGGATTGATATTTTCGCTTGTCCGGCGGGAAAAAAAATCAGTAGCTTGGCGATGCTTTCCGGCGGGGAAAGATCTCTTACTTCCATTGCTTTGCTTTTCGCGATTATTTCCCACAATCCGCCGCCATTTTCCGTTTTAGATGAAGTGGAAGCAGCATTGGACGAAGCCAACTCCCGTCGTTTCGGACGAATTTTACAAGAGCTTTCCAGCAAAACGCAATTTATCGCTATCACGCACAATCGAGAAACAATGCGCCAAGCCTCGATGCTTTATGGTGTCACAATGGGCGAAGATGGAATTTCCAAACTTCTTTCGATAAAACTTGATCAGGTGGGAAGGGGAGGGAAAATTGTTGAATAATTTTTTTTTATTTCCCTCCCAACAACTTATTCAACCTCGCCTTCACTTCCTCTGCCGTTGCTTCGCGCGGAGTGTATTCTTTTTTTTCTTCAACTTTTTCTTTCACTATGTTTTTAATTTTAAAAATATCCGGTACAGTTTCTTCGCTTATCGGAAGGTTTTCCGGAGTCGGGGCTTTTTTGCCGAATGTTGGAAAAGCTGGAATATTAGAAAAAGAAAAAATATTTTTCTTTGTCGCAAAATAATTTTCTTCTTCCGGAAAAACAGACAGAGCGGTTTTTTTCGGTGTTAAATTTTTTGAAAAATCGTTGCCGGGGATTGGGCGTTGGTTTGTTTTTTTGAAAAACGCGATTGGAATAAAATAAAATAAAAGAAAATAAATTCCGATTGCCCAAAGGATACTTTGCCAAATGATGGCAAAAATATTTCTTGGAGCGATTTTTTTGACAATCGGTCCGTCGATAATTCTGATTTCCAGATCAGTTTTAATATTATAATAATTTCCGGCAACGGCAATCAAACTATCAATCGTGTCATTATTAAGTTCTTGCGCCAAATTGTTGTTAGCGTCAAAATTCTTAATGCTTATCGCTCCGCTTTTTTTCAATTGCGAAACATCGATTTTGGAATTCCAAAATTCTTTTCTTTTATAATTCGGCAATTCGATTCCCGGTTCCAATGCACCGCTTTCGTCGGAAAGGCGATCATTGAAAGCCAGCGACAAAAGAATTTGTTTGAAATTTTCAACAGTCGGATTGAGATTTTGCGCAATCAGTTCATTTTTCGGCAAAAACAAAACAATCGTTTCGGACTGATATATGGCATCTTTGCTCAAGCTCAATAAAAAAACAAACAAAGCGATTGTCGCGATAACGACTATTTTTTTTTGATAAGTTTTTTCGTTCATACTTAATTGAATATTCCAAACACTCCCGAAAGTCCGCCTTTTTCCAATTTGCTGAAAAGGGTGTTTTCAATGGTCAAGCCGTTCCAAATATTGGCGGAAAAAGTTTTTCTTTGCACGCGGGAAATTCCGTAGTTGCCGTTGTTTTCAAATTTTGATTTATTGATGTCGATTCTTCCTGTCGCTCCGTAGGCGTTAACTTCCAATCCCTCGCGTTTGTTATTGATATATTTATTGCCTTTGGTGAAAATTTGCGCGTTGTCTAGTTTGGCTTTCATTCCGCTGGCGGAATTGTTTTCAAAAGTCGATCCTTCAATCCACGCTTTTGTTCCCGCTTCAAAAGACGCGCCGTCGCTTCCATTGTTATCAATAGTGCTTTTGTAAATTATGATATTTCTTTTTTCCGAAAAAATTCCGTTTCGGCCATTTTGTTCGATGTCGGTTTCACTGATAGTTACTTTATTTTTATCATCCAAGCTTCCGGCATAAATAATCACGCCATCTTTGTCGTTTTCCGCGATTTTACAACGAATAATTTTTACACGGCCGCCATCGGCGACTTTCACGCCATTTTTTCCATCTTTAATAGTAAGTTTATATAATTCCGATCCTCCGTTAAGATAAACTGCCGAATCATCATCATTTTGCGCTTTGATAATAGTTTCGTCTCGATCGTTGCCATATATTTTAACTCCCTTGGGAACGATTAAATTTTCTTTGTAAGTACCCCTGCCTACAAAAATTTTAGTATGATCATTAGCTTTTTTCAGCGCTTGGTCGATAGTTTTATATGGATGATCGGAAGAACCGTCTTGCGTATCGCCGGCTTTGGTGTCAACATAAATTTTTTTAGTATTTCCGGCAAAGGTAAAAAACGGCAAAATAATTGCTAAAACGGCTAGAACAAAAAGCGCTTTTTTAAACTCAATTTTGCTTGCTTTGAACATATTTTTGGATAAATTGATTGATTATTTAACATTGCTTAATTGACTAAACAGCTTAGCACAAGCGGAAATTTTGTCAAGCGGCGATCGCCGTCGATTGTGTTATAATAGATCAATAAAAATTATGCCAACCAAAAATTCAAAAATATTTTATTTATTGGCTATTTTAATCCTTGTAGCGGGAATTTTTTTTCGTTTTTGGAAATTAGATTCTGTTCCTCCCGGCATTCAATATGACGAAGCGTATAATGGGATCAACGCTATTCAAGCTTTTGAAACGGGTGATTATAAAATATTTTATCCGGAAAATACCGGACGGGAAGGATTGCATATCAATGTTATCGCGATTTTTATCAAGTTTTTCGGTGTGAGTGGTTTTGGTTTGCGTTTTGCTAACGCGCTGTGGGGTTCGTTGACACTCATCGGTTTTTACTTTCTTCTCCGCGAATTGAAACTTTCCAAACTATCCGTGCTGTTGGGAGTTTTTATGTTGGGGTTTTCTTTTTGGCATTTGGACTTTTCTCGCACCGCCTTTCGGGCGATTATGGTTCCAGTTTGTTTAGTGTGGGCGCTTTATTTTTTTCTTAAAGGGTTGAATGGAAATAATAGTAATAAAAAAGTATATATTTTTTTTGTTCTAGCGGGATTTTTTTTGGGATTAGGTTTTTATTCTTATATCGCTTTTCGCGTCGCTCCACTGGTTTTTATTGTTTTTGGAATAGTTTATTTGTGCTTTGAAAAAAAATGGCTGGCAAAAAATTGGAAAGCAATTTCAATTTTTATTTTCACGGCTTTTTTTTGCGCTCTGCCGATCTTGCTTTATTTTTCTTCTCATGTGAGTGATTTTTTGGCGAGAAGTCAATCAATTTCTGTTTTTCATTCTTCAAAGTTAAGCGCCGGTCAAGCGCTTTTAAAAAGTTTAGGTATTCATTTGCAGGCTTTCTTTGTTCATGGAGACAATAATCCGCGGCACAATTATAATAACCAGCCGCTTATTCCCGCCGGCTGGGTGGCGTTCTTTGTGTTAGGATTTTTTATCAGTCTAAAAGAAATTGGAGAAAATATTATTGCTAAAATAAAATTCAAAAAAAATATTTTATCGAGGGAAAATTTTAAACCTTCCGAATTATTTTATCCGGCTGTTTTGGCGCAAAGTATTTTTTGGGTGATGCTGGTGCCGGGAATTTTGAGCATTGAAGGCATTCCGCATTCTTTGCGGATTATCGGAACAATTCCCGGAGTTTTTTTATTATGTGTTTTTCCGATTGAATATATTTTAAAAATTTATCGAAAAATGCGCGACTCATCCGATGTTGTTTTGCGAACTCGTGGAGTTAATTTGATTTTAACTTTTATGCTGGGACTGACGGCGGTGATTATGGTCAGTGGATTTTTGCAGGTTTATACATATTTCGGGCTTTGGGCGAAAGATTTGCGCACCGCCGGAGGGTTCGAAAGGAATTTGTATTTAATGGGGATGCTAATTAAAAATTTGGATGCGCATAAAAATAATTATGTGATTACTGCGCAAAAAACGGCGATTTATGAGAATGGAAAAACTTCCAGTCTTAAAACAACGGAGTATATCGCGTATCCTAAAATAAAAAACTATCTTTTTTATCGTCCGGCGGATGGATTGAATAGTGTCAATTGCGACGACATTCAAATTGTTTTTCAAGAATCCGATCAGTGGTTGCGTGATCAATATCGCGCGAAATGCCCCAACCTTCAAACGGATAAATACAATTTCAACAAAAATAAATATATTTTTTATGTAATGTCGTCAAGAGAATAATTTTTTGCTTTCTTGATAATTTAAAAAATTGCTGATAAGCTGAATTTTGAAAGATTTTGGCCTCATCGTCTAGCGGCTAGGACATCAGGTTCTCATCCTGAAAACAGGGGTCCGATTCCCCTTGAGGCTACCATCAAAAAACTTTCGGAGTATAAATTAGGCGAATTTGTATTTTACAAATGCAATGTCAGCTGTTAGTATTCAAATATTGGAGAGGTGGCTGAGTGGCTGAAAGCACC
>DMXN01000029.1:0-1791 GCA_003482885.1 Candidatus Moraniibacteriota bacterium
CTATTTTATTTGGCGGTTTTTTTGTTTTATTTAATAGAAAAAAGCAAGTGGCGGTTGAAAAAAATAAAATTAAAATAGTTGAAGAAAAGAAATTAGCTATTTTATCTGAAGACAAAGTAGAAGAAAGTAACATAGAGCCTAATATTCCCGCGAAAATTTCAATTTCCGTTCCATTCACTTCGCAAGCGCCTTTTGGCAAATGGGATATTTATCACGAAGAGGCTTGCGAAGAAGCATCGCTGATAATGTTGGCATATTTCGCAAAAGGGAAAAATCTTACGCCGGAAATCGCCGAAGAAGAAATTCAAAATCTAATCGCTTATGAAATCAAAACGGCGGGAAAATATAAAGACAGCGTCGCGCAAGAGTTGGCGGATTTGGGTGAAAAATATTACGGACTGAAAAACTTAAAAGTAGTTTACGATTTCACGGCGGAAGATTTGAAAAAATATTTAGCCAAAGGCAAACCGATTATCGTTCCCGCCGCCGGTCGAATGTTAAAAAATCCCAATTTCAAATCTCCCGGACCGCTTTATCATAATTTAGTTTTGACTGGCTATGACGGCGATATAATAATTACTAACGATCCGGGGACAAAAAAAGGCGAAAATTACCGCTATAATATCAAAATAATTTACAACGCCATTCACGATTTTCCCGGCGATAAAACCAAAATCGAAATTGGAAGAAAAGCGATGATTGTGGTAGAATAAAATTATGTCTAAACTAATCGTTGATATCGAAACCATCGGATTCGATTTCGAGTCGTTTGAGAAAAAAACGCAGGAGTATTTATTGAAGTACAGTCAAACGGATGAAGAGCGGGAAGATGTAAAAAATCGTTTAGGGCTTTATCCTTTGACTGGTGAAGTTGTGACTATTGGAATGCTCAATCCGGAAACGATGAAAGGGCGGGCGCTATTTCAAGCCGGCGGAGAAAAAGTGGAAAAGTTTGAAGAAAACGGCATACTTTATGAAAGCGGAACGGAAAAAGAAATTCTGGAAAAATTTTGGGAGCAAGCGAAAAACTATAATCAAATCATCACTTTTAACGGTCGCGGTTTTGACGCTCCGTTTTTAGCTTTGCGAAGCGCGAAATATCAAATTCATCCTTCCAAAAATTTATTGGGCTATCGCTATGATTATAAAGAACATTGCGATTTGCTGGAGCAGTTGACTTTTTACGGCGCGATGAGAAAATATAGTTTAGATGCTTACGCTAAATTTTTCGGCATCAAAAGTTCCAAGGATGAGGGAATCGATGGAGGAATGGTCGGTGAGCTGTACAAATCTGGAAAATATTTAGACATTGCCAGATATTGCGTACGCGACTTGGAAACCACAAAAGAGTTATATGATTATTGGGATAAATATTTAAGATTTTAATAATTTAAGGTGTCAATCCTCCTTCGTTCCGAGAGTACTCGGAACTACGGCGGACGAGCTATTGCAGTAGCTTATTACGGTAAAAAAGCTAGAGTTTTCTGAAGTTTAAAATTTTTAATTTATATGAACAAGAAAAACAAAATCGCCATTTTCGATATTGACGGAACTATTTTTCGCAAGAATTTGGCGTTTGAACTTATCAATGAGTTGGCGTGGATGAAAATATTCCCCAAAATTGTTCGGGAAGAATTGGTCGATCTTTATGGCGATTGGTTAAATCACGAAGGAACTTATGAAGCTTACAGAATTAAGCTGGTGGAATTGTATGAAAAAAATGTTTGCGGAAAAAATCAAGAAGACATTATTGAAGCGTCTAAGCGAGTGGCGCAATTCAACGCCAAAAGA
>DMXN01000029.1:1994-17454 GCA_003482885.1 Candidatus Moraniibacteriota bacterium
GTTTGACGCTTATTTCGGTAGTGTTTATGAAATCGATAAAAATAAAATTTACACCGGCAAAACTATTTTTGAACCGACGCGTGATAAAGGAGCGGTGGTGAAACAATTCGTGGCGGAAAATAATATTGCCCTGGCAGGATCTTTCGGAATGGGGGATACGCAATCGGATGTTTCCTTTTTAGAGTTAGTTGATGAGCCGATAGCTTTTAATCCGGATTCCAATTTGCGTCGGATAGCGGAAGAGAAAAAATGGAAAATTATCGTAGAAAAAAAGGATGTGATTTATGAGATTAATAATAGAAACTAATTATAATTTAAAAATATGAACAAATTTGACGCCTATATGTTATTTTTCGGATTTTTCGCGCTGATTTTGTTTTTACTTTATTTGGTGTTTGATTATTTCGCCACCAATCCAAACGCTTTTTGGGACAAATGGACGAAGAAAACTCTTTGGCTTTGGTTGCCTATTTACGGACTGCAGAGATTGATAAAAGAAGTGATATTGAAGAAAAAGTAACTACGAATTACGAAAAAATACGAATGTACGAATGGACAAAAAAATAATCCGCCACCGCGGATTATTTTTTAAGTTTTCGTACATTCGCACAAATTCGTAATTCGTAGGCGCAAAGCTTTATTATTTCACTGACTCAATCAGCTTAGCGAAGATTTTCGGTTCGGTTACTGCCATTTGAGAAAGCACTTTTCTATCGAGTTCGATTTTTTTGTCAGCCATTATTTTAATAAATTGGCTGTACTTCAGACCTAATTCTCGCAAAGCGATATTAAGTCGAGTGATCCATAATTTTCTCATCACTCTTTTTTTGGCGCGGCGATCGCGAAAAGCGTAAGAGCCGGCTTTGATTACAGCTTCTTTGGCGGCGCGAAAATGGGTGCTTCTTCTCCAATTAAAACCCTTGGCGTCTTTTAATAAATTCTTTCTTTTTTTTGAAGCGGCAACTCCGCGTTTTACTCGTGTCATATATGGGTAATTTAAAATTTATTATATGTGCATTGCATTTAAAACATTTTTTTCATCAGCTCTGAAAAGCCGTTTGTCTCCTTTTTTCGCTCTTCCGACTTTTCCGTTTTCTTTGGAATTATAATGATTTTGTCCCGTGGATCTTCGCAGGACTTTTCTATTCTTGGTTATCTTGATTTTCTTCGATAACGCTTTTTTCGTTTTCAATTTTGGCATAAATTTTAAATATAAAATTAAATTAATCTTCCGGAGCGATAATGACATTGAATCCTCCCGGGTAGCGTTTAATCTCTTGCTCGATTTTATTGGGGATGGAAACAGATCGTAAAAATTCTCGCAGTCCCGCTCTGGCTAAATCTTGATGAGCTTTTTCTCTCCCGCGCATCGTTATTTCCACTTTCACTTTGGCGCCTTTTTTTAAAAATTTTTCCGCTTGCGCTTTTTTAAATTCCAAATCGTGCGTATCCGTTCTCATTCCCAAACGAATTCCTTTTATTTCCGATTTTTTTTGTTTGGATTTATTGACGCGATCCAAGCGCGATTTTTGATATTGAAATTTTCCAAAATCCATTATTTTGCAAACCGGCGGTTTGGCGTGCGGCGCGATTTCAACAAGGTCTAACATTTCTTCGCGCGCCAACTCCAACGCTTTTTGCGTCGACATAATGCCTAATAAAGCTCCGTCAACATCGCTAATAACACGCACTTCGAGCGCTCTGATTTGATCATTAATTCTTGTTATCGGACCTTTTTTAACAACAGGTCTCCGGTAAGGTGTTCTTCTGATGGTTTTAATTTTAATTATTAGTGGAGATGATGGGAGTTGAACCCATGTCCAAAATTATTCATTCAAAATATACTACAAGCTTATTCTATCTGATTTCCGCCAAAGGCGGATTCGATTAAGAAATAAAGATAGAAAAAAATTCTTAATTTATTCTCGGCATAACTTTCACTTTTGACCGCCAAAAAAAATTTCAAAAGCTAGCCCAATAATTTGACACCGAATTTTATATCTTGGGCGAAAATAAGTTCGATGGCTAATGCCCTAACCGGTAAAGACCGGTATTAGGCAAGAGCAGGAGCAAAGTTGAATGTAAATGCTTGCGCAAATGCACTTTTTGCTTTTGTTAGTAAGTTTGCACTTATAACTTTGATGAGGTTTTTTACGAAAGACTTATCAACTTTCGGCTTGCATATTTTAAATGTACAACCTGTCGAAACCAGGCATCCCCGGGTAAAATTTATAATTTTTAAACAATTTCCAATATCTCAATTTCTATGTATTAAAAATTATAAATTTTTTAACGCTCTATCAATTTTTCTCTTTGCTTCTTTTTTGGCTGTATCTTCTCGTTTGTCAAATTTCTTTTTTCCTTTTCCAACCGCAAAAACGAGCTTTATCAGTCGCTTTTTAGTATATATCTTAATTGGTACTAATGTCAAGCCTTGAGTGCGAACTTTTCCAATCAACTGGCGGATTTCCGCTTTGCGCAAAAGCAGTTTTCGCGACCGAGTCGGATCATTGAGTTGTTTTAATCCGGCTTGTTTATACGGCGTAATATAGGCATTGGTAAGATAAAGTTCATTTCCTTTCAAAGTTACAAAACTTTCTTTCAGGCTGATATGTCCGGCGCGAACTGATTTCACTTCTTGCCCGTTCAAAACCAAACCAGCCTCATATCCGTCCATGAGAAAATAATCAAAACCAGATCGTTTGTTGATTGCTAATACGCTCATAAGCGTAGTTTAGCATTTTTTTGAATTGTGGCAAAAAAAGTTTACGCTCTTCCGACATACTCGCCCTTTTCCGTGTTGATGATAATTTCATCGCCGGCATTGACGAAAAGGGGAGCGGAAATTTTTTTCCCGGTTTCCAGGGTGACTACTTTCCCACCGGTGGAAACAGTGTTGCCCTTAATTCCTGGCGGGGCTTCGACAACCTTTAGTTTCATTTTAATGGGCAGTTCAATATTGATGGCATTACCGTCGAAATTTAAAAATAAAACTTCCGTGCCTTCGGTGAGATATTCCACATTTGTTCCGAGTGTTTCAGCGGAAAGAGAGAACTGTTCGTAAGATTCGTTATCCATAAAACAATAATTTTCTTTTTCTTTGTAAAGAAATTGCGCTTTGGATTTCGTGATTTGCGCTTCTTTAATATGTTCCGCGCCTTGAAAAGTTTTTTCCAAAACCGCTCCCGTAGCCAAATTTTTCAATCGCGTGCGCAAAACCGATCCGGCGCGACCGGTTTTGGAATGTTCATGATAAAGCACGGCAAAAGGCATTCTGTTAAGAATAATATTTTTTCCGGTTTTAATGTCTGAAATTCCAATCATAAACTATCTTGCCACGAAAGGCACTAGAGCCATAATACGGGCTTTTTTGATGGCGTTGGCCAAAAGTCGTTGATGTTTGGCGCAAATTCCGTGCCGTTTGGGCGGATAAATTTTCCCTTGCGAATTCATAAAGCGCCGGATAAAATAAGCATCTTTGAAATCGATTTTTTCAATTCTGTTTTGGCAAAAGTGGCACAATTTTTTTTTCGGTAAACTAATCTCATTGCTGTTGCGATTATTGTACATACTAAATTAGATTAAAATATTTAAAACGGCACATCTTCAATTTTCACTTCGTCTTCTTCTTCATCAAGATTGATGGTGGGAATTTCTTCCGCGGGAGCGGAAACGGATTGAGCTTGCGGAGTTGCTACTGGTTTGCTGAAACCGGAATTTGATCCTCCTCCTTGTCCTTGCGCTCTTGAACCCAGTTGCATATTTTCCGCAACAATTTTCGTAGATCGTTTTTCAACGCCATCTTTTCCTGTGTATTTGTCTGTTTCCAATCTTCCTTCGAAATATGCTTCTTGCCCTTTGGATAAATATTGTCCGGCAATTTCGCCCAATCTTCCCCAAAGAACAATATTATGGAATTCCGTCTGTTCTTGTTTTTGGCCGTTTTTGTCTTTCCAAAATCTGTTAGTGGCGATGGAAACGGAAGCGACTGTTTGTCCGGTGGCTGTTGTTCTTACTTCGGGATCTCTCGTGAGCCTTCCCACAAGGATCGCTTTATTGATATTCATAAATTTATACGGCTAAATTATCCATACGGCTAAATTATTAATAAATTTTTTGCAGCCATATGGCAATATAGCAATTTAACAATTGAATTATATGTTAAGAATTTCTTCCAGTTTTTTATCTATGTCTTCCTTGTTTGCGTTTGTCGGCGCGACCTCCTCATCTTTTTTGAGTTTGGGCGGATTTTTTTCCAATTTTTCCACTTCTTTTTTCTCCTTGCGCATTGTTTCCATCGCGCTTCTTTTTTCTTCTTGCTCTATTCTCTCTTCTTTAGTTTTCAGTTCAGGAAGTTCCGAAGCGTCGCTTATGATAAAACGCAAAATACCCGGATAAAGGTTGAGCTTGCTGATAATTTCGGGAACATTTGTAGTATCTTCCAAAGAAAATCTTTTGGCGACATAAATTCCGTGTGTATCCTTTTTTATTTTGTACGCCATTCTTCTTTTTTCTTCGGTGATTTTTTCCTCAAAAATTCCGCCGCAACTTGCGACTATTTCGTCAACTTCTTGTTTAATTTTTTCCAAATTCGATTCGTTGGAAACTCCGACAAGATAAAATAATTCGTATCGCATATTTTATTGCCATAAGGATTAACATCCCGCGGCGTTAGTTATTAATAAATTAAAATTAAAAAATCCGCCCTAGAATCGCCCCTTTGCGGATTATTCACGCTCTTGTCTTCGCCTTAGGCGAAGCGAGAGAATGTCGGGACTTTTCAGATTGATTTTATATTACGGGATAATAGACGGGTTGTCAAATAAAATTTATTTTAACATTCCACACTATTTTTAGAGGAGGAATCAGCCGTGGGGTCAGGGGGTGAATTTTTTGAGCGAAAACTCTTTATTCTTCTTTTTCAAAATTCTTATGATTCCTTCATTAGCATCAACCTCAATTTCATCACCAGTTTTTAGTGCCCTAGTAACTCCTTTGATACCAATAACACAAGGAATTTTTAGCTCTCTAGAAGTTATAGAGGCATGGCAAATCACTCCGCCATGTTCTGATAATATTGCAGAGGATTTTTTCATTGCTGACAAAAAGTCAGGAGTTGTCGTAGAAGACACAATGATTTCTCCTTTTCTGAAATTCATGACATCTTCTTTCGTCTCAACAATTCTTACTTTGCCACGAACCCTGCCATGATAAGCAACTTGGCCTATGAGTTCTGTTTTTTCTTTAACATTTTCTATTTTGAATTTAATATCAAATTCTTTTTCAATATCCTTAAGAGAATTATAAAATTTGTTATTTGTATAAACGAAATATTTTAACCTTCTTTTTAAAATCTTATCATTTGGTAATTTATTTTCTTCAATATCTTTAATAGAAATTGCATCAATATATTTTTCTTTTTTCGGAAAAATCTTTTTTAGGGAATTTCTTATTGTTCCACTAATACCGTGAGCCATATGTTCTGTTCTTTTACGAATTTCGATTAGGTCTTCTAATGGAAGTTTATGTTTGTCATAATATTCTATCATCCACCACATACAATCCCACCATGTCCAATTTTGCTTTAATTTCTTCAAGAAATTTAGGAAATTTTTTCTATTTAAAGCAGGTTTTTTTAAGAGAATTTCTTCAATTTCTTTATATCTTAACAAAATCTCTCTTTTCATTTTTTCTTTATTAAATTTTCCTGCTTCTTTAATTTTCCAATCAACACCATTCGTGTCATAATAATATTTTAGGATTCCGTCTTTTTTTTCAAAAACACAATAAGGAAAAATTTTAAATTTATTCTTACTCCATGGAATTTCTTTCATAGATTCTCCATAATTTGTTAATTCCGCGATCATTAAAGGAAAATCATGACTTAATACTTGTGCGTAAATAGGTTTTTTGGTTAATTTTATATTCCTTAAAGTCGTGATAGGTCTACTCTGCACAATGTAGAATTTTCCTTTTTCTTTTGCCCATTCAATATCACAAGGAAATCCGTAATGTTTTTCAATTTTTATAATAAGTTTAGATAATTCAATTATTTCTTTTTCAGTTAAAACTTGCTTCTTTCCCTTATCTCCTAATTCTTTCCACTCATTTCCGCTTTTAGTTTTTCTGTATAATGCTTTTGTTTGTTCGTTTACATTAATATCTAAAATTGAAAATCCTTGTTTATCTACTACATAACTATCAGGAGTTATTGAGCCTGAAACAATTGCCTCACCTAAACCAAAACCCGCCTCAATAATTATCTGGTTTTCGTCTTGCGTAACCGGATGAACAGAAAAGGCTATGCCTGATTCTTTGCTAGCAACCATTTTTTGCACAACAACTGCAACAGAAATTTTTTGCTTTTGTAACTCTTTTTCAAATCGGTAAAAAACGGCTCTCGGTGTAAAAAGAGATGCCCAACATTTTTTTACATTTTCTAATAGTGTTTTTTGTGTTGTGTTTAGGAAACTATCTAATTGCCCAGCCCAAGCGGCAGAAGCAGAATCCTCTGAAGTTGCAGAAGAACGAACAGCAACGAATTTACAATCCAAATTTTTATAGAATTCTAAAATCTCTACTTTAATATCTTCCGGCATTTCTTTTGAGAGAATCGACCCCTGAATTTCTTTAGAAGCATTTTCAACGGTATAAACTTCATTAACATCAACACTATCTAAAATCGCATCAATTTCAACATTCAAATCTGTTTCTTCAATAAACCTATCAAAAACATTAGAAAGAATTACAAAACCATCAGGAACAGGAATTCCAGCTCGTATCATTTCTCCAAGAGAGGATCCTTTTCCACCAGCGATTTCGGCATCTGTTTTAGAGATTTGATTAAATTTTTTGATTAAAGTTTCGACCATAATTTAAGGTCGGAGCGTAAAGTTTATAAATAAGTAGTTTTCGTAGCGTAGCGGAAGAAAACACCTTATTATCCCCCTCTATAAATAAATTAAAATTAAAAAATCCGCCCTAGAATCGCCCCTTTGCGGATTATTCACGCTCTTGTCTTCGCCTTAGGCGAAGCGAGAGAATGTCGGGACTTTTCAGATTGATTTTATATTACGGGATAATAGACGGGTTGTCAAATAAAATTTATTTTAACATTTCGCACTATTTTTAGAGGAGGAATCAGCCGTGGGTGAATTCCTTTTTTTCAAAACTCTTTATTTACTATCGCTAAATATATTCACATACTCTTTGTAAATATAAGTCTGACCATATTTCCTGTCTTTATTTTTTGGTTGCAGTATTTTCATTTTGATAAAACGAACGATTACTGTTTGCGCTCCAGCGCGAGTAAAACCTGTCCAGTTTTGAATAGTGTTAACATCAACTATTGGTTGACCATAGAGTTTAGGCAAAATTAAACTAGCGCTTTCGGCGGCGCGTGTGCCTAGCTTATGAATCTTTATGAAATCTTTTTCCCGCAAAGCGGTTATCTCACTTACTATATCAATCGCCTCATTAGCAATCTCAATTACACCCTCAAGAAAAAACTCAAGCCATTCGTAAACATGGCCATTATGATAACCGAGTAATTTGGCGTAGTATAGTTGCTGATGTTTTTTGAAAAATGAAGACAAAAACAAAACGGGTTTTTCGAGATAGCCCTGTTTCCAGAGATAAAAAGTAATGAGCATGCGACCAGTTCGGCCATTGCCGTCTAAAAACGGATGGATTGTTTCAAATTGCGCGTGAATTAAGCCAGCTTTAATAATAATTGATATTTCATCATCCGTATGAATAAATTTTTCAAGATCTGCCAAGGCGCGTTGCATCTCGTGAACTGGCGCAGGCACAAAGCTGGCAGTGCTTGGTTTTGTGCCACCAATCCAATTTTGGCTTTTGCGAAATTCTCCCGGATCTGAAAAATGTGTCGCCCGAGCTTGGCTCATAAGCTGCTTGTGCAATTCTCGGATGAAACGCAACGACATCGGAAAGTTATCCACCGAAATTCGCTTTATGCCATAATTTAGCGCTCTGATATAGTGTAAGATATCATCGACATCACTTGATTTACTGGATTCAGGTTTAACCCCAGCTTCAATCGCATCTATCATCGTAGCGCGTGTGCCCTCAATTTGACTCGATGAGGCTGCGTCCTTGCGCAAGTACATCAATAGGAAAAAGTCCGAATCTGGTAAAAGCTTCGTAATCCCATCAAGTTTGCCAAGTAAACGCGTAGCTTCATTGTTGTTTTTCAGGATTTTAGCATCAAAATCAAACCCTTCTTTTGGTGGAAATGGATTTGGCACAAAAGCCTTAAAGCCTTCGGCTTGTTGAATATTAGTGCCGATTTTAATAGTTTTCATAGTTTGTTTGCATTTTTTAGTTAATGTATACAAAGTATATCATTTTGTATATATTGTGTCAAGCAACGCATACAAACTTTAATGACTGAAATAAGAGCAGGTCTTATTCCAGTATTTGGCACTTTATTAAGCCGAATCCCGTTAGCTGATGTAAATATTTGCTCACAATTTTCAATTTTTGAGTTATAGTCATCTTTTTTTGGTTTGACTATTAATTCCTTTGCGGCGACTTTTTTTCTTCGGCCGTCATTTCCGCGTCAGTATCTTTTCTTTCTTGTACTCCATCATCAATTTCTTTTCTAATTGATTCTTTGGGTCGAAGAACGCCCATTTTTTCTTGTGACATAAATTTATGTTAATACTTATTTTTTTAGCAACTTTTGAAACAATCTTAATTGCGTTGGATTACTCCATGCCCATTCTTCATTTTTTCCCATGCTTTTTCATCAGAAGTAACATTGTTTCCGCCGCTATCAGGACTAAGACCTGAAAAAGCCATTGGTGGATTAGTAATAGCCGCAAATTCATCGCCAATTCGAATAACCTCCTTTTTTTTAGTCAGCCAATCAGTAACTTCCTTTTCTTCGAGTGCTTTTTCAATATTCCAATCTGAGTATCTCTTAATAATCTCCGACTTTGGTTTTCTTTGATATTCTACTGATACTATTTTTTCGGTCTCATTTTCTTCTAAGCCTACCTCGGTTTCTTTTTTTGCCAATTTTTCAGGTATCGGCGCACCCATTCTGTCTATATTCATAATTTTAATGTTAAATTTATTAAATACTTATCTATAAATTGAGTTATATCGACCCGCCAAAAAAAATAAATTGCCAAAATTATATAAAAAATATAAAAGGGGCTTTTCAAAATGGCGTATAACGCGCACGATGTGACATCAGAAATTTCATGAAGCGGAGCGGAATGAAATTTCGTCACATCGTTCGCGTGTATGAGAAGTTTCGCCGACTTCCTTATTAATTATCATAGAGGAGGCGAAATTTGGGTGAAAGAAAAAGTGCAACCTTTGAAATTTATTTACGCATTTTTTCTTTAACCTCATACACGCTGTTATCGGATGTTAATTTTCATTATTTCCGAACCTTCTCTTGGCATATGTAACTCTGATAATCTTTCAATTATTCTTTCGTTCTCAGGCAAACGACCTGCCTCCAACGCCTCTTTCATTCGTTCTAAAATGTGTTCCTCAGTAACGACCATCTCTGGTGAGTTGTAATTTTCACGCAATTGTCTAATTGCCTCGTCAAAATCCGTATGACTTTTCAAGACAGATTCGGAAAATATGCTTGTAATGTGACGGCCATTTATTTGTACACCTGGTTCCTTGAACAGGCGCATTTCAGTTGGATAATAATATCGAACGGGTTGGCCATCAATTTCGCTATTAAATGAGTTTAGTCCAAAAAGCGCAAGAATTTTTTTGTCGGAGTGATAACTTACTTCACCCCCAAATTTCTCATGTTTTTTACCACGAACCCAGGCTCCTTCCATTGAGACACAAAAAATTGGTGTAACCTCGAGTTCCTTCTGAAAATGTTCACCTCCGGAATACTGTAATCTTGGTTCATCTGAAAAATAAACACCTCTTCCTTGTGCTTTTTGGACACCAGGAACGAGCATTAGATTACTTCCTTCAGCAGGCAGTTCTTTGCCAACATGAAAGATTATATGGCCGTCACCTTTTTTAGATTTTGTTGTACCCATAGGAAAGAATAAAAATTAATTTCCGATAACGCGCGCGGATGATCCGAAGTTTTCCGAGTCCCGACAACAGTCGGGCGCGAGGGAAATTTCGGATATCCGCTGATATGCGATGTGTCGCGGAGCGACACGGAGCAGAGCAGCGGAAACATCCGCGCACGATGTGACATCAGAAATTTCATGAAGCGGAGCGGAATGAAATTTCGTCACATCGTTTACGCATCATCTGAAGTTTTCATCCCGACTTAGCAGGATAAACTTTTAATTTCAGACAATGCTTTGTTTAATTATTTCCACCTAAACCTTCATCGGGCTAAGGGATGAAAATTTGGGCGGAGGCTTTTGGATAAAAGCCGTAACCGGATACTCGTTGTTAGCTGATGTATTCCTTTTCTTTTTTCCGACAGCAGTCGGAATTGTTTTATAAAATTTTAAAATTTCTTTTTCCGTTTTGGATTTTGGGCAGAGGGGTCAGGGGTGAATGCCCAAAATCCAAAACTCCTTATTATAAACTTTGAGAATAATTCAATGATTTAATATAGTTTTCCATATACTCAAAGTCGGGTGCCTCTTTTTTTGTAATTGGTAAACTAATAAATTCCTCTTCAAATCTTTTTAATCTAACTTGACGACCATAATCATATTTTTGAGACAATAGTTTTAGAATTGAAACTAAAAATAAATTAATATATTTATTTTCATAATATATTTCATAAGATTTATTCTTAAATAATAATGTATGTATATTATCATCACTAAAATATTCAAACTCTTGATAAAAAACATTACAAAACATATCAACAGTGATTTTATTTTTAAAAACCCTTTTTTTATCTTTAAAAATCTCATAATCTATAAAACTAGATATTCCGTTATTAACTGAGGAAGCTGTTAAAAGTGGAGTATCCCCAAGCGTTCTGTCCAAAACAGTTAATCTTTCTCCTTTTTGTATATTAAAAAGATCCTTAATTCTAAATTCTTTCCAATTTTTAGGTTTAAGGTCTATCACTTGCTTTAGGATTCTACTATCAATCGCCTTGTTATTGAAATTTATTCTTTCAGATAACTCCTTAATATAATTTTCCATAAATTCCCAATCTGGGAATTTATCATTTATTGTCGGAAGTAAAATTTTTTCTTTCTTTAATCTCTCATTATTTATTTCTCTAGCAAAATTATATTTATTTTTCATTGATTCAATAATAGGTTTTAGAAATAATGAAATATAATTATTTAATTTATTTTTTTTATCTTTAATTTGAATTATTGTACAATGATCTGATGCAACAAATTTATAAGGGTGATAAAAACAATAACCAACACTACCGCTATTATTTAGCGTTAGAGCATTTTTATAAACTTTCATAAAATCTGGCGGAAGAATATAATTATCTATACCATTATTTTTTTTGCTTGAAGAAATATAAGCTATATCACCATTAACTTGATCAAGCTTAACAAGTCTTTTACCTCTTGAAATAGTAAAGACATCTTCAAAGCAAAATTCTTGCCAATTATGTTTGTTAATTTTCATAATCATTGCCATTATTATCTAAAACATCTGTAGCGCTAACATTGTTTTCATTTAAAATTTCAAGCAAAGTTATCTCATCAATATCTTTGTCTATTAAATTTAGTTTTAATTTTGTCGAAAAAATTACATATTCTTTAATGCTTTTCTCAAATGTTTTTTCTGATAAGTGACCATAGCTTGTCTTTGAATGTGCTTGAATTATCCACTCATCATTTCCAGAGATTTCTTTACAAACTAAATTTATAAAATCTTCGTTTTCTCTTGGGTTTCGCAGTTTTTTTAATAATTCCTTTTTAATGTTGTTCCATTTATTTAATACATCCGTCCTTCCTTTGTTTTTGGACAAAACAAAACCGTCTTCTTTTAAATCATAAAAAACTACCTTACTATTATTGTGCGGTTTATTAGTTTCAAAAACTGCTATTGCTGTATGCGTTGAAGCATTTGGTTGAAACAATTCACTTGGTGTATTGATTACATATTTCAAAGTGTGTTTAGATAAAATTCTTGATCTATCAACATCATCCTTGAAGTATGTGGAAAGAGGTGCAATTATAATCCCATATCTGCTACAGTTATCTAACATTTTTTCTAAAAATTGGATTTCTTTTTTTGTTGGATTTGATTGATTATCTTTTCCTCCGTAGGGTGGGTTAATAAATCCTATTGTTGGTTTATTAGATAAATTATTTAAAATCTCATCTGTTTTTGTAGAAAAAAAATCTTCATTAAAAATCTGCGATTTTCCGTCTCCTCTAAATAGCATATTAGAAATTGCCAACGAATACATTGTGCTACTTTTTTCAAAACCAATAAGTTGTTTTGTTTTGATATTTCTAATCCTTTCTTTTTTATCAGATAAATTTGATTTTTCAATCTCATCAATAAGTTTATTCATTCCCGCGATTAAGAAGGCTCCAGTTCCGCAAGCCGGATCAAAAATTACATCATTTGTTTTAATATCAACAAGTTCTGTAAACAAGGTAGTAATGTGATTTGGTGTTAGTACAATCCCTTTTTTTACATTAGTTATACCAGCATATCTTAAAAATTCTTCATAAAATTTTCCGATAATATCGTATGAAGTTTTTTTATCAAATAGAGGAATTACTTTTTCCTCAAGTTCTTTTAAAATATCTTTTAATATGTCGGTAGAATTAAGATCATTATCGGTTTTTATAAAAGTTAGTTCGTTTGTCAATACTTCAATTTTATTTTTATCGATTTTTTCACTTTCCAAAATATCACTTATTGTTGTCGGGATATTTCTAATGATAGTTTGTGTATTCCACGAGCTATAACTATTTTTAAAGTCTGCTCCGCTATCTTTTGGATACAAACAAATCATTAAAGCACTCAAAAGAATAGGCCTTTTCTGAGAATCTAAGTTTCTTAATAGTCTGTTAATTTCACTTGAGGAGGTCGCGATATCACTTGATATTTTTTCCAAATCAATGTTATCAAAAAAAGCTAAATAATCATCTTCGTCTAGGATTTCACTTTTATTTATATTTTGAATGAGATTTTCTTCAATAATAAAAGTATCAAGTCTGTGATTATATTCATCATTAATATCTCCAGAGAAAGCAATGCCTGCTATTTTCCAATTTTTTAAATATTTTCTAAGGGTTTCTTTCTCTTCGTTTAATTTTTCGTTTGTAAAAAAGGATAGATAGTGCTTTATTCCGTCAATAGCAAAGTCAACTGGCTTGTCTTCATTTTTTGAAACATGATTTTTTATATGATCCTTGTTTTCAATTAAAATTAACAGCTTTTTGTTTTCATTTACATAAATTAAATCTGGATAGCCATGTTTGCCAGTTTCTTTTTTGCTTGTCTTATCCAAAACCTCTTGAATATATTTATTTGCTTGTTTTTGAACAGTCCAATTTCCGCTATATGCTCTGTTTTCTTTAATGAAATTAAATAATTCAATGTCAGATTTTGCTTCATTTTTTCTTAAAATAGTCATATTTTTATTAGTAGGATAGTTTATTTTAAACTGACTATATTATAACGTATAATTGGCAAAAAAGAAAATTTATGACCAATTTACAATTGGTTTTTTAATCACATATTTAACAACGCCGTTGATCAGAAATTTATCTGTTTCATGAATAAAAATAATCGGATGATTTTCTGTTGATTCTGACATTAGGGAAATAATCTTGTTTTTAGAATCTAATAGTAATTTTTTTATATTTGCGCAATTATCAATGATTGCCAAAACATAATCATTTGGTTGAGGTTGTTTTTTTGAATTAATAATTACATAATCGCCGTCTTCAATATTTTGTCCATTGACATTTGCTTTATTCATGGAATTGCCCGAGGCTTTAATTGCAAGTAAACCGTCACCAGCTTTAATAATATTTTTCGATACTTTAATATACCCTTCTAAATTTTCTTCGGCGAAGATATTGGGATCGCCGCAATTTGCGGATCCTAAAATTGGAATTGCCAAAAATAAACCTTTTTGAGGCTCTTCATTTTTTATGCGTTTAATTTCACCAGTTTTTTTATCAATTTTAATAAAACCTTTTTCTTCAAGTTTTTTCAAGTGGTAGGAAACCTTAAAAGGGTGGGGCTCACCAACCAATCTACCAATTTGCCTAAACCCGTCTCGTTTTAGATTTAGTTTATCAGCGAAATTTAATATTTTTTGTTGAATTTGGTGCATATTTTTTTAAACTCTTCTTATGCTTTTAGTATAATCTTTCACTTGACACTTGTCAAGTATTTGACGCTTTGATAACTATTTGACAAAAATAACTTCTTTTGCTAAAATTATAATAAAATCAATAATAATTAATTAAAATTTATGCAATTAAAATTTCTTGATTAAAAAAGACGCGTAATCATACTGAAACGACGCGTCTTTCCTACGATAACCATAAAATATGGTCTGATAGCTGTATTTTTAGTATAGCAGGTTCTCTCGGTTTCAGCAATTACTAAATATTTATGCTTAATCATATGATTCAAAAAGAAATAGTTAATCAAATATGTGAACATGCAGATAAGGAGGGTAGTGGGTATAAAAACTGGTATTGTGGAATAGCATTCAAGCCTACAGAGAGGTTGTTCAATGATCATAATGTGCCAGAAAAAAATTCGTGGTGGATTCACCGCAATGCACAAACTGAACAAAATGCCAGAGATACAGAACAATATTTATTAAAGCAGGGTTTTAAAGGTGGAGAGGGTGGAGGAGATTCCATAACTATTTACATCTATGCTTATAAAATCCTTAGCACAACCATAGAATAATATGTTAAAAAATTTAAAATCAGGTCAAAAAGTTCCGCGTTCTGGCCAATATGAAATTATTGGAGCAAGGGGTGGAAAAACTGGCGAGGAAGTAACTGGCGTCAAAGGAAAAATTTTGCCGCCTACACCAAAATCTGGCCAGACTTACAAACTTGTTGATCCCACGAAATAGATTATCATCTATTATTTAAAACTTGTCATTTACTATTATAAGAATGGCAAGTTTTATTTTTATAAATAAATCGTTTTCGTAGCGGAGCGGAGAAAACACCTTATTACCCCTCTCAAATTAATGAAAAAGAAATTTTCAAATTTTTTAAAACAATTGGGCGATAGTCCAAAAAAGAAAAGGAATATTTCAGATAACGCGCGCGGATGATCCGAAGTTTTCCGAGTTTCGACAACAGTCGGGTGCGAGGGAAATTTCGGATATCCGCTGATATGCAAAATGTCGCGTCGCTATGCTCCGCTCCATTTTCCATATCGCGCGCGGATGTTTCCGCTGCTTTGCTCCGTGTCGCTCCGCGTCACATCGTGCGCGTTATGCGCCGTAATAAAAAGCCTCTATTCCTTAATGTAAAATAATTTTGGCAATTTATTTCTTCACATCAAA
>DMXN01000036.1:0-8781 GCA_003482885.1 Candidatus Moraniibacteriota bacterium
GTCCATTTGAAAATAAACCAACCGAAAAGAAGTGAAAGCAAAACAATCGGAACGCGCGCCCAAAAAATTATTCGATCTGGATCATTGCCGACTTGCCAAAAAAGATTGTGTCCCGCTTCCCATTGACCATTAACATCAGTTGTCCAAAATTTTTGTGTCGTGTCAAAATTAAGATTAAGAAATATTAAAGGCAAAGCCGCTAAGTCTTTCAAAAGCGGAGGGTGTTCGGGATTGAGCCGCGCGTCGCGCATCGTAAGATAAGAATAGCCGGCTGGAATGTGAGCGGTTTCATCAAAAATAGCGCTATCATTCCATGCATTAAAAACCGACACGACAAACATAAAAGCGAGAATAATTCCGACGATTATTTTGTGATTTTTTTCCAAGAATTTTTGCATAGAGGTTTTTTAGTTTTATTAAAAAATATTTTTTATTTATATTCTCCTCTCCTTTCGGGAGAGGATGTCGCGTACTCGCGACAGGTGAGGGAAGGGTTCACAAAAATTCTTCCAGTTTTAAAAATACTCCATCTAAATTAGAATTGATTTCTTCATTCCAAATTCGTATTACTTTAAAACCTTGCCTTTCTAAATAATTCGTTCGCTCTAAATCGTAGTTTTCTTGCTCGCTATGCTGCCAGCCGTCCAGTTCGATAATCAATTTCTTCTCTAAACAAATAAAATCTACGATGTATTTCCCGAGCTGGTATTGTCTTCTGAATTTTAATTTTTTAAAGTTTCTATTTTTAATTCTTGACCAAATAATTATTTCTTGCGGAGTGGCGTTTTTTCTTAAGTTTCTGCTTCGTTGTAAAACTTTTTCCGGTAATTTTGTTTTGATTTTCATCGGTTGGCTTTTTCCCTCATCTGTCCTGAGTACGGGACATCTTCTCCCTAAGGGAGAAGAGAAATTAAAATTATTATTGCATTATGTAAAAACTTAATCCATAATTATCTTTTTTTTCTTCCAGTTGCAAATCAGGAAATTTATTTTGTAAATAATTTATTACATCATCGTTTTTGTCAGTGAGGATGATAATGAAATCCTTGGTTTTCGGTCGGAGATATTCAATTTGTCCGGAATAGACCAAGTTAAGATTGAGCATTTTTTGGTTGAATAATATGATCGGAATTCTTTGCATATTTTCCGCCACAACAAATTTTTCTTTTTGCGTCGGCAGAGTTTTGAGATAAACGGAAATATCCATCAATACTTTTTCAAAAGAGCGGGCGGTTTCTGTTCGTGTTGCCCAAAAGCGATGATATTTTATTCCATTGAAAAATCCGATACTCAAAAGCATTAAAATTATCAGCGCCATAAATAATTTTCGAGAAAATAGAGAATATTTTTCAGCGCGTTCGATGAAATAATCAATCGCAAGAGCGGCAAAAATGAAAACTACGGGCAGTGTTCCGATGGCGCGAAGAGCATGGGGTAGCCCCTCGGCGGTCATAAATTCCGGCGCCAGCATAATAAAAAACCAAGCAATGAGAAATAAATATAAATTCATTTTTTCGCTTTGTTCTTTTTTAAAAATTCGCAGGGTGAATAATCTGATTAAGCGCAAAATGGAATAAATCAGGCCGAAAAGAAAAGCGGTGCCGGAAAAAATGTCCAAAATAGGATACGGCGGAAAATTATGCCGCCAATTCATATCGCCGACAAAATTGTATTTTATAAGACTCAAAAAAAGGCTCCAAGAAAATGTTTTAATAGGGTGTCCGCCATTAACTTCCGGAGAAAGTACGGAAACTGAAGCAGAGCGGGATTCCAAATATTCCGGATGAATGTAAAAAGTATAAAACATCGGAGCGGCGGCAATAATTGTAAAAATTGAAAAAACCAAAATTTGTTTCCAATAATCTTTCAAGAAATCTTTTCGCGAAAGAATAAAACTGATAAGCGCTACGATCAGAATTACCGGCGCGATGCGGAAAGCGATGTAAGTGTGAAGACCAATTCCAAAAACTAAACCGCCAAAAGCAAAATCCGTCCATTTTTTTGTGCGCAAACCCTTCCAAAGAAAATAAAAAGAAAAAACCAAAACCATCGGAAGCATATTGGCGCGAAAGGAAATGCGGGAAAAATTGATCGCCCAATAAGAAACGGCGACCAAATATCCGGCAATTAGCGCAATGCGTTCTCGCCGGCTTTCCAAATAATCCGCAAAAAGTTCTTTGGTCAAAAGATATGTTCCAAGAATTGTCAGAGTTCCGCAAAGAATAGCGGGAAGTTTGAGCGACATAACACTAATGCCGAAAAGTGAAAAACATAACGCGACCAAATTCATAAACAAACCCTCGCGGCCGTTATTGGCGGGATAAAACCATTGATAATCGCCGGTATTTATGGCGTTTATCGCGTCAATGCCATTGACGGCTTCATCAGGATAAACTCCCGGCGGGGTGTTTTCGATATTGTAAAATCGCAAAAAAAATCCCAGCGCGACAATCGCCGCAATCGAAACATAAATCCAAATTTTATTTTTTTGCATTTGTTTTGTCTTTGTCATTCCCGCGAAGGCGGGAATCTAGTCTCGCATTTCTTTATGATTATATGCTGGATCCCCGTTTTCACGAGGATGACAAGAAAAAATAGTTTAATTGAATTATGCAAAAAGTATAGCATATTTTTTTGATGGCGAAAAATGATTTTTTGGTGTATAATTTTGGCAGAAGAAAATAATTAGTTTTCTAAAATTAAAATTATGCCTAGCGAAATAAAAAAACCAATTATAATTAAAGATTTTAAAGATTTGGGAGATAAATTAGACAAAGCGAGTCTTCCATCTGTTGATGTTGACAAAGAAAATGACAAAACTAAAAAAACTGGAAGTTCATTAAATGGTCATTTGAAAAATATGTTGCAAGAAGTAGTCAATGAGCAAAACAAAGAAGCAAAAAAAAGAGATAATGTCTCAAGGTTTTTGTGGGAGGAACTAAAATCTGCCATAGAGAAAAGATTTGGCGCCGGTATGTCTTTTAAAAGATTCATAACTGATGAAATGGCAAACAGTTTCATCAAAAAACTAGGAGAGCTTTTTTATATCAATGAAAAAGGTTTTATCAAATCCAAAAAGGGACTTTTTAATGAATTTGCGGAGGGAGTAAAAAAATTTAAGGAAAACTATTTGGCTGATATTGATAACGCGATTGAAAAAAAGGAAAAAGTGAAGGAAAAGAAAAAGGAAAAAGAAATAAAAATAAAAGAATCAGGCGAGCTAAGAAAGAGAAATTTTTTAGAAAAATATCCGATCGGGACTCATTATCATAGTGAAAATAGCGGTGTTTTAGTGATTGAGAATTATATTTCCGCGCTTAAATCCGATAAGGATAGGGTTGAAATTTCCTGCGGGAAAAACGGGTTTCCCGAGGAAACGAAAAAAATTTCACGCAAAGAATTTTTTGAAATGATGAAAGAATACAGCAAAGAATCTGCGATAGCCTCTTCTGGAATCGCGCCGGAAAATCCGGAGTCGGAAACGGAATTTAACGCTGAACAGGAATTTACGGAAGGCGAAAAAGAAATACTGGAAATTTATTTAGAAGACGCGAAGGAAATGGTTGATTATATAAACAGTCTTGATTATGAAGGAGAATTTGGCTATCGAGAAGATAGGGTTGCTGTATTGCGGGATGCGGATTTGGAAAGATTTTGGGATAAATTTGAACAAGGAATTTTAAAAGAAGCGGAATTTGTAGGAGAAAAATTAAAAAAAGCTATCGAGTATTGGAAAAAAAGGTCTATGGAAAAATAAGTTTATATATTTTCGCAAAAGTTATGGAAAAAATAAAATTAAAAAGTTCGGCTCAAGCTATCGATGAAGAAATGGAAAGACTGCGAGAAGCAAGAGCGGAAAAAATAAAAAAAATAAAAGACAAAAAAACAGAAACTGTCTCGGATATTGGTAAAGACGGCAAAGAAGTTGCTGGAAGGGATGAAGCCGAAAAATTTTTGCCGGTTAAGAAAGAAGAATCGCTAAAACCTCAAGAATTTAAATTGCAAGAACCGGGGGAAATTCCGGTTGCGGAAGAACCTGCGAAAATTGAAAAGCCCGAGGAAAATTTGGATTTGGAAAAAATGAAACAAGAAGTGGATGACGCGAGGAGGAAATATATTGAAAAAGATTACGAGGCGGATAAAAAAGCGGGGTGGCTTTTTAGTATTTTAAAAATCGGAAAAAGAAATTTAGGCAAGTTTAGCGAAGAAGTAGATAATGTGAAAATAAACTACGAGGATGTTTTGAAAAAATATAAAGACGCGATGATTGAAGTGACTGTTTCCGGCGGAGGCGATTTTGAAAAGGTCATAAGATATTTTCAAATTACGGAAAGTTTGAATTTGAGAATTGGCAGAGAAGATTTGAAAATGGAAAAGCATCCGAGTTGGGAAAAATGGAAAGGAATTGCAGTTGGATCTATTGACAGATACAGAAAAATTTGCGCTATGCCGGGAAATAAGTTATCGCAATGGCTTGGAAAATATGGATATGGCGGGAAATGGGTTGGTCTTGGCGCCGGCGCTGTTATAACTTCAACATTATTGGCGCAAGCCGGATTGAGAAGCGCAAGTTTACCGGTGGCTGTATTTATTGGAATTGTTTCGACGGTCGGTTATAAAAAAATGTTGGAAACTTTTGCCGAATCAAGCAGGACGAAAAAAGATGAAAAAGAAGTGAAAACGGCGCAAAAAGAAATGGAAGAGGGAAATTTTGATATGAAAGACAGAGTCGCGAAGTTGAATGAAATATTGGATAAAAAAATTGGAGCGTTGGATGAAAGAGTTCAAAAAGAAAAAGCATATAAAAGATGGCGGACTTTTGGAGCGATAGTGTTGGGTGGTGCGACAGTTTTTGGCGGAAGAAAGCTGGGAGAATTGGCAAGCGAAAAAATCAAAGTTGGTTTGGGAAAAATTCAAGACAGCGAATGGAATCAGCATTTGAGCGATAAAATTTTCGGGATGGATGAGCAAGCGAAGAGTTGGAAAGATACTTTAATCAAGTCGCATAATTTTGGCGATATTCATAAAATGAGCGAAGAAGCCAGCGGGTTTAAAAAAGGAGCAGCTGGTACTGCCAGCATTCACGAAGCAATTGCGCCTAACGCCGAAATTTCTAAAAATATTATTGATATTGAAATTGAAAAAGGCGATAGCATCGAAGGAAATATCATTGAAAAACTTCATGGTCAAGGAATAAAAGGAGTTAAGGCGGAAAATTTGGCTCATAACATGGCGCTGGATTATGCCAAAATTCATAAAATTTCTTTTGAAGAGTTAAATCGCATTCAGCCAGGCGATCATTTGGAATTTAAAATTGATTCAGAGCATTTAGAAAATAGCGAGATAATCAATTTTGAAAGAACATCGGGAATTCCTGCTCATGACACCACGCATATTAAAGGAGCAACTCAAGTCGCTGAAATTCATAATGAACTTCACGAAAATATTGCGGCAGATCTTGAAAATGCGAAAGTTGATATGGCGCCGATTGAAGATTCCGGATTGAAAATAAATACAGGTATTGAAAATAATTCGGCAGGTGTTGAAAGCGCGCCGCCGGAAATAAATCATAGCGCGGATATAGTGATGATTGATGGCATCAGTGGAACAGCCAGCGAATTGGAAAACATTAGAGAAATCGGTTTTAATATACCGAAAGATTATGAAGCTATCCAAAAAATAAATGTGCTTAAATTTTTAGAAGAAATGGGCAAAGTTGAAGCGATTAATTCCAGCGGTGGCGATAATTTCGTTTATCCTAATTTGCCGCACAGCGGATTTTTCAACAGGTCTTATATTGAACAAGGAAAATTGGCTAGCGTTATCAAAAATGCGATTGCTAGAGGAATAATAAGCGCAAGAGAAAATATTACAGTGAGCGAAGCTCTGCGAAAAATCAAACCGGAAGACATCGAGTCGTTGTTGAAAATGAAAAAATAGGTCTAATCTAATTTTTTATAATAAAAAAAATGAATAATTTGACGCAAACAAAAATGCAAGATGAAATCTTAAAAGATTTGGGGATTAAGGGGCTTGCGCCGGAAATGCAAAATAATATTTTGGAAAAAATCGGCGAGCTGATTATCAAGAGAATGTTTTTGGCGACGGTGGATAAACTTGATTCCAAGGGGGCTGATGAATTTAATAAAATGGCAGAAGAAGAAAAAACACCGGAGGAAGTTGAAACATTTTTGCGGGAAAAAATCGCCGATTATGATGAAATGCTGGAAAAAATAGTGATCGAAGTGAAAGAAGAAATAAAAAAAGATTTGGCGGTATAATTTATAATTTTTTTTTAAACTTAATTTTATGGCTGATGAAATTAAATCTAATTTAGAACCGATCGAGGAAAACGATTTGAATTTAGAAAATAAATTCGTGAGAAGCGGCGCGGAAACAAAAAAAGTTGAGGGCGCCGATATGCCGAAAGATATTCCGGAAATAGTGTCGGCGCAAGAGATGCCGGAAAGAAAAGAAGGCGCGATGGAAAAAGATTCCGCATATTCAAGAATTTTGGCGAAAATAAAAAGTCCGTCAACCGCAATACATAGCGATGTTTCAAATGATGCTAAAGCAACCAGCGAAGAAACCGATTATGAAAGCAAAATTGTAAAACTGGTGGAAATCGCCGAAACAAAAGGCGTGGCGCACGCAGTCAAAGTGGCGCAACATTTGGAAGACAATTACACACTAGACGAACTGCATGACCGGCTTTTGGCGGAAGACTTGCATAACGCATTGGTGAAAAAAGGGATGATTCGGGAATTCTGAAATGCGATTTTTTCTGATTGGATGATAGGCTATGACAAAAATACAATAAATTTATAATTTATGTCGAAACAAATTACAATTGCTGTTGAATATTTCAGGCAGTATAGGCAAAAGTTAGGTTTTTCCAATCAAGCGGATGTGAAAAACTTTTTTGGCGCGAAAGATATCGCGCCGGCAGTTGATTTAAGCTATATTAAACTTTTAAATAAAAGACTTTATAATATTATTGACAAAATTAACGGTGTTGTTTCAGAAGAAATAAAAATAGAGGATGTCGACTCGTTCAAAAAAGAATATATAGACCATACTCTCAAAATTATGCGAGAAAATGGCATTTTGTCTATGCTGAATAATCAAGGCAGAAGACCGGAACAAGTTTATTATTCATGGATGAGAGGTTATATTTTATCGAATTATTTTTTAAAAGCGCTTGGGTTTATATTTGAAGTTGATACTTCAGATATAGATTTAATTGGCGATGATGATTTAAAAAATATTGAAACCTTTAAAAGAACTCCGAAAACGGATTTGGAAATAAAGCTAAAAGGAAAAGAAAAAATCAGAATAGAAATGCAATCCGGCTTTACGGGAATAAACGATATAAAACAACATAAAGTCTTGGAAGCGAAAAGAGTTTTTCGCGATCTGGTTTTTCATACTTTAGCAATTCATTTTGACTTGTACAATGGTCAAGTTGCTTTTATTAAACTGAATGAAATTGAAGATAGCAATATAAGCTGGATTACACGACAGCAAATGGAAGGACAGACTGTTTTTAATATTGACCAAAATTATTTTATTTGGAAAATCACAGAAAATCCGATGAAATACAAAGAAATAAATTTTGATTAATTTTTTTCTATGAATAAAAATAAGAAATTAAAAGTAATTGATTTATTTTCTGGTGTTGGCGGTTTGAGTTATGGTTTTGCTCATAATGATAATTTTGAAATAGCAGTGGCCAATGAAATTTTGCCAAGTATGGCAAAGGCGTATTCTCTGAATCATCCAACGGTAAAAGTTTATGTTGAAGATGTGAAAGATTTCAATGCTAAAAAAATTGAAAAAGATCTGAATATTAAAGCGAGTGAGGTTGATATTATTATTGGAGGACCGCCTTGTCAGGCGTATTCGACTGTTGGAAAAAGATTGATTGACGATCCGAGAGGGAAACTTTTTCAGGAATATTACCGGGTATTAAAGGAATTCGATCCAAGACTTTTCCTTTTTGAGAATGTAAGGGGGCTTTTATCGATGCAAAATGGCGAATTGCTGAAAACTATCATTTCTTGTTTTGAGTCGCTTGGGTACAAGGTGCAATGCAAACTTTTAAATGCCGCGGATTACGGAGCGCCGCAAATAAGAGAGAGAGTTGTGATTATCGGTTCAAAACTTAAAACTGATTTTCAATATCCCGAACCTACGCATCGCAATCCAAAAGAAAAACCAGATTTATTCAATAGGAATTTCAAGTCATATTTGACGCTTGAAGAGGCGATAAGCGATTTGCCATTTATTAAATCAAATTCAGAACGATTTGAATATGCTTCTGAACCGCAAAATATTTTTCAAACAATTATGCGTAAAAAAGCGCCAGTCAAATTAATGGATCATAATTCGCCAAACAATAACGAAAAGTTGGTAAAAATAATGGAATTGTTGCCAGACGGCGGAACCCCGAATGATTTGCCGGAAAGTTTGCGTCCAATATCTGGTTTTAAAAATACTTACTGCCGTCTTTGGTGGAAAAGACCGGCGCCAACTATAACAAGAAATTTAAGCACGCCGTCATCATCTCGCTGTATTCATCCAAAAGCTCCTAGACCGCTTACAACAAGAGAAGGAGCAAGGATTCAGTGTTTTCCTGATAATTATCAGTTTTATGGCTCAAGAAGCGATAAAAATTTACAAGTCGGAAACGCTGTGCCAACATTTTTGTCAATCGCATTGGCAGAATCGATATTGAATAATTTTAGAAAAAGTGAATTGGCATGAAAAAAATAAAAAAAT
>DMXN01000036.1:8933-25867 GCA_003482885.1 Candidatus Moraniibacteriota bacterium
AAATAAAAAAATGGACCAGTTAAACTACAATTTTTTAATCAACATTTCGCTTTTTATTTCCGGCGTTTTGACATTGGTCAGTGGCGGGTGGATGGTGGCGTCGAGTTTTTTGCGTTTTCGCGCGCAAATTAACCAGTCGATGAATTTGGATTTGGATATAATCCGCGTTTCCAAAATCAATAAAAGCGAGGAAGAAAAAAACAAGGAAGGCGAAAATTGGAAAAACGAAATCGGAGCAATGGAACAAATGCTCACCGCTTTTTCATCGATTAGAGACACCCGTAGTTTTATGAAAAAACTGCTTTACGGTTCACCATGCATTTCATTGGAAATCGCCAATCCCGCTAAAAGCGAAGAAATCATTTTCTATATCGCCGTGCCGCGAAAATTCCGCGAGAATATTGAAAAACAAATTCACAGTTTTTTTCCATACGCGTCTTTGGAGAAAACGGTCGACTTTAATATTTTCTTTCCCGGAAGCCAAACGGAAGCGTCGATTGTGAAATTAAAAAATAAATTCGCTTTGCCGATTCGCACTTATGAAAGCCAAGAGATGGATCCGCTTAATGCGATTGCCAACGCGTTAAGCAAATTGGACACAGCCAGCGAGGGCGCTGCCGTACAGTTGGTGTTGAAACCGGCGGGAACAGCTTGGCGTTCGGCCGGAAAACATATCGCTCATGAAATGCAGCAAGGCAAAAGATTGCGCGATGTCAATAAATCTTTTTTGGCGAAAGCGGTAAAGGAAATCGGAACGATGTTTTTGGATGTGATTACTCCCGGGAAAAAAGACGAAGGCGATAAAAATAAAACGGTGCAGTTGACGCCGGAAGAACAAGAGCTGGTCAAAGGCATTGAAAAAAAAGCTTCCAAGACAGGATTTGAAACCAATATTCGTTTGGTTGCTTCAGCGACGACCAGCGAACGGGCGCAAGAAATTTTAGCGCATTTGGAAAACGCTTTCGCGCAATATGAAAACGGAGATATAAATTGTTTTCAAGTTAGGCGAGTGAATAAAAAAGATGTCGCTTTTGATTTCATTTTTCGCAATTTCAAATCGGAAGAAAAAATGATTTTGGGCGTGGAAGAAATTTCCAGCATTTTTCATATTCCCATTTCTACCACCGAAGCGCCGAAAATCAAATGGCTCAAGGCTAATGCGGCTCCGCCTCCGATTGGAATTCCGGAAAAAGGCATACTTATCGGCTTCAATGAATATCGTGGAACAAAAACGGATATTCGTTTGACGGAAAGCGATCGAAGAAGACATCTTTATACGATAGGACAGACCGGAACCGGAAAAACGACTATTTTGCAAGAAATGGCAAAACAAGATGCGCGCGAAGGGCGAGGATTTTGTTTTATTGATCCGCACGGCGATGCAATTGAAGATATCATGACAGCTATTCCCAAAGAGCGCGCCGGCGATGTAGTGTTTTTCGATCCTTCGGATGTTGAACGGCCGTTCGGTTTGAATATGCTGGAATATGATCCGGAGCATCCGGAACAAATGACATTTGTGATCAATGAAATGATTGGAATTTTTGACCAACTTTACGATTTGAAAGCGACTGGCGGTCCGATGTTCGAACAATATATGCGCAACGCGATGTTTCTTGTGATGAATGATCCCGATTCCGGTTCGACGCTGATGGAAATTTCCAAAGTTATGGCGGACGAAGAATTCCGCGCGATGAAACTTTCCAAGTGTTCCAATCAAACCGTGATTGATTTTTGGACAAAAGAAGCGGAAAAAGCGGGAGGCGAGGCGGCGCTGGCGAATATGGTGCCATACATCACTTCTAAGCTTACGCCGTTTATTTCCAATGATATGATGCGCCCGATTATTTCCCAACAGAAAAGCACCATCAATTTTCGCGATGTTATGGATAATAAAAAAATTCTGCTTGTTTCTCTTTCTAAGGGGAAAATTGGTGAAATAAATGCTCGGCTTTTAGGAATGGTGATAGTGGGGAAAATTTTGATGGCGGCGCTGGGACGCACTAATATTTTGGAAAATGATCGCGTTGACTTTTATCTTTATCTGGACGAATTTCAAAATGTTACGACGAACTCTATCGCGCAAATTCTTTCCGAGGCGAGAAAATATCGGCTTTGCCTTAATATCGCTCATCAGTTTATCGCTCAGCTCAAAGAGGAAATTTCCAAAGCGGTGTTTGGCAATATCGGTTCAATGATAATTTATCGCGTTGGTCCGGAAGACGCGGAATTTTTGGAAAAACAAGTAGCGCCTGTTTTTTCGCGCAATGATTTGGTGAATGTGGATAATTATAAAGGATTTGCCAAAATTTTAATTAACGGCGCGCTAACCAAACCGTTTAATATCCAAGGCTTTCCGCCAACCAAAGGCGATCAAGAAATCGCCAACGCCATAAAAGAATTATCCCGTCTAACTTATGGCCGAGATCGGCATATTGTTAATCAAGAAATCATCGCGAGGACGAAGTTTTGATTTATTATTTTGTTAAATTTTAATAGGATATTTTTCTGTAATTTCATGAGCGGAAAAAGCGATTTTTTGTTTTGCTTAAAATACACTATAATATACATATGAACGCGAAAATAAAAAAAGAAAATGGCATTGTTTTCACCCCCGAATGGGTGGTTGATTTTATGGTTGAAGAAATATTTAATAGCCAAAAAATAAGGGGCGATGAAAAAATCTTAGATGCTGGATGCGGCGAGGGAGTATTTGTTACAATCGCCGCTCAAAAATTTTCAAAAATAACAGGCAAAAAAATAGAAAATGTCGTAGAAGAAAATATTTATTTTGCCGATATATCAGAAGAATATATAGAAAAAACAAAACAAAACTTACAAAAAATATCAGAAAATAAAATCAAAAAATTTAACGCGATTACAGATGATTTTTGTTTTCATGATTTTAATAAAAAATCACATGCAGGTTCAGGCGTCTCGCCTGAACTATTCAGTTCTGGAAAGCTTCTTTAAGTCGCTAATAAAATAAAAAACAAAATGCCATCTGCGCGAGTATCAAAAGAAGAAAATTGCGGAGTGTATTTTCTGACTATCACGGTCAAAAATTGGTATTATGTTTTGGACAGATATTACCGTTGGAATATTTTAGCTAATTCTCTGAAATATTTAAAAGAAAATAAAAACCTCAAACTTTTCAATTTTGTGTTTATGATCAATCATATTCACTTGATTGTATTTTCCGAAGATATTGCCGGATTTTTAAGAGATTTAAAAGGTTTTACTTCAAAGGAAATTGCTAAAAATATCCAAAGAACCGAACCGAATTTATTGAAAATTTTTACCAATGAGAAAAATGAATTTGAATTTTGGGAAAAAACCAATATGCCAAAAATAATTGAAACTGAAAAATTTTATTTTCAAAAAGCAAAATATATTCATGACAATCCGATTAAAAGAGAATATGTGACCGAAGATAAAAATTGGTATTGGTCTTCAGCTAATTTAGATTGTGAATTAAAGGCGGATGATATGAATGACTTTACTTTTCCAGAAATAAACGGTTCAGGCGAGACGCCTGAACCTGCATCTCAGGTTTTAGAAGCTTTATAAAGTTTGGAAATTTGACCATTTTTTTAAATCGTGTAAAAATTAGCCAACTAAAAAATAAACTTGTTGTTTAAAAATTGAATATAGGGAGAATGACCATGAAATCGATCGATCCAGCAGTGCGGATTTTCAAACCGAAGTAGGCGATAATGTTCAAATTCGCGAATTTTGTACAATCAGGGATAGTGCGATTGGTCACAGTTGCAGGCTTTCCGCCAACCAAAGGCGATCAAGAAATCGCCAACGCCATAAAAGAATTATCCCGTCTAACTTATGGCCGAGATCGGCATATTGTTAATCAAGAAATCATCGCGAGGACGAGGTTTTAGAAACTTTATAAAGTTTTTTTATTCTCTCATTCCGAAACTTTTTACTCCTTTTTCATTCGAAATATAAATCAAATTATTTTCTTCGCCGACGGAAAAGTCCGTGGCGTCGGCGATGTCGGGATTATAGTATTGCGCTAAAATTTTTCCGTCGTTATCGAGCTTTATAATTCTTGCGTTGATTTTATCCAAAACATATAAATTGCTTAATTTTCTTTCAGTGTATAATTTTTCCGCCAAAATTTTCGTCGCGGTGTTTTCGATGGAAAATTCTTGTTTCTTTCCGCGAAATAATTTTATGATGTTTTTTCCGTCAAGAATAAAAATATTTTCATTAATAGCCATGTTTCGCGCGCCTGATAAATCCAAAGCTTCTTTCAGCCAGTTGGTTTTTTCGCCGAATCCGCCTTCTGCGCGCGGATAGCGGTAAATTTGATTATTTTTTTGATTGAGCAGGTACAAATAAGTAAGGTAAGTTTTTCCGTCGGCTATTTTTCCGTTTTCCGGAAAAGCCAGCGCGCCGGGTTGAAATTTTCCAGTGGTCGGAGCGAGTGAAATAATCTGATTATTCTTAACAAGAAAAATTAAACTCAAATCGTTCATTCCCAAAAACAATTCCGGATTTTGAAAATCTTGCGGAATTGGAAAGCTCTTTTTATTTTCCAAATCAATAATTTTATTTTCTGCCAGCGCGAAAAATTTGTCGTTAAGATTGAGAATATTTTTAATATTTCCGGCATAAACCTCACTCGTTTTTTCCACTTGGGTAACATTTTTATCTTGCGCCAGTGGCGGGACAAGCGGCGTTTTTTCGACAATTTCTACTTTTGCTTCTTCTGGTTTATTTTCCCATTTCGCGATCCAATAAGGAACTATTAACAGTAAAAATATAATAATAACAGCGTACAACCTTTGCTGGTAATTGAGTTTTCCCGCCAATTGTTTCAATCGGGAAAAGTCGGGTAAAAAATTATTTAACTTGTTTGGCAATGTCGTAGAAATTGCGGGGGTTGCGGGAACAGCAGAAATAGTAGAGGCGACAGAAATAACGGAGCTATTTTCTAGAACATTATTTTGAACAGTATTATTCCGGTTGATATTTTTTTTACTTTTATTATTCCGATAATTCAGCCACCGGCTTTTGTCAAAAGCGAATAGAAGCGCCAAGCCGCGAAGCGGTATTCGCAAAAGAATAACAGCGCCGTCAATAATCTTTTCTCCCAGCCATTCCAATTTGTCTTCCGGCGCCAGTGTTTGAAAAAAAACTTTAATTTTTCGAAACAAGTCGCGATAAGCGGAATTTGTCAGCGGTTTCGCCCTTAATGTGTCGCGCAATTCTTTTTTTGCCGGATCTTCCGGCATCGTTGGTAAAATTTCTTTTTCCAACCGCGCCATTTGATTTTCTCTATCCGCTTTTTTCTGCGCGCTTTTCATTTTCCATTTTTGCTTTTGGGAAATAAAAGAAATTCTTAATTTATTTTTTTTACTTATCCAATAATTTTTAGCGCTAAGAAAAACACCGGAAAACAGGGCGGAAATTTTTTCCGCGGTTTTGGCGAAAAAAGAAAAATCAAAAGAGTCTTTTTTGTCGTAAGTTTTAGCCAAAAAGACGGTGTCATCTTTGATGTAGATATGACCGGTTTTCTTATCGATAAAATCGTCTTTGTTTTTTTCCGGTTTTTTAATTATCTCTCGCGTTTTTTCGGCGGGCGGGTTTTCGCGGGCGGTTTCTATTTTTTCCGCCTTCTCTATATTATCTCGGGAAGTTTTTTTGCGGAAAGCCATTTGGCTGAAAGCGTTTATTTTTTGCGTTTTTTTCTCCGGCAGAGCGGCAATATCCGCAATTTCTTTCTCATCAATGGCGATAATCAGCGCGGCGGTGTTATCCAGTTCATTAACCAACGCGGTATTTAAAAAGCGGACAAAATCTTCAGTGGAAAATTTAAGAGCGCTTTTTTTTATTTCTTCCAAGGAAAAAATGTCAAAAATTTCTTTGGTGGAAAAAATCAGCTTATCCGTTTTTTCTATTTTTCCCGAGATGATGTCTTGGAAAGTTTTTAATGGATTGGAATCGGCGGCGTCCGCGGAATTTTCCGTAATCTCCGTTACATTCGATCCGCGCAAAAGAAAGGCGGAAATATTTCCGGTTTGCGAAAGCAAAAGATTATTTTTTTCAATCACGGCGCAAACGGCATTGATTTTTCCGATCCAGCCGATATTTTCATGCGCCGCCAGCTTTGCCAGCGCTAGGTTGGCTTTGCGCAAAGTAGCTTCGAAATTTTCTACCGCTCCGCGATTGACGCGCGAAAAATATTCTTTTTTAATTATGGAAATTAAATAATTGACAACATAGGAAGAATCTTCGCTGCGGTCGTCGATTTGAAAAATGCCGAATAAAACACCTAAATTTTGCCGGGAAATATTTTCCGGTTTTTCTACCAATGTTTCCAAAAAAGGTCGGTATTCTTTTTTGTTGCAAACTAAAATATCCTTGAATACGGGTTCTAGCGAGAATATTTTTTTATCCGGTTTTTTCTTAGGCATACTGGAATTATTTTAGCACAAATCGGGGAAAACAAAAATAAACGGGAGAATTATCGGTATTGACTTTTTTTAAAAACTAAGCAAAAATAATTAATGTGGCATTATGTTATTTTTACAATGGATAAAAATACGGAAAATAATAAATCTTGGTCGGCGATAAAATTCGCGTGGGAGTTGGGCTATTCAATCGTCATTCCGCTGGCTGTCTTTGCTTTGCTGGGAAGGCTGTTGGACAAAAAAATGGGAACACCGCCATTGGCTTTGCTTTCCGGCATACTGCTTTCAGTTATCGCCACCAGTTATATTGTTTATAAAAAAACCGCAGAAATAATAAGCAAAAAATAAAAAATAATGGAAATATCACTGGCGGCCGAACCACTGTTTCATATAGGAACATTTACTGTTACCAACACATTGATTATGTCGCTGATTTTAAGTTGCGTGATTATTGTCGCGTCGTTTATTCTTAAGAAAAAATTAAAACTTATTCCCAAAGGCTTTCAAAATATTATCGAATATATCATGGAAGCCTTTTTAAATTTGGTTGACAGCGTTACCCATAATCGAAAACAATCAGAAATTTTTTTTCCTATCGTAATGACAATTTTTATCTTTGTAATTCTTTCCAATTGGATTGAAATTATTCCGGGGTTGGGAACAATTGGAATAAATGAAACGCATGAAGGAAAAACTATTTTAGTCCCATTTATTCGCAGCGCATCCGCTGATCTTAATGTTACATTGGCGATCGCGCTTATTTCGGTTTTTTTCGTCCAGTTTCTAGGAATTGCGACGATTGGAATTTCCAAATACGCGGGAAAATTTTTCGTTAGTCCGTTACGCAAGCCATATTTAGTGGGAACCTTTGTCGGATTGCTTGAAATAATCAGTGAATTTGCTAAAATAATATCGTTTTCCTTCCGGTTGTTCGGAAACATATTTGCCGGAGAAGTTTTATTGATAGTTATGCTGAATTTGGTGCCATATTTCGTTCCGCTTCCATTTTTATTTTTAGAAATTTTTGTAGGCTTCGTGCAAGCGTTGGTGTTTGCTATGCTTACACTGGTATTTTTGAAAATGGCGACAGTGGAAGCGGCGCATTAACGAAGTTATGGAAAATAATTATTTAATTTTTTTGCCTAATGACTATGAAGCAAACCGTAGGTTAGACAAAAAAAATATAAAAAGTATGGAAACAGAAGCAGCTAAATCTTTAGCCGCCGCGATTGCCATCGGAGTCGGAGCAATTGGCCCGGGGCTTGGAATTGGAATGTTGGCGTCCAAGGCCATGGAATCGATCGGCCGGAATCCGGAAGCGACTTCCAAAATTCAAACAGCGATGATTTTGGCGATTGCTTTCACCGAAGCTATCGCGATTTACGCGCTGGTAGTCGCGTTGATTATTAAATTTGTTTAATATTTTCTTCAAAGCGCTATTTTTAAAGTTGCGCTTTGGGATAAGATATTAAAATATTTTCTATGGAACTGCTGAATAATTTAGGAATAAATGGAAAGTTGCTCTTGGCGCAAATAGTCAATTTTTTGGTGTTGCTTTTTATTCTCAAAAAATTCGCCTATGGACCGGTTTTGAAAATGCTCAATGACAGAACGAAGAAAATCGAAAAAGGATTGAAAGATTCAGAAGAGGCGCGTAAGAAATTGGAAGAAATAACCGAAAAAGAGAAAGAAGTTTTAAAAAAAGCCCGCGAAGAAGCGCAAGTGATTATTAAAAATGCCGAAGATCAAGCCAAGGCGAATGCGGTGAGTATTGTCTTGGAAGGCAGAGATCAAGGCGAAAAATTAATCATCAATGCTAAAAAACAAATTGAACAGGAAAAAAATAAAATGATGGTAGAAATAAAATCCGAGGTGGCGGAGCTGGTTGCGCGCGCGACGGAGAAGATTATCGGGGAAAAATTAGATAGCGGTAAAGATAGAGAGTTAATAGAAAAAGTGATACGATGAAAATTACAACGCGACAATATGCCAAGAGCTTGTTTGAATTAACCTCCGGAAAATCGGAGCAGGAGATTAAAGGCGTTATTTCCAATTTCATAAAATTCTTGCAAAAAAACCGGCAGTTGAAATTGGCAGGAAAGATTATTGAAAAATTTGGTGAAATTTACAATAAAAAAAAGGGTATTGTCGAGGCGGAAATTGTTTCTCGTGAAAAATTGAACGGTGAATTGATTGTTAAGCTAGATGATTTTATAAAAAATAAATATTCGGCGAAAGAAGTGATGTTGAATAATAAGATTGACGAAAAGATTATTGGAGGAGTGATTATTAAAATTGGCGATGAGGTGATGGACGGAAGTGTTGGCGGACAGTTAAACAGGTTGAGAAAATGTTTAGAAATTAAAAATTAGAAATTATAAATTTTATGAACAAGGATTACATCATCGATCAACTTAAAAAACAAATTGAAAATTTCCAGTCAAAAGTTCCGACGGAGAAAGTCGGGAAAGTTCTTGAAATAGGGGACGGCGTAGCGAAGATTTCGGGACTGTCAGATTTAATGGCTTCGGAAATGGTGGAATTTTCCGATGGAATAATCGGCGTGGCTTTGAATCTAGAAGAGGATCAGGTCGGCGCGATGATTTTAGGGGATTATGCCGGAATTAAAGAGGGCGATACTGTGAAAGCGACCGGAAGAATTTTGTCTATTCCGGTAGGGGGGGATATGATTGGACGGGTGATCGATCCGTTAGGACAACCTCTTGATGGCAAAGGAAATATCGTGACGGAAAAATTTTATCCGGTGGAAAAAATTGCGCCGGGCGTAATAACTCGGCAATCCGTCAATCAACCGGTGCAGACAGGAATCAAGGCAATTGACGCAATGATTCCCGTAGGTCGCGGTCAGCGGGAACTTATTATCGGCGATCGCCAAACCGGAAAAACAGCGATTGCGATTGATACGATTATCAATCAACGCGGGCAAGATATGATTTGCGTTTATGTCGCCATCGGGCAGAAAGAATCTAAGATTGCCAGAATCGCGGCGGAATTAGAAAAGGCCGGCGCAATGGAATATACGACGATTGTTTTGGCGGGAGCTTCTGATCCTGCAGCTTTTTCTTTTATCGCTCCGTATTCCGGTTGCGCCTTGGGAGAATACTTTATGGATCAAGGAAAAGATGTTTTGGTTATTTATGATGATCTTTCAAAACACGCGTGGAGTTATCGACAAATTTCATTGATTCTAAAAAGACCGCCGGGACGCGAAGCGTATCCGGGGGATGTTTTCTATTTGCATTCCAGACTTTTGGAACGGAGCGCGAAACTTAATAAAGATTTCGGCGGCGGATCAATTACTGCCTTGCCGATTATTGAAACACAAGCCGGCGATGTTTCCGCCTATATTCCAACCAATGTCATTTCCATTACTGACGGACAAATTTATTTGGAATCCGATTTATTTTACAAAGGAATTCGTCCGGCGTTAAATGTCGGTCTTTCTGTTTCTCGCGTGGGATCGGCGGCGCAAACCAAGGCTATGAAAAAAGTGGCGGGAAAATTGCGTTTGGATTTGGCGCAGTTTCGGGAATTGGAAGCTTTCGCGCAATTTGGATCGGATTTAGATGAAAATACTAGAAAGCAAATTGAAAGAGGAAAACGAACGGTGGAAATTTTAAAACAAGGGCAATATGAACCAATGGCGATGGAAAATCAAGTGGCGATTTTATACGCTTTGACCAATGGTTTTATTGATGATGTCGCAGTAGAAAAAGTAAAAACATGGGAAAACGATTTTCATAAATATCTAAAATCATCGCAGAAAAAAGTTTTAGATATGATCGCAGAGAAAAAAGAGCTGACGGATGAGGTAGTCGCGGCGATTGAGAAGGCGATTAGGGAGTTTAAGGAAATATACCAAAACGGTAGTTAAGAATTATTGTCATTCCCGTGAAAACGGGAATCCAGTGAAGCAACTAAGTTAGCAGATTAGATCCCCGCCTTCGCGGGGATGACAAGCAAGTTTATGGCTGGAACCAAAGAAATTGTTAGACGCATAAAATCGGTGAAGAATACCGCTAAAATAACCCGCGCGATGGAAATGGTTTCGGCTGCCAAAATGCGCAAAGCGGTAGCGAGCGTTTTGGCGGTGCGCGCTTACGCCCATAGTGCGTGGGGCGCGCTGACCAACTTGGCGCGGGCGTTTGAAGAATATCGAGAAGGTCTTTTGGATGTGCGCGAAGTAAAAAGCGTCTTGGCGATCGCGATTTCTTCCAATCGGGGATTGTGCGGATCTTTTAACGCTCAAGTGGCGAAAAAAATCAGAGAAGAAATAAAAAATCCCGGGAAATTAAAAATAAACAGAATCGGAATAAAAAGAATCGATTCCGGCGTTTCCGATAAAGATTTAAAAATTGATTTTGTGACAGTGGGCAAGAAAGGAGAGTCGGTCATTCGCCGGATGAGTAAAAATATCATAGCGGCTTTTTCCGAACTGTCTTACTTGCCGAAAATCGAGGATGTTCGTCCGCTTGCTCGATTGACTATGGATGATTATTTGGCGAAAAAATATGATAAAGTGGTGGTAATTTATACCAACTATGTTTCCACTGTAAAACAAGAAACAAAAATTCGCCAGCTTTTGCCGATCAGCCGGATTGATATTGAAAAGCAAATTGCGGAAATGGATATTTTGGCGAAAGAATACGGATTGGAAGAACCGATAATGGAATACAAAATTGAACCGAGTCCGAATGAAGTTTTGGAGCATATTTTTCCGCGATTGATTGAAATGCAAGTATATCACGCGATTTTGGAATCCAACGCGTCTAAGGAATCAGCGCGAATGCTGGCGATGAAAAACGCTACCGAAGCGGCGGGAGATATGGCGAGCGATCTGACATTCGCGTATAATCAAATCCGGCAAATGAAAATCACGCAAGAGATTGCGGAAATTTCCGCCGGAAGAGCGGCGTTGGAAGGTTGACAACTAATTTTATTCGTAGTGTACTACGAATAAATAGTTATTTTTTCGTAATTTTGTATTTTTGTAAAAATTTGTAATTTCGTAGTTATTATAACTAAATTAAATACTTAAATCGTATGAAAAATCTAGGAAAAATCTCTCAAGTAATCGGTCCGGTGGTGGATGTGGAATTCGCGGAAGGTCTGCCGAAAATTTATGACGCGCTGGAAATCAAACTGGTGGATAATAAAAAATTGATTCTTGAAGTCGCTCAGCATACCGGCGGGAATAAAGTTCGGACAGTAGCGATGGGACCGACGGACGGGTTGCGTCGCGGAATGGAAGTTATTGATACTGGCGATGCGATCAAAGTTCCCGTAGGAAAAGGAGTTTTAGGAAGAATGTTTAATTTATTGGGAGAAACTATTGATGGAAAAGATGACGAAGTAAAATCAGAACGAAAAGATCCAATTCATCGCGACGCGCCTAAGTTTGAAGATCAATCAACCAAGGCGGAAATTTTTGAAACCGGAATAAAAGTTATTGATTTGATTTGTCCGTTTGTCAAAGGAGGGAAAGTGGGATTATTCGGCGGCGCGGGTGTGGGAAAAACCGTGGTAATTCAAGAGTTGATTAGAAATATAGCTTCGGAACATGGAGGTTATTCCATTTTTGCCGGCGTAGGAGAACGGACTCGTGAAGGAAATGATTTATATCATGAAATGAAAGAATCGGGCGTGTTGGATAAAACCGCGCTGGTATTTGGTCAAATGAACGAACCGCCGGGAGCGCGGCAAAGAATAGCACTTTCCGCGTTGACGATGGCGGAATATTTTCGCGACACGGAAGGAAAAGATGTTTTGTTTTTTGTGGATAATATTTTTCGTTTCACGCAGGCCGGTTCGGAGGTATCGGCGCTTTTAGGACGGATTCCATCAGCGGTGGGCTATCAACCGACATTGGCGGAAGAAATGGGACGGCTGCAAGAAAGAATTACATCGACCAAAAAAGGTTCCATCACTTCCGTGCAGGCGGTTTATGTCCCGGCTGATGACCTGACTGATCCGGCGCCGGCGACAACTTTCGGACATTTGGATTCCACCGTGGTGCTTTCCCGCGGACTTTCGGAACTGGGAATTTATCCGGCCGTTGATCCGCTGGATTCAAACTCGACGATTCTCGATCTGAATATTGTCGGCGAAGAACACTATCAAGTTGCCCGTGGAGTGCAAAAAGTTTTGCAAAGATATAAAGATTTACAAGACATTATCGCGATTTTAGGAATGGAAGAACTTTCCGATGAAGATAAAATCACAGTGGCGCGCGCCAGAAAAATTCAGAAATTTTTGTCCCAGCCGTTTTTTGTGGCGGAGCAATTCACGGGAACTCCGGGAAAATATGTCAAACTTTCCGATACCGTTAAAGGTTTCAAAATGATATTAGACGGAGAAATGGATGAAATCGCGGAGCAGGAATTTTATATGAAAGGAAATATAAGTGAAATCAAAAAATAATTTTAAATGATTTAAAATTACAAACAAGCAAAAATGGCAAATAATAAAATTCAATTTAAAATAGTCACTCCCGAACGAACTGTTTTTGAGGACGAAGTTGATCAAGCAACTCTGCCTGTTTCTGACGGGGAAATTACAATTTTGCCCAATCACCGGTCGTATATCGCGTCGCTCAAAGCCGGAGAAATTATAATTAAAAAAGACGGCGAGGAAATTGATTTGGCGATTTCCGGAGGATTTATCGAATTTCACGATAACACTCTGATTATTTTAGCGGATGCCGCGGAACGGGCGGAAGAAATTGATTTGACGGAAGCGGAAGAAGCCAGAAAGCGCGCGGAAGATTTGAAAAATCAAGCTATTTCCGTGGATGACGAAGAATACGCTCGCGTGGCGGCGGCGATTCAAAAAGAATCGGCTAGAATAAAAGTGGCAAGAAAGCATCGGACGAAAAGAGGAATGTCGATGGGAGGGGAGTAGAAAATTTAGGTTAAAAATAAAAAACACTTCAATTTTCGTAAAGTGTTTTTTAATGTCTGGCTATCTCAAGCTTACGAAACAAAAGTCAATGCGATTCCGGTTTTGTCGGCTCGTCCAGTGCGGCCGATGCGGTGAATATAATCTTCATAAGTGGCGGGAATGTCGAAATTAATTACATGGCTCACATTGGGAATATCCAATCCGCGCGCGGCGATATCAGTGGCGACAAGAATTTCCACGCGGTCTTCCTTAAACATTTTTAAAGCTATTTGCCGTTTGCCATGAGATTTATTCCCGTGAATCGATTCGGTTTTAAAGCCTCGGCTATAGAGAATTTTGGAAAGTTTTTCCGTGCTGATTTTTGTTCTGGCGAAAATAAGCACTTTTTGAAAAGAAACTCCCTTGAGCAAATTGTATAAAACTTCAATTTTGTCTTCGCCCTGCTTTACACGCACAATATCCTGATCGATTTGCGACGGCGTATCTTGCGTTTTAATGGAAATTTTAACAGGATTTTTGAGAAAATTTTTAACTAAATTTTCAATCGCCGGCGGCAGCGTGGCGGAGAAAAATAAAGTCTGCCGTTCTTTAGTTAAAAAAGAAAGCAAAAATTTCACATCATCAATAAAGCCCATATCCAGCATTCGATCGGCTTCATCCAAAACGACATTGGAAAAATGGGAAAGATCTAACTTTTTTTGCTGCACCAAATCTTTCAATCGTCCCGGCGTGCCGATAACAATATTCGGACGAGAACGGAGCTGGGAAATTTGCCGGTGCATATTGGCACCGCCAATAATAACGACGGAAAAAAGATTAAGACCGCGAGAAAGAGCGATGAATTCTTCCTGAATTTGCGTAGCCAGTTCGCGCGTCGGCACAATGGCTAAAAGTTTTTCGTTATGATTCACCATCATCTTATGAATCATCGGAACCAAAAAAGCGGCTGTTTTTCCCGTGCCGGTGTTAGCAAGACCGATTAAATCTTTTCCTTCCAAAATATGCGGAATGGTTTTGTCTTGAATGGCGGTAGGGGATTTATAACCCCGCTGGGCGATGACTTTTTTTAAGCGATCGTTGATTTTGAAATCAGCGAAAGAAGACTCCGGAACATATTCATCCGCAGTTTTGGCGATTGTCGGAACCGTTTTATTGATGAACTTATCAATACTGATAAAATTCCCGCGAAAGCCTCTGGCGCGCCTTTGTTTAGGATCGTTTCTTCGACCGCCGGATCTTGTGAAATTTCGGCGCGAAGAATTGTTAGCCGTACGGCTAAAGTGTTTTTGATACATATTTTCTAAACATAAAAAATTAAATATTTTTATGTTTAGATACTTATGCGCTTAGACATCAAGAAGCATTAACATAAAAATAAAGCATAGCATTGATTTTGCCGGCTGTCAATGCTATGCTTTTAGTAATATTATGCTTGATAAAAAAGTTGCTTCGCAACATGCCGGTATGATATGTGATAGTTGTTCCGTGGATAGCGGAAGGCATCAACATCAGCATGGCAGTGAGGATATGCAAAAAAATTGGCGGACATTTTTTTGGTCGGCTATTTTTACTTTGCCTCTTCTTCTAGAGATGGTTTATAAATTGCGGACGGGAATAAAAATTTTGGATATGGATCTCATAATGTACGCGCATATTTTTTTGGCGACGATTGTTGTTTTCTATTTCGGCTGGCGTTTTCATTGGATGGCGTGGAAACAGGCGACATACTTTAGAGCGAACATGGATACGCTGGTTTCTTTGGGTACGCTCACAGCATATTTTTACAGTTTGTGGCTGGTTGCGGAAAAATTATTATTCAATATTGAAAAAGAAGGCTATCTGGAAGTGGCGGCGATTATTATAACGCTCATTCTTTTGGGAAAATATTTTGAAGCGAAAAGCACCGGTCAAGCGGGAGAAGCGATGAAGAAGTTGATAGAGCTTGGCGTGAAAAAAGCGAGAATTATTATTGGAGGACAAGAGCGGGAAATAGATGTGGATAAAATAAAAATCGGCAGTATTATTTTAGTCAGACCGAGCGAGAGGATTCCTTTGGACGGGGAAATTATTGAAGGAGAATCGAATGTCGACGAGTCGATGCTGACAGGAGAATCGATGCCGGTGGAAAAGAAAATTGGCGCGAAAGTTTTCGGCGCGACGATGAATGATGATGGAGTTTTGAAAATAAAAGTAACGCAAACCGGAGAAGGAACGGTTTTGGCGCAAATAATAAAAACCGTGGAAGAAGCGCAAGGATCGAAAGCGCCGATTCAAAAACTGGCTGATAAAATTTCCGGCATTTTTGTACCTCTCGTTATTTTAATCGCGATTGCGTCGTTTGCCGGCTGGTTTTTTATAGCGAAAGATTTTTCTATTGCTGTTATCAATGCTATCGCAGTTTTAATTATCGCTTGTCCGTGCGCTTTAGGATTGGCAACTCCGACTGCGATTATGGTTGGAGCGGGTCGCGGAGCGAAAAGCGGAATACTTTTTAAAAACGGAGAAAGCTTTGAGCGGGCGAAAGATATTTCAATAGTAGTTTTTGACAAAACCGGAACCCTTACAAAAGGGACTCCCGAGTTGCAAAGGATTATTGCAAATCCCGAATTCCATTTTGACGAAGGTCAGATTATCAGAATTGCCGCGCCGATCGCGAAAAGCTCCGAACATCCTCTTTCAAAAGCAGTGGCGGATTATGCAAAAGAAAAAAATATCGAGCTGGGAAAATTTGACAGTTTCAGGGAAATAAAAGGCAAAGGGTTAATTGCGACTTGCGTTCAGCATAAAATCGAAATGATGCTGGGGAATAAAAAATTGTTGGAAGAAAATTCTTTGGATACAAAATGGGCGGATAATATTTTGGAAGATAAAAACTTAGGAATCGGGACAAGACTTTTCGTCGTTCATGCGAAAAGAGTGGTTGGCGCGATTATTTTAGCCGACACGGCGCGAGCGGAATCCAGAAAGGTTATCGAGGATTTGAAAAAAATGAATTTAAAGGTCGCGATGATAACAGGAGATAATAAAAATACGGCGCAAGCGATGGCAAAAGAATTGGGAATCGATCAAGTTTTGGCGGAAGTTTTGCCGGCGCAAAAATCAAGTGAAATTAAAAGATTGCAGGATGCGGGTGAAAAAGTGGTGTTTGTCGGCGACGGAATCAATGATGCCCCGAGTTTAATTCAAGCGGATTTGGGAATTGCGATGGGTAACGCGACAGATATCGCCAAGGAAGCGGGGCAAATTATTTTAATGCAAAATAATTTGCAAAAAGTCGTGGAAGCGATTTTAATTTCTCAAAAAACTTTTCTTGTCATTCGCCAAAATTTATTTTGGGCTTTTTTCTATAATGTCGCGGCAATTCCTTTGGCGATTGCTGGAGTTTTAAATCCCGCGATCGCTGCTGCGGCAATGTCTTTCAGTTCGGTTTCGGTAATCTTGAATAGTTTGCGGATTGCGAGATAGAAATGAAGCGAATTATCCGCTATTTGCGGACTGTTTGCAAATAAGCTAAGCTGAGATTATGAAAATCAAAATTGCGAAAAATGCGGGGTTTTGTTTTGGGGTGAAACGAGCGGT
>DMXN01000036.1:26154-26692 GCA_003482885.1 Candidatus Moraniibacteriota bacterium
CGGCATGCGCAAACGGTGGCGGAAAAATTTTACAAAGACGGATATGACATTGTTATTTGTGGCGATCCGAATCATGCGGAAGTAATTGGAATAAATGGCTGGACGAATAATTCGGCTAAAATAATTCATAATGCGGAAGATGTAAAAAATTCAGAATTCAAAAAGCCGGTCGGCATATTAAGTCAAACAACGCAAAAAAAGGAGCTTTTAAAAAATACCGTTGCGGCATTGTTGGAAAAGGGAATAAAAAAGATAAATATTGAAAATACGATTTGCTTGGACAGCTCAACCAAACAAGCGGAAGTTTCCGCTTTGGCGAAAGAAGTGGATTTGATGATTGTGATCGGTGGAAAAAATTCAAGCAATACCGGAAAATTGGCGCAATTAAGCGAAGCGCAAAAAATCAAAACTTATCATATTGAAACAGCTGATGAATTGCGAAAAGAATGGTTTAAAAATGTTGAGAAAGTCGGCATCGCCGCCGGCGCGTCAACGGCGCAATTCTTGATCGACGATATTTCTCTACGAATTACGAATT
>DMXN01000036.1:26813-27939 GCA_003482885.1 Candidatus Moraniibacteriota bacterium
TATGAAAAAAGAAATTATATATCCAATCAGAATTAATAAATATTTGGCGTATAATAATTTTTGCACGCGCCGGGAGGCGGACGAAATTATTAAATCCGGCCGAGTGAAAGTCAATGGCAAGCCGGCTGCTTTGGGTTATCAAGTTTTGGAGCATGACGAAGTGGCGATTGAGAAAGATACCCGCAAGAATAAAAAACTTGTTTATTTAGCGTATAACAAACCGAGAGGGATCGTAACACACAGTCCGCAAGAGGGAGAAAAAAGCATTGAAAATATTTTTAATTTCTCTCAAAAAGTTTTTCCCGTCGGCCGGCTGGACAAAGATTCTTACGGCTTGATAATTCTTACCAACGACGGCCGCATAACCGACCGCTTGCTCAATCCCGATCATTGTCATGAAAAAGAATACATCGTCAAAGTCGATCGCGCGATCAGCCCGGGGTTTATCAAAAATATGGCAGACGGCGTGATTTTGGATGACGGATATAAAACCAGAAATTGCGAAGTGAAAAAAATCGACGAACTTTCTTTTTCTATAATTTTAACTGAAGGCAAAAAAAGACAAATCCGAAGAATGTGTGAAAAATTGGAACGAAAAGTTTTGGATCTGAAAAGAGTGAGAATCACAAACATTAAACTGAGAAATTTGAAAACAAAAGAATATCGTGAAATAATCGGAGAAGAAAAAAATATCTTGTTAAAAAGTATTGGAGTATTATAATGGCCATATTATCAACCGGCAGAGCGGGTTGACAAAATATAAATTATTTGCTAGATTGATTGGTTAGTCAGTCAGAGAGATTGGCTCTTTGACAAAAAAATAAAAAAAAGGAGGTTGCCACCATGAGTTGGAATTTTTGGTGGTTTTTTGTCAAAGCTACATCACCATTGATTTTTTTAGTGGTGATGTATGGAGCGGCGTACCTTTTTTTTGGGCGGGGCGCTAAAAAAAAACCAAAAAAATAAAAAAGGAGGAAAAAAATGGAAACAATGTCATTTGTTTCCAAGGTGGTTTTTATCTGCTGGTGCCTTATCGGGGCATCGGCGGTGGCGCTTCTGGTTTTTGCTACTCGCCAGTGGTGGGTAGCGAAAAAAAGGAGCTGTGTTTCCTAAAAACTTAACCTTT
>DMXN01000036.1:28135-29942 GCA_003482885.1 Candidatus Moraniibacteriota bacterium
GGGAATCGAGGAGCTTTTTTCAAATCGAAAAAAAAAGGAGGATAAAGTATGATGACCCAAGAAATACTCTGGCTTTATGCCGGAATTGCGGTTATTTTTGTGGGCGTCCGTTTCGCCCACGCTTGGTGGCGGTTTCAGCGCTTGTTTCGGAGGAGCGCTGTAAAAAATCCTCCGAAGGAGGAGTAAAATGAGGGAAGCATTAGGGGATTTGGCTGCGCGAGAAACTTCGCGTTCAGCCGGGTCCCTTTTTTATTTGATTTTATTGTTTTATGACGGTATAATAAGATTGTTTTCAGTAAAAAATAGATTTTATAAAAAATATTATGTCAAAAATTATAACGGATGAGAAGTTGATTGATGAATTGTTTAGCAGAAGTGTGGAAGAAATTTTGCCTTCAAAAAAAGATTTAAAAACTCTTTTGATGTCGGGAAAGAAAATAAGAATTTATATTGGCACAGATCCAACCGGAACTTCTTTGCATCTAGGTCACGCGACTAATTATGTTATTTTGGAAAAATTCAGAAAATTGGGGCATGAAGTAATATTTTTAATTGGTGATTTCACGGCTAGAATTGGAGATCCGACGGATAAAGTTTCAGTTAGAAAGCAATTGACAAGAGATGATGTCAAAAAAAATGTAGAAACATGGCTCAAACAAGTGAAACCGATAATCAATTTTGATGATAAAGAAAATCCGGTCAAGATTAAATTTAATCATGACTGGCTTTCAAAGCTCACCTTTGAAGATGTTATAAGTCTTGCTTCTAATTTTACAGTTCAGCAAATGATGGAACGGGATATGTTTGAAAAAAGAATGAAAGAGGGTAAGCCAATTTTTTTGCATGAGTTTTTCTATCCGCTTATGCAAGGATATGACAGTGTAGCGATGGATGTCGATATTGAAATGTGCGGTAATGATCAAAAATTTAATGCTTTGGTGGGGCGCACCTTACTCAAGAAAATTAAAAATAAAGAAAAGTTTGTATTTATTACAACTTTGTTGGAAAATCCGGTAACTCATGAAAAGATGATGTCGAAAAGCTTAGGAACCGGAGTGTTTTTGGATGAGAATAATGTGAATATGTTTGGGAAAATTATGGCGCAGGCAGATGAAAATATCTCGCAACTTTTTACTGATTGCACATATCTCTCCTTGGATGAAATAGAAAAAATAAAAAAGCAATTAAAAAACGAAGAAGTTACTCCCCGCGACGCGAAAATAAAATTAGCTTTTGAGATAACAAAAATTTATCACGGTGAAAAAGCGGCAAAAAAAGCGCAGGAATATTTTGAAAAAGTTTTTTCCAAAAAAGAAAATCCGGAGGAAATCGTTGAGATTAAAGTTTCGGCTGGCGAAAGTTTGGTGGATATTTTAGTAAAAAATAATTTAGCTTCAAGCAAAGCGGACGCCAGACGAAAAATTGACCAAGGCGGAATAAAGATAGATAATGAAACGGTGTCCGATTGGCAGTTGAAACTGGATGAAAGCTTTGACGGGAAAGTTATTAAAGCGGGGAAGAGGGAGTTTCGGAGGATAATTGTCTTGAACTGTGATTAAGCTGATTATTTGATAGACTATGATTTTTTATTTCTTTTTCTCATTCATAGTCCGTCATTCAATCAGTAAATCATAGTTCAGAATATTTTTTTATGTCACTACTAAAAAAACTTTTTGGTTCCAATGAACGGGAGATCGCGAAGTTGAAACCGATTGTGGAAAAAATCAACGCGTTGGAAAATCAGATGGAAAAATTGTCTGATGATGAATTGCGCGCGAAAACTGTGGAATTTAAAAAAAGAATTTCT
>DMXN01000036.1:30059-47901 GCA_003482885.1 Candidatus Moraniibacteriota bacterium
AGGAGAAAGTTTGGATGATCTTTTGCCGGAAGCTTTTGCCGTGACGCGCGAAGCGGTGAAACGGGTTGATAGCAAACGGCTTTTTGATGCGCAGTTAATGGGCGGAATCGTTTTACATCAAGGAAGAATCGCCGAAATGAAAACCGGCGAAGGAAAAACGCATACCTCGCTTTTGCCGATGTATCTCAATGCCCTTTCAGGGAAAGGCGTGCATTTAGTGACAGTCAATGATTATTTAGCCAAGCGCGATTGCAACTGGATGGGCGCGATTTTGCATTTTTTGGGAATTTCCACCGCTTGCATTATTCATGATATTTCATATATTTATCAGCCAAAAGTAAAAGATGATAACGAAGTGGATATTGAAATGGAAAATCTCGCTCCGATTTCTCGGCGCGAAGCGTACGCCTCCGACATTACTTACGGAACAAATAACGAATTTGGTTTTGATTATTTGCGCGACAATATGACGCAAACATTGGCGCAGATGGCGCAAAGGAAATTAAACTATGTCATCGTGGATGAAGTGGACTCGATTTTGATTGACGAAGCCAGAACGCCGCTGATTATTTCCGCGCCGGACAGCGAATCGACCAAAATGTATCAGCAGTTCGCGACGCTTATTCCAAGATTAAAAAAAGAAGAAGATTATACCGTCGAGGAAAAAACCAAGTCCGTGACGATTACGGAAAACGGAATCGCCAAAATCGAATCGTGGTTGAATGTCGGAAATATTTATGAAACAGGAAAAATCGGCTATGTCCATCATTTGGAGCAAGCTCTGAAAGCGCAGTTTATATTTCAAATTGATCGCGACTATGTTGTAAAAAATGGCGAAGTGATTATCGTCGATGATTTTACCGGACGGTTGATGCCGGGACGGCGTTATTCGGAAGGATTACATCAAGCGATTGAAGCCAAGGAAGGCGTGCGGGTGCAAAAAGAATCCAAAACTCTGGCGACTATCACTTTTCAAAACTATTTTCGGATGTACCAGAAAATTTCCGGAATGACCGGAACCGCATCCACTTCGGCGGAAGAATTTTTCAAAGTGTATAAAATGGAAGTGATAGAAATTCCGACCAACAAACCGGCGATTCGCAAAGATATTCCCGATGTGGTTTATAAATCAGAAAAAGGAAAATTTAACGCCATTGTGGAAAAAATTAAGGAAGTGAATAAAATTGGTCAACCGATTTTAGTGGGAACAATCGCGGTGGAAAAATCGGAATATTTAAGTATGCTACTTTTAAAATCCGGCGTTCAACACGAAGTGCTTAACGCGAAAAATCATGAACGGGAAGCGCAAATTGTGGCGAAGGCCGGACATATCGGTTCAGTGACGATCGCGACCAACATGGCCGGTCGCGGAACGGACATTAAATTAGGCGAAGGCGTGCGAGAATTGGGCGGACTTTTTATTTTAGGAACGGAACGGCATGAGGCGCGGAGAATTGATAATCAATTACGGGGACGCGCCGGTCGGCAAGGCGATCCGGGAATGTCGCAATTTTTTGTTTCATTGGAAGACGAATTGATGCGCCGGTTTGGCGGAGATAATTTAATCAGCTTAATGACTAAACTTGGCTTGCCGGAAGATCAGCCGATTCAAAACGCGATTATTTCCAAAACCATCGAAAACGCGCAATCAAAAATCGAGGGCTTTAATTTTGATATCAGAAAACATATTTTGGATTATGATGATGTGATGAATAAGCAGCGGGAGATTTTGTATAAAAAAAGGCGGGCGGTTTTGGAAGCGGAAAATCTCAAGCCGGAAATCTTGGATAATATTCGCGAAGAAATTGAAAGCAGCGTTTCTTCCAGTCTGACCGCGGAAGACGGAAATTTGGATGCGGAAAAAATTATCGAAAGCGCAAGAAATATATTCACGCTTTCTCCGGAAGCGGAAAAAAAGATAAAAGAAATCGCCGGAGATAAAAATAAAAATACGGCGGAGTTAATCGGCGCGACGGCGGAATATCTAACAGGCGTTGCCAAAGAAATTTATAATCGGAAAGAAAAAGAATTCGGAGAGGTCAATATGCGTTCGATTGAAAAAAGCATCGCGTTGCAAACGATCGATGTTATTTGGATGAGTCATTTGGATGAAATCGATTATCTGCGCGAAGGCATCGGTTTGCGCGGCTATGGGCAAAGAGATCCGCTGGTGGAATACAAGCGGGAAGCATTTTCGATGTTCTCTTATTTAATCGAAAATATTAAATCAACCATCGCCCGCACTATTTTTCGCGTTTCCATTATTTCGGCGGAACCGGAAAAAGAAATTCCGCAAAAAAATCTCAATTTCAGCGGAGCGTCGGAAGTCGAACAATTTGGGTCCGCCAAAAAAATTCAAGACGGCGAAACTAGAGAAGCGTCCAAACAGTCGCCGATTATTAACGCTAATAAAGTCGGACGCAATGATCCATGTCCATGTAAAAGCGGTAAAAAATATAAGAAGTGTTGCGGGAAGTAGGAAAATAATAAAGTGCGGTGGCAAATTGTCATCGCTTTCGATATGATATATGATCGGGCTTTCATTTTACTGGCTGATAATTCTGATTTTATTTTTTCCAATTATAGCCAAACGATTTTTAAGCCCGCTGTTTTTTTCTATGACAGCGATGAAATTCAAAAAAGCGCCGATAATTTCGTCGGCGGTAAATTGTCCGGCCAAGACGACAATAATTCCGAAACAAGCGGAAATATTAAAACGAAAGATATCTCCAAATCCTCTATCGAAAGTCAAAAGAATTCTTTTTTCGCGACAAGCGAAATCAAAAATAGTATTGTCGCTGGCGCCGATCAAATTCGCTTCATAAACAGTTAAAATATCAAAGCCGTTTTTTCTGAGCGCTAAAATAATATCTCTGTTTATGCATTCGTCAGCAAAAAAAGTACTCATAAAAATTTAGCAGGATTTAATTTCCAGCACCTCTTCTTTGCCAAGAACTTTGGCGGCATAATCAAGAGCGATTTTTGCTTTATTTACAGTGACGCCGGGATATTGTTCGGGAATATTTTTGATGGCATAACCCATTTGCAAAAGATTCAAAAGATCAGTAATGGCGATGCGAGTTCCTTTAATGCAAGGCTTTCCAAAGCGGACGCTTTGTTTGACGGTAATGCCTTTGGGAGGATTAACTTTGGCGATTTCCATAAAATGAATTTAATAATTATTACAGTGATTATAGCAATAAAAATAAAACCCTGTCAATTCAAGAAGGTTGCATAATAAAAAATGTCGCAAGGGAAATGAAATATTTGCCCTGTGGATAACTTTCCTATTGACGCATTTTGGCGTATGTTGTAATATATGAATATTGATCGATAAAAAAAGTATTTTGTCGCGCAAAATCTTTGCGATTGTTTTGCAAAAAAATAAAATAAAATAAGGGTGAGTAAGAATGAAAATAAAAAGTGAAAAATTTAATATTGAGAAAACTATTGCCACAAAAGAGCAGCGCTGTTTCTTTTGTGGTTTTTTATATATCTTAATAAGTAATTAACTAAATAATAAATAAAAAAATGAAAAGAAAATTGACACAAAGGTTAGGGGTGCTGACGATTGCGATGTTTGTCGCAATGCTCGCGGCGCCTGCTGACGCTCTCATTATGAATGCTGACATTGCGAGCAATGCCGGCATCGCTTATGGGAAATTGAAATTGAACGGAAAAATCGATTCCGATGATATCAAAAACGGATCTATCAAAGGAAAAGATATTAAAGATGACGCGATAGATTCGGACAAGATCGACGACGAGTCAATCGAATCCGAAGATATCAAAAATGGAACGATCACTGTGAGCGATCTTGCCGCGGGAACTTTGACTGCCGCATCACTCGCTGACGGTGCTGTAACTTCCGCTAAAATTCTAGACTCGACCGTGGCTTCGGCTGATATTGCCGCTGACACGATCGTTGCCGCTGACATCGCCACTGGCGGTGTTGGCACATTGGAAATTTTGGATGGAGCAATCCTGACGGGAGATATTTCAATCGGAGGTGTAACGACAGGAAATATTCTTGACGGAACAATCGCTACAGCTGATATCGCCGATCTAGCTATCACGAATGGCAAGATAGGTCTTGATGTGATTTTGGCGGACAGCATTGCTGAAGGAGCGGTTGCAACATCAGAAATTCTAGATGCTACAATCCTGACGGGAGATATTTCAACCGGAGGTGTAACGACGGGAAATATTCTTGATGCGACAATTACTGCTGCTGATCTTGGCGCTGATTCTGTTGCTTCCAGCGAAATTGCCGCTGATGCTGTAACTGCTGATGAAATTGCAACAAGCGGAGTCGCGACAGCCGAAATTCTTAACGGAACGATTGTTGCTGCTGATTTAGCGACTGATCTTGCTCTTAGCACAACCGGAAGCGTAACTGTTGATAATGCAACTTGGAACACAGATGCAATCACAACAACAGGCGCTAGCTCTGGATTCGGTATTAACACTACTAATGGCGTGGATGCTGATGGAAATGTTGCGATCAATGCTGGAACAGGATCAATTACCTTTACTGCCGGATCATTTGTTGGTTTGCCAGTCGGAGGAACTTCAGTCGCTCTGACTCCAACCGCAGATGCGGATAGCACAATTAATCCGGGAGCTAATAACGCTGTTGGCTTGACTATACAAGCTAGCGCACATGCTGGAAATCCTAGCATATTGGTATTAAAAAATGATGCCGGAGTAAATCAAGTTGTAGTAAGCACTACTGGCGCAACTACATTTACTCAAGCTATTACTGCTACTGGCGGTGTAGTTGGCGCTCTTACAGGAAATGCTGACACAGTAACTGCCGGTGTTTATACAACAGACACAGCAACAGTTACTTCTGCAATGATCGCGGTTGATACAATAGCTGCTGTTGACATCGCAACTAGCGGAGTTGCAACAGCTGAAATTTTAGATGGAACAATCATTGTGGATGATTTAGCAGACAGCGCTGTGACTTCCGCAAAGATTTTGGACGCAACAATCGCTGCTGCTGATTTGGCTGCTGATTCTGTAACCGCTTCCAAGATTGGTGACGGTGAAGTTGGAGCGGCGGAAATTGCGACAAGCGCAGTAACAACGACAGAAATTCTTGACGACACTATCGCTTCTGCTGATATCGCCGCCAATACAATCGTTGCCGATGATATTGCTACCGACGCAGTTGGAACAACAGAAATTCTTGACGCTACCATTGTAACCGGAGACATTGCTACCGGAGGTGTTGCGACGGGAAATATTTTAGACGGAACGATTCTAACTGGGGATATTTCGGTAGATACTATTCTAGCTGTCGACATTGCTGAAGGAGGAGTTGCAACAAGCGAAATTCTTGATGACACTGTCGCTTCTGCTGATATCGCTGCCGACACTATCGTCGCTGCTGATATTGCAACGGGCGCTGTCGAAACAACAGAAATTCTTGATGGAACGATTTTGACTGGAGACATTTCGGCAGATACAATTTTAGCTGTGGATATTGCAACCGGCGGAGTTGCTACAACTGAAATCTTAGATCTCACAATTCTTGCCGGAGACTTGGCTGCCGATGCGGTTACTTCTGCTAAGATTTTGGATGGTGAAATAGTCGCTGGCGACATTGCGACAAGCGGAGTTGCAACAGCTGAAATATTAAATGCTACTATCTTAGGAGAAGATTTGGCTGCTAATATTGCTATCACCACTACCGGAGCGGCTGCTTTAAATGGAGGAATCTCAGTTGACACTTCAGCCTTTACTGTTGCTGATACAACCGGAGATGTGGCAACTGCCGGAGATTTGGATGTAAATGGTGAAGATATTGATTCTGACGGTTCGATGGATATTACCGGCGCAACCGGAATGAATATCAATACTGGAGCCGGAGACATTGTTCTTGCGCCGAATGGAAATAATGTTAATCCTAGCGCCGATAGCACGGATTCTCTAGGAGAAGACGCAACAAGATGGTCAACAATTTTCGCTGATACATTGAATTATTCCTCAGCTTTGACTGATGATAATTCAGGCAATACAACTGTTACTATTGGAGATAGCAACACGCTTGATACATTAAACATTACTGCCAATACAGCAATTTCTGATGCTCAATGGTCAGTTACAAATGCTGGTGTTGCGACCTTCGTTTCAGTTGATGGACCTTTGGGTTCGGTAGCTCCTGCCGCAGTTGATGCAACCACTATTCAATTGGACGCAGTATTGACATTTGATACGAATAATGATTCGGTCAATAACTCAGCTGACGCCACATTTGATTTCACGAGAGATGATGCGGGCGCAGTTACCATTACGGCATCTGATGATAATGCTGTTGCAGACCTTGTAGTTACTCCTGGTTCAACCGGAGCTTTAACTCTTGGTACTAATGCTGCTACTACTTCCATAACTCTTGCTACCGACGGAACAGGAACAGCCGAAGTAGTTTTACCGGATGGATCTATTAGCACAGCGGAAATTTTGGATAGCACCGTTGCTTCTGCTGACATTGCAGCTGACACAATTACAGCTGATGATGTCGCTGCCGGAGCAATCGGAACTTCCGAAATTGCTGCCGATGTCATTGTTGCTGATGATATTGCAACTGGCGGAGTTGGCACATTGGAAATTCTTGATGCTACGATTGCCGGAGGAGACTTGGCTGCTAATATAGCCATTACGACTTCAGGCACATTGACTTCGACCGGAACAGTTGACTTCAGCGGGGCTAGCTTGATAATCGATAGCGGATTAACAGCAGCTATTCCTGGAACATGCACAGTTGGTCAATTATTCGTTGCCACAGATGGAGCTGTAGGATCAAGAATTATGGTCTGTACAGCAACCAACACTTGGGCTGCGAATTAAACCTTGCGATTGCTAATCTGAAACTCTGAAATAGAAAACCTCCCCGATTTTCATCGGGGAGGTTTTTGTTTTTTTGGAAAAATGGTAGAATTGGGTTGCGGTGAAAAAATAAATTGAGACTGTATAACAAATTTGTGACGCATTGTGGTTTGTATTGACGCATTGTATCCGTAGAGACGCAAACATTGGTGATGACGCAAACGTTTGTAGAGACGCGATTTGTATTTGTAGAGACGCCCCGGCGGGGCGTCTCTACGGGTGCATCGGGTGCATCGGGTGTGTTGCGTGGTACCGGTGGTGGCGTGGTGCGCGAAAACCAACACGATGCAAATAATGTGACGCAATAAAATAATTATGCCCGATAAATTCAAAAACAAATATACAATCAATTCCGCCCGATTGCAAAATTACGATTATTCCCAAAACGGAATATATTTTGTGACAATTTGTACGCGAGAAAAAGAATATTTTTTCGGGGAAATAAAAAATGGGGAAATGAATTTGAATGAAATTGGGAAAATCGCGCAACAATTTTGGCAAGAAATTCCGGCGCATTTTCCGTTTGTAAAATCGGACGAATTTGTCGTGATGCCAAATCATGTTCATGGGATAATTGAAATTTGTCGGGATATTGATGATACGAATAATAATTGTGCAAAAAAACAAACATTTGTAAAAACACAAACGCCCGTAGAGACGCCCCGGCGGGGCGTCTCTACAATCGTTGGCGTTTCCACGGGCGTTGGCGTTTTCACAAACGATGCGAAAACGCAAAACGAAAATCAACGCGGTGGATATAATCCAAATTGGAAACCGAATTCATTGGGTTCAATTATCAATCAATTTAAATCCGTTTGCACTAAAAAAATTCGAAAATCAAATTGTTGGTATTTCCAATGGCAATCCCGATTCTACGACCATATCATTCGCAACGACGAATCGTTAAACAAAATTCGTGAATACATAATTAAAAATCCGGGCCGGTGGGAACGGGACAAAAATAATGTTGAAAATTTGTGGATGTGAATCATAATAATCAATTTTTCTTGCGCGATTTCTTGCGCGATTCTTGCGCGATTATCGGTATCGCGCTATACTTTTATTATGAGCATATTTAATCCAAAATATAAATTAAATAATACTATTGTCAAAATGTTGACAGTGGTGGCCGAAGCCAGAGCGGTAATTGAAAGGGCGAAGATTTTGCCGAAGCAAGAGTTAAAATTGCGCCGGCAAGCATTGATTCGAATGAGTCATAGCTCAACGGCTATTGAAGGCAATCAGTTGAATATGCGAGAGGTGGAGGCGATAGTTGGGCGAAAAAAAATTGATGCTCCGCAAAGAGATATTTTTGAAGTGCAAAATTATCTCAATGCTTTGAAATATATCGAGCAAGTCGTGGAAAAAAAACAATCAATTACAAAAAAAGTCTTACTAAAAATTCATAAATTAGTCACGGATAAAACTTTAAATGAAGAATCGTCAGGGCATTATAGAAACGGTCCAATATTTGTGGTTAGAAGGCGTTTGGGTTTTCCCAATGAAGTTATGTACACAGGACCGGATGCCAAAAAAGTCCCAGAACTTTGCGCAGGTCTCATTGCATGGATAGCAGAGAGTGAAAAACACGATGTCAATCCGATTATTGTGGCTGGCATAGTTCATCAAGAGATTGCCGCTATTCACCCCTTTAATGATGGCAATGGTCGAACTGCCAGAGCCTTGGCGACATTGATTCTTTATAAACGAGGTTATGATTTTCGAAAACTTTTTGCTCTGGAAGATTATTACAATAAAAATAGGCAAGAATATTACAAAGCAATTAATATTGGCAAGACTTATGATGAAAGAAGAATCGATTTTACTTCTTGGCTTGAATATTTCTCCAAAGGATTTAAAGAAGAAATTGACGATGTCAAAAAGAAAATAATGGCGCTTTCTGCCAAAGCAGGTAGTTTAAGTGTTGATTCTCAAGTATTTTTGGACAAAGATCAAATGAAAATTTTGGATTTTTTGGATAAACTGGGAAGAATAAATGTAAATGATGTCGTTGATATTTTGATTTGTCCCAAAAGAACAGCTCAACTTCATCTGCAAAAACTCAAAAAAATTGGCATAATCAGTCAAATTGGCAAAGGTCCGGCTTCCGCCTATGTGCTCAAAAAATAATTTTTTATGATAAGAAAAAAAACAATAATCACGGTGGCGGTATTTTTTTGTGTTCTTGCGGCATTTGTCGGCGGTTTTTATTTTCTAAAATCAAAAAGTAAACTCGTCGAAGAAGCGAGAAATAATCAAATCCAGTCGGAAAAAAATTATTTTGAAATTAATGATGAATCAGCCGGCGTGTCTTTTAAAATCAGCAAAAAATTTGAGAGAATGCCGGCGAGGGAGTTGCAAGTTAAAAACGCCAGTTTTATTTACGGTTTTTCCGCGTCAGACGATAAAACCGCGGCTTGCTATATTTCCCAAACGCAAAGAGAAAATTCGGGCGTGGTGAAAGTCGCCGATCTTCGCGACGGAGTTTTTGAGCAAATAAAAAAAATCTACGCCGATGCCAAAATTGATTCGGCGGAAGTGATCGATATCGGGGAAAATAATAACAAAGGAGCTGAATTAAAAATGAGCTATACCGAAGCGGATAAAGTTCCTATGCTTCAATGGGAAACGGTCGGCATAACTAATAAAACCGCCTCGTTCGCTTTTTGCAGTTCGCCCAAAGCCGTGATAGAATTATACGAGGACGATTTTAATTTGTTTTTGGATAGTGTGAGAATAAAATAAAACCTCACCCTAGCCCTCTCCTTGACAAGGAGAGGGGAAAAATATGATTGAACAACAAGAAATAAAACCGAATAAATTTCAAAAATTATTTAAAATTTTAAAAATAGGCGTTGTTGTTTTGATAATTTTGGCAGTTTTGATTACCGGATATTTTGCCTATCGATTGTCTCAAAAAGACCTTTTTGGCTGGCGGTTGAATTTTAATTTAAGCAAGGTGGAAACCGGAACCTACACCAGCTTTGCTCCCAATATCGCTTTTCTTTATCCGAAAATTTTTGAAATTGATTCCAATCGCGAACGGTATGGCAAAGGATATTTGGTCGGCATAAAATTAAAAACTGATGATCGCACCGGATGCGATGTGCGGTTGGGCGGACCGGAATTGGATTTTTCAAAAAATGTCAACGATCTCACGGATGAAATTGTTTCTCCGATTAAAAACAAAGCGTCGGATTTCAAACTTATTGAAAATAAAAAAACAAAAATCGGAGGACGAGACGCTTTGCGAATTTCATTTTCTTTTTTAGATCCTATCGGCGCTCGCATACGATTAGATCAGGCGTTCATAAAAGACAAGAGCGCGAGATATTTTATTATCTGCGGCACCGGAGAATATCAATATGATTTTTTTCGCAAAGATTTCAATGTATTTTACGATTCTATAAATTTTGAAGGAAATATATCTGATTTTGAAACAAACCGGTCGTGGTATCGCGCATTGTTGGAGGAGCTGTTTTTTTGGCGTAAATAAAGGAAGATTTGACAATATTTTGTATAAGTGAAATAATGGGGATATAGATAATTTTTTAATTTATAAAAAAATATGGCAGAAGAAAAAAAAGAAAGAAGAATGGCTGGCAAAATAGTTGCTGTGGTTATCATAGCAGTTGTTGTCGTGGCCGTGGTTATGTTTTTAAGAAAAGACAAAAGTTTAGTAAGCAGTGTCGTTGACTCGACAAAATATCAGGCCGTATTCGTAACAAACGGCCAAGTTTATTTCGGAAAAGTTTCCGGAGAAACCAAGCAATATGTGAGCTTGTCCGATGTTTATTATTTAGTGTTAAAACAACCGCTTCAAAACCAGAAGGAAGGAGAGGAACAAACGCAAGAACAACCTAAACCGGGTTATTCTCTTATTAAATTAGGAAAAGAAATGCATGGACCGACCAGTATGTCAATTAACAGAGATCAAATTCTTTTTATTGAAAATCTGGCGGATGATTCCAAGGTGGTTAGCGCAATGAGCAGTCAAAAATAATTTCAAAAAAAGTATGCCAAAAAAAAATTTATTAATCGCGATTTTATTTGTCTTGCTGGGAATTGCGGTCGGTCGTTATGTTTTTCCCAAACAGGGTGATACGAAAAGTATTCAAATCACGGAAAATTCCGATTGCGATTTGAAAGGATTGGATAATGGCAAACTGAATACAAAGATTGATCTTCTTCAAGAATACGCGGTTTTTACGGCTTTGCCAAAAGAAAAATTCGCTGATCCCGTAAATTATGCCGACAGTATGATAAACGCGGTAAATTCAATCAATGAAGACGAATTAACTGTTAGATTTAACGCTACGGCGGATCCGGCCAAAAGCGATGAACAGCGGGCGGCGGAAATTGTAAAATTCTTGAATTTTTTGGCGACGGATATTAAAGACGATTTAAAGTAATCTTATATTTCGGAATCAAAATAAACCGCGTAGAGACGCCCCGCCGGGGCGTCTCTACAATAAACGGGCAACGGGCGGAAAAATTTTTACAGAATGGATTTATTATGAATGCAAAGCAAAAACTTCGATTAAAGTTTGTTTTAGTAATAATTCTCGCAGTGGTTGCGGGTTTTATTGCGTATCCAAAAGCAGCTGCAAAAATTCCCAAATTATATAATTTACTAAATAAACCGAAAATCAATCTTGGTTTGGATTTACAGGGCGGAATTCATTTGGAATATAAAGCGGACACAAGTCAGGTTGATGGCGTGAAAGTTGCTGACGCAATGCAGGCGGTGCAAGATGTGATTGAGCGGCGAGTAAACGCTTTCGGCGTGGCGGAACCCGTAGTTTATACCACAAAATCCGGCAGCGAGCAAAGACTGGTCGTGGAATTGGCGGGAGTGAAAGATATCAACGAAGCCAAAAATATGATCAGCGAAACGCCGTTTTTGGAATTTAGAGTTGAAAAACAAATTGAGCCGGAGCAAATTCCGCAAGAAATGTCGGACGAAATAAATCAGCCGGAGCCGCAAATGAACTTTATTTCCACCGGACTTTCGGGAAAAAATTTAAAAAACGCCAGTGTGCAATTTAGCGATCAAGGATTGTCCGAACCGGAAGTTTCTTTGAAGTTTGATGACGAAGGAACGAAACTTTTCGCGGAGATTACGAAAAATAATATAGGCAAAAGAGTGGCGATTTATTTGGACGGAGAAATTATTACCGCGCCGACAGTGCAGACGGAAATTTTAAACGGCGAAGCAGTAGTGACGGGAAACTATACGGTGGAAGAAGCGAAAAATTTAGTTAAAAGACTTAATGAAGGCGCTTTGCCGGTGCCGATAACGCTTATCAGCCAGCAGTCAGTCGAAGCGTCGCTCGGGCAAGTATCATTAGAAAAAAGTTTGAAAGCAGGATTGATCGGGTTGGCGCTGGTGATTATTTTTATGCTTCTATATTATCGTTTTTTGGGACTAATTGCGGCATTTACTCTTTTAATTTATTCCGCGCTGATGATTTCTATTTTTAAACTTTCCGGTTATACCCCGTTTTCCATTACTTTGACTTTGCCCGGCATTGCCGGTTTCGTGCTTTCCATTGGAATGGCGGTGGACGCCAATATTTTAATTTTTGAAAGAACTAAAGAAGAAGTGCGCAGAGGACGAAATATTTTAAGCGCTATTGAAGAAGGATTTAAGCGAGCGTGGACATCCATTCGCGACGGCAACATGTCGTCAATTATCACTGCGCTGATTTTAGTAGAAATGGGAACCGGTTTCGTAAAAGGTTTTGCCGTAACGCTGATTATAGGAGTTATTATTTCAATGTTCACCGCCGTCGTCATCACCAGAACGATATTGAGATTTGTTTTAGGAGAGTGGATAGAGAGCAGGCTTTGGTTAGTTGGAGCTAGAAAAGAGAAAGTATAATTTCTAATTTTCAATTTCTAATTTCTAAACAATTTCCAATTTTCCAATGACAAAATTTTCAAACTGGTTTCATTGAAAATTGAATAATTGAAAATTGTTTGAAAATTGAAAATTGTGAATTGAAAATTTTTATGTACAACATTATTTCCAAAACCAAATACGCCTATATTTTTTCCATAACTCTGACAGTGTTGAGTATTTTAAGTTTGTTTGTTTGGGGTTTGAAATTCGGAATTGATTTTACCGGCGGAACTTTAATGGAAGTTAAATTTGAAAATAATTTGCCGGCCAATCAAGAGTTGGAAAATTTGTTAAAAGAGTTGAATCTTAAAAGCCTTTCGCTTCAATCAACAGGAAATAATTCCACACTTATTCGTTATGTTTCAGAAAACGACAAAATCAATCAAGCCGTTGCGAACACTTTGGCGGAAAAATATCCCGATTCCAAAAATCTTCGAACCGATTATGCCAATGCTTCCGTTTCCAATGAATTAAAAAGCAAATCATTTTGGGCGATCTTATGGGCAGTTGCCGGTATTATGGCCTATATCGCTTGGGCTTTTCGACGCGTTTCCCATCCGGTGGCTTCATGGAAATATGGCGCCGGCGCAGTAATTGCCTTAATCCATGATGTTTTAATTACAACGGGAGTTTTTTCCGTATTGGGACATTTTTGGGGCGTTGAAGTCGGCGTGCCTTTTGTGGCAGCCTTGCTTACGATTCTTGGTTTTTCCGTTCATGATACAATTGTTGTTTATGATAGAACACGGGAAAATTTGCAGAGAAGTTCAGCCAAAGAAAAATTTCCCGAGATTGTTAATCGCAGTTTAAATGAAACGCTTGTGCGGTCAATCAATACTTCCCTCACTGTGATTATAACGCTTCTTGCGATCTATATTTTCGGCGGCGAATCAATCAAGCATTTCGCTTTGGCGCTTTTGGTGGGCGTAACATTTGGAACTTATTCATCAATTTTTATCGCTTCAGCGCTCTTGGTGACGGCATATAAATTTCAATTAAATAAAAAATAAATAGACTCTACGAAAATACAAAATTATACAAAAATACGAAAGTACGAAAAGGAATAATTTATTTTTTTTTTGTATATTTGTAGTTTTGTCCGCCGCGGCGGATTTGTACTTTCGTAGTAAATATTATGTGGAATCCATTTAAAAAAACCGGTCAGTCTGATGATGATCAAGCCGATGACGCAAAAATCAATTCTCCGAAGATGAATATGCTTCAGAGATTGGCGATGAAAAAAATGGAAAAAATGAGTCCAAATGAGAAAGCCAAAATGGCGCAAGAATTTTTCAAGCCGGAAAATAAAGATAAATTAATGTCTGTTTTGGAAATGATGCGGAAAACCGGACAAGTCAGTGAGGAACAATATAATTTGGCAAAACAAAAGATGGGGGAATAAATTTCGATTTGACGCTTAGTATTTTTGTGATAAAATAATGTTATGAGCAATGAAGAAAATAAAAATACAGAGGAAATAAAAAGGCATATTGATGTTATGCTTGAAAATGTGCGAAGCGATTTTAAGCTTTTTGGCGAAGGACTTTCAGATGTTTCGAGAAAAGTTGATGAGTTAACTGAAAAAACTGATTTTTTAATAGAAGATATGGATCAGGTAAAGTCCAACATTGTAGAAATAAAAAGCGATATTGTAGAAATAAAAAGCGATATTGTAGAAATAAATGCAAAGCTGGATAAAAAAGCTGATAAAGATACAGTCGAAAATTACGAAATTAGAATTGTGAAACTGGAAAAAGCGACTAGTGTCGCATAATTTCCATGTTATAGTTTCTATTTTTTATTACGAATAGCCGATGAGGCTATTTTTGACTTTTGGGGGCTTTAACGATAAAATAGTATTATGTTGAAAGAGAAAATTAAACAATTTGGAGATAAAAGAAGCGGAAATTCGCGGGGTGAAATCTTTTGGAATGCTTTGCGCGCAGGATGAACTGGGGTTAGGTTCGGATCATAGCGGGATTATGATTTTGGATGAAAAAGCCAAAGTTGGAATGGAATTTGCAAAATATATTAATCTGAATAAATAAACGATAAATTTATGAGAAAAATTGTTATTGAAGATCCAAGGGAAAAAGTTTTAATCGAAGAACTAAATAAAAGAAGTGACATCAAAGCTGAACGAATCAAGAGGTTTTTGGCTTTGCCCGATCTTACAAGAAAAAATAATTCTCCCGTTAAGATTTTAGTTGACCGTATTTTAGAACTTCCAAGATTTAAGGATTTTAATTTGGTTGAGATGCCAAAAATCGTGACGATGAAGGATGAATTCGATACATTAAATTCTCCCGTCGACCATCCTACTCGTAAGGAAACCGATACTTTTTTTATCGATGAAACCAATCATTTAAGAACACAAATGACAGTGATGTGGCCGTTTTATTTCAGAGAAAAAGGAGTTTTACGGGAACTGGAAAAGAACGGGCAGGTTAGGGCATTGGCTCACGGTTTGGTTTACAGAAAAGATGAAATAGACAGGAATCATTTTCCAGTATTTCATCAAATTGACGGGTTGTTAATTTGCAAAAAAGACAAAAAAATAATTACGCTGGATGATTTGAAAGAAGTGGAAATTGAAATGACAAAAAGTATCTTTGGCGAAGATGTGGAATATAGATTCTTGGTTGATTCTTTTCCATTTACAGATCCATCGGTACAAATCGAAATTAAATTCAATGATAATTGGTTAGAGGTTTTAGGAAGTGGCTTGGTACATACACAAGTTTTAAAAAATTTAGGATTAGATCCTGAAATTTACAATGGTTGGGCTTTTGGAATTGGAATTGAAAGATTAGCAATGGTAAAATTTGGAATACCCGACATTAGGGTTTTTTGGTCGGAAGACGAAAGAATTATTAGTCAATTCACAGATATCAACAGCAAATTTACAGAAGTTAGTAAATTTCCGGAAATAGTTCGAGACATTTCATTTATCATCAATAAAGATGTGAGTCTTAATAATTATTATGAAATTGTCCGGGATTATGCGGACAATCTGATTGAGGAAGTAAAACTTTTGGATGAATATGAAAATGAGGAAAAGTTTGGTAAGGATAAAAAAAGTTACACTTTTCGCATTGTTTATCGTTCATCTGAGCGAACTTTAACTAACGAAGAAATCAATAAAATACAAGCAGAAATCCGCACAAAAACCGAGAAGGAGTTAGGTGCATTACTTCGATAAATGACCATCAGAATTGAAATGGGTGCCAGCGACAGAACTCTTGAAAGTTCAGAAGTTGACACAATAATTGGAAAAATAATTTCTTCTTTGGAAAAAGACTTGGGCGTGGAGGCGAGAAAATAAAAATAAGCAATAAAAAATGAACAAACAAAATATCTATATCAAAGGAACAAACATAGCTTTCTTTTCAGACAAAGAAAAAGATTTTATTTCTCTGACTGATATTGCGCGATATAAAAATTTCGAAGAACCAAAAAATGTTGTTCAAAATTGGATGAGAACCAAGGATACTATTGAGTTTCTGGGATTGTGGGAAAAAATAAATAATTCTAATTTTAAAGGGGTCGAATTCGATGCCTTTAAAAATGAAGCCGGAACCAATGCATTTACTTTATCCCCGCAAAGATGGATTAAAAAAACTGGAGCTGCCGGGCTTATTAATAAAGTTGGAAGATATGGAGGTGGCACATTTGCTCATAAGGACATCGCATTTGAGTTTGCTTCTTGGATATCGGCGGAGTTTAAGCTATATCTCATAAAAGAATTTCAAAGACTCAAGGAACAGGAAAGTGTGGTGAAAAAAATCGAATGGAATGCTAAGCGAGTTTTAGCCAAAGTGAATTACAAAGTTCATACTGATGCGGTGAAGGAGAATTTGATTCCTGATAAAATATCAAAAAAGCAAATAGATTTTATTTATGCCGATGAAGCCGATGTTTTGAATATGGCGCTTTTTGGAGTGACTGCGAAAGAATGGCGCAATAAAAATTCAGAAAAGAAAGGGAATATTCGCGATCATTCAAACATAACTCAGTTGGTTTGTTTGGCAGGTCTTGAGAGTGTGAACGCAGAATTTATCAGACAAGGAATGTCGCAAGGCGAAAGATTGAAAAGACTTAATGAAATAGCGATTTTACAAATGAAATCATTGGCTGAAAATTCAAGTATTAAAAAATTGGAAAAATAATTTCTTCTTTGGAAAAAGAATTGGGGGTGGAGGCGAGGAAATAAAACATTATGCGAGAAATTCCGAAACAATATAATATCGCCGAAAGAGAGGAATTTTGGCGGACTTTTTGGGAAAAAGAGCAGATCTATAAATTTGACGAAACCAGCGCGGCAAAGAACAAGCCGATTTTTTCGGTGGATACGCCACCGCCGTATGTTTCCGCCGATCATTTGCACGCCGGACATATTATGAGTTATTCTCAAGCCGAATTTGTCGTTCGTTTCAAACGAATGAAAGGCTTTAATGTTTTTTATCCGATGGGCTTTGATGATAATGGTTTGCCAACGGAAAGATTTGTCGAGAAAAAATATAAAATCGATAAATCCAAAATCAGCCGGAGCGAATTTATAAAAATATGTTTGGACGAAACGAAGAAAGGCGCGGAAACTTATAAAAAACTTTGGACGCTTTTGGGAATTTCCGTCGATTGGTCGAAAACTTACAGCACAATCAATGAACACTGCCGTCGAATTTCCCAATGGTCGTTTTTGGATTTGTATAAAAAAGGTCGGGTGTATAAAGCGAAGAAACCGGCGCTGTGGTGCGTCGCTTGCCAAACCGCCATCGCGCAAGCCGATTTAGAGGCGGAAGAAAAAGAAAGTAATTTGGTTTATATAAAAGCCAAAGCGGAAACAGGCGAAGAAATTATTTTTGCGACTACTCGGCCGGAACTTTTGCCGGCGTGCATGGGAATATCTGTTCATCCGCGAGACAAACGATATAAAAAGCTTATTGGCAAAAAAATCATTATGCCGCTTACCGGCGCTGAAATTATTCTTACGACTGACGAAGAAACGGATATGGAATTCGGTTCCGGCGTTGTTTATTATTG
>DMXN01000001.1:0-7580 GCA_003482885.1 Candidatus Moraniibacteriota bacterium
TTTCAGCATTTTATGGATCGCAAAATATTGTTGATAGCGGGAAAGTTTCTTGACTCCCGCATCAAACAGCATATAGTTTTTGGTCAGATCCAGAAGTCGAGTTGGCTCAAAAAGTGAAACCACTCCTTGATCTTGTTCAGTGGGCAGTCGATCAGTTTTCTGCTTATGCCCGTCTGTCGCACCATTCAAATCAGCTAAAACTTGTTTATAGGTCTCGGCTGGAATCTGTTTCCCGATAAGCCCCTTCACACGCGCGTCCATTTCTTCCTTGGTCGATTCTTTTTCTTTCCAAACGGCATAAAATTTGTTCGGCGTGCCAGTTGTGCCGTATTGCAATTCCTTATTGTTAGTGCCGACCAAAAGCTGGGTAAAAGCAAACAACCTCGGACAATGTTCCGGACTTTGATATTTATTCAATTGGCCAATCGCCTCTGAAGTCGCCACACTCGATTTCTTATTTTCAATAACGGCAAAAGGAATGCCGTTCACAAAACAAACAATATCCGGTCGGATATTCTGTTTGCCAGTCGCCTCAAATTCCGCCGTCACATGGAATTCATTATTTTCCGGATGCTTGAAATCAATAAAGCGAAAATTCTTGGACACAGATTTTCCGCCGTGGCTAACCTTGATCGTCTTGCCTCCGCTAGTCGGCATGATGATATTATATATTTTCTGCGCCGTATCAATAAGTCCTTCGTATTGGATGTTTTCCAATTCATCAATCGCGTCTCTCACATCTTTCTCGCTGAAGTCGTATTCCGCGCCATCAATCTCATAGCTGTTTATCTCCATCAGTTTCTTGGCAGCAATATCCGAAAGGATAAAATTCGAAGTATCGCCCCGACGCTGTTTCAAAGCTTCTTCCGCAGAAATATATTTGTATCCCATATTCGAAAGAAGCTCGATGAATGGGAGTTGTGATTGTCTGGCTTCGTCAAAATTTAAGTTCAACATATTATTTATTTAGCCTTAGCGCTTTTTAATAATTTTCTATCCTTAAAATTATCTTTCAAAATAACTTTTTTGCCGGTTTGTTTTTCGATGTCTTTTCGTGTTCTCCCCGCCACTTGCCCGCCTTCTTTCGCATCTCGAGCAAGTTCCGGAACGCCCTTTGAATTTCTCGTAGTCGTGATTTCCGTGGTTGTCGCTTCGCCCAGCATAGTGAGAATAAGTTCCAGTTCCGACATATGATCGCGGGGATTATCCGGGTTGCTCAATGATTTGAATTTTTTAATTTGTTTGGCGTTCATTTCAAATGTGCCTTTATATATTTCATTGGTAAGAATGGCAAAATCAAATCCTTCTTTTGCCCCTCGTCCTTTCCATTGATCCGTGAGAGTATTTCGCACATTGATGCCGCGCATTCTTTTTGCAATCCAGTCATCCTTATATCCTTTTTGTTCATATATCTTTTTTGCGCGCACAATGGCTCTTTCCGGATCTTGAATTTCCTCAATGCGTTCCTGCCCGACTCGTGCCAGCCAAAGTTTGAACGGTTCGGCTTTTGGCGAAGGAATAGATTGGATAATCCTGAAAATACCTCGCAGATTCGAGCAATTTATCCCTTGCTTGCCACCTTTTGTTTCCATTGAAAGGGGGGTGACAATTTGTCCCCACCCTTTGCCAAGTTCCGCATCTCTAAGCCTCATTTTCTTGATATAATCCGAAACATTTGGCGTTTGCGTGAGCGCCTCAACAACATCACTTATGGAAAAATACCACTGCTCATTATGCCAAACTCGACGCAATTCTTTTTCTTCAAAAATTACCAGGTGCTTATCATCTTTTTTTTGTTTCTTTTGCATAATTTTAAAAAAATTATTTACTATTTATGCTTTAGTTCTTATGGTTCCGGTAATTAAATTATTCAATAAATATTTTTTCTGGTCTTTTAGCAACACAAGTCTTTTCTCCAATGCTTTAATCCCCTTGTCTGCAATTATAATGATATTCGCAATCGCATCCTGCTCCTTAATAGAGGGCATATCCATAGTTAAAAATTGATACTCTGAAATGTAATTTCTCTTGTGCTGGCCTATAACAACATTAAACAATTGCATTTTTTCAAAAACAAATCTGAGATTTACTTTGTCATTTTTCGGCTTCAATATTTTTATAGCAGACGACTTAACCTTAAAGGGAAAATCGACATATTTATTATCCATTGTGAAGTCATCAAAAATAATCACAGGGGTATCCTTACAAAGGCCGTCCGTCTCATCTGTATATCCAAGAACAAATCCCTTGTTAGCAGTTAGTACTGGAGTTTTATACAAATCACTATATTCCGTGCTTTTCACAATATACTTTGTCGGTTGCTCGTAATCTAATAATTCTCCTACTTCAAAAGTTTCCCACTTATCCTTAAATCCAGACAAGCAAACCGCGCCGGTCAAAAGATTTTGCATAAAACCTTTTTTGATATTCTTTTTGACTTTTATTTTCTTCGCCAATTTTTCAATTGTATTATCCCAGGTCTCAAGAACGGCAACGATGCGTTTTTGTTCTGAAAGAGGTGGTAAATTTAAAATAAGCTTTGCCAGATTGGTTTTCGAAACGCCATACACGGATACGCCGTTGGCAATTTTTTTCATTTTATTTCTAATTTCCGGATTGCGAAATATATATTGCCTGTATCGCTCACTCGTTTTCTTCTTAGTGTCCCTTAACACAAAAGTGTGAAGACCCCCAACAACTTTTTTATTTTCTAATCCATGAATTGAAATTGTTGTCCCGATGCCTTCATAATCTTCAGAAACATCAGCCATGACCAAATCGCCATTCATTAAAAAATCATCCGCGTTAGGAGCAAAGCCGACATCTTTCACCAGAGGAACAGACACATTTTTTAAATCAATACTTGACGATCTATATGTCGCGTGGATGTCTCCGTAATGAATATTGCCAATTCCTGAATCGTTAGTTGTCCCATTAACTAGGTTTTCACGGGAAATAGCATAGGTTCGCAAAAAGCTGAAGATGTTTCCAACTTCTATTTCTTGCCAATCGACAGGAATATTTTTTTGTATCGTATTATTTTTCATCAACTCTTTTTGAATATTTTTTCAAAATTAGTATAATCATCTATATTGCTGGCAGACAATCCGTCCTGATATTCGCCTCTGTTCAATAAGCCACCGTATTTTATTACCATTTTCTCCAAAACATCCACGGCATTGCGCAAATCATCAACCGTAGCTTTTGAAACAAAAACGCCTTTGTCATAATGAGCCTTTCTTTTATTTCTCAATCTAACCAAGCTATTTCTTGAAAATCTTTTTTTACCAAAAATCTTTCCCTTAATAGCTTGCTTTATTTTCTTAATATCCCCATCAATTTTTTGACAACCAATTCTATTATTATCTTTAATAGAAAATTCCCTAAAAACATTTTTTCGAACAAAACATTTTTTTCTTCCTAACATGAACCATTTCAGAGAAAACAAATTTTTATTTTTCCTTATATCTTCCAATAAAGCTACCAGGTTTATCGTTCGACTATCGGAATCAATAGCCCATTTATAAACATCAATAACCATCACATCCAAGTAATTTCTCAACACTAATCCTATAAATTCATTCTGATCCAATAATTTATTCCCTTTTACATACTCATTAAACTTTTCAAAAATATATTTTTTCTCAACAATACCGGAAATATTTTCTTCAATTATTAAAAATCTCTTCTCGATATCTTTTATTTGCTGCATATTAGTTTTAATCCCCAAGTCTTTTAAATAATTATCCATCTGTTTTTCCAATTTCTCAATCTCCGGCTCAAGCGCGTCCGAATTTCTCCATCCCCAATTCGGTGAATGGATTATTTTTTCTTTTTCTTCTTCGGTTTTGGCCTGATAAACCTGACATTATGCGTATAATCATCTCCGTCGTACTTTTTCATTGTTCTTTTGCTATAAACCAAATTTTTGTTTTTTTTCTTCAGTGATTTATGTTCATCTATGGCAACCATAAAATCTTTGGTTTTTTGCTCTATTTCAAGATATTTATCAAAATCAGATTGGATTTTTTTGTCTTGCATTTGCCTATATTTCTCATATTCTCCCAATGCCAAAACTTCTGCGACTTCATGACTAATTTTCCCTGCATTGCCAAGAATTTGCTGATCATTAAATTTTAGAAATGCATCCAGTTTTTCCACCCAATCCCTCATCTTCATCAAAATCCCTCTTTGTGCTTGCATGTCAGCAAAATCAAGATACATTGTCACAATTCGATTCAAATGATCAAGCTCTTTTTCCTGCAGATAATTTTTGGCAATAACAACATCCATTTCACGAATTTCTCCCTTTGGAGAATTTTTCCAAACCGTCAGCCCCATATTTGCCTTTGCACCGTCCACTCTTTCGTGAATTATCTCCGCCGCGGTCTTTCCCGTAATGGCAAAGTGCAGCTTGTTTTGCACGGTGGCAAAAAATTGCTTGGTAATTTCTTCGTTTGGATTATAGTCAGCGCTACACTGAGCATAAATATCGGTAACTTTTTGGTACATTCGCCTTTCACTGGAACGGATATTCCTAATTCTTGCCAACTGCTCTTCAAAATAATCCTTGCCAAAGAAACCATTGGGATCTTTGAGCCTTTCGTCATCCATCGTAAAACCTTTGATAATATATTCCTTGATTCTTTCAGTCGCCCAGATGCGGAATTGCGTCGCCTGCGCCGAATTTACGCGATAACCGACAGAAATGATAGCGTCGAGATTATAAAACTTTGTCGAATAGCTTTTGCCATCTTCGGCAGTATGTTCCAAAATGGAACTGACTGAATTTTCATCTAATTCCCCGCTCTCAAAGATATTTTTAAGATGTTTGGTGATAGCTGGCCTTTGTACGCCAAACAAAAGAGCTATCTTGTCTTGTGTCAACCAGATATTCTCATCCCGCAAAAATATCTCGACTTTTACTTTCCCATTTGGCGTAGTGTAAAGCAAAAATTCCGTGAAACTATTATTGGCAACAATATTTTTTTTATTTTTCCTCATATTTTTATATTTACTTAATTTTCAACTCTTTCAAATACTTTTCCATCTCCTTTTCCAATTTTTCAATCTCCGGCTCAAGCTCGGCCAGCTCTTTCAAGTTGGCCTTGATATCAACCGGCGCTTCCTCTTCAAAGGTATCTACATAGCGAGTGATATTCAGATTGAAGTCATTTTCTTTAATTTCTTTGAAACTAACCTTGCGAGAAAACTTTTCAATCTCCTTGCGCTTGGCGTATGTGTTATAAATCTTTTCGATGTTTTCTTCCGTGAGCGTGTTTTGCGCTTTGCCCGGCTTAAATTCTTTGGATGCTTCAATAAAAAGAACATCTTTTTTCTTTTCGTTGGCTCCGCCCTTTTCACGCGAGCGATCAATAATCAAAATCGCCACCGGAATGCCGGTTGTTTGGAAAAGTCCGGCTGGCAGTCCGATCACGGCATCAATGATATTTTCCTTTAACAGTTGCTCGCGGATTTTTCCTTCGGCACCGCCACGAAACAGCACACCATGAGGCGCAATTGCCGCCACCCGTCCAGTCTTGGGCTTGGCCGTTTCAATCATGTGCGTTAGGAAAGCGAAATCACCTTTGTCTTTTGGTGGCACACCGCGCCAAAATCTTTTATACTTGTCAGCTTCAGCGTTTTCCGCGCCCCATTTTTTCAAACTAAAGGGCATATTGCAAACCTGAGTGTCATATTTCATCAGTTGATCATTTTCCACGAGCAACGGATTGTTCAAAGTATCACCCCATTCCAAACGAGCTGAATCTTTGCCATGCAAAAACATATTCATCCGTGCCAGCTGATAGGTCGAGCCCGTGGATTCCTGACCATAGAGCGCATAGTTTTTGGAACCTGTCTTTTCTATTTCGGCTCCGGCCAGCAAAAGGAGACCTCCCGATCCGCAGGCAGGATCCGCAATTCGGTCGCCGTCTTTAGGTTGCGCTAGTTTTGCCAACAGTTTAGCCACGGTCTGAGTCGTAAAAAATTCGCCCGCTTTTTTTCCCGCACCAACGCCAAACTTTTCAATCATATACATATACGCATTGCCGATAATATCATCACCTGCGTCAGAGAGGTCTATTTTATAAAAATCATGAATCAGATGGCGAAGCATTTTATTTCTTTGTTCAAGCTTTCCCAGAGTTGATTCAGAATTAAAATCCACGCTAAAAACTCCCTCCAGTTTTTCCTTGTTGGCATCTTCGATTTTGTGCAATGCCTTGTTTATTTCTTCGCCGATATTGTCCTGTTCGATGATGCTGTAGATATAATCAAAGGAAGCTTTTGGCGGCAGATAAAAACGATCGAGCTTCATCTTTTCTTCAATGCGCTTTTCATCGCTGCCAAATCGTTTTTTGTATTCCTCGTGTCTCTTTTTGGAAAGATCGCTGAGATATTTGAGAAAAAGCATCACCAAGGCATAGTCCTTATATACGCCGGCGTCGACACTGCTTCTCGAAGAATCAGCGGCCGCCCATAGAATTTTATTAAGCTCTTCTTGTGTGTATTTTCTGACTGCGTTCATAGTTTTAATTGTTTAATAATTTATTTATAACTACCTCGTTGATATTGTTTACTAAATTAGTTTTTTGGATCAGAGCTTTCTGCAATTTTTTACTGGTATGATATAGTCTGATTATTTTTTCTTGCTTTTCGACGCTTAGCATGGCAATGGATATATTTTCCAGATCATTTTTTTGGATTGCTTTTATGGCCGCCCCGGTCGCACTCTTGATGAGTTGTTTTTGTCCTTCAATCGAATTCAGATAGATTGCCAAATACTCTGGCCGGATGCTTTCATTTTTTATTCGCAAAATATACACGGATGATGCGGCGATTATATTCTTGGATTCCAAGCTGACTGATCCGGCGCGAAAGCTTCCGCGCGAAGAAACGACCACATCACCTTTTTTCACAATTGCTTTGGAGCGATAATTTTCAAAATCTATGCTATCCAGGTTTTCCTCGTCCACGACTGAATTATCCAGAATGTTTTTTGCCTGAAGCACAAGCATCGAGGCATCTTCCTTGCCCCGAAGGGCAGTCCGGAAAGAGTAGCCCGCGATAACTTCCGCAATATCTTTTAGATCTTTTTTAGCTTCCATAAAATCAGTCTACTTCAGATACTAATTTCTGTCAAGTTTTTTATTACAGCCCAAGCCCTACTGTTTTTTATTATTCCACAATGCCCCACCAACAACACAAAACAGCCCTTTTTGAGGCTGTTTATTGCAATTAGCGGGGACGGCCGGACTCGAACCGGTGACCTACTGCGTGACAGGCAGTCGCTCTAACCAACTGAGCTACGCCCCCGTTTTAGAATTTTTAATTTCCAATTTTTAATTTTTAAATAATTCTCCAATGTCTAAATTTTTTTAAAAAACAAACTGAGCCATTGAGAATTTATTTTGTACCAGGAGTGAGACTCGAACTCACGACCTCAGCGTTATGAGTGCTGTGCTCTAACCAACTGAGCTATCCTGGCTTATAATGTTGCGGAGGCAGGATTCGAACCTGCAATCTTCTGGTTATGAGCCAGACGAGCTGCCATTGCTCCACCCCGCTATGAAATTGAA
>DMXN01000001.1:7737-9272 GCA_003482885.1 Candidatus Moraniibacteriota bacterium
GCGGCGGACTCCACCCCGCTATGCAAACGCGTAAATTTTATTCTACCCGAAAAAATTCAACTCGTCAATTAATTTTTAAGATTATTCCCACACCATGAAAAATTTCAAAAATTCTTCGAAATAGCCCAGTGTTTTTTCCGCTTCTTCCTTGGTCAAAATAAAACTTTCGTCATGAATAATCCTATTCCTGATCTCATGGGCTTTTTTTAAATCTTCGATATTTTCAATTTGTCCGGGAGTAATATTATTCAACCTTTCTCCGAAATTTTCTCCGGCATATTTCATTCTTTTTATCAAATCATCAATAATATTATCTGCTTCAATAATCGCCACTTTGTAATCCGATTCGTTGTTGCTTTTCAATTTTGCCTGCACTTTTTCCCACTTCGCGCGCAATTTTCCTTTCTTGGAAACCAATTCAGGCGGGATATTCATTCCCAAAAGAGTATCGCGCATATCCCCTCCCAATCCGCGTTGTTTTAAAAGCAAAATTATATTAACAATCAGCATAATTACATATATTTCTAAAAATAATTTTATCGCAGAAAAAGTGACTGAAGTATAAAATAACTTCGCCCAAATAATAATTTCTGATAAAAAAAATTCTACTCCTGCCATTTTGTTTATTGATTTTTATCCTTATTTATTTCATAAGCATGCGCGACGCGCAATAAATTTTCTTCATCAAACCATTTTCCCATCAATTGAAATCCGAATGGAAGCTTCTTGCCATCAACTTCCACTTCCGGTCCGGGAACAGAAATTGCCGGAACGCCGACAATATTAGCAGTAATCGTGAAAATATCCTCTAGGTACATTTGCAAAGGATCGCTCGTTTTTTCACCAAATTTGAAAGCCGGACTCGGCGTGGTTGGCGTCAAAATCAAATCGACTCCGTCAGCCGACGGAGAAAAAATCCTTTCAAAATCTTTTTTGATAAGCGTCCGCACTTTTTGCGCTCGCAAATAATAGGCGCCGTAATAACCCGCAGAAAGCGCGTATGTTCCAAGCATTATTCGTCTTTTCGGTTCCGCTCCCAATCCATATTTTCTTGAATCCAAATATGTTTCCAACAATTTTTTCGGCAATCTGTTTTCTGGCAAGCCGGAATCTTTTTCATCATCGATTCTTGAACCATATTTTATTCCATCAAATCTCGCCAAGTTCGAGCTCACTTCACATGACATAATAATATAATAAACCGGCAAAGAATATTTCGCGTTTGGAAGTTCAATTTCTTTGATTTCCGCTCCCATTTTTTTATATTTCTCAACAACTTTTTCAAAAGAAATTTTGGCGTTGCCATTTAATTTCTCCGCGTATTCTTTCACAACGCCGATTTTTAGTCCCGCAACTTCGCCTGTCAAATAACGCGTGTAATCTTTATCTGGACTTTTTGCGCTTGTCGAATCCGTTTTATCGCAACCGGAAATTGCGCCAAGAACAATCGCCGCGTCTTCCACTGTTTTTGTGATTGGTCCAATTTGATCAAGACTTGATCCCATGGCAATCGCGCCATAGCGTGAAACTCGACC
>DMXN01000023.1:0-2448 GCA_003482885.1 Candidatus Moraniibacteriota bacterium
GGTTGGTTTATTTTCAAATGGACCAAGGAACTGGCCGGAATATTGGGCGGACTTTTCGCGCTGACGCTTTACGCTTTTGATCCGAATATTTTAGGCCATAATCATTTTGTCACCACTGATATCGGCATCGCCGGGTTTATGATGATTTCTTTTTATTATTTTCTCCGCTTCGTCAAAGAACCAATATGGAAAAATGTTGCCATCGGAGGATTTTTTCTCGCCATTGTCCAACTGACAAAATTTTCTTCCATTTTGCTTTTCCCGATTTTCGGACTGGCCGCCATCATCTACCCCCTCGTTAAAAAAATTCCCGCCGAACAAAAAAGCGCGTTTCTTTTCAAGCTGAAAAACTTGGGCGGTTATTTAGGAAAAAGCGTTGTCGCTTTCGCAATTTCCCTCGCGATTGTTTGGATATTTTACGGACTTAATTTTTACAAAACGCCGGAATTAAAAATGGCCGAGACAATTAATTTTTATTTCAATCCGAACGATATAGCTAATGTAAAAAATATTTACACCAATCACGCTCTTTTGACTTTGAATAATAATTCTTTCACTCGTCCATTGTCGGAATATTTTCTCGGCATCGCGATGGTTTTCAAAAGAGTGGCTGGAGGCAACGGCGCGTATTTTATGGAACAAGTTTCCAGCGCCGCCTTTCCCGCCTATTTCCCGACGGTTTTCGCTCTCAAAGAACCGCTTATTCTGCTCTTTTTTATGCTCTCGGCCATTGCTATCGCTTTGCGAAATAATATTAAAGCGTTTGTCAATCGCTTTAAAAATTCCGCAAAAAAATCACTATGGCTAGTCGATCTTCAGGATTATATACGGCATCATATAAAAGTCTTATCAATGCTTTCTTTTATTATTCTTTATTCTTACATCAGCATCACCGGCAATCTTAACATCGGCTTCCGCCATCTTTTTCCCATTCTTCCCTTCGCTTATATTTTGACCGCCAAGATTATTATTGATTTTTGCCAGAAAAAAAATAATTATTCGCACAAATTCACTTTTCTTTCCGCAACTTTTATTTTATCCGCGCTTTTAATTATTAACGCTGTCGCCTCTTATCCGTACTACATGTCCTATTTCAACCCCATCGCCGGCGGACCGAAAAACGGCTACAAATACGCCACCGATTCCAATGCCGACTGGGGACAAGATTTAAAAAGATTGCAAAAATTTATCGGAGATTATAATAATTGCTTTGGACAGAACTTATACGATGGATGCTCATTTCAATTTGATTGCATAAAATCTAAAAAAACCGTTTTATGGTCATCATGCGAGAAGTTTGACAAAATCACAGAAAAAACTAAACAAAGCTCAATCGATAAAATCCGCGTGGATTATTTCGGCGGAGCGGATATTAAATATTATATTCAAGACAAATACATTAAGTGGTGGGACGCTAAACGACCGATCGAACCCGGCTGGTACGCTATTTCAACAAATTTTCTGCAAGGCAGTATCTACGATACCACAAAAAAAGATTCCAATTCTTACCGCTGGCTAAAAAATATCCAGCCAGTCTACCAAGTCGGCACTTCGATTTTTATTTATTATGTAAGCGAAGCGGATTTAAAAAAACTAAATTAAAATTTACATTTATCCCTTCTTCTCTACGAGGAGCGGGCTAGTGTGAGATAAGCTTATTTCTTCTTTTTCTTCTCATCTTTTTTCTCAACCACCGGCGAGATTTCTTCGCCTTGGGTAGATTGTGTTTCTTGTTGCGTGCCATCCATGAATTTATAGAAAACTTTATTGTCGATTCGCAGATCGATATATTCCAAATCTTTTCGCCGCTCTTTTTCGATTTTATTATCCAAAACCGCTTTCAGCATCAATGCTTCTTTTTCCAGTCCAACACTCGCGCCGAAAAAAATTTTCCAGCCTTCTTCCGTTTCCGCTCTCAAATCTCCTGACATTCGACTGGGCGTTTCATAATTTTTTTTCAAAATAATTCCTGTGTCGTCCAAAACTTTTGAAGCAATATTTAACGCAAATTTTTGAAAATCGCTTTCCAATGGATTCGCATCCAAGTTAATTAGCGTTCCGCTTAAATCATTGAGTGCGATCAAATTTTCTTTTTCCAATTCTTCCGCGCTGAAATTTTCTGCGAGATACGGCTCGCCTTTTTCGTTAAGAATATGGCAAATTTCTCCGCTGTAAAAAAGCATCGTCAGTTTTCTTTCTTTGATTATTATTTTCAAAACATCCGGAAAAAATTTTTCAATTCGCGCGTCTTCAATCCGTTTGAAATTTTCCAAAAGCGTTTTTTTCGCTCCTCGCTTATTAAATAATATCAAATTATTTTTTTCAACCGCTTGAAAAAATTTTCCGGTTATTTTATTTTCGATAATATTTCTCACCGACATTTCTTCCAATTTTTCCAAGCCGGAAATTTCTATTTTGTTAATTTTTAAAAAGCCGGAAAAAAACAAA
>DMXN01000023.1:2609-14140 GCA_003482885.1 Candidatus Moraniibacteriota bacterium
CTATCGCGCGATGTTTCAGCATTTTTTCTTTTTGTTTTATTTTTGTTGTTGATTATTTTAGACATAAAAAAATCAAAATTCTAACAATAAATTTTCCACTATCAATCGCGCATTTGAATTTGTGCCGTTGATTGTTTTCTTGCTTTTTTCAATTTCTTCAATCAATTTCAACGCTTTCAATGGAAACACGGAAACAAAACTTTTTCGGCCTAAAATTATGCTTCGCAAAAGAATTATCCAAAGATCAATTTTAGCCAGCAGTTGCGGCGTATTTTTGCTTAATTGTTCCGCCAAAAATAATTTTTCGTTCAGGGACATCGAGAATAAAGATTGAAATTCTTTGGCAATTTCTTTTTTTTCTTCCAATTCAGTTTCCTTTTGTAAAAAATTTTGCGCCCAACCGGGACGACCCAGCGACCAAAAAATCATTTCTTCTCTGTCCGGCAGCGACGCGTCAAACATCTCGCCAATTTCCTCGGAAGATAAAAGTTCGAACCGCTTAATTTGGCAGCGGGAAATAATCGTCGGCAATAATTTTTTTTCGTCTTCAACAATCAAAATAATTATAGTATTTTTCGGCGGCTCTTCAAGAATTTTCAACAGAGCGTTTTGCGCCGATATATTAAGTTTTTGCGCGCTACGGATAATCGTCGCGCGATAGTTTTTACCAAAGGATGTAAGGCTAAATTCTTTTTGCAATTTTTTTATCGCCTCGATTTTTATTTCTTTTTCTTTAAAAATTCCGTCTTTTTCTTCGACTTCCGGTTCAATGATAAGTAAATTGGAATTAAACGATTCTTTTTGCCAATTAGTTAATTTGTCGGAAAAATTTTTGGCCGCCAAAAATTTCCCCACCGCTTCCGGTCCGCAAAAAAGATATGAACATGCCAATGGCGTGTTCCTACGAAGCATCGCTCGTTCCAGCGAATCGATTATTTTTTTGTGGCCGATGATAGACATTCGTTTTGCGAATTTCTAATTCCCAATTTCTAACCTTGCCTACCGGCAGGCAGGTTTCTAAACGATTTCTAATGTTTTAATTTCAAAATTTTAGACATTGGACATTTTAAATTTTGAATTTGATTGGAAATTAGGAATTAGAAATTAGAAATTTATTATATTATCTATGTACTCACCCAATTCTTTTTTAAATCTCTCCTTGCTGAATTCTCCCGCTCTGAATTTTATAAATTCTTTATCGTATTGTTTTTCTTTTTCTATAAATTTATTCACGCTGCCAATAATATTTTCCGGTGTAGCGTTTTCAAAAAATTCTCCAGTTTTTCCTTCAAGCACAATTTCTCGCGCTCCGCCTTTGCGAACGGCTAAAACCGGAACGCCAAAAGACATCGCTTCCGCCGGCGCGACGCCGAAATCATCCACGCAGGGAAAAATGAAAGCTCGCGCGTTGGCGTAAATTTCCGGCAATTTTTCATCCGGCTGAAATCCCAAAAATTTTATCGTTTCGCCAGCAATCGATTTTAAATATTTTTCCTGCCCGCCGCTTCCGACAATCACAAGTGGCAATTTTAATTTATTAAATGCTTCGATAACCACATCAACTTTTTTATATGGCGACAATCTGGAAATGACAAGAAAATATTTATCCCCACTGTAGAGACGAGGCATTGCCTCGTCTCTACCAGAAGATAAAATTTCTACCGGTGGATAAATTACTTCACTCTCCCTCCCATAATATTTTTTAATCCGCGCTTGCGTATATTTTGAATTGGAAATAATATATTCCGGCCGATCGGCTGCCGCTTTGTCCCAAACGCGAATATAATTTAAAACGGCTCTCGCAAAAAAATTTGTTATTCCGCATTTTTTTTGCTGATCCAGATACTCGCCGTTCATATCCCAAGCAAAACGGATCGGGCTGTGCAAATACGCGATGTGAATTGTATTCAATCGCGTTATAATTCCTTTTGACCAAGCGCCCGAACTGGAAATCACCAAATCAAAATCGCGCAAATCGAAAGTTTCCGGCGCTACCGGAAAAAACGGCAACAGCCATTTTTTTCTCTGGCGCAAAAATTTAGGAAACTTTTGCAAAAAAGAAGTATGGATTTTTTTATTCTTCAACCACTCCGGCGCTTTTTCTTTGTCATATAGCAACGAATAAATCGGCGCGTCCGGAAACATTTCGCACAAAACTTTAAGCACCCTTTCCGCTCCGCCAAATTCAACCAAAAAATCATGCGCCAAAGCAATTTTCAAATCTTTTTTATTCATAGCCCAATTTTAGCATAGCAAAATAATTTTTACACTAATCGCTATTCCTCCATCAAAATCCTCGCGATCTCACTCGCGCATTTTTCCCAACTGAATCTTTTGACATTTTCAAAACCTTTTTTAATTATATCGTTTCTTAAATTTTTATCGCTGATTATTTTGTACGCCGCTTCGGCAATTTCGTCATAATTATTAGGATCGATTAAAAAAGCGCTGCCGTCGGCAACCTCCGGCAACGATGAGATGTTAGAAGTAATCACCGGCGCGCCAGCGCTTTGCGCTTCTAAAATCGGCAAACCGAAACCTTCATAAAATGTCGGAAATAAAAATACATCCGCGTTTTTTAATAATCGCCATTTTTCTTCATCGGTGACAAAACCGGCTAAAGCAATACCTTTTTTATATTCCGATTTTTCAATTTTATTTTTAATTTCTTCCTCGCCATAGCCAAAATTTCCCGCCAAAATAAGTTTGTGTGGAATTTTATATTTTTCTTTTAAAATTTCAAACGCCTTGATAATTCCTAAAATATTTTTCCTTTTCTCCAGTCGACCGATAAATAAAATAAATTTTGAATTTTTTTGGAAATTGGAAATTGGAAATTGGAAATTCGCACCAGCGTCGTATCCATTATGCACAACTTCTATCTTTTCTTCCGGCACTTTATACAATCGCATTAAATCGCGTTTTGTGTTTTCCGATACCGCGATAATTTTCTTTGCCCAACGGCAGGAATTTTTAATCGACCAGCGCATATACATTCTTTCCCAGAAAAAATATGCTTCCGGAATCATTTCGTACTCCAAGCCGTGAATCGTTACGGTTGTATTATTAGAATGAACAAATGGCACTGTATGAGCCGGAATGAATAATGCGTCCACTGGATGAAATAACATTTCCAATGATAGACCAACTTGCGTCCATAGATATGAAAAATTTATAACCTTAACTTGCCAATTTTTCGGCAAAACGAAATCTATTATCTGATTTTTCCGCGCATATAAAACAACCGACCGATCAGCCAGTTTATTTTTTAAAGCTTTTATAATTTGATAAGAATATTCTTCAATCCCTGTCCGCTGTTTTATAAAAGCGCGCGAAGCGTCGATGCCAATTAGCATAATTTTATTTCGACAACATTATCGTTCTCTTATACAAATCAAGATTTTCCAACGCGATTCCGATACCTTTGATCACGCAAAGCAACGCGTCGTCCGCCACATAACACGGAACGCCAATTGTCTTGGTAATCAGCTGGTCAAGATTGCGCAAAAGCGCTCCGCCGCCGGACAAAACCATTCCTTTATCCATAATATCCGCCGCCAACTCCGGCGGAGTTTCTTGCAAAACTTTTTTGATCGCGTTAATCACTTCACGCAATTCATCTTGAATCGCTTCCGTCACTTCATTGGAAGAAATTCGCACTGTTTTTGGCAAGCCGCCCGTAAGATCACGCCCTCGCACATCCATATAGTCTTCTTTTACTTGCGGAAGCGCCGAACCGATTTTTTTTTTCACTTCTTCCGCTGTTCTGTCTCCGATAGAAAGACTGTATTTTCGTTTGATATAATCAGCAATCGCTTGATCGATTCTGTTTCCACCGACTCGCGCGCTATACGCTGACACAACTCCGCCAAGCGACACAACCGCCACCTCGGAAGTTCCTCCGCCAATATCAATAATCATATTGCCGGCCGCGTTATTAATCGGAATTCCCGCGCCGATCGCCGCGAGAACCGGCTCTTTTACGACATAAGCGGTTTTCGCTCCGGCTCTAATGGTCGCATCAATCACCGCTCTTTTTTCAGTCGAAGTAACGCCGGCTGGAATGGAAATCATCACTTCCGGACGAATAAGCCGGAATTTTCCGCTCACTTTATTGATGAAATACTTAAGCATCGCTTCCGTGATTTTATAATCCGCGATTACGCCGTCTTTCATTGGTCGGCTTGCTATAATTGTATCCGGCGTTCGTCCAAGCATTTCCTTAGCTTCATTGCCAATCGCCAAAACTTTATTTTCTAAAAGCGAAATCGCCACCACTGACGGCTCATTAACAATAATTCCCTTTCCGGGAACAAAAACCAGAACATTAGCCGTGCCCAAATCAATCCCAATTTTTCGTACAAGCATATAATTTATTTTTCAATTCTTTTTATCTCCGCGCCCAATTTTTGCAATCTTTCTTCAATTCTTTCATAACCGCGATCGACTTGATAAATTTCGTTTATGATAGTTTTTCCTTCCGCAATCAGCGCGGCGATAATCAATGTCGCGCCGGCGCGCAAATCGAAACTGGTGATAGTTTTCCCTTTCAATTTTGTCGGACCGTTTACAAGAATTCTATGTGCATCTAAAACTTTCGCGCGCGCGCCCATTTTTTTCAGCTCCCCGATATAATTAAACCGGCTCTCATAAAGCGAGTCATGAATCAGAGTTTCTCCTTCAGCTTGCGTCGCCAATACGCCGAACGGCGCTTGAACATCCGAAGGCACGCCGGGATATGTTCTCGTATCAATTTTGGAAACCGCTTTGAGTTTTTTAACGGGAATAACATCAATGAAATTTTTTCCGATTTTGAAATCAGCGTCAAACTCACGCAACTTTTCCAATACCAAATCCAAGTGTTCCTCTCTGGCATTTTTTACGCGAATCGGACTTTTGGTCGCCACGCCCATAATCAAAAAAGTGGCCGCTTCATTAGCGTCGGGAATGATTGTATGTTTTGCTCCGCGCAATTTTTTATTCCCTATTATTTCAAGAGTATGCGTTCCCAATCCTTTTATTTTCACGCCCAATGAAACCAGAAATTTTCCCAAATCTTCCACATGCGGTTCGCAAGCGCAAACTTTAATAATCGTTTTTCCGGGTAAGACGGCGGCCAACATCATCGTATTTTCCGTCGCCGTCACCGACATTTCCCCTAAAGTAATTTTCGCCGCTTTTCTTTTTTTCGCATTCACGATATAGCCTTTTTCATTTTGCAAAATATCTACGCCCATTTTGCTCAAAGCTTCAAAATGCGTTCCCAAAGGACGAGCGCCAATCACGCAACCGCCTGGGCGATAAAATTTGAATTTATCAAACCGCGCGCTCATTGATCCCAAAAGCAAGGCGGAGGAACGCAACTTTTTCATCGTTTCAACGCTAATTTTTTCCGGATGAATATCAGAATTTTTAATACTGATTTTTCTTTTTCCCAGCCACTTGATTTCCGACCCCATGCTTTCCAAAATTTCCAACATCCGAAACATATCCTCAATGAGAGGAATATTGGAAATAACGCATTCTTCTTTTGTCAAAAGCGTCGCGGCAAGAATCGGCGTCGTGGCATTTTTCGAGCCTCGCACTTCAATTTCCCCCTTTAATTTTTTCCCTCCGATAATTTCAAATATTTCCATAATTTATATTAACCCTATATTAAAAGTTATTTTAAATCAAACTAAGATCAATTCATCACCCGCTCATAATTATCCGCCCAGTATAAAACTTTCGCTCCGTAATTGACGCCTTTGGAATCGCAATAAGCCGTCCAGTTTCCTCCGGCCAAATAAACGCAATAGGCTTTGGCTTCCGCGCTTTTTTTATGCTGTTTGACACCATCAACTTTTGTCAATTTCAAAGCCATCGCCACTACGCCATCCGTCAAACTCCAAGGATCGGGCGGATTATTTCCCGTTGCCGCGGCAATAGAGCTTTTATAACCCATCCAAGTATCCGGCATAAATTGCGCCACGCCCATCGCGCCGCCGGTGCCTTTATATCCTTTCGGCGGACAAGAAACTTTTTGTTTGTTATAATTGTAATCCAAATCTTTGCAAATTTGCTTAAATATCGTCGCGCGATAACTGTTCATCTTGCTTTCTTTGAAAGTGCATCCGCCGGTATATCTTCCCAGATTCGATTCCACCACCAAAACTCCCAAAAGATAATCCTTGCGGATGCCGGTAATTTTGGCGGCATAGTTAGCCGCGTCCGTCACATTCTTGAAACTGACCGCGCTGGAAAGCAAACTGGACAATTCATTTTTTAATTTATCTATTTTCGCGTTTAATTCGGAAAGTGTCGCCTGCGCTTCTTTAATATCCGTTTTTATTTCATACTGTTGTCCCTGTTGAAGGCTGATTAATTTTTCATGATCTTCTTTCTTCCCATCCAAATCTTCTTTGGTTTTTACCGTATCCTGCTTGATCTGTTCGATTTCATCAAGAACAGCCACAATTTTTTCTTTGATATTTAAAACTTGATCGAAATTATCGGACATATTTTCCAAAGAGTTTTCGCCATTCAAAAGCAACCCGAATAAAGAATCCTGATCGGCGTAAAAAGCTTCTTGAATATAGCTTTCCAGCATTCCCCGATTGAGCATTATACGCTGATTAAGATTGGCCACATCCGCTTCTTTCCTTTCTATTTCCGTTTGGGTTTTTTGCAATAAATTTTTCGTCACTATTGTTTCGGCCTGTTTTTTTTGCAATAAAGTTTGGGAGGTATTAATTTCTTGCTGCACTTTTTCAGCCTTGTTTTCCACTTTTTCTATATCGCCTTGAATATCTTTCGCATCATCGGCAGCGAAAGCTTTATCTCGATAAGAATTAAAATCAAAAAAAACCAGCCAAAACAAAACCGCGACCGTTAATATTTTTTTGGCGATTTTTCTATAATCCATATTTTATATTATAGCAATAATTTTGGAAAAAACAAACGCAAAAATTCTCCATAAACGCATAGAGACAGGTTTCAAACCTGTCTCTACTACGAATGTTTGCATATTACAAAATCTTATATTTTCTATTTCCCTTTCTTCTCAGATTTCCTTTCTCCTTCTTTCTTTTCTTCGCCTTCAACCGGTGCGGTTTCCTTCACCACTCCTTCAACTTTTGTCACATCCGCTTCCACTTTTTGTTCCAATTGCGACATTTCTTCTTCTGATCTTGGAGGAGCAACTAAAGCGACGACTGTTTCCGGTTCAATAGATACTTCCACTTTACTGGAAATTTTCAAGTCTTTAATACAAATTCGATCTTCAAAAGTTTTAAGACTGCTAATATCCACTTCGATTCCGGATGGCAAATCGGCCGGCAAACATTTCACTTCAATAGCATCAATATTTTTCACCAACACTCCGCCCAATTCTTTGACCGCGGGAGCTTCGCCAACATATTCCAATTCCACTTCCGTTTCAATTTCTTCGTCCATTCGAACTTGAAAAAAATCAATATGAGTGTAGTTGTCTCGCACCGGATCTTTTTGCGTTTCATAAATGAGAACATTGCGATCATCTTTTCCGTCGATTTTCAAATCAATCACTGTGCTTTCTCCGGACTTTTTGATTAGTCGTTTGAAATCCAAGAGTTTCACCCAAATGTTTTTCGCGTCAATTCCCCTGCCATAAACAACCGCCGGAATTAAACCCTCTTTTCTGCCTTTATTGGTCTTTCGTCCAAGTTCTTTTCTAGCTTTCGCTTCTAATAATACTTTGTTCATTTTTTTCGCTCTACCAATCCCCGAAAAAATTCGGAGCCTCTCAAGCGTGTTAGATTAATTAAAAATCGATGCTTTTTCAGCATTAAAACAGTTTAGCACAAAAGCTGGTTTGGTCAAATTTAAAAGCCTATGGTATAATATTTTTATGCGAGAAATAAAAATGGAAAAATTCAGTTGGATTGATATTCAAGATCCGGGGGCGGATGATATTTTGAAAATCCAAAAAAAATTCAACTTTCATCCTTTAGTAATGGAAGAATTTTCCACGCCCACTTTGCGTCCCAAAGCGGCGGAATATGATAACTGCGTTTATTTAGCCATTCATATTCCCCTTTTCGACACCGAAAATAAAACCACTTACCCGGGAGAATTGGATATTGTGCTTTGCGAAAATACGCTGATCACTTCTCATGATGTGGAAATTTATCAACTCGACGACTTTTTTAAAAGTTTAAAAAAAGACAAAAAGAAAAGAGAAATCTATATGAATCAAAGTCCGGGCGCGCTTTTGCGGTATATCTTGGAAATGCTTTTAGAATCTTGCTTTCCCCGCTTAGATCATATTTCCAAAAAACTGGACCACATTGAAAGAGAAATTTTCGCCCAGCATGAAAAAGAAATGGTTTTTGAAATATCCATCGTCAAAAGGGACATTTTAAATTTCCGTCGCACGATGAAACCTCAAAAAACTGTCTTCGAATCGCTAACCAAGGAAAATCATAAATATGTGGAAAGAGAATTGCGTCCGTATTTTCAAGATTTGATCGGCACCAATATTCGCATTTGGAATATGCTGGAAAGCGCCAAAGAAACTATCGAATCTTTGGAAAGCACCAATAATTCCTTGCTTTCTAACCAACTGGATATGACAATGAAAGTCCTTACGATTTTTTCCGCCGTAATGCTTCCAATGACCGTTTATTCCAATATTCTCGCCATGAGCGCCGATATTCCTTTTGGCAGAAATCCTTACGGTTTTTGGATTCATTTGGGAATTATGTTTTTCCTTTCCGGTTTTACAATTTCCATTTTCAAGTTACGCAAATGGCTGTAAAGAAAATTATTATGCTAAGACTTTATAATACCCTCTCTAAAACCAAAGAAGAATTCAAACCAATCGATCCCGGCAAAGTCGGGATGTATAATTGCGGACCGACTGTTTATGATTATGCCCATATTGGAAATCTTAACGCTTTTTTAGTGGCGGATATTTTAAGAAGGCAACTGGAATACAATGGATATGAAGTGCGACAAATTATGAATATTACGGATGTCGGTCATCTGACGGCCGATGATGTCAATCAAGCCGATACAGGAGAAGATAAAATGCTGAAAGCGGTCAAGAGAGAAAATAAAACTCCGGCAGATATCGCCGATTTTTATACGGAAAAATTTTTTGAAGATTTAAAAAAACTGAATATCAAAAAGGCCGCCTATTATCCGCGAGCCACAGCGCACATTCCGCAGATGATAAAAATTATTTCCGGACTCATCGAAAGAGGCTTGGCTTATGAAATAAACGGCAATGTTTTTTATGATATCGCCAAATTTTCCGGATATGGAAAACTTTCCGGGAAAAAAATCGAGGATTTGAAAGTCGGCGCGCGTCTCGAAGAACATCCGGATAAAAAAAATCCATGGGATTTCGCGCTTTGGCTCAAAGCTCCGAAGGAACATATTTTAAAATGGAAATCACCATGGTCGCTCGGTTATCCCGGCTGGCATATTGAGTGCTCGGCAATGAGCATGGAATATTTGGGCGAAACTCTGGACATTCATACGGGAGGCGAAGATCATATTTTTCCTCATCACGAAAATGAAATCGCCCAGTCGGAAGGATTTACCGGAAAAAAATTTTCCAACTATTGGCTGCATAATCGATTCTTACTAATAGACGGAGCAAAAATGTCCAAATCGAAAGGCAATTTTTACGCGTTAAAGGATATTGAAGAAAAAGGTTATATTCCAATGACATTCCGTCTTTTGATTTTAGGCTCGCATTATCGATCAAATTTGAATTTTACCGAAAACGGCATCGAGCAAGCGAAAAATAATTTTAAAAAAATATCTGATTGGATAAATAATTTGGAAAATATATCTCAAAATATTGAAAACCCCTTGCCGGCCGAAATAGATTTCAGCTATATTTATTTGAAGCGCTTTGAAGAAGCGATGAATGATGATTTAAACACTCCGCTCGCGCTTTCAGTTTTATACGAATTAATCACCGAAACGAACAAACTGCTGACGGAAAATAAGCTGGGAGAAAAAAACGCCAAAAATATTTTGGTGTTTTGGAAAAAAATAAATAAAGTTTTTGGTTTGATAATAGAAAAAAATATTACAGAAATTCCGGCGGAAATTTCCGCGCTGGCGAAAGAAAGAAAAATTATTAGAGAAAATAAAGACTTTAAAAAATCCGATGAATTACGAGAAAAAATAGAAAAACGAGGATATACTGTCGAAGATTTAAAAAATAATAATTATTTAATAAAAAAATTATGAGCGGATGCAATTGCGCGCGTTGTCCTCATAGCTGCGGCGACGAAAAAGAACCAGAGAAAAATGGCAATAAACAAATTCCGGAAGAATCTAATGATGATTCTTCAGAAGAAACCAAAATCACAGCAAATAAAAAAATAGAAAAATTAAAGCAAGCTATTTTAAATTTGGGATTTAAATTGGAAGATACGAAAAAAGGGATAAGAGTTTCGATGTGATGAAAAACTTTTGGTTTAAATTAAAAAAACCCATTCTCGCGCTTGCTCCGATGGCAGGAATTACCGATAGTGCGTTTCGGCAAATTTGCCGAAAATACGGCGCTGATGTTGTTTATTCGGAAATGGCCAGCGCTTCGGCTTTATTTTTCAAACCGGCCAAAACCTTAGAATTAGTTAGATTTAATAAAAAAGAACAGCCGTATATCGTGCAATTATTCGGCAAAGATCCGGAACATTTTGCCAAGGCGGCTAGAATTATTACTAAAAAAATAAAATGCGATGGCCTTGACATTAATTTCGGCTGTCCGGCTAAAAAAGTTTTTAGTCATGGTTCCGGTTGCGCGCTGATGCCGAATATAGAGTTGGCGCGCGAAATTATTTCGGCGGTTTGCGAAAATACAAATTTACCGGTATCGATCAAAATTCGCGCCGGAGTGAAAAATTTCGACGCATTGGAATTTATCGAAAAAACCAAAGATCTTCCCTACTCGGCTGTTATGATTCACGGCCGGACTTACGAAGGCGGATTTTCCGGCGCGGTGGATTGGAAAATTATTTCGGAAATTAAAAAAATAATTCCCGACAAAATCGTTTTGGGCAACGGCGGAATTTTAACTTCCAAAAACGCGCGCGAAATTTTTGAAAAATATCCCAATATCGACGGTCTCGGCATCGCCCGTGGCGCGTGGGGCAAACCGTATATTTTTGATGAAATTAAAACAGCCCAAATCTACAACTTCAAAAAAATCAAAAAAATAATGCTCAAACATGCCGAATTAATTTGGCGAGATAAGAAAGAACTGGGAATGTTTGAAATTCGCAAACATTTGGCTTGGTACATTAAAGGCTTCCCCGGCGCCGCGGAACTGCGAAAAAAATTAGTCAGAGCGGAAAGTGTGGAAGAAATAAAAGAAATTTTGAACTGCTGACTAACACTGATCTTCAATTACACACGATTGAGAAAATTCTCAATTCAGCGAAATAACAGCGTACTTATGTGTTAATCATTAGTTCAGAAGTCGTTGGATTTTTATTTGCGTATGTTAGTAAGTCCGTTATATAATACAAATAGCTCTTGATTGTTTTGCG
>DMXN01000009.1 GCA_003482885.1 Candidatus Moraniibacteriota bacterium
TTCAAAAGCACCGAAAACATCGGCCGTTTGGCTGGGCGCGGATAGTCGGAAGATTTTGACGGAATCAAATTCACATCAGTAATATTTTTGAGTTCAAATAAAAATTTCGCTCCAGCATACCAACTGGCCGGACCGGAATTAACCAAGTGATAAATTCCAAAAGCATAATTTTCTTCGACCAGTTTTTTGATAGCCCGCGCCAAATCGACAGTATAAGTAAAACAACTGATTTCTTCGCCGTCCACCATTTTAAATTCTTTTCTCTCCGCGCTAAGACGCAAAATCAAATCGAAAAAACTTTCTTTAGATCCTTCGCTTTCCCCTTTTGGTCCAAACAATTTTGAAGTGCGGATCAAATACCACTCGAGTCCCTTGTCGCTTCGAGAAATAATTTCTTTCTCACCCATCACTTTCGTCTGCGCATATTTGCTCTGCGGACTTGTTTCATCGTCTTCCGCATATCCTTCTTTTTTGTCGCCAGAAAAAACATAATCACTGGCAAAAACAATCAGCGTCGCACCGATTTCCATACTTGCGTCCGCCAAATATCCAACCGCATCGCCGTTCAATTTTTTTGCAATCGCATATTCATTTTCATCCTCCTCGCATTTGTCCACTGCGTTATAGCCGGTAGAATTGATAATCACATCCGGTTTTGCGTCAACAATTTTTTTCGTAACCGCCTCCTTGTCAGTCACATCAATATCGTCCCTATCCCACGCGATAACTTCGTGATTTTCCCCAAAAACTTTCACCAGCTGAATCCCTAAATTTCCCTTCGCCCCTAAGATTAATACTTTTGACATAGAATTACCTCACCCCAACCCTCTCCTTATCAAGAAGAGGGGGATTATTTTTTAATTATTAGAAATCAAATCCTCCAAATATTTTTTAACTTTCAATTGTTCTTCAAACGAATTTTCCAGTTCGATGCTGACAAGTTCCGGAAGATATTGAATAAAATTTTTCATATAATCCAGTTCCTTCAACTCTGAAAGCGTATGTTTGCTGTATCCTTCATAAATAATTTCCGGAAATTTTGCGTCTTGGAATTTTTCCAACACGGAACCCACGCCGGATATATGGCTGCAACCTATTTTAAACTTTCCAACTGCCTCTTGCATTTTGGAAATATGTTCTTGGTCATTTTTTAGCACGGCGTCCTGCCAATGGCTGAAATCAACGCAAAGCCCTCCGTATTTTTCCAGCTCTTCGATTTCCGGAGCAACTTCCGAATTTTCAACATAAATATTGGGAATATGTTTTTCATAATCATTGGTAAACGGATGCACATTTTTTCGCGGATGAATATTGAAAACTTGGGTGTGGAATTTTTCCACCAAATAGTCCAGCTCCTCTTTTTCCATATCATTTCTCAAGTGCACATGTGGAATATTTTTCACCGGAGAATTTTCCAAAAGCCTATATAATTCTTGCCGGCTTTCAAAACCAATTGCAGTCGGAAAAAGCGCGATTTCTTGAATATCAAATTTTTTGCATTCCTCGATTTTTTTCCTCCAATCGGAATCAGGCGTTGTTGTCAGCCCCAAAAGTATCTTATGATTTGGCATATGATTATTAATCCTGTTCGCTATTTGATTTTACTTTTTATTTCTCCTAAAATTTTTTCTGCTGTTTTAAGATATTTTGGAAATTTTTCATAAAGTTTAATAGCCATTTTTTCCGAATAAGTATGCACGGATAAATTGCGATCTTCAGCCATGCCAAGACAAACTTCAATTTCTTTTTCGCTTAAATCCAAAATATTTCGAACCTCGCGAAAACAAGATTTTGGAGATGCGCATTCAATGCCTTCAATTTCTTTCAAATAAATTTTTACGGTTTTCCAAAATAATTCAAAAGAAAATTCATAACGCTGAATAGCCGCATCGCGATTAAGATCGTTTTGTGGCGCATCTTGGGCTTTTTTCCAAGCAATTAGCGCTTGTTCCAATTGTTCAATTTTTTCTTCTAAATAAGCCATAGTTTTTTTCCTTTTAATAATTTATTGCGAAATTTTTTTTCTGTTTTTTCAAGATAAACCAAATCTACTTTGTATGGCAAGTTTGATTCCTCTAGGTCTTCTTTTGCCAAAGCAATGTTTTTTTCTTCAACTATGCCTCCGTCAAATGCAACATCAACATCAGAAAATTTTCCATCTTCAAGACTGGAACCAAACACAAAAAATTTGGTATTTTCTCCCAATCTTTTTCTGAGAATCGCGCTGATTTGCTTTTGATATTTTTCTGCAAGCATAAAATTACATCTCGCTCAAAACTTTTTTATATTCGTCATAATCCTCAATATAATCAGAACGATCAGGGTTGTAATTCATTGAGGAAAGCGCCAGCAAAATCGCGTCAGACGAAAAATCTTTGAAATGATGCCAGACATATTCGCTCACATAAAGCGCGCTTGTCGGACCTTCCATTTTTATTTCTTCTAGTCCATTGCCGCGATCAATCACGGCCGTGCAATTTCCACTTTGCAAAATGAAAAATTCTTTTTCCACTTTGTGACAATGCGCTCCGGTGTTTCCAGTTGGTTTTGTAATGAAATAAACGCGCTTGACTTCAAAGTCAATATAATCCTTGAACTCCACCGGACTCATCACAAAGTTCGGCGCCTGAATTTTTTTAAGTTCGACTTGTTGGAATTTCATTTCCATAGTTTTTTATCAATTAAAAAATTATTTAAAAATTTTATTGAATTTATTTTGCCCTTTCCTGCGGCTTCTCCGTTCTAGTAACAAAACCATCCATAAACTTATTCATCTCATCTTTCTTTTTCCACAAATCTTCCACCCATTTTTGGTTGTTCAAATACCAATCAACGGTTTCTTTCAAGCCTTGTTCGAATTTTTCCCGCGTATATTCAGGTTTCCAACCAAGACTGCGAATGAGACTTGCGTCAACCGCATAGCGCCTGTCATGTCCAGGACGGTCAGTCACATATTCAATCATATCTTCTCCCTTGCCCATAATTTTCAAAATCATTCTGGTTATTTCCAAATTATATCTTTCATTATCCGATCCGACATTATATATCCTGCCTGGCTCGCCTTTTTGCAACATCAAAAGAAGCGCCTTGGCATGATCGCGTACATGAATCCAATCGCGGACATTGAGACCATCGCCATAGACAGGAACTTTTTCTCCTTTCATTAGCTTAAACACAAAAAACGGAATAACTTTTTCCGGAAATTGATATGGACCGTAGTTGTTGGAACAATGCGTTACCACCACCGGCGTTTTGTGCGTTTTAAAATAGGCGCGGCACATAAGATCCCCGCCGGCTTTGGCAGCCGCGTACGGCATATTCGGCTCAATCGGAGTGTTTTCCGTGAACAACCTGTCTTCATCAAGTTCCAGCGCTCCATAAACTTCGTCCGT
>DMXN01000011.1:0-8670 GCA_003482885.1 Candidatus Moraniibacteriota bacterium
GCGATCATCAAAAACAAATCGCGTCGCTTTCCGATGAAGCTGTGGCGGAAATAATTGACGCGTATCAGGAACGGTATATTGATCTGATGAACAAAAAAAGCGTGAATTATATTGAGATTTTTCATAATCACGGAAAAAAAGCCGGAGCGTCGATTGCGCATCCGCATTCGCAGCTGATGGCAATTCCGGTAATTTCTCCGTATATTCAGTCGGAACTGGACGGCGCGGAAAATTATCACAGAGCCAATAAGCATTGCGTTTATTGCGCGATAGCGGAATGGGAAATAGAAAATCAAAAACGGGTGGTTTTTGAAAATGATAATTTTTTAGCTTTTTGTCCATTTTCTTCGCGAGTTGCTTTTGAAGTTTGGATTATTCCCAAAAAACACAAACCGTATTTCGAAAGAATTACCGCGCGGGAAAAAATGGAAGTGGCGGAAGCGTTGCGAACGGCGATTGCAAAAATTTATAAAGGCTTGAACAATCCTGATTATAATTTTTATTTGCATACTTCGCCTTGCGATGGCAAGGATTATCCGCATTACCATTGGCATATTGAAATTTTGCCCCGCACCGCCAATTGGGCGGGGTTTGAACTTTCTACCGGCATTGAAATTTCCACCATTGAGCCGGAAAAAGCGGCGGAATACTTGAGGGGGATATAATTTTCAATTTCTAATTTCTAATTTCTAAACAATTTCCAATGCTTTAATGACTAAATCCGCCACGGCGGATTGAAAATTGAAAATTGAAAATTTACGGCAAATATGGTTGCAGAAATAATTTCTGTTTTGGCAAGTTTTATAATTTGGGGAATAAATTTACTGGGATATGCCGGCGTGGCGTTGATGATGGCGATTGAATCGGCTTGCATTCCGCTTCCGTCGGAAATTATTATGCCATTTTCCGGCTACTTGGTTTTCACCGGCCGATTTTCTCTTTGGGGAGTTTCTTTGGCTGGCGCGATTGGTTGCGTAATCGGATCGGTTTTGGCATACTGGGTTGGTTATTATGGCGGTCGACCAGCGGCGGAAAAATATGGAAAATATATTTTAATTACCCATCACGATTTAGACATCGCGGATAATTTTTTTAAAAAATATGGAAACACGGCGGTATTTTTTTCTCGCTTAATTCCGGTTGTGCGGACATTTATTTCTCTTCCGGCGGGAATTGCCAGAATGAATTTTCCCAAGTTTGTAATTTATACTTTTTTAGGATCGTTTCCTTTCTGCTATCTCTTGGTTTATATCGGGAAAAAAATGGGAGATAATTGGAATACGCTGGGAGTGTATTTTCACAAATTTGATGTTATAATAGGAATAGTAATTTTGGTCGGGATGGTTTGGTTTGTAAAAAGGCATTTGAATATTAGAGGTAGAGACGCGATTAATCGCGTCTCTACGGAAGACAAAAAATAATATGAACAAAATAGTCATTGGCAATTTAAAGATGAACCTACAAAGCATCGAAGAACGAGAGCGATATTTGAAAGAGTTTAGTAAAGAGTTGATTGGGAAAAAATTTCAAAACACGGAAATCGTTTTATGTTTGCCATTTGTGCATCTCGAAGGATTTAAAAAATGGAAAAATAAAAAAGTTATCCGTGGAGCGTTGAATGTTTTTTGGGAAGACAAAGGATCATTTACGGGAGAAATTTCACCATTGATGCTTAAAAATTTTGGCTGCCAGTATGTTGTTGTCGGACACAGCGAAAGAAGAAAATATGCAAGAGAGGAAGATAGCGATGTGAATCTAAAAATAATTGCCGCGCTGAGAAATGGAATCAAGCCGATTCTTTGTGTTGGAGAAAATGCCGGTCAAAAGGCAAGAGGATTAAATATTATCTTGGAACAATTGAAAAATTGCTTGAGCGAAGTCAGTGGGGGAAAAATTGAGAATATCATTATTTGTTATGAACCGGTTTGGGCGATCAGTTCCAATAATCCGGATCATTTGCCGACTACTAATGAAATAATGAGTGCTGGTCTTATAATAAAAAAATTTTTGGTTGGAAAATATGGCGTGAAAATTTCTGAAAAAGTAAAAATAATTTATGGCGGATCGGTTAGCGTGGCGACAGTAAAACAAGCTTGCGTCGAAAGCGGAATGGACGGAGCGCTTATCGGGAGAGAAAGTTTGACGCCGAGAGAGTTTTTGAAAATAGGGGAAATAATAAATCAATAATTGTCATCCCCGCGAAGGCGGGGATCCAGTGTAAAAGTGAAAACCTTAAGCTTCAAGACTAGATTCCCGCTTTCGCTGGAATGACAAAAAAAACTTTTTATGATTACTTCAGTTAAAGAAATTTTGGAAAAAGCGAAAAAGGGCGGGTATGCCGTGGGGGCTTTTAATACTGTGAATCTGGAAACTACGCGCGCGATCGTGGAAGCGGCGCAGGAATTGCGTTCGCCGGTTATTATTCAAATAACGGAAAAAACGATGGAATACGCCGGCGGGCGGGGGATTTTTCATTTGGTAAAAAATGACGCGGAATTTTACGCGCCGGAAATTCCGATTGGGATTCATCTTGATCATGGAAAAAGTTTTGAAATTATCCAGCGCTCGGTAGCAATCGGATTTACTTCGGTAATGTACGACGGGTCGCGAAAAGTTTTTGCGGACAATTTGGAAATTACCAAGAAAGTGGTGGATTTTTGCCATAAAAAAGGAGTGGTCGTGCAGGGAGAATTGGGCAATGTTCCTTACTTGGGAGAAATGGAATTAAAAGATGTGAATTGGGAAAAATATATGACAAATCCTCAGCAAGCGGAAACATTTGTAAAAACCACCGGCATTGATGCGTTGGCAGTGGCGATTGGCAATGCGCATGGTTTTTTTAAAGAAAGAGCAACGCCGGATTTTGATCGTTTGGATATGATAAGCAAATCTTGCGCCATTCCGCTTATTCTTCACGGCGCGTCAGATTGGGAAAATGGCCGTGTTGCTGAAGTTATCAGAAGAGGTATCAGTTGTTTCAATATAGATACGGCAATTCGTTTGGCTTTTGCGAACAATCTGATCAATTCTGTCAATAATCAAGAAGGTTCGGGTTTTGATTTGAGAAAACTTTTGGGCGAAGCGAGGGAGGCTGTGAAAGAAACCGTGAAGTTCAAAATAAAATTATTCGGCAGTGATGGGAAAGCGTAGTTTATTTTTTGTATATTTTTTATGGCGAGGAGATAATGTCTAGTTTTTGTTTTTTTGTGGTATAATTTAAGTATGACCACTGAAAAAATACTTTTAAACTTTGATCCGAAGATGAAAAACTTGCTTCCGGCGTTGAAAAAAATCAGCGCCTGTTTTGGGTATGTGGATGAAAATGCCGCGCAAAAAGTTGCTGATTATTTTTTCGTTCCGCTTTCTAAAGTTTTTGAAACCGCCAGTTTTTATGATTTGATAAAAACAAAAAAACAGCCGAGTTTGATAATCCAAGTTTGCTCCGGAGCCAATTGCGCGGTCGAAAGCGCGTATAAAATTATTCGAGAAATTGAAAATCATCTGCATATTAAGGCGGGGGATGAATTTAATCCCAATGTAAAATTGGAAATTATCAGTTGTCTCGGACAATGCGGTAGCGGTCCGGTGATGATTGTGAATGGAAATGTTTTTACACGCGTAATGGCAAGCAATGTCGTTGGAATTTTACAGGGATATTTATGAAAAATGAAATTAAAATAATCACTAAAAATTGGGGGCAAATAAATCCGCGGAGAATTGAGGAATATATTTCGGCGGGCGGTTATGTCGCTTTGAAAAAGTTTATCGAAAAAATGACTCCGCAGTCGGCAGTGGAAGAAATAAAAATTTCCGGACTTTGCGGTCGGGGCGGAGCGGGTTTTTCGACTGGTGTGAAATTAGAAAGTGTGCAAAAAGAACCCGCCTCTTCGGCGGACGGGGAGAAATATTTTATTTGCAATCTTGATGAGTCAGAACCGGGGACATATAAAGATCGATCGATTGTCGATAACGATCCGCATCTGCTTCTGGAAGGAATTATAATTTCCTCTCTTATTATCGGCGCGAAAAAAACTTTTATTTATATCAATGGCAATTATAGAAAACAAGCGGAAATTTTGGGACAAGCAGTGGAGCAAGCGAGGGAGAAAAAATTTATCGGAGAAAAGATATTAAATTCAAAATATAATCTAGATATTGAAATTTTTTCCGGCGCCGGAGCGTATATTTGCGGAGAAGAAACGGCGCTTATAAATTCCATTGAAGGCAATCGCGGCGAACCGAAAATGCGGCCGCCATTTCCGACGCAGTGCGGACTTTTCGGCCGGCCGACAGCGGTGAATAATGCGGAAACAATCGCGAACATTCCGTGGATAATTTTAAACGGCGGAAAAGCTTACGCGAAAATCGGTTCAAAAAAATCTCCCGGCACAAAATTATTTATTATAAATGGCGCGGTAAAAAATCCATGCGTAGCGGAAGTTCCGCTGGGTGTAAAACTGGAAGATTTGATTGAAAAATACGCCGGAGGAATGCAAGAAGGAAAAGAATTTTGGTTCGCACAAGTGGGCGGATCGTCCGGACGATTGGTTTTGCAAAAAGATCTGAAAATGAAAATGGAATATGATCGCGACGGAAAAATTCCATTGGGTTCGGGAGCGATTTTAGTTGTCGATAAAACCATGGATATTCACGAATTATTGTTATCTTGGGCAAGTTTTTTTCGGAGGGAATCTTGCGGGAAATGCGCGCCGTGCCGCGAAGGAACTTTTAGGCTTTATGAAATCGCGCAAAGATTAAAAGATGGAGAAATTTCCGAAAGGGATAAAACAGCGTTAGAAGATATTTTATGGACGCTGAGAAATACTTCATTTTGTCCGTTAGGAAAATTCGCCGCGACGGCATTTTCGGATGCAATAGAAAAACTTAAGCTCCTACAAAAGTACGAATAATTACAAAAATACAAAAAATTCAAATTCTCTTTTTGTATTTTCGTATTTTTGTATAATTTTGTAATTTCGTAGAACTATGCAAATAAAAATTAACAATAAAAAATATAAGACTGAAAACGAAGAGACAATCTTTGGGGTTTGCGCGCGTAATAAAATAAAAATTCCCGGACTTTGCGGAATGAAAGATTTTCACGAAGGCGTATGCCGGATTTGCGTGGTGGAATGCGGCGGACGCTTAATGACTTCTTGCAATACTGAAATTCGCGAGGGGATGGAGATTATAACGGAAAGCGAAAATATTTCCCGCGCCAGAAGAATCAATTTGGAATTATTGTGGGCGGATCATGCCGGAAAATGCGCGACTTGCAAAAAAAATCAACTATGCGAGTTGCAAAAATTGGCGGAGGAATATAAAATTGAAAACTTTCATTTCGTGCCGAGAAAAGGCGAAATGACCAGCAGGGAAGAGTTGGATTTGGTGCGGGATAATTGGTCGCGTGTTGTAACGGAAAACGAAAATCCTTGCGTTTCCAGAAATTCGGAATTTTGTGTGGAATGCCGAAGGTGTGTGAATATTTGTCCGGAGAAAAAATTCGGTTTTAATTATCGGGCGGGAGATGTAGTCGTGGGAACGCCGTATGAAAAAGTTTTGGATTGCGGTTTTTGCGGAGAGTGCGTTCGCGTTTGCCCGACGGCGGCGCTTACGGATCAAAACGATTTTTTTAAAATTATTAAAGATTTGGATGATCTGAGAAAATTTTCTATTGCGATTTTGGATTGGGAAATTTCGGAAAAAATATTCGATCAAATAAAAAATATAACTGCCGAAAAAGATCTAAAAAAAATATTATTCGATTTGGGTTTTGAAAAAATAATAAATTTGGAAGAAAAAGATAAAGACAGAGAAGACGAAATTATAAAAAATATCAAAACCGATTACGCGCAAAAAGAAAAAATTAATCCGAAAAATATCAAAACATTTTTCATTTCTTCCAAAATTCATAAAAAAGCTGAAAAGAACGAGCATTTGGATTATATTTTAAGCGAAAGAGAAGCCGCAAGGTTGGTGAGAGATAAAGAAAAAATGATAGAAGGAAAGATTAAAATTTAAAAATTATGTGTTTGGCTATACCAGGGAAAATCAGAAAAATAAAATCCGAAGAAATCGCCGAAGTCGATTTTGACGGCTTATTTAAGGATGTTAATATTTCTTTGGTTGATGCTAAAGTCGGGGACTATATCATTGTCCACGCCGGCTTTGCGATTGAGAAGATGGAGGCGGATTTGGTGGCGGATATTCAGGGATATTTGAGAAAATAGGTTATTTTTTTTAAATAGAGTGTGGTAAATGACATATAATTTTGGCTAATAAGAGCTATTTTTTAGCATCTTTTGTTTTATGGTTAGATATGTAACTATAAATTACATAACATGAAGATTGATTTAATGTTTTTATTATGAACCCCGAAAAGATTATAAAAAATATCAATAAAATATCGAAAAAAATTGGGCGTGAGGTGCGGTTGATGGAACTTTGCGGGACGCATTCGCAGACGGTAGCGCGTTATGGGATCAAAAATATTTTGCCGAAAAATATAAAACTTGTTTCCGGTCCGGGTTGTCCGGTATGCGTGACGGATCAATCGGATATTGATATTATTGTCGGGTTGGCAAACGCGGGAATTTCGATTGCCGCTTACGGCGATGTATTGGATGTGCCGGGAAATATTATGAGTTTGTCGCAAGCGCGTCAACGCGGAGCGCGAGTTTTTGCGGTATATAATGTCGCGGAAGTTTTGAAGTTAAAAGAAAAATATTCCGATATTGTATTTTTTGGGCTGGGATTTGAAACTACCGCTCCGGCAACCGCGTGGGCGATAAAAAAAGGAATTATAGCGTATTCCTTGCATAAACTTTTTCCGCCGGCGATGGCGGCATTGTTGAAAAGTGCGAAGACTAAATCGACCTCACCCCAGCCCTCTCCTTATAAAGGAGAGGGGGATCGGATTGACGGCTTTATCAATCCCGGGCATGTGAGCGCGATTATTGGAACGGAAGTTTATAAAAAGTTTAAAGCACCACAGGTAGTCGCTGGTTTTGAAGCGCAGGATGTTTTGCGCGCAATTGAAATGCTTCTTGCGCAGATAGTAAGAAAAGAAAAAAAAGTGGAAAATGAATACTGTCGCGTGGTGAAAAAGGAAGGCAATAAAAAAGCTTTGGATTTAATAAACGAAGTTTTTGAAGTTGGCGATGCCAAATGGCGGGGGCTGGGAGAAATTAAAAATTCTGGCTTGAAAATCCGCAAAAAATATCAAAATCAAAACGCAGAATTTATTTATTGTGATTTGATTGAAAAACTGCGGTCTAAAATTATAGAAAAACCGTCTGCATGCAAGTGCGGATTGGTTTTGCAGGGACTTATTGAACCGAAAGATTGTTTGTTATTTAAAGAAATATGTACGCCGGAAAATCCGCAAGGAGCATGTATGGTTTCAGTGGAAGGGGCGTGCAATGTGGAATATCGGTATAATAATGCAAAATGCAAATCTTAAAATGAAAAATAACAATTTAAAATTAAAAAATAAATTTATAGAGCTGGAACACGGAGGGGGTGGAAAAAAGTCGGAAGAATTAATTGCGGAAATCCGCAAGATTATTGGCGGTGGGAAAAATAATAATTGGAAAAATATGCGAGATGACGGGGCGACACTCGACCTCACCCCAACCCTCTCCTTGTCAAGGAGAGGGGGTAAATACGGTAGAGACGCAAAATTTTGCGTCTCTACGGGTGCATTGAAATGCAATAAATTAGTTTTCACAACCGACGCTTTTATTGTTGATCCGTTATTTTTTCCGGGCGGGGATATTGGAAAGATTGCGATGTGCGGAACAATCAATGATTTGTCGGTGATGGGAGCCAAGCCGATCGGAATTTCTTTGAGTTTGGTGATTGAAGAAGGTTTTCCGATGGCGGATCTCAAAAAGATTATGCAGTCGATTGGAAAAGTATCCAAAGAAACCGGCGTGCCGATTGTGACAGGAGATACAAAAGTGATGGAGAGAGGCAAGATTGATAAAATTGAAATTACCACTTCGGGAGTCGGACTGGCGGAAAATATTATTTCCAACGGCGGAGCGAAAGCCGGAGACTATATTATAGTTTCCGGCGATCTCGGCGAGCATACGGTGGCGATTCTTTCCAGCCGTTTTAATTATAAATCAAAAATAAAAAGCGATTGCCGGTCGCTCACAAAAGAAATTCAAAGCGTGGCAAAATATTTAAACTCTTGTAAGGATCCGACGCGCGGAGGACTGGCGGCGATTCTCAATGAAATAGCGGAGAAGTCTAACACAAAAATTATTTTAGACGAAAAAATATTGCCGTTCAAAAAAGAAACGATTGCGGTGTCGGAACTTTTGGGAATTGATATTTTTTCTTTGGCGAGCGAAGGAAGATTCGCGGCTAGCGTTTCGTCGGAAAATGTAAAAAAAGTTTTAAAAATTCTTAAAAAATATAATTCCGAAGCGAAAATTATTGGGCGAGTTGAGAAGGGAAAGGGTGTATTTTTACAAACTAATCTTGGTTCAATAAGACCAATTGAAGCGCTGAACGGAAAACTTATTCCGAGGATATGTTGACAAACTTTTAATTGTTCAATAAAAACCAAACAATTTGTCCAAACGAAATTCCCGCGTCGCTGCGGGGGATTTTTTTATTAATGTAAAAATTTTTAGATTTAAAATATTGAGAAATGATTTT
>DMXN01000011.1:8886-23939 GCA_003482885.1 Candidatus Moraniibacteriota bacterium
GCGCGATATAAAGTTGCGCTGTGGCGGCGAGGCGTTTTTTGTCTTTGCGCAGATTTTTAATTAAGTATTCAAACAAAAAAGTTGTATTTAGCGTATAATTATTTTTTGCAATATCAATCTTTGGTTTCAGGTCGGTGTACGGTTTGGAAGAATTAGCTTCCAATAAAAAAGCCGGTTCGTGTTTATAGTTTCTTTTATTTCCGCAAAAACCCAAAAGCAGAGACACGGCGTCTAAAATTCTTCCAGCGCTTGAAGTTTCGACGCAGTTAAAATTTTGTTGCAGTTGATTGTATAAAAGTTCAAATTCGTTGCGGGTGTAATATTTTTTGACAAAATTATAAATAAAATTTTTCTTTTGTAGTTCGCTTCTTCCCTCACCTGTCCGCCGCGGCGGACATCCTCTCCCGAGGGGAGAGGAGGGTGCGGAGAAAACTTTATTTAATATGCTAAGTAACATTCTCGCCGGTTCTTTAATTGCTAGCTCGCTGCCAAGCATTGTTTGATTTTCCAAATGCCCGATTCGAGTAATTTTTGATTTTTGAATTTTAAACACTTCTCCGCCCCAAATTTTTCTATCTGCTCCGTAGCCGGTGCCATCGAGAGCAACGCCGATTACGGAATTTTGAATTTTGAATTTTGAATTTTGAAATAGCTTTCGATCTCCGATGGCGGAGAAGATATGGGCTATATGGTGTTGGATAAAAATATGTTTAGCGCGATATTTTCTAGCCAGTTTTTTACCTAGTTTCGTGGTGAGAAAATTCGGATGCAAGTCAGTTAAAATAATATCCGGTTTTATGTTTTTATTTTTTAAATATTCGCGCAATTCGGTTTTGTATTTATTAAAATTCGTATTTTCAAGAAGGTCGCCGAAGTCTTGGGAAAAATAAACAAAACCGTTTTGGCAGACTGAAAAATTGCCGGCGGATTCGGCGCCGAGCGCTAAGATAGCAATATTTTTTTTGAATGGCAGATTGAATTCCATAATCGCAGTATAAACAATTTTTGGGATTTTTAAAATCTAACAAAATCTGTTAAAATAAAAGAGTAAAAAATAAGAAAAATAAATGCCTGCTAAAAAAACAATAAAATCAAAAAAACCTCGGGTGGCGATTGTGAGCCTCACATCTTGCGAAGGTTGCCAGTTTATTCTTTTAGATTTAGGCGAGCGTTTTTTAAAATTTGCTGAAGAAATAGAATTAGTGGATTTTCGTTTGATTGAAGATATGGAAGATGACAATAAAAAACTTGACCTGGTTTTAGTGGAAGGAAATCCGGTAACCGAAGAAAATATCAAAACTTTGAAAGAAGCGAGGAAGCGAGCGAAAATTTTAGCGGCGTTGGGAAATTGCGCGGCGATGGGTGGCGTGCCGGAAATGAAAAATTATCATGAAGGCGTAAATGCGATAAAACATGTGTATAAATATATTCAGGGAATAAATAATCCGGAAATAAAAGAAATCGATAATTTTGTGAAAGTGGATTTTGTTTTTCCCGGCTGTCCAATCAACGGCGAAGAATTTTTAAAATACATTCCGGAATTGTTAATAGGTAAAATTCCGATTATTCCCGATCAGCCGGTTTGCGTGAAATGCAAGAAAGCGGGAAATCGTTGTTTGCTTCTGGATAAAATTCCTTGTTTTGGTCCGATGATTTTGGGCGGTTGCGGCGCGGTTTGTCCGAGCGCGCGATCGCAATGTCAAGGATGTCGCGGATTGCGTCCGACGGGAAATGTTATTGCGATGCGCGCGGCTTTGAAAAATATGATGAGCGATGAGCAATTTCAAAATATGGCGGAAATTTTCGGACTAAGGGACGATTTAGAAGAGAGGGAGAAAAATAAATAAATGAAAAAGTTTTTTCAATATTTTATTATTATTCTGCTGTTTGCTTTTTGGGGAATTATTTTGCAAAACAAAACGGCAGTGAGAGGTACAGTTCAGGAAATTACCGGTTTGGGTTTGCCATGCGCGAAACCGTTTGAATATTCTATCGGAGCGGTTGATTCGCGGTTTGAAATAGATTCGGCAAAATTTTTGGCAGTTGCGCAAGAAGCGGAAAAGATATGGGAGGATCAATCGGGGAAAGATTTGTTTGCATATAATCCCAGCGCGGAATTCAAAATCAATTTGATTTTTGATGAACGGCAGGCTCAGTCGAACGAAGCGGATAAATTGGAAGAAGATTTGCAAAAATTGGAAGCGTCGCATAATAAGATCACCGGCCAATACGAGAGTCTTAGCGGGAATTACGCGCAAAAAATGGCGCGGTATAATTCCGATGTCGCGACTTACGAAAAAAAGCTGAAAAACTACGATGAAGATGTGGAGGACTGGAATAAATCCGACAGAACGGATGAGGATGATTATGAAAAATTGCAAAAAGAAAAAAAGGAATTAAATGATTTGCGCAAAAAATTAGAGCAAGAACGAACGGAAATTAATCAGTTGGCGGGAAAAACCAACAAGTTGGTTTCGCAGGAGAATAATGTCGTGAGCGAATATAACGCCAATGTTTCAACTTATAAAAATAAATATGGAGGCGGTCGGGAATTTGAAAAAGGAGTTTATGACGGAAAAGAAATCAATCTTTATCAATTTAAAGAAGACGCCGATTTGCGAATGACTTTAATTCATGAAATGGGGCATAGTTTGGGAATCGGACACTTGGAAAATACGCAATCAATCATGTATTATTTGTTGAGCGAGCAAGATTTGAATAGCCCGAAACTTTCCGAAGAAGATTTGAACGCGTTAAAAACGGTTTGCAAGTTTAAATAGATTTTTTGTGAAAAATAGATTATAATTCTTTTATGAACATCAAAATAAACCACATCGCGAAAATGGAAGGGCATACCGGTTTTATGGCGAGCGTGATAAAGGGCGATGTGAAATCGGCCAAATTGCAAGTGCAAGAAGGAATCCGTTTGATTGAAGGAATTTTGATTGGGCGGGAATATAAAGATATGCCACTGATTGCTCAGCGAATTTGCGGAATTTGTCCTGTTGTGCATAATCTAACTTCCATAAAAGCATTGGAAAATGCGATGAATGTTTCTGTGTCTGTCGAAACGGAAAAATTGCGCGCTTTATTGGAACACGCGCAAATAATTCATTCGCACGCGTTGCACCTTTTTTTCTTGTCGCTGGCGGATTTTTTGGATATGGACAGTGATATTGAGTTGATTAAAAAATATCCCAAGGAAGCGAAAAAAGCCATCAAAATTCGCGAGTATGGAATGGAAATCGTAAAAGTGGTCGGCGGAAGAGTGGTGCATCCGCTTACGAATGAAGTTGGCGGTTTTAAAAAAATTCCCGATCGGGAAGCATTGCAAAAATTGGTTTTTAATTTCGCGGAAATTTTAAAAATTACATTAGAACTGGGGCAATTTTTTAAAAAAATTAAAATTCCTGATTTTTCCCGCGAAACGGAATATGTGTGTTTGGACAAGAAAGGGGAATACGCTATTTATGACGGAGATATTATTTCCAATCGTGGCTTGCGAATTCCGGCGGAAAAATTCGAGACGAATTTTTCCGAATTGCAAAAACAAAACGAAATAATAAAAAAAGTGGAACATCAGGGAAAGAGCTATATGGTAGGAGCGATCGCGCGAATAAATAATAACCGATCGAAACTGAAAGAAAACGCTTTTGAGTATTTGAATAATTTGGGCTGGGATTTTCCCGATTATAATCCGTTTCATAATATTTTGGCGCAAATGACCGAGGTGATTCACGCGGTTGAGGCATCGAGGAAAATTATGCTAGAATTATTAAGTAGCGATTTAAATAAAGCGTTGACAAAAAAAATCGCGATTAAAGAAGGTATGGGAGCGGCGGCGGTGGAAGCGCCGCGCGGAACATTATATTATCATGTCGAAGTTGACGGAAGAGGTTATGTGAAAAATGTGAATATCATCACGCCGACGGCGCAATTTTTATCGAATTTAGAGGATGATATTGCCGCGTACATTCCGCGAATTTTAAAATTAAAGGATAAGGAAAAAGAAAAAAAAATAAGAGCGTTTATTCGAGCGTATGATCCGTGCATTTCTTGCGCGGTGCATTAAAAAATAAACAAAAAATATGACAGAACTTAATCAAATTTATAAGTGCAATGTTTGCGGGAATATTGTTGAGATGACGCACAATGGCGTGGGGGAGTTGGTTTGTTGTGGTCAGTCGATGGAACCTAAACAAGAAAAAACAGAGGATCACACGCAAACAGTGCATAGACCGGTGATTGAAAAAAATGACACTGGCGTAATTGTGCGGGTCGGAGAAATTGCTCATCCGATGGAAAGTGAGCATTATATCGAATGGATTGAAGTGATTACGGAACATAGAGTTTATCGAAAATTCTTAGTTCCCGGAATGGAGCCGATGGCGGAATTTTTTATAGAAGCGGAACACATCATAGCGCGCGCCTATTGTAATATGCACGGGCTGTGGAAAAAATAATATGCATGATTTTTTATTGGCCAAAGAAATAATCGACGAGCTGAAAAAAATTGCCGTTGAGAAAAAGATTGAAAATATAAAAAAAGTCAGCTTGGGAATCGGCTTGATCAGTTTGGCGCATGACGGTCATTCTGAGCATACGGAAGATGTTAGTATGGAAAATCTAGAATTTGGGCTAAAAAATATTTCCAAAAACACACCGTTTGAAAATACTGAATTTGAAATAAAAAAAACAGCGGGGAATAGCTGGAAGATAATAAGTGTTAAAATTTAATTTTTTAAAATTTTCAAAATTGAAAATTATGGTTAAATTAGCTATCAATGGCTTTGGACGAATCGGAAGATTAAGCTTTAAAGTCGCTTTTGAAAAAGAAGATTTGGAAGTGGTCGCGATCAATGATCTGACGGATCTAAAAACCGCGGCGCATCTTTTAAAATATGATTCTTGTTATGGAAAATACGGGAAAGAGGTTTCTGTCGATGAGGAAAATAACGAATTGATTATTGATGGAACACGGATTAAATTTCTTTCCGAATCCGATCCGGAGAAATTGCCGTGGAAAGAATTGAAAATCGACGCGGTTTTAGAGTGCACCGGTGTTTTTAACAATCGCGAAAAAGCCGGAAAGCATTTAACGGCGGGGGCAAAAAAAGTAATTCTTTCCGCTCCGCCGAAAGACGATATCCCGATTTATCTTATCGGCGTCAACGAACATGAATATAGCTATGGCGAAAATATTATTTCCAACGGATCATGCACGACCAATTGTCTTGCGCCGATGATCAAAGTGTTGGATGATAATTTCGGAGTGGAAAAAGGTTTTATGACAACCACGCATTCTTTTACCAATGATCAGCGGATTCTAGATTTGCCGCACAAAGATTTGCGGCGAGCGAGAGCGGCATCTTTAAATATCATTCCGACAACAACCGGAGCGGCTAAAGCAGTAGGGAAAGTGATGAAACATTTGGAAGGAAAATTGGATGGAATTTCTCTTCGCGTTCCAACTCCGGTGGTTTCAGTCGTGGATTTTATTTGCAATCTAAAAAAAGAAGCGACAGTCGAGGAAATAAATAATTTTTTTCGCGAGGCGGCGGAAAACGGTCTCAAAGGAATTTTGGCTGTGAGCGATGAAGGATTGGTTTCGATAGATTTTAAAGGCGACATTCATAGCGCGATTGTCGATTTGCCTCTTACTATGGCAAACGGAAATCTGGTGAAAGTTGTTGGCTGGTACGATAATGAATGGGGATACTCTAATCGTTTAGTTGAAATGGCAGAGTTGGTGAGTAATAATTTGTCTTAATATGTTCTATTCAGCAATTGTGTTACAAAATTTACAATTTCTAATTTCCAATTTCTAAACAATTTCCAATGTTCAAATTTCAAAATTAAAAATTATAAAATTATTTTTATGTTTGATATTATAATCAAAAACGCAAGCATTATTGATGGAACGGGAAGCCCGGCTTTTTTGGGCGATGTTGGAATTAAAGAAGATGAAATTAAAAAAATCGGCGAGTTGCGCGATGAAAGGGCGGCGGTAGAAATTGACGCCGAAGGGAAAATAGTTTGTCCGGGCTTTGTGGATGTTAATAACCACAGCGATACTTATTGGCGGATATTTTTAACCCCGCATTTGGAAAGTTTGATTTATCAAGGCATTACAACGATTGTGGGAGGAAATTGCGGAACTTCCTTAGCGCCGTTGGCGACTCCCGCGACTATTGACGCGATCCAAAAATGGACGGATATAAAAAGCATTAATATTAATTGGCTGAAACTTAAAGAATTTTTTGCGGTTCTTGAAGAAAAAAAACTTTCTCCCAATTTCGCCACCTTGGTCGGGCATACCACTTTGCGGCGTGGAATTATCGGCGATGAAGCGCGCAGTTTTTTGCCAAAAGAAATCGAGGCGTTGCAAAAAAATTTGAAAAAGGCGATGAAGGAAGGAGCGCTGGGAATGTCGACGGGACTGATTTATTCTCACGCGCGGCTGGCGCCATATGACGAACTTTTAGCATTGGCTAAAATCGTTAAAAAATATAACGGAGTTTACGCGACGCATATCAGATCAGAGCAGAGTGATTTTTTGGAAGCGATTGAAGAAGCATTGAGGATTGCCGAAGAATCCGGCGTGAAATTGCACATTTCGCATTTGAAAGTGATTGGAAAAAAGAATTGGTCGAAAATGAATGAAGCGTTGGCGGTGATTGAAAAAGCCAAAGGAGAGGGAATAGATGTAACATTTGATGTTTATCCCTATACCGCGACAGGATCGGTGCTTTATTCTTTTTTACCGGCTTGGGTTTCGGAGGGCGGGAAAAAAAATATGCTTCATCGATTAAAGGATCCGGTTGTTCGCGCGAAAGTGATTGCGGAAATGCGAAAATCGGAATTTGATTTTTCCAAAATTGAAATTGCGATTTCTCCGCTTAATAAAACCTTGGCGCGGAACAGCATTTCGGAGATTGCCAAAAGTCAAGAAAAATCAGTCGAAGAAGCGATTATTGATATTCTTATCGCTTCGGAAGGAATGGTGATTACTTCGATGGAAGTTTTAAGCGAGGAAAATATAAGACAAGCGCTCGTGCATCCGTTGTCTTTTGTTGCAACAAATGGCGCCGGTTATGATATTTTTCATGCCAAGACGGGGGAGCGGGTTCACCCGCGCAATTTCGGATCGTTCACAAAAATATTATCTAAATATGCGCGGGATGAAAAATTATTAAATTTGGAAACCGCGATTCGCAAGATGACCGGAGCGCCGGCGGAAAAATTCGGCTTAAAAAGAAGGGGAAAGATAAAAGAAAAATATTTTGCCGATATAATTATGTTTGATTATGATAAAATTGAAAGTTCGGCTACGATGGAAAATCCTTATCAATATTCCAAAGGAATTGAATTGGTTGCAATTAACGGAGAAATCGTTTTGGCTGACGGAAAATATAACGGAAACAGAAACGGTCGGGTGATTAAGAGATAATAAAAAATAATGAATATAATTGATTTGAAAGGAAAAAAAATTACTGTAATGGGCTTGGGTTTGCATGGCGGAGGAGTGGGAACAGTTAAATTTTTATCCGAAGCGGGAGCTTGTATAATCGCTACAGATATAAAATCAAAAGAGGAATTGGCGCTATCGCTTGAAAAATTGAAAGGAATAAAAAACGCTTCGTTTGTTCTTGGACAACACCGTCCGGAAGATTTTATTAAAACCGACTTAGTGATTAAGAATCCGGCGGTGTCTTGGAATAATAAATATATTAAATTGGCTTTGGATAAAAAGATTCCCGTGGAAATGGATTCCAGTTTGTTTTTTAAGTTATGCGAGAATAAAATTATCGGTGTTACGGGAACCAAAGGAAAAACCACAACTGCCGGTTTGATTTACGCTATTTTAAAAACAGCCAAAAAGGATACAGTTGAAGCGGGCATCAGCCAGACTTCGGTTTTGGATAAATTAAAAAATCTTAAAAAAGAAACGCTAGTAGTATTCGAACTCTCCAGCTGGCGATTAAGCGCGCTAGGAAAAGCAAAAATCAGTCCGCAAATTTCCGTAATTACCAATATCTATCCCGACCATTTGAATTATTATAAATCGATGGATGAATATATCGCGGACAAAGAAAATATTTTTCTGCATCAGAAAAAAAACGACATTTGCGTGATTAACGCCGATAGCGAGCTTTTAGGAAAAAGCCGCTGGAAAATTCCATCGCAAATAGTGGAATTTTCCAGAGAAAAAATAATTTCTGATAGTGGCGCGTTCATTAAAGATGGCGGCATTTATTTTAAAAATAGCGAGAATGAAAATAAAATTTTGGATATTTCCGAGATTAAATTAAAAGGCGGGCATAATCAGGAAAATATTTTGGCGGCAGTAGCGGTTGCCGGTATGCTGGGAATAAATTCGGATATTATCAAAAAAGGCATTTTAAGTTTTTCGGGGACTCCTCATCGCTTGGAATTAGTCAGGAAATCAGATGGCGTGGAATACTATAACGATAGCGCGGCGACCACTCCCGAAAGCGCTATTTCAGGAATCAATTCTTTTTCCGCGCCGATTGTTTTGATTTGCGGAGGAGCGAATAAGAATTTGGATGTCTCGATATTAGCGAAAGAAATTTCTAAAAAAGTAAAAAGTGTTATTTTTCTCGCGGGAGAATCGACGGACAAAATAATCGAAGAATTGCGAAAAGAAATTGAAAATAAAAACGCGGAATTTAAAATTGTCAATTCAATGGAACAAGCGGTGGAGCTGGCAAGGCAGGAGGCGCGATCCGGAGATGCTGTTTTGCTTTCTCCCGGAGCGTCCAGTTTCGGACTGTTTGTCAATGAGTTTGATCGCGGCGATCAGTTTCGGGAAATTGTGAAAAATTTGAAATGATTATGAAAAGCAGATTCGGAAATAAATTTATTGGCGTATTTGATTCCGGATTTGGCGGGTTGAATATTTTGCGCGGAATTATAAAGGAATTGCCGGAATATAATTATATCTATTTGGGTGACACCGCGAGAGCTCCGTATGGGAGCAGATCCGAAGAAATTATTTATGAATTCACGAAACAAGCGGTCGATTTTCTTTTTGAAAAAAATTGCGAAATAATAATTATTGCTTGCAACACAGCTTCTTGTGACGCGCTTAAAAAATTACAGCGTGAGTATCTGCCCAAAAAATATCCCCCCAAAAAGATTTTAGGAGTTTTAATTCCGGCTTCCGAAGAAGCGGTCAAAAAAACCAAAAACCAAAAAATAGGAATTATTGCCACTGAAAGTACGGTTTCTTCGGGAGCATTTTCTCGAGAATTATTAAAACTAAAACCGAAGGTGGAAATTTTTCAAAAGGCTTGTCCGCTTTTGGTTTCGCTTGTAGAATCGGGCGAATATAATTCAAAAGCTTCCAAATGGATAATCGAAAATTATTTAGAATATTTTAAAAATAAAAAAATAGACACTTTAATTCTTGGCTGCACTCATTATGGAATTTTAGAAAATATAATAAGAAAAGCGATTGGGAAAAATGTAAAAATAATTTCCGAAGCAAGGATTGTGCCGAAAAAAATAAAAAATTATCTTGAAAGGCACAAGGAGATAGAATTGAAATTAGGGAAAAATAAAATCAGAAAATTTTATTCAACCGACCTAACTGACAAATTTAAAATTCTTGGCGGAAAGTTTTTCGGGAAACCTATAAAAGTGGAAAGAGCGAAATTGGGGTGAATTTGCTAAGACGCGCAAATGTTTGACTAAAATAAAGCAGTTAACTATAATTGTATTATGAAGAAAAAAATGATTAGAAAAGAATCCGATAAGGGCGTGGTTACAAAAGATTATCTTGATAAGAAAATTGATCAAGTTATGTTGGCTGTGGCAAAAGGCTTTGAAGCTAATGATAAAAGATTTGATAGGCTTGAAGGCAGAATGGACAGACTTGAAGGCAGAATGGACAGACTTGAAGTCAGAATGGATGGTATTGAGGAAAAAATTGTTAATCTTGATGGCAGAGTCGGCGGGCTTGAAAAGAAAGTTGAATATTTAAGTTCTGAATTTATTGGAATGAAACAAGAGCTTAAAGACTTGGGTGGTTATGCGTCTCGATCTGAAGATAGTATGAATAATTTAATGAATACATTAGACAGGCTTTTAAAAAAGCAGGATGATGCGCAGGATGAGTTCACGATTATAAAAGCTAGAATGGACAAGGTGGAAAAATTTATTTTCAAAAAATTTGGTTTTGAAATTTCGGCTGTTTGATTTTTGCGAAGCGAAATTTTAAAAACTGCGCAATTCCCGGTGAATTGCATTTTTTGTTTTTTGAAAATTTTACTGGACAAAAGTATATTTTTTGTTATAATAGCATTTAGTTGTTTTTTTGGGCCCTTAGCTCATTTGGTAGAGCACCTGCTTTGCAAGCAGGGGGTGATCGGTTCGAGCCCGATAGGGTCCACGAGTGAAATATTATTTTTTTTTGTCATTCTAAGCGCGCCCGCCGCGGCGGATAATGGCGAGGTCGTTTAAAATAAAAAAAATAATAATAAAGGGCGATTAGCTCAGTTGGTTAGAGCGCAACACTGATAATGTTGAGGTCCGAGGTTCGAGTCCCCGATCGCCCACATATGTGTATACGGCAAAAAATATGAATATCTTTTTTCGATAGACCTGTTTTTTTCTCTAAATTATTTCCACTCCCGAAACTATCTTCTTAATCCGATTTTCAAAATCAGAATTTATTGTTATACAATACGGCGTTTCGAGTTTTGCTTCGTTTATTTTTAGATAAATTTTTGTTGGGCCTGGCGGGCAGTTTTTGAAATAATTGGAAAGTGCTTTCAAGGTTTCTTCTCCGGCGGTAGTGGGGAGGGTGATTAAAATTTTTGTTTTAATATTTGGGGAAATATTTTGTTGCGCGGAACTAGCAGATTGCGTTGCCGGTGTTATAAATTTTGCGTTGTCGCCATTTATTTTTTTGGTAGCCAAAATTCGCAGATGATTTTCCACTTCTTTTTGATTGATTATTTTCGCGCTGTCCACAAGTAATTTGAAAGTTCCGTCTTTGTCTGAGATTTTTCCCGAGGCGAGAATTATTTTATCTTCTTCCCAGAGCGAGCCGGTTTCTTCCAAAATTTTTGGGAAAACGATAAGTTCGATGCTGGAACTTACATCTTCCACGGTCGCGAAAAGCATTGTTTTCTGATTTTTAAGAAAAATCTTTTTGACTTTGGAAATCACCCCGCCCAAATTTACACTTTGACCGACTAAATTTTTATCAATATTGCGAATGGGAACGCCTGCGGATTCCAGATAAGATTGAAATTCGCTGGCGGGATGTCCGCTGATGTAGAGTCCTATCAGTTCTTTTTCCCAAGCCAGTTGCTGTTTCTTAGCGGCGGGAAAGGCGGGGAGCAATTGAATTTCCGGTTTCGCCAATTCTTCCGCACCAAAAAGACTGATTTGATTGGAATTTTTATTTTTCTGAAAATTTTTGCTGTGCGCGAGAATGTTTTCAATCGAAACGACGATTTGATTGCGTTCTCCCAAGTCTTCCAAGGCGCTGACTTTTGCCAGCGCTTCAATGGATTTTTTGTTCAAATCTTTTGATTCCACTCGTTCAATAAAATTTGCCAGCGAAGTGAATTTTCCATTTCTTTTTCTTTCTTCCACGATAATATGCGCCACTGTATGCCCGACATTTTTAACGGCGTTGAGTCCAAAACGGATTTTTTCTATTTTCGTTGCAGGATCGACAATCACAGAAAATTCTTCAAAACTTTCATTGACATTGGGAGGTAAAACTTCAATGCCCATTTCGCGGCATTCAGCCACTTCAATCGCGACACGATCAATGTCGTCTTGATCGGAAGTGAGCAATGCCGCCATAAATTCCGCCGGATAGTGAGCTTTAAGGTAAGCGGTTTGATAACCGATGAGCGCGTAGCAGGCGGCATGCGATCGATTAAAACCGTAGCCCGCGAATGGTTCGATGAAAGCGAAAACTTTTTCAGCGATATTTTTATTGATATTGTTTTTAACGCAACTGTCAATAAATTTGATTTTTTGTTCGGCAATCAGCGAAAATATTTTTTTCCCCATGGCTTTTCGCAAAACATCCGCTTCGCCGAGCGTAAAACCGGCTAGCGCTTGAGCGATTTGCATTATTTGTTCTTGATAAACCGCCACGCCGTAAGTTTTTTCCAAGATTGGTTCAAGTTTCGGATGCAGATAAGTTATTTTTCGTTCTTTATGTTTTCGCGCGATAAAATCGGGAATCCAATCCATCGGTCCGGGACGGTAGAGCGCTACCATGGCGATGATATCTTCAAAGACGGAAGGCTGCAATAATTTTAAATATCTTTTCATTCCGGAACTTTCCAATTGAAATACACCGGTGGTTTGCGCTTTCTTTAAAAGTTCAAAAGTTTTTTCGTCCGCTTCCGGGATATCATCGATTTTCAAATTTAAGTTTTTAGTTTTTCTCAAGATACGCAAAGTGTTTTGCATAATGGTGAGATTTTTCAGTCCCAAAAAGTCCATTTTGAGCAGACCGATTTTTTCCACATAGCTAGACTTGGTGGAAGAAGAATATTGCGTGACAGAACCGGTTTTTTTTCCTTGAATTTTTTGGAGCGGTGTATATTCCGTTACCGGTTCGCGCGTGATAACTACGCCGCAAGCGTGCATCGAAGCGTGGCGAACAACGCCCTCCAATCGTTTAGCACTGTCAATCAATTTTTTAGCGTCGCCCCCGTCGGCATAAAGATCTTTGAATTCTTTGGCGTTTATCAGAGCTTCTTCAATCGTGGAGAACATTGGAATAAATTTGGCTGTTTTGTCGCAAAACTCGTAGGGAAAATTCAGCGCGCGACCGGCATCGCGGATCGCGGCGCGGGCGGCCATTGTTCCGAAAGTGATAATTTGCGCGACATGATCATTGCCGTATTTTTCCCGCACATAATCCAAAACTTCGTCGCGTCGGTCGTCGGCAAAATCCATATCGATATCCGGCATTGAAATTCTTTCGGGATTTAAAAATCTTTCAAAAAGCAAATCGAATTTTATCGGATCAATATTGGTGATGCCGATAAGGTACGACACGAAACTGCCGGCGGCGCTGCCTCTGCCCGGTCCGACGACAATCCCTTTATTTTTCGCCCAATTGATAAAATCTTGGACGATAAGAAAGTAAGAAGCGAAGCCGGTTTTTTCAATAACGGAAAGTTCGTATTCCATGCGGTCGCTGTGTATTTTTAAAACATCGTTTCCAAATCTTTTAACTAGTCCTTCTTCGGTTAATTTTCGCAAGTAAGTTTCGGTGGTTTCTCCTTCCGGCACATCGTAAAAAGGCAACTGCGTTTCTCCCAGCTTTATTTCTAAATTGCATTTATCGACAATTTCTTGCGTATTTTTCAGCGCTTCCGGAATGTCTTTGAAATGTTCGGCCATTTCTTCTTGGCTTTTTAAATAGAGCTTGAAATCCATCAAGTTCATTCGATTTTTATCTTCCACTTTGCGGTTGGTTTGGATGCAAAGAAGAATATCCTGAATCGGCGCGTCCTCTTCGCGCACATAATGGATGTCATTTGTGGCGACCAGCGGAATATTATGTTTTTTGGAAATTTCAATCAGCGCGTCGTTAGCGACTTGTTGCGGAGCGTAATCGGGATGGTATTGAATTTCCAAATAAAAATTTCCGTCGCCGAAAATATTTTGATATTCCAGCGCCAGTTTTTCCGCTTTCTCTATGTTTCCGGAAATGGCGGCGGAAGGAATTTCTCCGTCGGCGCACGCGGAAAGCCCAATCAGTCCATCGGAATGCGCGCGCAAAACTGTTTTATCGATGCGCGGTTTATAATAAAATCCTTCGAGGTGAGCGATAGTGATGAGGCGCATCAGATTTTTATAACCGGCTTCGTTTTTGGCCAAAAGAATTAAATGAAATCTTTTGCGGTCAACTGTGTCGGGATTTTTACTGCGCAGGTCAGTTGCCGTGAGATACATTTCGCAGCCGATAATCGGTTTTATTCCTCGAGCCTTGGCTTTAATATAGAATTCAATAGCGCCGTAAAGCGCGCCGTGATCGGTAATGGCCAGCGAGTCCATTCCCAATTCTTTGGCGCGATCAAGAATGTCATCGACCTTGGCAAGACCGTCGAGCAAGCTGTAATGAGTGTGAACATGAAGGTGGGTGAATTTCATTGTTTTTCGCTATCTTCATCGCCCGAACGAGTTCTTGGGGTTTGCAAGATAGTTTATTGCACGATGATTGTTTCTTGTATTTTAACGCGGATTTTGGTTTGGAGCAAATTCAGAGTATAATTTATTTATGTTAAAAGTAATCGCGACATTTGAGTTAGAAAAAAAACTCTTGGAAGAGGGATATGATTTTGTGATTGGAATTGATGAAGCGGGGAGAGGACCGCTCGCCGGTCCAGTTGTTGCTTGCGCTTGCGCGTTGAAAATAGCGAATAATTTTGTTGGCGATATTGATCGTAGAGACGCCCCGCCGGGGCGTCTCTACGGGGTGCTGGAAAATAAAAATTGGGACTTAATCCGCGATTCCAAAACACTTTCAGAAAAACAAAGAGAAAAACTTTTTGATTTTATTTACGAATGGTTTTATGTCGGCGCAGGGATTTGCGATCATAAAACGATTGACAGAATGAATATTTCGGAAGCAAGTTTTTTGGCGATGAAAAAAGCGCTGACAGATTTGCAGAATAAGCAAAAAGAAATAATGAAAAATAAAAAGATTATAATTCTTGTGGACGGCAACAGAATTATTCCCAATTTATCCGTAGAACAAAAAGCGATTGTCGGAGGAGATAAAATTGTAAAATCCATTTCCGCCGCGTCGATTATCGCCAAAGTGACGCGGGATCGAATTATGATGGAAATGCATAAAAAATATCCGGAGTATGATTTTGAAAAACACAAAGGCTATGGCACCAAAAAACATTTTGAAGCACTGAAAAAATACGGTCATTGCGAAATTCACAGAAAGACTTTCGCACCGGTGAAGGGTATGATTTGAAATAAAAAACTCTCCGACATAGCGGAGAGTTTTTTTCTAGAAAATCACGCTTATTTAT
>DMXN01000034.1 GCA_003482885.1 Candidatus Moraniibacteriota bacterium
TTCGCGTCGCATATTCGCGTGGCGGAAAAAGTTTTAGAATCTCATTACCGTCCGAAAAAAGACATAACAGTTATTATGACCAAACCGCAAGATATTTATGATAGAGATGAAGATGATGATTGCGATAGACGACCGGTTAAAGAAAAAATTTCTGGTATGGTCGTTCCCGCGCTAGAAACTAAACAAGGCATTGTTGAGGTAAAATATTAATTAATTTTTTAAAAAAAATATGACAAAAAAAAATATGTTGTTTATTGAATTTATAGCAGTATTGTTGATTGTTTTGCTTGCGGTTGTTGATGCGAATTTTGAAAATGTTTGTATGTATGTTCCTGAATATGGATATAGCGTGAAATATTGTGAACTTTTTGCCTTATCACTTTTTCCATTATTATCACTGATTCCATTTTCTATAATTTTTTTCTTTTTGCATGAGGATGTTTTTCGCGCTTGGTGGAATTTTGCCTGCTGGTTTGTTCCGGTGATTATGCTGGTTACATTTCTTTTAAATTCAGCGCATCGCGGAGGAGGAATCGCCGGCGCGATGGCTGGAAGTTTCAACGCGTTTGTTTTGATTGTTTTATATGCAATTTTTGTCATTACTTCGCTGGTTAAAATTGCGCGGGCGTATAGAAAAAACAGATAACTTTGACAATAAATTGCTTAGTGTTATAATAGTATTATAATTAACACTAAATAAAAAATAACAATAAAAAAGCATGAATGTAATTTTGATTAAAAAATATTTGTCCAGTCAAAAAACGAAAATTGTTGAAATTTTTGATTTTGAAAATAAGAAAGTAAAATATTCGGAAAAAATCAAAGGCTGGAAAATTGATAAATTCAAGGGCGATGAGGAAATTGTTAGAGCGTATATTTTGGCAAAACTTGTTAACAAACTGGGATATAAACCAGAAAATATTGAACTGGAAAAAGTTTATGATATCGGAAGACCGAAAGTTAATAAGCCGCGAATTGATATTATAGTCAGGGATGACAAGGGCAATGCGTTTTTATATATAGAACTTAAAAGTCCGCAGGACTATGAAAAGGATAAAGATGAGGTCATAGAAAAGCAACTTTTCAATCTCGCTTCGCAAGAACAAGGTCAAGGCAAAAAAGTAAAATACCTTGCATTGTACACTTTTGAAATTATAAATGAGGAAATAAAAGACAAGTGCATTCTGATCGATTATGAAAAATTTACATCTTTTGAAAAATGGAAAGAAGTTCGGGATTTTGCCGATGAATTGCCGGAAAGATATGGAAAGGCGCAAAAAGATCCCTATGTTAAAGGCGGGGAAAAAGATTTGGAAATTAATTTTTCTCATAATCAATTGGACAGTCTTCGAAAAAATCTTCACAATGTTCTTTGGGGCGGAGGAGGGACGGATGATAATGAAGTTTTTGCCTCCCTCACTCGCTTGATGCTGGCAAAAATTCAAGATGAAGGTGAAAAAAGAAATGGTGAGAAATATGATTTTCAAATATTTTCTTCCCATGATGGCGAGAGCTTTGAAAGTCACGAAGAAATATATCAAAGAATAAATGAACTTTATCGGCGAGCACTGGGAAACATTCTAAACATTACAAATAAAAATGAGGTAAGTGAGAGTTTCGTGATAAGCCGAAGCAAATTTTCTCTTTCTAAGCTGAAATACACTATAGCAGAAATTGAGAGTTATTCTTTTGTGGGCGGAAAAAATAGTTTTGATGGCAAGGATATTTTGGGTGATTTTTTTGAGGGGATAATTTGTGATGGTTTCAAACAGAATAAGGGACAATTTTTTACGCACATTAATGTGGTGAAATTTTTGCTTTGGGGTTTACAGATTGATAAGTTGGCGATTGATTGTGTCAATAAAGAGCAAAGATTGCCCTACATGATTGATCCAAGCGCCGGCAGCGGAACATTCTTGATTGAGTATATGAAATTCGTGACGAACGCGATCAAGAGAATTTTCTCCGATAAATTGGATAGCGCGCGAAATACGCAGATGTTTGTGAAAAATAATTTTTATCCGGATGACACAGAAAACAGATGGGCGGATAAATATATCTATGGAACAGAAATAAATCCAGATCTCGGCACATCTATCAAGGTGAATATGGTTCTACATGGGGATGGTTCGGCGAATATTTTTGTGGGGAGTGATAAGGGAGATGGACTTTCAAGATTTGGCAAATATGTCAAAACAACCGGCGAAAATACCTTAACCAATACATTCGAAGATAAGACATATCCAAAACCAGTCAATGGCTCTTTTGATGTGATTGTAACCAATCCGCCTTTCAGCGTTTCTCTTGACAAAGACACGGCCGAAAATCTCAGGAATATCTTCATCTTTGGCGAAAAGAAAAATTCAGAAAATCTTTTTATGGAAAGATGGTATCAACTCTTGCGACCTAATGGCAGATTTGGCGCAGTTTTGCCGGAAAGTGTTTTTGACACAACTGAAAATAAATATATTCGCCTTTTTATCTATAAATATTTCAAAGTCAAGGCGGTAGTTTCTTTGCCCCAAATCACTTTTGAACCTTTCACCTCAACAAAAACGAGTCTGCTTTTCGCGCAAAAGAAAACTAAGGCGGAAATTGATGTGTGGGATGAACTGTGGCGGAAATATTCCAACGAGTGGAATAGTCTCAAAACGAGATGCGAAAATATCGTCGCAGTCTATTTTGAAGAAAAAGACAGAAAGAAATTACCATCAATCAAGGATTTGAAAGAAAAGGAGGAAAAAGAAATTCTTTCAAGAATGCTCAAAAATTATATTGAGCCAAGTGATGAAAAACTTTCCGCGAAAGAGTTGGTGAAAAAATACGCCGGAGAACTGAAAGATCTTTGTAAATATGACAACGACACTAAAGATGCGTTTGGTTTTGTGAATACTTGGTGGGTTTTTGGAGAAGTAGCGAGAGTACTTAATTACAAAATCTTTATGGCGGAAGTGGGAAATGTTGGCTACAAACGCACGAAGCGCGGAGAAAAGCCAATGCCCAATGAACTTTATGCGATAAATGACAAAGGCGAGGTCGTAGTCGACAGAAAAGAATTGGAAACTGCGTTGGATTATATGCGAAAAATTGAGTGGGATTAGTGTCTTGAACTGTGATTAAAATGATTAGATGAAGACTATGATTTTTTAGGGGTAATTTTTTTAAAAATAAATTATGACGAAAAAAATAGAAATAAAAGTAAAAAAAGAAGCGGAAAAGCTTACCGCGCAATTTTATTTCAACTACGGGCACACACCGAAGAGAGAAGAATTTTTTGCCGAAGCATTGCCGAAATTTGCTGATAAAATTTCCCAAAAAGAGTTGGATATTGAGGCCGAGGTTAGGGGGTTTATTGATGAATATAAGGAAAGACAACTAGGAGGTTTCAACGCCACCTACGGCTGGCTCTATAATTGGCTTTTCGATTTCGCTGCAGTGATTTTGGGGGTTGATGTGTTTGATTTAAGGTGTGGGGTGGCTTGCAAGTCTTGAACTGTGATTTTTAATTTCTGAACTATGTTAAACTGATTTGATGATAGGTTATGATTTTTTAAAATCCTAATCATAGTTTTCATTTAATCAAACAAATCACAGTTCAAGACAAAAAACAATGATTATCAACGAAAAATACAAATTTCAGATCTAACCGGCAAGATTATTGGTGCGGCGATTGAAGTGCATAAGGTTTTAGGCAGCGGATTTCAAGAACTTATTTATCAAAGAGCCTTGGCGATTGAATTGGAAAATCAAAAGTTGGCGTTCACACGAGAACAAGAAATGCAGATTGAGTATAAAGGAAAAGAAATCGGAACAAGAAGGGTTGATTTTTTTATTGATAATAAAGTGATGGTGGAAATAAAAGCATTAACAAAACTGGAGGATGTCCATTTGGCGCAAGCAATAAATTATTTGGAAGCATATAATTTGGAAATAGGATTACTGATAAATTTTGGATCAAAAAGTTTGGAGTTCAAAAGAGTGATGAGAAAAATATCTTGAAATTCTGAACTATGATTAAACTGATTTGATGAAGACTATGATTTTTTAATTCTAATCATAGTCTATCAAATAATCATAAAAATCACAGTTCAAGACAAAAAATGCTAAAACAATTCACAATTGATTTTCAGGAATTAGCTGCTCATCAGTATTTAAGATTTGATGGGAAATTTTGGCATACGACAAAAAATTTAGCAGTCTATAATAATATTTTACTTAAAGATATTTTTACTTTAGTTAACGGCAATTCTTACACTGAATATTGCACTGAAGAAGAAACAAGCATGCCATTTATAAGAATTAGTGACTTATCTTTCAGATATGAAATTAATGGGGATAGTTTAATGTATTTGGATGATTCTTGCGAAGTTAGTGAAGACAAAAAACTCAAAAAAGATGATTTGATTTTGGCAACAATCGGAACGGTTGGAAAAGTTAATTTGGCTAGGAATTTTAAAGGTGGAACTTTTTCAAACAATACAACTGTTTTGAGAATAAAAAACAAGAATGAGAACAATCCTTATTTTTACGAAAAGCTTTTTCAAAGCGGTCTTATGCAAAAGTATGTTTATGGAATTGTATCAAAAAAAGCACAACCAAATTTACAAACTTACGATCTTCAAAATATCAAAATCCCATTATTTTCAAGAGAAAAACAAGATCAAATCGTTTCTCAAATTGAACCGATTGAAAAGAAAATAAAAGAATTGAAAAGCCAAATTGCTCCGGCGCAGGAAGTGATGAATCGGGTTTTTGCGAGAGAGTTCGGATTTGATTTGAAAAAATTTGAAGAACTGAAAAAAGTAAAAAATTATTATTTAGATTTAGCTAGTTTTGCTGACAACAAGGATATACGAAGCAGTGTTAATTTTCATCGAAAATCAGCGCAGTTCGTAATGAGCGAATTAAAAAGAGTCACGAATTCTAAGATCAAGCATTTTATAGCAGAGCCAATTGTTTTAGGTGCTAGTATTTCGCCGGCTGATTTTAATAAAAATGGCGAGTATTATTATGTTTCAATGGCAACAGTAAAAAACTATGTTCTTGAACTTGATGAATCTCAATTGGTTTCGAATGATTATGCAAGCATGAATCTGAACAAGGCAATGAAGCAGAACGATATAATAATGACGCGCTCGGGTGTTTCAATCGGAAAATTTGCGCTTGTTGACGATGAATTCAAAGGGATATTTGCTGATTTCACAATGAGAATTAGACTTCAAAACTATAACCCATTATTTGCCTATTATTATTTTAGATCAGAATATTTTCAACATCTTATTCATACCAATAAAAAGGGACTGCAAAATAAGAATATCTTTCCCAGCCAGATTCAAGAATTTCCAATGATTGATATTTCTCTTGAAAAACAGCAGAAAATTGTGGATGAAATCAAGACGGAGTTGGACAAGCAGGAAGAAATGAAGAAAAAAATCAATGTGGAGAGGAATAGAGTTGATGATATAATTGAGAAAGCGATTAAGTAAGATAAAATATTTTTTTAATTTTAAAAACCTATGAAAAAATTGCAAAAGCAGGATCCGCAGATTTATAGCACAATTAAAAAAGAAATTAAAAGGCAAAATGAAGAGTTGGAATTGATCGCTTCGGAAAATTATGTTTCACCGGCGGTTTTGGAAGCGATGGGAACGGTTTTGACCAATAAATACAGCGAAGGAAAAGCCGGTCATCGCTATTACGGCGGTAATCAAATTATTGACGAGATGGAATTTTTGGCAATTGAACGGCTCAAGAAAATTTTTGGCGCTGAGCATGCCAATGTGCAGCCGCTTTCCGGATCGCCTGCTAACGCGGCGGTTTATATGGCATTTATAAAACCCGGGGATAAAGTTTTGGGCTTGAAATTGGATCATGGCGGACATCTTTCTCATGGCCATCCGGTAAATTTTTCCGGTATGCTCTATAATTTTGTCCAATATGGTGTGAATGAAAAAACCGGTAGAATTGACATGGAAGAAGTTCGGCGAATTGCCAAAAAAGAAAAACCCAAAATGATCGTGGCCGGATATAGCGCCTATTCGCGAGAAATTGATTGGAAAGGTTTTAAAAAAATCGCCGATGAAGTTGACGCTTATTCGTTTGCCGATATTGCCCATACCGCGGGATTGATTGCGGCCGGCCTTATGGAAAATCCAGTGCCGTATTTTGATGTTGTTTCGACGACGACTCACAAAACTTTGCGCGGACCGCGAGGAGCTGTTATTATGTGCAAAGAAAAATTCGCAAAACAAATCGATCGCGCGGTTTTTCCGGGAATGCAAGGCGGACCGCACAATCATATAAACGCGGCGAAAGCAGTGGCGTTTGGAGAAATATTAAAACCAAGTTTCAAAAAATACGCGACGCAAGTGATTAAAAACGCCAAAGCGATGGCGGACGAGTTTATCAAATTGGGATATAAAATTGTTTCCGGCGGTACGGATAATCATTTATTTATTTTGAATTTAGGCGCGAAAGGAATCGGCGGACGGGAAGCGGAACAAATATTGGAACAAATTGGAATTTCAGTAAGCCGTTCGACAATTCCCAATGATCCTAATCCGCCGATGAATCCGTCCGGAATTCGTATTGGAACGCCGGCGGCAACGACGCGGAATATGAAAGAAAAAGAAATGCGGAAAATCGCCAAGCTGATTGACGAAGCTTTTCGAAATAAAGCTGACAAAAAAGTTTTGGCGCGAATTAAAAAAGAAGTTAAAAATTTGTGTTTGAAATTTCCGGTACCGGCGAAATAATTGAAATTAGCTTTGATAAAATTTATGAATCTTAGAAAAATTCAAGACATTGATGTGAAAGATAAAAAAATTCTTTTGCGGGTGGATTTTAATGTGGCGGTGGAAAAAGGAAAAGTTAAAGAGAATTTTAAAATTGCGGCGGTCAAGGAATCGTTGGATTATTTGCTGAATAGAAATTGCAAGATAGCGCTGCTTTCGCATTTTGGACGGCCCAATGGCAAGGTTGATATGGAATTTTCATTGGCGCAAATCAGAAACGATGTTGAAGAAATACTTGGCGTAAAAATTAAATTTGTCGATGATTGCATTGGCGAGAAAGTAAAAAATGGTTTAGATAATTTGATTGCCGGCGAAATATTATTATTGGAAAATGTCAGATTTTACTCGGGTGATGAATCTAATGATGAAAAATTCACTGAACAACTGACGGAAAATTTTGATATTTTTATCAATGATGCTTTTTCAGTTTGTCATCGCGATCAAGCTTCGGTGACAGGCATGGCAAAATTTTTGCCGAGTTGCGCCGGTTTTCGCCTGCTGGAAGAAATTCACGAGATGACAATTATCAAAGATCATCCCATAAGTCCGGCGATAGCGATTATCGGCGGAGCGAAAATCGAAACCAAATTGCCGGTAATAAAATTTTTTGAAAAAAAATACGACTATATTTTAGTGGGTGGAAAAATTGCCAACGAAGCGCTGGATCAAAAAATAAAGTTCAGCAAGAAAGTAATTTTGCCGTTTGATTTCGTTGATGATCAATTGGACATAGGACCGAAAACTTTGGAAAAATTTAAGGAAATAATTTCCGGCGCGAAGACAATCGTGTGGAACGGACCGACTGGAAAATTCGAGGATGAAAAATATGCTGTCAGCTCCAATGAAATTCTGAAAGCAATTTTAGTAAGTGGCGCTTATACTGTGGTCGGTGGCGGAGAAACTTTAGAAATTTTGGAAAAAAATTACGCAATGGAAAAAATCGATTTCGTTTCTACGGGAGGCGGCGCGATGCTGGATTATTTAGCGGGAAACAAAATGCCGGGGATTGAAGTTTTGAGAAGCAACTAATTTTGTTAAAAATGGCTTGTCTGTGGTAGAATGAAATTGTTGAAAATTAGGCTTGTAATAAATTTAGAATTTTATGTCTCAAGTCAAAAAAATATTCGCTAGGGAAATTTTGGATTCTCGCGGAAATCCAACGGTGGAAGTTGAAGTAGTTTTAAGTTCGGGAGCGAAGGGAAATTTTATGGTGCCGTCCGGAGCGTCAACCGGAAAATATGAAGCGCTGGAATTGCGCGACGACGACAAAACCCGCTATAACGGATTGGGCGTAAAAAATGCTGTAGAAAATATAAACGAAAAAATCGGCAAAATTATTATTGGCATGGAAGCGTCGGCACAAAAAGAAATTGACGAAAAAATGATTAAACTGGACGGCGCGGAAAATAAAAGCAATCTTGGTGCGAATGCGATTTTGGGAGTTTCGATTGCGGTTTGCCGAGCGGCGGCCAAGGAATTAAATTTGCCGTTATATGAATACATCGCGCAAATTTATAAATTGCCGAAAAAATTCAGATTGCCGATACCAATGTTTAACATTATCAACGGCGGACAGCATAGCGATTCCGGACTTTCGATTCAGGAGTATAAATTAATTCCCAATAGAATTAAAAAATTCAGCGAGCAATTGCGCGCCGGCAGCGAGATTTTTCACGAACTTAAAAAAATTCTGTCAGCTGAAGGTTTCAGTGTTTCCGTAGGGGATGAAGGCGGATTCGCGCCGAGGTTGGAAAGCAACGCCAAACCTTTGGAGTTTATAAATCGCGCCATTTCCGAAGCGGGATATAAAAACGGAGCGGAAATAAATCTGGGAATTGATGTAGCGGCTTCATCTTTTTTCGATGAAAAAGAAGCGCAATATATTTTCAAACCGGAAAGCAACGGTATCACCAGAGAAATGCTAATCAATATCTATAACGAATGGATTGGAAAATATAATGTCATTTCCGTAGAGGATGGTTTGATGGAAGATGATTTTGATGGTTGGGCGATGATGAATGAAAAAATCGGAAAAAAAGCTATGCTAATTGGCGATGATCTTTTGGTGACAAATGTAAAAAGACTCAAAACGGCGATTGAAAAAAAGGCGTGCAATGCTGTGTTGATTAAAGTTAATCAAATTGGAACACTTACTGAAACAATCGATTGCATAAAATTAGCCAAGAAAAATAAAATGAAAACGGTGGTTTCTCATCGCTCCGGAGAAACGACAGACGATTTTATCGCGGATCTTGCAGTCGGCGTTGGCGCGGATTATATCAAATCCGGTTCGCTTTCGCGCGGAGAAAGAATTTGCAAGTATAATCGATTATTGAGGATTGAGGAGGAAATATTAAAGCAATTTCTAATTTAGAAGCTTTGTGAGTTTTGCGGATAAAATTATTAATAATTATGCTTAATCAAAAAATACCCACTGTGTTAGTTATCCTCGATGGTTACGGCATCGCTCCGCCGTCGAAAGGAAATGCGATAACTTTGGCGAAAAAGCCGACAATTGATCGGCTGTTTGAAATTTATCCGTCAACTACTTTATGCGCGACAGGAAATTGCGTCGGGCTTACAGATCGCAAAATGAGCGGATCGGAAGCGGGGCATATGAATATCGGCGCCGGTCGGATAATCAAGCAGGATTCAAGTTATATTTCCGACAGTATTAAGGATAAAAGTTTTTTTGTAAATCCCGCGCTGATTGGCGCAATTCAGCATACTAAAAAAAACAATAGCCGTTTGCATTTAATGGGACTGATGGGAAATTCGGACAGTCCGCACAGCGATCCGGAACATTTTCGCGCGGTTTTGCGATTGGCGAAAAAAAATAATATGCAAGAAGTTTATTGCCATCTTTTTACAGATGGCCGAGATTCTTATCCTAAAAGTGCGCGAGAGCATTTAAAATATTATAGAAAAATAATGACAGAAGTCGGGATTGGAAAAATCGCAACGGTTTCCGGAAGATTTTACGCGATGGATCGAGCCAAGAATTGGAAGCGATTAACTCTGGCCTATGACGCGATGGTGTTCGCGCGGGGAGAAAAAGCTGGTTCGCCGGAAGAAGCGATTGATAACGCGTATGAAAAAAAATTAACTGATGAATATTTAGTTCCAACGGTTATCTGCGAAGAAAATAAGCCGATTGTGAAAATAAGCATGAACGACGTGGTTATTTTTTACAACTTGCGATCCGACAGGGCGAGGCAATTTACCAAACTTTTTGTAGCGATGAATAACGAGAAGATAGTAAAAGACAATATGATAATAATTGATAAAATAAAAAATTTGTATTTTGCCGCGATGACGGATTTCGGTCCCGATCTTGCGGTGCATACCGCTTTTCCAGGATGCGCTATTACGGCAACCTTGCCGATGATTTTGGGAAATATGAAACAATTATATATCGCGGAAACGGAAAAATTCGCGCATATTACATATTTTTTAAATGGCGGTTATGCCGACTCGGTGGATGGAGAAGATCGGGTTATGATTAAATCGCCGATAGTGGATTCATACGCCAAATTACCGGAAATGTCGGCGTCGGAAATCACGCAATTTGTGGCGGATAAAATAAAAAATAATGTTTATGATTTTATCGCGATAAATTATGCCAATGCCGATATGGTTGGACATACGGGCAATCTCGAGGCGGCGATAAAAGCGGTTGAATGCTTGGATAAGCAAATTAAAATTTTAGAAAAACTTGTTCTAGAAAAAAACGGTAATTTAATTATTACGGCTGATCATGGCAATGCGGACGACATGATTGATTTTGATTGCGATCAGCCAAACACATTTCACACAAAAAATCCAGTACCATTTTTAGTGGTCAGCGAGAAATTTAAAAATAAAAAATTGCGCGATGGCGGGGTATTGGGGAATATCGCGCCGACGATTTTGGATATTTTAGGTATTGAAAAACCCAAAACGATGAAAGAAAAATCTTTGTTAAATTAATTTTTTTTCCGCCAGAGGCGGATCCGCCTTTGGCGGAAAACATAATTTTATGTCAAAAATAATTTGTATCGGGTCGGCTTGCAAAGATGTTTTTTTTCCGACGGCGGAAGGAAAAATAGTTGAAACACCGGAAGATATTTTAAGCAAACAAAAAATCGAGTTTGAGTTGGGGGCGAAATATAAAATTGAAGATCGTTTTGAAGCGCTTGGCGGTTGCGCGGCGAATGTGGCAGTCGGGTTGGCGCGATTAGGAATTAGCACAGAATGTTATGCGCATATCGGCAATGATTATATTGCGGATTGGATATTGAATGAATTGCAAAAAAATAAAGTTGAGACAAATTTGATTTCTAAAGACAAAAATTTTACCAGCGATATGTCGGCGATTGTGGTGGATAAAAAAACAGGCGAGCGAGTGATTTTTTCCAACCAAAAAGCCAATGGAAATTTAAAAATAATTCCGGAAAAAATTGAGGGAGCGGAATGGATTTTTATCGGCGATTTGCATGGAAATTGGCAGCGCCATTTGGATTTGATTTTTAATGTCGCGCAAAAACATAAAATAAAACTGGCGTATAATCCGCGACAAATCAATATTCATGATGACTCGAAAAAAGTGATTGAAAAAATCGTCGGTACAGAAATTTTATTTGTCAATAAAGACGAGGCGATTGAAATAATTTTGTCGGTGAATAATAAAAAAATAGATGATGAAAAATATTTATTGCAAGAATTAAAAAATCTTGGCGCTAAAATCGTTGTAATTACAGACGGGGCGCGAGGCGCGTGGGCGAACGATGGAGAAAAAACTTTTTTTGCTTCAGGATTAAAAGTTTCGGCGGTTGATTCTACCGGCGCCGGTGATGCTTTTTGTAGCGGTTTTCTTGGCGCGCGCATAAAAGGTAAAAATTTGGAGGAATGTTTAAAGTGGGGAATAATCAATAGTTCCAATGAAGTTCAGTTTTATGGTGCTGTTGATGGGCTATTGAACGAGGATGAAATTATAAAATTAGTAGATGGGATTAAGGTTGAAAAAGTTGTGATATAGTGTCTGACGGTCTATGATTAGGCATAATCAGTCTATTTTCATAAAATGGACTTTACAAAACCGTAGTATTTGTTAAACTGAAAATATGTCAAATAATACGCGAATTACAATTGACGAATTGAAGCAGATCATTGTTGATTCTTCACAAATTTCTGCGAA
>DMXN01000035.1:0-2704 GCA_003482885.1 Candidatus Moraniibacteriota bacterium
AAATTGGAAATTGCTTTCACAGAAACATTATGTTTTTGTGAAAGTTTAATATTATATCTCGTTTTCGCCTTCATCTCCGCCAATAATTCTTCCTCGCTTTTGGAAATATCAATCACAAAAATTTCCCTCGGCTGCATATCATGCGGGGCTTTCATTATTTGGACGGGCGCAAGACCCGCCCCTGCGAAATTTTTTATAATCTCCAAAATCTTTTCGCTTGCCGCATCAATCCGAATCCACCCCATATTATTTTCTCTCGCAAGTTTTATTAAATTATTTAAAAAAATTTTGCATTTTAAATTGTCATTTTGATTTTGAAATATTGGTCCGCGCGGTATATAAAAATACTTGCCGACTATCGGCAATTTATGTTCAACAATATTCGCCCAAAAATTTTCATCGGAAACATGAAAAGTTTTCCTTCCGACACTTTCCTGAAATTCCATCCACTCGTCTGACTGTAAAAAATCTTTTTGCATAAAATTATTTCCTCCCAATATTCCTCAACGCCATCCCCACTCTTTTCCCCACATCCTTAATATCCACTGGAACATTTTTCAACGCTTCGCGCGCTTCCGCCGCGCTATAACCCATGGACATCATCGCTTCAATCGCGTTGGAATCGCCCGCTGTTTCATCTTGATCATCTTGTGAAATCGGTCCGACTTTATTTTTTAATTCCAAAATAACCCGACCGGCGGTTTTCTTTCCGATGCCGGAAACTTTTGTAAGAATAGAGGAGTCTTCATTGACAATCGCGGTTTTGATTGTTTTTGGACTGGCGATAGAAAGAATGCCGGACGCGACTTTCGGTCCGATACCGGAAATGGAAATTAAAAGCTCGAACATTTCCAATTCTTCTTCGGTCAGAAATCCGAAAAGCGCCAGCGCGTCTTCCCGCGCATGGGTGTGAATAAAAAGTTCCGCCGTTTCTTTGCCGGCAACTTTCGCCAAAGAATAACCGTTCATGAAAACTTTATAACCAATATCATGCACATCGACAATGACATAGTTTTCTTTGACCGCTTCAATTTTTCCTTTAAGTTTTCCAATCATAATATTATTCTACCATCGAAACCGAAAGAAAAAAAGCCAAATAAAAAGCTGGCAATAATAACAAGTGAAATTCCACTTAATTATTATCACCAGCAAGTGTTGCCTGAAGCCATGTTCTACCTCCTTTATTTTAAATTTTTTTCATAATATATTTCGCGAAGCTCCTTAAGAAGAGCCTTGCGCTCCAGCCAATTCCTGCATTGCTGCAGGTAAATTGGACTCAAAATCACCAGCTTCAGCGCCCTGTACATATTAACCCTCCTTTTGTTAATTTTTAGCCATCGCCTTGCGCGTTGCGCAAACGATGACCAGCTTCATCTATATTGCTCAAAATTATATACCTCGAATAAAAAAAACGCAAATAAAATTTTAGTTGAAATTACTCAACTAGTGCATTTTTTGTTTTTCATTGCTATAATTAAAATATAAAAAAACTTGAAAAAAATAATTTTTTATGCAAAATCAAACTAAAAAACTTATCCTTATCGACGGTAACGCGATTATTCATCGGTCATATCATGCGCTTCCGCCCTTCACCACCAAAAAAGGCGAGCTGGTGAATGCCGTCTACGGATTCGCGTCCACTTTGCTTTCTATAATTTCCAAATTTGAGCCGGAATATATTATCGCTACTTTCGATCTCGCCGGACCGACTTTTCGGCATTTGGAATATGAAAAATATAAAGCCACAAGAATAAAAGGCGACGATGCGCTTTATGCGCAAATTCCTCGCGTAAAAGAAATAACGCGCGCTTTCGGCATTCCGATTTATGAAATGAGTGGCTTTGAAGCGGACGATATCATCGGAACTTTAGCCTCGCAAGCCAAAAAAATAGAAAGCTCCCAAGAAAAATTAGAAACAATTATCGTCACCGGCGATATGGACACATTGCAATTAGTGAATGACAAAACCAAAGTCTATACGATGCGTCGCGGATTGACCGATGCCGCTCTTTACGGAGAAGCGGAAATTTTTGAACGGTTTTCCCTCGCGCCAAAACAACTGATTGATTACAAGGGTTTGCGCGGCGATCCGTCGGACAATATTCCCGGCGTTAAAGGCATCGGCGAAAAAACCGCCATCGAGCTTTTGAAAAAGTACGGTTCGCTGGAAAATATTTACGCCCATTTGGAAGAAATCAAAGGCGCTGTAAAAGATAAACTGGAAAAAGATAAGATGATTGCCATCCAAAGCAAGGGACTGGCGACTATTTCCAAAACAGTTCCTATTGAATTGGATTTGGAAAAAGCCGTCACGCGCGAATTCGACAAACAAAAATTGCTGGCGCTTTTTGAAGAGTTGAATTTTCACAGCTTAAAAAAACGAATTTCTAGTACCGATTCGAAACCACGAATCCGCCGTGGCGGATTCGAATCTACGAATGAAAATACAGGAGTGAAGGATTTTAAATTTGAAATAGCCGATAAAGAAAATCATAAAGAACTTTTGGAAAATTTGAAAAATCAAAAAGAATTGGCGATAAAACTGAAAACTGCCGGAACAAATGCGCATAACAGCGCATTATTGGGAATCGCCATCGCCTGCAAAGCTGGCCGTGCTGTTTTTTTTGACCTAGAAGATAAAAACATTTTCGCAGAAATAAAAAATATTTTGGAAAATAAAAATATAGAAAAAATCGGCTTTGAT
>DMXN01000035.1:2870-6213 GCA_003482885.1 Candidatus Moraniibacteriota bacterium
TTTTTTTGACATAATGATCAGCGCTTATCTCCTTAATCCGGGAAGAAAAATCAATCTTGCTGATTTAGTTGCGGAAAATTTGCAAGAAGAAATGGCGGAAGAAAATAAAAAGGGACAACTGGGATTGGAAATAGAAACTCAAGAAGAGCTGGCGAAAAAAAATTGTCGCGTCGCCGACTATATTTTTAAACTTAAACAAATTCATAAAGAAGAAATAGAAAAAATAAGCCAAGAACAAATCAAAAACGGCAATATGGAAAAAAATACGCTGGGCGAAGTTTTTGCTCAAGTGGAAATGCCCCTTGCAAAAATTTTAGCGCGGATGGAATTGAATGGCATTAAATTAAATCCGCTGATTTTTCAAGGCATTTCGCAAACAATTACGGAACGGATTATTAAGTTGGAAGAAAATATTTACGCGCTTTCCGGTGAATCGTTTAATATCAGTTCGCCCAAGCAACTTTCGGAAGTCTTGTTTGAAAAAATGAAACTGCCCGCCAATAATCTAAAAAAGGGCAAATCCGGCGTAATTTCCACCGCTTCCGCCGAATTGGAAAAAATTAGCGGCGAACATAAAATTGTGGAAAAAATCGAGGAGTATCGCGAGCTTTCCAAATTAAAAAATACTTATCTTGATTCATTGCCTTTGATGATCGATAGAAACTCCCGTTTGCATACGACATTCAATCAAGCCGTCACCGCCACCGGCCGTCTTTCATCTTCCGAACCGAATTTGCAAAACATTCCCATCCGCACCGATTTAGGACAACTTCTCCGCACCGCTTTTGTGACCAAAGACGGTTGGAAATTAGTCAGCGCCGATTATTCGCAAATCGATCTTCGTGTCGTGGCGCATGCGAGCAACGATAAAAAAATGATTGAACTTTTTCATAAAGGCGAAGATATTCATCGAGCGACCGCCGCGGAAATAAACAAAATTCCCCTTTCGCAAGTAACGAAAAAAATCCGCCAAACCGCCAAAGAACTGAATTTCGGCGTGATTTATGGAATGGGAACATTCGGCTTCGCCGCCCGCGCTGGAATTTCCAAAGATGATGCCAGAAAATTTATTGACGCGTATTTTGAAAAATTCCAAGGCGTGGCGGATTATACGCGAGAAATTAAAGAATTCGCCAAAAAAAACGGTTTCGTTGAAACGGAAATCGGCCGTCGTCGTTATTTGCCGGAAATAAACTCTTCCAATTTTCAACTGCAAAGTATGGCGGAAAGAATGGCGATCAATATGCCGATTCAAGGATTGGCGGCGGATATTATGAAAATCGCAATGATAAATATTTATGAAGAATTTAAAAATAATCCTGATGTAAAAATGCTTTTGCAAATTCACGATGAAATTATTTTGGAAGTTAAGGAAGAAATTGCCAGCGAAGTAGCGAAAAAAATAAAAACAATCTTAGAAAACGCCTATCCCCTCCGCGTTCCGCTGGCGACGAATGTTAAAATTGGAGATAATTGGGGGGAGATTTAGAAAATTAAAAAATCAAATCTTAAAATGCGAAAATATCAAAATAAACTCCTCGAATATTTATTTTATCTTTTTGTTTTTTTATTGCCGTGGCAGACGGTTTTTTTATTGCGGGAAATTTTTATCGGCGGAGAAAAATGGCAATACGGAACGATTGGAATATATGGAATTGATTTTCTTATGTTGCTCTTTTTGATATTAAGTTCAGTGAATTATTTAAGAGATTTAAATTTCCAATTTCCAATTTCCAATTTCCAATCAATTTTCAATGTTTTAATTTCAAAATTTAGAAATTCAGACTTGACTCAAAATTCAAAATTCAAAATTAAAAATTACGGACTATTAATTGCCAGCGGTGGCTTGATAATATTATCTTTTCTTTCTATTGTATGGTCTTTTGACAAACTTCTCGCTTTTTATTTTTCTTCAAAATTATTTTTAGCCGCTAGTTTGTTTTGGTCGGTTTTGCGAATAAAATTCGATTGGAAAAAATTGATTTTTATTTTAATTCTCGGAGCGTCTTTGCAAAGTATTTTGGCAATCGGACAGTTTTTAACGCAACAGGATTTTGCCAATGCTATTCTAGGAACAAGCCATCACGAAGTTTTTGCCGGCGGAACTTCAGTTGTTGAAAATCAAAGCGGAAGATGGCTTCGCGCTTACGGATCATTTCCACATCCAAATATGCTCGGCGGATATTTGGCAATAATCTTGCTGCTTGGAATATTTTTTTGGCTAAAATATACACACGAAAATAAAACCCAATTTTTTCTTTTAATAACACTGTCCATTATTTTCTCCGGTCTAGTTCTTTCTTTCTCACGCTCCGCTTGGCTGATTTTTACAATTGGATTATTTTTCATATTTATATTTCAAAAAGAAAAACGAAAAGAACTTTGGAAAATCGCGATTATATTTTTGCTGACGCTTTTGATTTGGACAAGCGCTTTCTCCTCTCTTTTCTTTTCCCGATTTTCCGGCGAAGACAGACTGGAACAAAAATCCATCAGTGACCGAACAGAATATGTTCAACAAACCAAAGAAATAATCAAAGATAATTTTTGGTTGGGAGCGGGCGCGGGAAATTATACAAAAGAAGTTTTTCAAAAAAATCCGCAAAAATCAATCTGGCAAATCCAACCGGTGCATAATGTTTTTTTGCTAATATGGTCAGAATTGGGAATTATAGGGTTATTAATTTTTATTGCGATAATAATTTTCACACTGTTCTCTTTGAAAAATAACCCTGTTTTATTCTTACTTCTTACTTCTTACTTCTTACTTCTTTTTTTTGACCACTGGCTCTGGACAACCCACTTCGGAATTTTGCTTTTCTTTTTGGCGATGGGGATGATAATAAAAGAGGCTCTAAATTCTTGAATTTATAATGCCCTTATCAATCAAGTTTTGCCTTATCATCCCAAAAATCCTATAATCAAACCAGCTTAAAAAACTGCGCGCATGCCAGAACTTCCCGAAGTCCAAACAATAGTCGATGACTTGAACAAGAAAATCAAAGGCGGCACAATCGTCGATTTTTGGAGCGACTGGAAAAAAGCGATAAAAAGTCCTAGCTATGAAAAATTTTCGCGAGATATAAAAAACCGAAAAATTTCAGGAGCGCGCCGGATTGGAAAAAATATTTTCATCGACCTATCGAGCGGAAAAACTTTGTATATTCATTTGAAAATGACAGGACATCTACTGGTGAAACCTCACTCTAACCCTCTCCTTATTAAGGAGAGGGGACAAAAAATTAGTCCTTCTCCTTTACAAGGAGAAGGCGCCCGAAGGGCGGATGAGGTAGATTATTTTGACGATAAAGTTAATCAATATATTCATCATATCTGGTATTTA
>DMXN01000017.1:0-2183 GCA_003482885.1 Candidatus Moraniibacteriota bacterium
AAGAGTGCGTAACAGCTCACTAGTCTAGAGACTTTGCGCCGAAAATTCAACGGGGCTAAACATAGTACCGAAGATGTGGGAGTGTGATTAAGTTCACACTCGGTAAGGAAGCGTTCCATACGCACTGAAGCGTCAGGCGCGAGCCAGCGTGGAGTGTATGGAAGTGAGAATGCTGGAACGAGTAACCGCAATTGGGGTGAGATCCCCCAACACCGAAAGTCTAAGGTTTCCTGGGCAATGTCAATCATCCCAGGGTTAGTCGGTCCTAAGGTGAGGCCGAAAGGCGTAGTCGATGGACACACGGTTAATATTCCGTGACTTTAATATTATTCGAAGGAGTGACGCATTCTAGTATACTTTGCGCCTTATTGGATTGGCGTAGGGATATTGAAAAGGTCGGACAGGAAAATCCGTTCGGCAATACTTTAAGATATTTCTGGAATTTCAATGAAAGTTGGGAGAACAAAGTAAAGCAGGGTGCCGGGAAAAACTTCTAAGGCTAGTAATATTGAATCCGTACTAAAACCGACACAGGTAGACTGGGCGAGTAGCCTAAGGTGAACGAGTGAACCTTTGTTAAGGAATTCGGCAAAAAAGCGTCCGTAACCTAGGGATATGGACCGCCCCGACGCAAGTTGGGGCCGCAGCGAAAGAGCCCAAGCGACTGTTTACCAAAAACACAGCTCTCTGCAAACCCGTAAGGGGAAGTATAGGGGGTGACGCCTGACCAGTGCTGGAACGTTAACGGGAGCGGTGCAAGCCAATCCCCGAAGCGCCAGTGAACGTCAGCGATAACTATAAGTAACGATTGTAGTTAAAAAATTTGGCCAAATGCTGGAAAATCCGTGTATCTCAATCTACTCGATCTATGTTAATGATCAGTGAAAATGATTGAGTGTTTCTATGAGGAATAGATAACGGGCAATCAGCAGGAAAGACTCTTAAAACATATTATGAACAATAATTGGATTAACAAAATTCCCCCAGAATGGGGACATTACATTGCTGGTTTTGTTGATGGAGAGGGGAGCTTCAATGTTTCTCTTCGAAAAAAACCGGACCATACGATGGGATGGCAAGTCGTATTAACATTCAATGTTGCCCAAAAAGAATCCTACATTCTATCTCAAATAAAAAAATATTTAGGATGTGGACGATTGCAATGCAGAAAAGACGGAGTTTGTTATTATGTTTGCGCCAATCCGATTTCTCTTAAAGAAAGGGTAATTCCTTTTTTTAGGAAATTTATATTCAGATCTGCAAGAAAAAAACAAAATTTTTCAATCTTTTGTGAGATTGTTGAATTAGTTTTTAGCAAACAACATCTGAATGAAGACGGACTGGAACAAATTATAAAACTTAGAGAAAAACTGAATGAAGGAAAGGGTAGAAAAAGAAAATATGAAATAAGTGATTGGATAAATCACAAAAAAGAGAATCCTCAGAGACTATACGCCAAACCAAGAGCTTTTAGAAAAGAGCTTGGATGATATAGTCCGATCTCTTGAGCGATCAAGAGTTAACAAGAACGATGAATCGTTCTAAGGTAGCGAAATTCCTTGTCAGGTAAATTCTGACCCGCATCAAAGGCGTAACGACTTGGGAACTGTCTTAACAAAGAGCTCGGTGAAATTGCAATGACGGTAAAGATGCCGTCGACCTGCAGCAAGACGAAAAGACCCCGTGGAGCTTTACTACAACTTGGTATTGATTTAGAGTTTTGGTTGCCTAGCATAGGTGGGAGACTTTGATTTCTCGATTTCGGTCGAGGAGGAGTCGACAGTGTAATACCACTCTGCTGAAGTTTTAAATCTAACCCTGGACCATTAAAAGTTTAAAATGCAAAAATCAAAATGTAAAATGACAATTTAAAATTCAAAAATTATTTTGAATTTATAAGATTTTTAATTTTGCATTGTAATTCTGATTTTTGAGATTTTCATTTTGATTTTTTACTGGTTCGGGGACAGTGCCTGGTGGGTAGTTTGACTGGGGCGGTCGCCTCCTAAATGGCAACGGAGGCGTTTACAAAGGTTGGCTAGATCCGGATGGAAATCGGGTCGATAGTGCAAAAGCATAAGCCAGCTTTACTGCGAGACTTATTAGTCGATCAGTCACGAAAGTGGAATTTAGTGAACCGACTGTCGCATGTAGATGCGCAGAAGATCATCAGATAAAAGTTA
>DMXN01000017.1:2444-5805 GCA_003482885.1 Candidatus Moraniibacteriota bacterium
CAGGTTGGTCTCCTATCTGCTGTAGGCGTTGTTGATTGAGAGATCTCTTTCCTAGTAAGAAAATTGCTACTTTGTCGAGTAATCGACATTGACAATCCGACTAATAACGGTGAAACCTTCATTATTATTATGGCTATAATGAGTGCAGAAGCATTGCGGTCCTTTGCTTTTGCGGTATAATAAGCTTGAGGACCATAATAATATTAAGGCAATACCGTGGGAAGTTGTTCTAAAACTCAATTGGCGTATATTGCCGGTTTTTTAGATGGCGACGGAAGCTTGATGATGCAAATCAAAAGAAGAAGCGATAATAAAAAATGTCGTTTTATGCTGACGATTTGTTTCTATCAAGATACGCGCCATGAAAAAACTTTGCTTTGGATTCGAAAGAAGTTTGGTATTGGTTACATCAGTAGACGCAATGACAACATTACGGAACTGAGAATTAACGGCTATAAACAAGTCGAAAAAATTCTCAAACTATTGAAGCCCTATATTAAATTTAAGAAAATTCAGGCAGATTCAATTTTGAAATCAGCGAAAATACTCCAGAAGAAAAAAATCTCTGAAAATAATTATAGAAAACTGGTTGAATATGTAATCTGTATTCAAGCGGAAAACTATGTAACAAAAAATAAGAGAACAAAAGAAGAATTATTGAAAGTTTTAGGATTAACCCCGTAACGACTTTTCCGCCTCATCGGCGGGAAGATAGTGGCTGAAAGTTTTGGAAATGTGCCATTATAATATGTAGGCCCCCAATGTAATATTGGGGTGAAGATATAGTCTGCACCCTTAGAAATAAGGGAATATATGTGACGAGAGGACCGGAAAGAACGAACCTCTGGTGTACGAGCTGTTCCGCCAGGAGCACTGCTCGGTAGCTACGTCCGGACGAGATAATCGCTGAAAGCATATAAGCGAGAAGCTCCGCTCAAGATTAATCAACTACCTCGACTTGTCGAGGTACAATTTCCTGGAAGATTACCAGGTTGATAGGTCTCAGGTGTAAGCCCGGCGACGGGTTAAGCCGAGAGATACTAATAAATTGAATTATTATCACTCTTAAATTCGCTTAGCGCGCAGCGTGTAACGCATAACGATTCACTTCGTTTAGCGTTTCACGAAACGCGTTTCGCATCGGTTAGCATTTAGCAGTTTCTAAATTTATGAAAAATTATAGAAAAAGTTTTGTATTGACATTTACCGTTTTTTCCGTAATTATGATTTCAATTGTTTCATTTTTGTTTTTTTCGCCTGTGATAAAAGCGTTTTAAAAAACAAAAGAATAAATAATTGCGGAAAAATTTGCTTGCAGTTTTATATTTGAATGTATTGTTCCCAGTGTTTCTAACGGCAAGGGTACACCCGATCCCATCCCGAACTCGGCAGTTAAGCTTGCCAGCCCCGATGGTATCCGCCTTTGGCGGAGAGAGTAGGACAATGCTGGGTACAATGCATTCAATTAAAAACTGTTTTTTTGTTTCTTATTTTTAAATTTGACAAAAAATAAAAACCCGTATAACATGAAAATACTGATAAAAGCCCCAAGGGGCTTTTAAAAAAGCTTTAAAAATAGTGAATGCGAAAGTATGCAAAAAATTATTCAATTTATCAAAGAAGCCAAGGCGGAACTCGCGAAAGTCAATTGGCCTACTAAACAGCAAACGATCAATTATACCTTAATAGTTATCGGAATCAGTCTAGCAATGGCATTTTTTTTGGGTGGCTTGGATTTTATTTTTGAATATATTTTAAAAACATTTATTATATAAAAAAATGGCAAAACAATCACAGCATCATGGACGGTCTTGGTATGTTCTGCATACTTATTCCGGATATGAGGACAATGTTTCTCGCAATTTAAAACAGAGAATTGAATCGATGGATATGCAGGACTTTATTTTTGATGTAATGGTGCCGGTGGAAAAAAAGATTAAAATCAAGGCGGGAAAAAGAACGGTAGTGGAAGAAAGAATTTATCCCGGTTATGTTTTGGTGGATATGATTGTGACTGACGCTTCGTGGTATGTCGTGCGCAATACGCCGAATGTGACCGGATTCATCGGACTCGGAACAACGCCGACGCCGGTCGATCCGAAAGAAGTGGAAATGTTGAAAAAACGAATGGGAGTGGCGGAGCCGAAATATAAAATTGATGTTAAAGTCGGCGATGTGGTGAAAATCACGGACGGACCGTTTAAAGAATTCGATGGAAAAATCAATGATGTGGATGAAGAAAAAGGCCGAGTGAAAGTCTTGGTTTCTATTTTCGGTCGAGAAACGCCGGTGGAGTTGGACTTTTTACAAATTCATAAATTATAATTTAACGAGTATATTATTATGGCAAAGAAAATAAAAACAATTGTTAAGTTGCAAATTCAGGCGGGCAAGGCTAATCCGGCGCCTCCGGTCGGTCCGGCTTTGGGTCAACACGGAATTAATATCGGCGATTTTTGCGCCAAGTTTAATGACGCGACCAAAGACAAAATGGGCGATATTATTCCGGCGGAAATCACAATTTTTGAAGATCGAAGTTTCAGTTTTATTCTGAAAACTCCGCCGGCGTCTGATCTTTTGCGAAAAGCGGCCGGAATAGAAAAAGGCGCTGGCAATCCATTGAAAGACAAGGTTGGAAAGATTAGCGAAGCGAAATTGCGGGAAATTGCAGAGAAAAAAATGCCCGATCTTAACGCGAATGATGTTGAAGGGGCAATGAAAATCATCGCCGGAACGGCAAGATCGATGGGGATAAAAATCGAATAAATTTTTAATTTTGTGGGAGGTATGTTTTAAAAAAAAGCATATCGCTTGAACCACTAAAATATATGAAACATGGAAAAAAGTATCGGGCGGTGATGGAAAAATTAGATAGAGAAAAAAAATATTCTCTGGAAGAAGCTTTGAAAATGATGAGAGAAAATAAGTTTGCGAAGTTTGACGAATCTGTTGAAGTTCATATTAAAACCGGCATTGATCCGAAAAAAACCGACCAGCAAGTCCGTTCGGCTGTTTCTTTGCCACATGGAACAGGCAAGAATAAGAAAGTGGCTGTGATTACTTCAACCGGAATTGATGAAGCGAAAAAAGCCGGCGCGGAAATTGCCGGCGGAGAAGAATTGATTGAAAAAATCAAGAGTGGAAAAATATTTTCGGAAGACGGCGGTTTTGATGTGCTTGTCGCAACACCGGAAATGATGCCGAAGTTGGCGGTTGTGGCAAAAATTCTCGGACCGAAAGGTTTAATGCCTAATCCGAAAACGGAAACTGTGACGACAAAAATTAAAGAAACAGTGGAGGCTTTGAAAAAAGGACGCGCGAGTTATAAAACTGATAATTCCGGTAACATTCATCAAGTTGT
>DMXN01000017.1:6009-7136 GCA_003482885.1 Candidatus Moraniibacteriota bacterium
ACAATGGGCGTAGGAATTAAAATTGCGAATTAAATTATATTCCCTCACCTGTCGCTAGTACGCGACATCCTCTCCCGAAGGGAGAAGAGGATTCTTGTAAAATAAAAAAATGTCTAGAAAAATAATTATTGGTCTTATTGGAGAAAAAGGTTCCGGAAAGGGAACGATCGCGGAGTATTTGAAAGAAAAATATGGCGCGGTGCATTACGGCACTTCGAAAATTTTGCGCAGAACATTGGAAGATTTACATCTTCCTGTCACGCGGGATAATTTAGTGAAACTGGCTTTGGTGCTCAAAGAAGGTTATGGTCCGTCAGTGATTATTGATTCTTTGATTCACGATATGGAAAAAAACGGATCGGATATTGTTATCGCCGATGGAATAAGAATGCACGGCGATGTCGAACCGTTTCGCAAAAAATACGGAAAAGATTTTTACCTTGTTTATGTGACAGCGGATTTGAAATTACGCTACGAGCGAACGAAACTTCGCAAAGAAAAAGAAGGTGAAGCCGACGCGACATTCGAGCAATTTTTGGAAGAAGAAGGAAAACTCACGGAAATTTCCATCCACGAAATCGGTCGCCTTGCTGACTTTAAATTTAATAACAGCGGAACGGCAGACGAGTTGAAAAAGCAGGTGGATGAAATGATAAAAAAGATTTGCTAACTCACTCAACTATCAACGGCAACTCGTTCACAACTTCCGCCACTGGTAGTTCTTGAACTTTATTTAACTTTCTTTCAATGGTGCGGCTTTTCGTTGAGGCGGTCTCGATAGTGTTGCTGGCTTCTTGCAATTTTTTGTGAGTTTTGTCGAGCAAATCGCCAAAAACTGTGAATTCCTTTTTAATATTTCCCAGCACGGTCCAAACTTCACTGGATCTTTTTTCGATGGCAAGCGTTCTGAAGCCCATTTGCAAACTATTGAGAATGGCGGCGATGGTGGTCGGTCCGGTAATAATTACTTTGTAATCCCGTTGTAAAGTATCGGCCAATCCCGGACGGCGCAAGACTTCGGCGTAAAGACTTTCAATTGGCAAAAATAAAATTCCGAAGTCGGTGGTGTAGGGCGGATCGATATATTTTTCTTTAATGTCTTTAGCTTCGGATTTTATCCGTAATTC
>DMXN01000026.1:0-1352 GCA_003482885.1 Candidatus Moraniibacteriota bacterium
AATTATGACGAGATGGATGTTAAAGGGACGCTCATTGATGTGTCCGAGAAAATCCAAGAACTCACTCAGAGCTATGGTCTGGTGCATGATATTTTCAAGGAATTAAAATCTTCATCCGATGATGAGGTGTATTTGCAATTCCTTGGTGATGGTCCCAAGCGCGAGACTTTTTACAAAGCACTTAATGATTTTATTAAAAATTTGAATGAGTGTTTTGTGTTGCAAGAGTTCGTGCATGAATTCGAACATTTGGATGTCTACAAAAAAGAATTGAAAAAATTTATGGAACTCAGGCGCGCGGCAAGTCTCAAATATGCCGATCGAGTTGATCTGGCACAATACAAGCAATCATTGGTGAATATCCTGGATAAATATGTGGATGCGCGTGGGGTTGAACTTTTGACTAAGCAGGTTAATATTACCGATTGCAAGCAATTTGAAGAAGCGATTGAAAATTTAGGATCAGACAAGTCCAAGGCCGAAGCAATTGCTGCGCAAACCCAAAAGACTATCACCGAAAAGATGGATATGGATCCGGAATTTTATGAGCGATTCTCAAAGAAAATTTCTGAAATACTGGAAGAGATGAGGGTTGGCAAGATGGCTGATATTGAGGCGTTGAAACAAATGAAGCTTATTCGCGATGATGTGGTAAGCAAAAAAGATGAGACCCTTCCGGCCAAGATAAGTTCCCATAAAGGAGCCGATGTCTTTTATCGCAATTTGCGAGAAGCTTTCGGCAAACACATTGCTGATGATCAAGTCTATATCGATATCGTGCTGGATGTCTTGAATATCATCAAAGATGAAGCAATTGTGGATTGGTACAAGAACGGAGATGTGAAACGCAAGATGATGAACGCTATTGATGATTATTTATACGATGTGGTCAAAAATCAAAAAAACATCGAGATGACTCACGAAGAAATGAAAATGATTATTGACACCGCAATGCAGCTTGCGGAAAATAATAACGAGGTTATTGCCTAAAACAAAAATATGAATAAGTTTGTGTATGGATCGTTCGCGTACGAATACGAACTTATACGGGAGAATCGAAAAACTTTAGGTTTGACGGTTATGCCCGATATGAGTATTTTCGTAAAGTGTCCGCCAAAAGCGAATGCGGAACGCATCGAAACATTCCTAAAGAAGAAATGGTTTTGGCTGCAGAAGCAATTGAATTTCTTTAAGAAGTTTCAAAAAAAGATCTACAAAAAAGAATACATATCCGGCGAGAGCTTTTTGTACCTTGGCAGGCAGTATCAGCTGGTTGTCAAAAGGGCGAAGGAGGACAAGGTGGCTTTGCAGAATGGGAAGTTAGTCTTTTTTACCACCCAGCCGGTAGATAA
>DMXN01000026.1:1633-10909 GCA_003482885.1 Candidatus Moraniibacteriota bacterium
CTCCTCATCCATGCTTCAAAAGACTGCATCGATTATGTAATCACTCATGAACTTTGCCATGTGAAATATAAAAATCATGATAAGCGATTTTATAAATTGATGAATTTCAAATATCCTAAATGGGAGAAGATAAAGGAAAAGTTGGAAATGAGGCTTTCGTAATATGGAAGTGAATATGAACACAAAGCAAAAGGGAAATTTACTTGAAGGCATAGTTGAATATTTATGCTTGGGTATTAAAAATGCAAAAGTTTCAAAAAATACTAAAATCTCAGGAAAAAGGAGTGGTGAAATGATGGAAGTCTCATTTGTCTCATTTAGCTTTCAAGGATGCGACCGAGGAGCCTCAAATCCCGCGCATGGACGAATTCAAAAAAGCCTTATAATTCCCTATAACTGAAAGTTCTAGACCGAGGAATGTACAAATTCTTGACAAAAAGATTTTTTACTGTAAGATAGCTTTAATTGCTAATTTTTTAGTTAAATATGAAAAAAAGAAATGGCTAAAGCGGTTTCTTCAATCAATGAAGAAAATTATATCGGTGAAAAATGCTGGGGACTTTCAGCTTCCATTGATCTTTACGGATGTGATCCCAGAATGATTAAAACGCCGAAAGAAATTAAAAGATTTGTGGCGGAACTCTGTGATGAAATTAAAATGAAGAGGCATGGCGATGTATTGCTTGATCGTTTTGGCGATGGAGTGTTGGTGAGCGAGGGCTATTCTTTTATGCAGTTTATCGAAACATCATCGATAACCGCTCATTTCGACGAACCGCAAAATAAAGCTTTTATTGATATTTTCAGTTGCAAATATTTTGTTCCGAAAATCGCGGCCGATTTTTGCAAAAAGTTTTTTAAGGCCGAATCTTGCGAGGTAAATGTGCTTTTAAGAAAGTAGCATTATTTAAATTCTTGTCGCGCGATGACCGCGCCGCAGACTTTTTTCGCGCCGGCGGATTTTAAAATTTTCGCGCATTCGAAAAGCGTCGCGCCGGTGGTGGCGATATCATCGATCAAAAGAATTTTTTTATCGCGGATCAAATCTTCTTTTTCCGGCGAAACAGCAAAAGCTCCGCGAATATTCGCCAATCTTTTTTGATAGTTTTTTATTTTCATTTGCGCGCGGGTATTGCTTCGGCGAACGAGAATGTCGGAATGAACGGGCAGAAGAATGCCCGGTGTTAAATTTTGGCTGACAGTCTGGGCTAAAATTTCCGCTTGATTGAATCCGCGCCACTTTAATTTGCGTTTGTGAATCGGAACGGGAATGATAAAATCGGGAAGCGGAAGGTTGCTTTTCAAAAAGTTCTTAACGATTATTTTTCCCAAAGGAGCGCCTAGATCGGAAACAAAATTATATTTGAACAAGTGTACAAACTTGGAAATGCCCGAGTATTTTATGGCGCAAATGAGCGCGTCAAGCGGCGGAGGAATATTTTTTTCCAGCGCCGTTTTTTTGCATTTTTCGCAAAAATGTCCGTTGGAAACAATTTCTTTTTCGCAATAAGGGCAAAGTTGGAAAGCCAGTAATGGCAGTTTTCTTAAACATTCATCGCAAAGCCAAGTATCTCTTTTTCCGCAAAAAAAACAAGCGATGGGGAAAAGCGCGTCGAGAATAAACTTGTTTATTTTTTGCAACATAAATAAAATTTACTTTTTTAAAAAGAAGTTGTCAATTTTTAGCAATGTGGTAAAATATATTTGCAAAAGGATAAATTCAAGAATTTATAGTCCCTTTTTTCTAATTTTTAGCGTATTATTGAAAAGTGTGGTAGTATATATTTATCTTAAAGTAGTATAAAAATAAAAATATAATTATAAATAATGTTTGATTTTATTTTTAGAAAAAATACATTCTTGGGTGTTGATATCGGAACCGCTTCCATCAAAATCGTGGAATTAAAAGTGATTGAAGGTCGGCCGATACTTTCCAACTACGCGTGGATGCCGTTGAGCGAAGATATCTTGGAAAAAGGTATCAATTCGGATTACGCTTATGCTTTATTGCCACAATATATCAAACGGATTATTAAAAAAGCAGGATTTGGAACGAGAAACGCATTTGTTTCTTTGCCTGCTTTTGGCGGACTCATTACATTGATTGATTTTCCTGAAATGGCTGAGCAAGATATGGAGCAAGCGATTAAATTTGAAGCGCATAAGTATATCCCGACATCATTGGATGAAGTGGTAATCAGTTGGGAAGTAGTGGAAAAAAAATCCGCAAAAATAGCGTCAAAGGATACTGTGGTTGACAAATCTGATACAACATTGAAAGTTCTTTTGGTGGCGGCTTCGAAGAATAAAGTTTTAAAATATGAAAATTTGATTGAAGCTGCCGGATTAAAACTTAAATCTGTTGATATCGAAGCTTTTTCGGCGGTGCGTTCACTGGTGGGTAATGATTCCGGATGTTTTATTATAATTGATATCGGTTCAAAGGCTTGTAATATTATTTTGGTGGAAAAAGGAATAATAAGAATCAACAGAAACATTGATGCGGGAGGAATGGATTTGACAAAGACGATTTCCAAAGGGATGGTGATTGATTTTGAAAGAGCGGAAGCGTTGAAAATTTCAGGAACGAATTTTTTTGATTCCAAATCATCCGTCAGTTTTTTTACCATGGAACTGCTTACGGGAGAAGTGGAGAGAATAGTCCGAACATATCTTAGGGATGGAGAAAAGAAAGCAATCGATGAGATAATCCTTTCCGGCGGAACCGCCAATATGGTCGGACTGGCCGAATATTTTTCCAATAAATTAAAAATAAAAACAGTTATCGGCAATCCTCTTGCCAAAATCAGTTACGATAGTAAGTTGGAAAAGGCTGTTTCAAAAATACGAACCGGTTTTTCCGTGGCCATTGGACTGACCTTGAAAGGTGTTGACGAATATTTAAAAAAAGAAGCTAAAATAATTAAAAAATAAATTAATTTCATTCCGTTAAATTCCCGCGCAGTGGATTATCTTCCGCGGCGACGGGTTTAACGGAAAGCAAAATAAAAAAATGGCAAACATAAATTTAATTACCAGTAAAGAAGATGAAAAAGCGTTCGGATCGGGAACTAGCGGTTTGTTCGTGGTGCTTTTTACCATAATCGCGATATATGTCCTTCTGTTGTTTTACGGAAGTTATTTGGAGAAAAGTTCCGTGAAACTAAAAGAGGAATATGACAATAAGCGATTGAGTTTTGTCGCCGGTGATTCGAGAAAAGTTTTGGATTTCCAAAATAGGTTGCTTATAGCGAAAAATTTGGTGATACAAGAGCGAAGCGTCAATGATGACATTAAAAAAATTGAAGAATTGTTTATTGTCGGAATGTATTTGAATTCCTATAATTATGACGAAATCGCTAAAACAATAACATTGGATTGTTACGCCGATAGCTATGAAATAGTGGCGAAACAGATTTTAAGTTTTAAAAGCGATGAATATTTTTCCACTGTCTCGATAGGAGCGACAGAGTTTGATGCGAAAACCGGTAAAATTAATTTCCCGATAACTTTAACAATTAAATAAAAAAATATGAAAATAAAATTGTTTCTTGCTCCATCGTTGATTGTAATAATAATAACATTGATTATTTGGACGGTTTATCCCGCTTATACTAATGGAGTTGACGGTGTTAAAGAAAAATATCAAAAATTGGGAGATCGAAAAAGACTAATGGCTAGTCTTGATGAACGCGCAGGCAATGTGGAGAAGCTGGTTGCGGATTTAAATTCTAACGCTTCTGATAACACAGTTGTTTTTGATTATATTTCTCAGAAAAAAGAAGATGAAAAAATCATCGATAATTTGGATTTATTGGCGAGAGACAGTTCGGTGTCGGTAGTAAATATTTCCGTTTCCGAAATAAAAAGAGAACTTATTTCCAATGCGGAAATTTCTGAAGCCTCGACCCCCGTTCTCGGAACGGATTCAACTGTTCCCGTTCAGTCGGCGATTGCAACCAAAGCGGAACCGGATAAGTTGAAAGTGGATTTTTCCGTTTTTGGAAATTATGAAAATATCAAAATTTTAGCGGAAAAGGTCCAAAAACTGAAAAGATTCAGTAAAATTTCCGGTTTGGAAATAAAAACGCAATTAAAAGAAGATCAAGGCATAAGCGAATCTCTTTTGGCGAGTATGACTTTGGAATTTAATTATCTTAAAGAACCGAGCATGTTGACCGATGGCGATATTGACAATAGTATTTTTTCTTCGGGAGTTTTTGATAAAAGTATAATAGAAAAAATAAAAAACAGTCGAAATATCAGTGTCAATAATGTGTCGCCGGGACAAAAAGGAAAAACCAATCCTTTTCTTCCTTAAAAAACAATAAAAATGAAAGAAGACGATGACGCTAAAAATAGAAATATTAATGGCGATGTTGCTTTGAATAAACAAGGAGCCAAACAAAATATTTTAGAAGAAGCGCCGAAAAATATTGCTGGCAATATCATCAATATAATTCCCAAGGAAGTTGCGAAAAAATACGGAATGATGGTTTTTGGCAGATGGGAAGATATTTTGAAAGTAGCGATGATTGATCCGGAAGATGTGCAAGCGCTGAATACTTTGAATTTTGTCGCGGAAAAAGAAAAAGTAAAAATAGAAATTTATCTCGTGTCTGAAAAAGTTTTTTCCGTATTACTGTCTTACTATAATGAAACAAGCGAAGCATTAAAGGATGCCGTGGAGTCTTTCAAGGATGAGAAAAACAGGGAGATATTTGAAGAAAAAAACAGTAAAATTTCTGAAAAAGGGAAAAGAGAAGTTGAAGTATTGCAAGACGCGCCGGTTACTAAATTAGTGGAAGTGATTATCAGTCATGCCGTGGAAGGAAAAGCGAGCGATATCCATATTGAGCCGATGGATAAAGATTATCGTGTGCGTTTTCGGATGGATGGAATTTTGCATGTGAGCCTTATTTTTCCCATGGAACTCGGTCCGATAATTGTTTCAAGAATCAAAATCCTTGCCAATTTGAAAATAGATGAAAAAAGAAAACCGCAAGACGGGAGATTCCGTCTTAGTTTTAAAGAAAAGGAAATAGATTTTCGCGTTTCTTCTTTGCCGGTGGTTGGCGGAGAAAAAATTGTAATGCGAATTTTGGACAAAGAAAGCGGAACAAGCAGTATTGATGCGCTGGGCTTGACTGGAAAAGCCAGAAAAGATGTCGAGCTGGCGATAAAGGAAACTTACGGAATGATTTTAATGACCGGACCGACCGGTTCGGGAAAATCAACTACACTGTACACGCTTTTGAAAATTTTGAACAGCGAAGATCGCAATATTATTACACTGGAAGATCCGGTGGAATATTTTATTGAAGGGATGAATCAAAGCCAGATCAAGCCGGAAATCGGCTACACATTCGCTTCCGGATTGCGCACGATTCTGCGGCAGGATCCGAATGTTATAATGGTGGGAGAAATCAGAGATGCGGAAACGGCGGAATTGGCGGTGCATGCGGCGCTTACGGGACATTTGATGTTTTCCACATTACATACCAATACGGCAATTGGCGCCATTCCCCGATTGATTGATATGGGTATCGAACCGTTTCTCTTGTCTTCTTCTTTGCGGATGGTTATAGCGCAAAGGCTTGTGCGCAGAATATGCGAGAATTGCAAAGAAGAAAAAGAAATTTCCGCAGCGGTCAGAGCGAGAATAATGGATAAAATAAAAAATATTATTCCAAAAGAAATTGAAAATTACGGTATAAAATTATCTGAGGAAATTAAATTTTATCATGGCAAGGGATGTGAAATATGTAGTGGAACAGGATTAAAAGGAAGGTTGGCGATTTATGAAGCGGTTCCAGTGACAGAAAATATAAAAAGTATTATAATTGAAAAACGAGGAAGCGAAGAATTGATTAAAAAAGAACGAGACAAGATAGGCGTTCTGACTATTGAACAAGATGGAGTATTAAAGGTTGTCAAAGGGCTTACGACGATTGAAGAGGTTGAGCGAGTGACCGAGTGCAATTTTACGACATTGGATGAAGAAAACGATTAAAAAATATTTTTAATTTAAATTAAACTTAAAATACTATGGCAAAAGACAAACAAAAAATAATGATTGTCGAAGATGATTTTTTCATGATGGATATTTATAATATGAAACTCGAGCAAGAGGGTTTTGAGGTGATTGGCGCTAAGGACGGAGTGGAAGCGCTGAAAAAATTAAAGGAAGAAAATATCACTCCCGATTTAATTTTGCTGGATATTTTAATGCCTTTCGTCGATGGATTGGAAGTATTGAAAGAGCTCAAAAAAGACGAGCGATTGAAAAAAATTCCGGTGGTCTTGTTGAGCAATTTAAGCCAAAAAGCGGATGTGGAAACGGGGATGAAGTTGGGAGCAAAGGGGTATATAATCAAATCGCACTTTACGCCGTCGGAAGTTTTGGAAAAAATAAAATCATTTTTATAATAAAAAAACTATGCTTCGCATCGAACAAAAATTGAAAAATCTTTTAAGAATGGCGGCGCAAAGAGGAGCGTCGGATTTGCATTTAGTGGTCGGCCGTTATCCCACTTATCGCATCGATGGAAAACTTTATCCGCTTAACCAAGACGCTATGCTTACCGCCAGCGCCACGAAAGAATTTTGCGAAGTGCTTTTGGATGAAGAGAAAAAAAAGAAATTGGAAAAAGAAGGACAGGTTGATTTGTCCTATAATTTTGAGGATAAAGCGCGTTTTCGCGTGAATGCTTTTTTTCAACAAGGCTATGCCAGTATCGCTTTTCGTTTAATTCCCAAAGAAATCAGATCATTGGAAGAATTGGGCATTCCGGAAGTGCTTTATGATTTTGCTAAAGTTTCCCAAGGGTTGTTTCTGATTGTCGGTCCGGTCGGTCATGGAAAATCAACTACATTGGCGGCACTGATCAATGAGATCAATCACAATCAAGAAAAACATATTATTACGATTGAAGAACCGATAGAATATGTTTATGAGCAGGATCGTTCGATTATCAATCAGCGCGAAGTTAGTCAAGACACGGAGTCTTTCCAAACGGCGCTAAAAGCGGTTTTTCGCGAGGATGCCAATGTCGTTTTGATCGGAGAAATGCGGGATTTGGATACGATTTCCACCGCGATGACGGCGGCGGAAACGGGGCATTTGATTTTTGGAACATTGCATACCAACGACGCTCCGCAAACAATCGATAGAATCGTGGATGTTTTTCCCGCTCATCAGCAAAATCAAATTCGATCGCAGTTGGCCAGCGTGCTTTTGGCGGTGGTGTCGCAAAGACTTATTCCTCGAGTTGACAGCGGACGGGTTCCGGCAGTGGAAATAATGATTAAAAATCATGCCGTGGAGAATTTAATCAGAGAAAACAAGAGTTATCAAATAGGGAATGTGATTGAAACCGGTTCGCAAGAAGGAATGGTGGCAATGGACAAATCACTGGCTGATTTGGTGCGAAAAGGACTGGTTTCTTTTGATGTCGCACTGGCTTACTCCCGTGATGCCAAAAATTTCGAAACATTGGTAAAATATTAGCGCGCTAATTTAAAATTTGCTATAATTAAAAAAAATATGAAATTCAAATTCAAAGCAAGAACAAAAGTGGGAGAACTAAGGGAAGGCGTTGTGAGTACCGCGAGCAAAGATGCGGCGGCGGTCATTTTGCAAAAAAATGATCTTTTCCCTATTCACATTGAAGAAGAAAAAGAAAATGCAGCGAAAAAAATGTTTCTCAAGCATTATGACAGAGTGACGGACAAGGAATTATTTATTTTTTTCCGTCAGCTGGCGATTTTGATTGAAGCCAGAGTGCCGATTGTAACGGCGCTTGTCGCCATAAGCGAGCAGACAAGCGGCCATTATTTGAAACTGGTTTTAGGCGAGGCGATAAGAGACATCGAAGACGGTATCACTCTTTCTGACGCGTTGTCTAAGCGCAGGGAAATATTTTCCAGTTTATCTATCAATATTATCAAAGCCGGCGAAGCGTCGGGAAATTTAAAGAAATCCGTGGAGTATGTGGCGGATAATATTGAAAGAAATTATAATCTTACCAATAAGGTCAAATCGGCGATGACTTATCCGGCGATAGTTTTGGCGGTATTTTTTGTCATTGCTTTTTTAGTGATAACGCTGATCATTCCCAAGCTTACGATTATGATCAAAGATTTGGGCGCGGAAGTTCCGTGGTACACGAAATTGCTGATTGGCACGGGAGATTTTATGGCCAGCTATTGGTGGGCAGTCTTAGTTTTGATAGCTGGTTTTGTCGGCGGAGTGGTTTATTATCTAAACACGGCGGAAGGAAGAAAAGAGTGGGATCATATAAAATTAAAATTGCCGGTAATCGGTGTGATGTTTAAATATGTCTATATTACCCGTTTTTCAGAAAATTTGGCGGTGCTTTTAGCCGGCGGTATTCCGATTATTAAATCTTTAACAATTGTCAGTTCGGTAATCGGCAATATGGAATATGAAGAGTTATTTTTAAAAACAGCGGAAAATGTCAAAAAAGGAGAAAATATGAGCGATGTTCTCAAGAAAAGTCCGCTCATTCCGCCAATGGTTTCGCATATGGTTAAAATCGGCGAAGATTCCGGACAAGTGGATTCCGTGCTCGGGCATATTACCAAATTCTACGGTCAAGAAGTGGAATTGATGGCGAAAAATATGTCCACCCTGATTGAGCCTATCTTGATGATTTTAATCGGTTGCGGCGTGGCTTTTATGGCCGTGGGCGTATTGATGCCGATATACAATATCGCGGGGCAGATAAAGTAGGATTTTTTAAAGTGTGCTATAATTCAGATATGAGAAAAATTTTATGAAAAATCTAGTCAAGAAAAATACAAGCAGAGAAAGAGATCAGTTTGCTGTAGTTTTGGAAGATATAAATTCTAAGATTAATCTTTTGGTTGAAAGCCATCAATCTTTGGCTGATGAATTTAGAAGTTTTAAAATTGAAACCAAAGAAAATTTCAAAGCTGTCTTTGAATATTTTTCTAGAATCGATGACGAGTTGCAAGACATAAAAGCAGAAATAAAAAGTTTGAAAATAGAGTTTAAAGATAAGATTGAATTGGAACGGGTTATTGTCTTGGAACGAAAAGTCAGTATGTTGGAAAAAATTTTAATCAAGCAGAAACTGTTGAGTGTTTAGTGAAAAAAATAAAATTAAAGTCTAGAAAGGTTGGTGTGAATATGAAAAAAATAAAAAGTTTAAAAGGCTTTACTCTGATCGAACTTTTGATCGTTATTGCGATTATCGGAATTTTAGCGAGTATTGTGTTGGTGAGTTTAAA
>DMXN01000026.1:11003-11245 GCA_003482885.1 Candidatus Moraniibacteriota bacterium
ATTGTGTTGGTGAGTTTAAATAGTGCGAGAGCGAAAGCGAATTTATCAGCATTTAAAGCCGAAGTTGCTGGCGCAGTTGCTGGTTCCGCGAATGACTGTGATTCTGGTACATTGGCGCTTCCTGCTACTACTGAGAATGTTACTTGGTCAGTGTTAGATGATTCAGGATGTGGCGCTACGGGAACAGGCGAATTTAGTGTAGTAGCTACCCCGATTAGATCGCTTCCAACCGGAGTTGATTG
>DMXN01000026.1:11504-14055 GCA_003482885.1 Candidatus Moraniibacteriota bacterium
ATTGTGTTGGTGAGTTTAAATAGCGCGAGATCGAAGGCTAATGTTGCAGCATTTAAGGCTGAAGCCGCCGGTGCTGTCCCTGGTGCCATAAGCGCTTGTGATACTAGCACCGCTAATCTAACAACAGTATTAGCTACTGCTACTACTGCCAGCCAAAATGTAACCTTTGCACTTGTTGCTGGTTCATCATGTGGCCCAACAGGAACTGGCACTTTTTCAGTAACAGCGACTCCTAAAAAAACATTGTCAGTTGTTTGCACACCGACGACTTTTGATTCAACCGGAGTAACCTTTCCTACTACTTGCATATAACATTAAGATGATCGATCTTCGCATTTTTCATGGTTGTTAATCCAATTTCAAAAGTTTTTATGTTTGCCAATGGGTCGCGTACGCGCGTTGGCAAACAAATAAAGTTTTTTGAGAAAAAAAGAACCCCGAGAAATCGCGGATTCTTTTTTTGCGTCGTTTTGGGATTTGTGGTAGGATTGAATTATGAGTAAAGAAAAAATTATTGGCGTAATCAGCGCCCAATCTGATTTTTTGAAAAAAAGATACCATGTAAAAAACATAGGCGTTTTTGGTTCGGTTGCCAGAGACGAAGATAATAAAAACAGCGATGTGGATATTTTAGTGGAATTTGACAAGACAATCGGTTTTTTTGATTTTATCAGGCTGGAAAATTTTTTAAGCAAAAGGTTGAATAAAAAAGTTGATCTTGTTACAAAAAAGGCTGTTAAACCGGCATTGGGAAGGAAAATTTTTAAAGAAATAATTTATGTCTAAAAGAAGCGCCGAACTTTTTATTGAAGATATTTTATTTTCATTGGAAAAAATAGAAAGTTATACAAAAAACATGACAGCGAAAAAGTTTTATGACGATTTCAAGACAATTGATGCCGTTGTTCGAAATCTTTCAATTATCGGAGAAGCTTCAAGTAATATTCCAAAAGAAATGAAATTAAAATATCCCGAAGTTCCTTGGGTTGAAATTATCGGGATGAGAAATAAAGTGGTGCATGAGTATTTCGGAGTGGATGAAGAAATTTTATGGAAAACGATAAAAGAAGATCTGCCGGTTTTCAGGAAACAAATTCAGAATATTAAAAGAAGGCAAAAAAGTTTAGGGTTGTAACTTATTTTGCGGGTTGTTAATCTGATTTCAAAGGTTTTTATGTTTGCCAATGGGTCGCGTATATGCGTTGGCAAACAAATAAAGTTTTTTGAGATACCCCTTTTTTTGTTTTATTTAAGCCTTTTTGCAGAAAACAATCACCGACAAATTTGACCTAAGTCGAAAAAAGTTGCGTTTTTTTTTGACTAGGGTATAATTTAAAAGTAATAATTAAACAGCAAAATATGCGCGTAAAAAGGTATTTGCATAATTTTATCGCTTCCGATCTCAAAGAAAAAATGGTTTTTATCGGCGGTCCAAGACAGGTGGGAAAAACTACGCTAGCCAAGCAAGTGGGAGAAAGCGAATATAAACAATTTGCTTATTTGAATTGGGATAAAAAAGAGGATAAACAAAAAATAATCAAAAATTTATTGCCAGCCGAATCTAGGCTGATAATATTCGATGAAATTCATAAATATCGGCAATGGAAAAATTATCTTAAAGGAGAGTATGATAAAAATAAAGATAATTTTTCTATTCTTGCCACGGGCAGCGCGCGGATGGATATCTATCGCCGCGGCGGAGATTCTTTAATGGGGCGGTATCATTATTTAAGACTTCATCCTTTTTCTTTGGGAGAAGCGGCATATTCAAAAATTCCCGAAATTATTCCCGGAAAAGAATTGGCATTTCAGAAAAAAAATAAATTATCGCGCAAAGTTTTTGACGATTTGTTTCGTTTTGGCGGATTTCCGGAGCCTTTTATAAAAAAAGACGAAATTGTTTGGAGAAGATTCCAAAATGAAAGGCTGGATAGGTTGATTAAGGAAGATATCAGGGATTTGGAGACAATCAGAGATCTCTCGTCTCTTCAAATATTGGCCGAAACATTGCCGGAAAAAATCGGATCTCTTTTTTCTTTGAATTCTTTGCGTGAAGACTTGCAAGCAGCTCATAAAACTGTTGCTCTTTGGATGGATGTTTTGGAGCGGTTTTATTATCAGTTTAGAATTTATCCTTTTTCGTCAAGCGCTATTCGTTCTCTTCGGAAAGAGCCAAAGCTGTATTTATGGGATTGGTCGCAAATTAAAAATGATGGCGCAAGAATGGAAAATATGATTGCCTCGCATCTCTTAAAGACAGTTCATTTTCTTCATGATTGCTATGGTTTTAAAGCGGAACTGTCTTTTTTGCGCGATAAAGAAGGCAGGGAAGTCGATTTTTTGGTGAGTGTCGACAAAAAACCGTGGTTGGCGGTGGAAGTCAAATTGACAGAGCTTGAAATTTCAAAGCATTTGAGATATTTTTCCGGAAAATTGAAAGTCCCTTTTGTTTATCAAGTGGTTAAAACCGCCGATATTGATTTTATTCAGGATGGCATAAGGCTTATGAGCGCTGAAAAGTTTTTGAGCGGCTTGATTTGAAAGTTTTTAT
>DMXN01000026.1:14273-41113 GCA_003482885.1 Candidatus Moraniibacteriota bacterium
TTTGCAGAAAAGTCGTAACCTTGATAAAATGCGCCAGCCGGAGTACTATTTAATCATGGATTAACTTACATTGCTTATGCTAAAAACCAACCAAAAAATGAAATATTTGTGAATGAAATCAACACCATTCCGGGCTTTACTTCGATAAGTATGTATCCGAAATTATGGGAAGCAAGCGGAGTTTCTTATTCTGAATTAATAGACAAATTGATTGAATTGGCGGTTGAGCGCCATAATGCGGAAAATAGGCTTAAAAATGTTTAAATTGCGATATTTTCCACCTTGCCTCTTTCCCCGCTTTTCTGCTACAATACAATCATAGAAAAAGTAGCAAAGAATTTTATGAAAGCGAATAATCTAAATCAAACAGTGCAAATAGTTTTTCAATTGCCAGTTGAGTCGATGGGCAATTGCGATTTGAGTTGAATATTTTTAAAAAGCATCGCCGGGCGTTTTTTTGTCGGCAGACGGCTATTGACAAACCCCCAAAAACCTGCTATGGTTGATCGTTATGAATACAACAATTGGATTTCTCAAAAAATATGGAAATATTGTCATCTAAACTTTTTTTTGGGATTGTAGCAGGAACAGTATCATTTCTTGCCCATCCTTTATATATTAGAGCGATTATGCGAAAAGAAACTGTTCCGCATATTTTTACTTGGACGCTTTCAACACTTTTAGTTGGGTTAGCATTATTTTTTTACGATACTGCCGGAGGAGGTGAAACGGTGTATATGCTTATCGGTGATTTTATCGGTCTTGGCACTATAGCCGTATTATCCTTTTTTTATGGCAAGAAGAATAAATTTTGTTTTAGTGATTGGCTTTGTTTATGTGGGGCATTGTTCAGTATAGTCGTATTTATTATATTTCATAATGCTTTTTGGTCTTTTATCATGATTCTTGCAACTGATTTTTTTGCGCTATTCCCTACAATGAAAAAGACATTTTATTATCCGGCAAGTGAAGATTTTACGGCATGGTCATTCACTTGCACTGGCAATTTACTAGGTTTATTTGCTATGAATTGGATGAATCATGTTGAAACTTTTTATGTTTACGCGGTTATTGTAATGGATGGAATTGTGTGGTTATTAATTTTTAACGGAAAAGAACGAAGAGAAAATCAAGATAATATTTTCAAACAACAAGCATCTCACTTTGCAACTGGTCAATTTATGCAGTATGAAAAAACTTGAACAGTTGCTATTTTTTAAAGATTCGCTTTGTGTGTTTTTTTAATTTTGTATTTATAAATTTTTTATGGTAAAATTTTTTGTAGGAGATTCAAAAATTCATGGAAGAGGTGTTTTTGCGTCTGAAGATATACAAAAAGGTAAAACGGTTTTTATTCTTAAGGGGAAAAGAAGTGTTTTAAGACTGAAAACGGATATTCTATCTACCCCAAATATGGTTGGATTAGAAAAAAATATATGGATAGATCCGGAATTTCCCATAAATTATTTAAATCATTCTTGTAATCCAAATCTTGGAATGCGCGGTAAGGTCTTATTTGTAGCAATAAGAAATATTAAAAAGGGAGAAGAGTTTAATTTCGATTATTCTATTAGTGAGGATAGTGAATGGGAAATGCGTTGCTATTGCGGTCATGCAAATTGTAGAAAGATTATTTGTGGCATAAAATCTCTACCCGAAAGTATTTATAGAAAATATCTTCCATATATACCTAGATACTTTCAAAAAGTATATCAAAGAAGTCATAATTTATAAAAACAAAATAAAAAAAGTATATGGATCTTTTATCATGCAATTGGGATAATGCAAAGTTTTTAATATTTTCTGATAATGTTTTTGATCCTTTAATTTATTATTCTCATCTGGGACCATTATTACTTTCAGTCGCTTTATTGCTACTTATTTTTTTTAGCAATAAAAAAGATTTGAGCAATAAAATATTAATTTTTCTTCTCGCATCTTTTTGTTTGTGGTCATTGTCTGATTTGATACTTTGGGCAACAGAAAAACCTCAATATGTTATGTTTTCTTGGTCAGTAATGATATTTCTGGATCTTTTTATGTATGCCGCAGCTTTTTATTTTATGTATGTTTTTATTTATCGCAAAGATTTGCCTTTTTTTGGAAAAGCTTTAATTGGTTTATTGTTTGTTCCGCTATTAATTTTAGTTTCCACTAAATATAATTTAAATTTTTTTGATCTTACGAATTGTGAAAGAGAAGCTAAGGAAGGTATTTTGTGGGGTTATACATATCTTATTGAAGTTTTTTTTGCCTTTTTGATTTTAGTAGGGGCAGTAATTGGTTTTTTAAAATCAGAAGAAAAAAAAATTCGGAAGGAGATTGTTTTGATTACAAGCGGCATGATTTTATTTTTAGTAGCATTTTCTTGGGGAAATATAGCGGGAAGCATAACCGAAGATTGGTCAGTTGGTCAGTATGGGCTTTTTGGAATTCCAATTTTCATAGGGTTTTTGTCATATTCTATTGTGAAATATCAAACATTAAATATTCGTGTTTTAGCGGTTCAGGGTTTTATTGGTGCTATTGCTATTTTAATGGGCGCTCAATTCTTTTTTATCAGAACAAATTTAAATAGAGTTTTGACAGCAATTACTTTATTTATTATTTTTATTTTTGGAGTAATGCTTATTCGTTCCGTCAAAAAAGAAATCCAGCAGAAAGAAGAGCTGGAAATTGCCAATAAAGAAATTCACAAGCGCAATGCGAAACTCAAAATCGCCAATGCGGAAATCCAAAAACGCAACGCAAAACTCAAACTCGCCCACAAAGAAATCTCCCAACGCAAAGAAGAATTGCAACTGATAACCGACCGATTGGCTGAATCCAACGACAAACTCCGCCAGCTCGACAACGCCAAAACCGAATTCATTTCCATGGCGTCGCATCAGCTCCGCACTCCCGTTACGGGGATTAAAGGCTATGTCGATATGCTCATCGAAGGTTCTTACGGTCCTCTTACTCCCGACCAGCTGGACGCCATCAAGAAAACTTACACTTGCAATGAAAGAATGGTCGCTCTTATTGAAGATCTGCTCAACGCTTCCAAAATCGAATCCGGCCGAATGGAATATGAATTCGCCAATTGCCATATTGAAGAAATCTGCCAAGAAGTTGTTGACACTCTTGTCAATAAAGCCCGAGACAAAAATCTTTATCTTGATTACAAAAAACCAACCACTCCACTGCCGGAATTGTGTATTGATGGAAAGAAAGTGCGGGAAGTGATTTCCAATTTAGTTGACAACGCCGTTAAATACACAGAAAAGGGCGGAGTGACATTAAAAATTGAAAAAAATGGCAATACCGTCCGAATTGCCGTTTCCGACACCGGCATCGGGATTCCGAAAGAAGAAATGCCTTATCTTTTCACTAAATTCTCTCGCGGAAAAGATGTTAAAAGATTAAGTGTGAGCGGAACGGGATTGGGCTTGTATGTCGGGAAAAATATGATTGAAGGGAATGGCGGAAAAATCTGGGTGGAATCCGAAGGAGCGGGGAAAGGATCGAAGTTTATTGTGGAGTTGGAGGTGGGGAGGAAGACTCACTATAAATTATAAAGGCTTTAAATTAGATCTTGAATGATGTGCTACGGGTTGGTAAATAGATAAAGTTTTTTGAGGAAAAAAGAAAAAAGAATTCCGAGAAATCGTGGGTTTTTTTTATGTTTAAATTTTTTTTACCATATAACTATCTTTCAATCTATATCCCAATTTTCGATAATAATTTCTGGCGCCGATGCCGGAGATGATGGCGATTTTTTTAAAACCGAATTCTTTGCGGGCGATTTTTTCCGCTTCAAGAACTAATTTTTTTCCAAAACCAATATGTTGAGGGGATTCTTTGTCTTGCTTATTTATTTCCGCCATTTTTCCGTAGGTGTGAACTTCGCGGATAAGGGCAGCGTTTTTTAATGCGGGAAAAAAATTATATAATTTTTCATTCTGCTGTAGAGACGCATTGCAATGCGTCTCTACGAATGACGCAGAAGGAATTCGCAATCGCAATAGCGCAAATAATTTTTTCTTGTCTGACGAAACATATTCCAAAAATATTTCTTTTCCGCCGGACGCGTTGTAATCAATGCGATTTAGAATTATATTTTCATCCATATTATAATTTCCGCGGACTTCGCGGCAACGGATGCATTGACAATGGGATTTTTTGGCGATGAGTTGCCGTAAATTGGAAATAATCGGTCCGGCGAGGATTGATTCGGCGGGCACATCGCGGACGAGTCGGGCGATGCGGACATACGGAGGAATGATTTTTTCTTTGACGCGCAAAATATTTTTTTCAAATTGTTTGTCAGTCAAGGCTTTATAGCTGCCTTTTTTCCATACATTGTACAACTCACTGTCTTTCAAGACAATTGTCGGATAAATTTTGAGCATATCCGGCTGGAAATCAGAATTGGAAAACAATTCTTGAAACATTTTGTAATCTTTTTTCAAATTCGATCCATACAGTCCTGGCATAGTATGATAATTGATTTTGAAGCCGGCGTTTTTTAATAATTTTGTGGCGTGGATAGTTTCGGAAACATTATGCCCGCGTTTGTTTAATTTTAAAACATCGTCAAAAATACTTTGCGCGCCCAGTTCGACTCGCGTACAGCCTAAATTTCTGAAATTTAAAATTTCTTTTTCGTCAATATAATCCGGTCGGGTTTCGAGGGTTAATCCGATGATTCGGCACTTGGCGGTTTCATTGCGGGTTTGTTCGCGCGTCAACCTCACCTCAACCCTCTCCTTGGTAAGGAGAGGGGGTGAAGAAGGATAATCATTGCACGCGCGGAAACATTCGGCGATAAATTTTTTTTGATACGACTTGGGAAAATATGAAAATGTTCCGCCCATTACAATCAATTCTATTTTGTCGGTTTTGTGTCCGTTCAGTTCCAGCGCGCGAATTCTTTTTTGCGTTTGAATATACGGATTGAATTTTGCGATAATGGCGCGCATTACCGCCGGCTCGTTTTTCAGATAACTTTTCGGCATATTTTTTTCTGTCGGACAATACAAGCATTTTCCCGGACAGCCGTAAGGCTTGGTCAAAACGGCGATTACCGCCACGCCGGATTGCGTGCGCATTTTTTTGCCGATCAATAATTTTTCAAACAATAAATTTCTTTTGATTTGTTTTTCAGCAACCATTTTTTCGTAAGCTTCCCGTATATCCGCGTTGGTTGGCGGTTGTATTTTTAATTTCTTGCAGATATTTTTTTTGACGCGCAAAAAATCATCCGGCGTTTCGGCTGTTTCTCGCATTGCCAGTTTCACGAAGTTGCCGTAAGATTGAGGCATATGAATTCTGAAAAAACCAACGAAATATTAAATAATCTGGAAACCGGTTATGACCAAATGTCCGATAAATTTTCCAATACTCGGAAAAATTTTTGGGCTGATTTGGAATTTATTAAAAACTATATTGATAACGGAGATAAGATTTTGGATTATGGCTGCGGCAATGGCCGGCTTTTGGAAATTTTGAAAAACAAAAAGCTAAAATATTATGGCGTAGATATTTCTCAAAAATTGATCGAGCTGGCGAAGCAGAAATATCCTGAATTTGCCGGCAATTTCATGAAAATATCCAGTCAATCCAGCTTAGCATTTCCGGACAATTTTTTCAATAAAATAATTTCCGTGGCGGTTTTTCATCATTTTCCGGAAAAATACGCGCAAAATATGGCGAAAGAATTATGCCGTGTGATTCATCCGGAGGGAATAGCGATTGTTACGGTTTGGAATTTATACCAGAAAAATAGGCGGAAAAATATTTTCAATCCCGTCGTTTTGATAAAAAAAATTTTTAATATTGGCGAATATGCCGGTTTCGGTTTTGGCGATATTTTAATTCCTTTTCAAAATAATCAAGGCGAGGTTTTCAAGCGATATCATCGGGTGTATACTGAAAAAAGTTTATTGAATATTTTTTTATCCGCCGGCTTTGAAATAGAAAAAAGTTTTTTGGCGAACGAAAAAAATATTGTAATTATTATGAAAAAATTATGCCGTTAAAAATAGAAATCAATAACATTGCCAAAAGTCCGGTGGAAAAATCGTTGATAAAAATCGCCGCGATTAAAGCGTTGGAAAAAAGCGAATATGATTATTTAATAAAAAAAAACATTTTTGTCAGTTTTGCGCTGGTTGGCGAAGAGGAGATGAAAAAAATAAATAAAAAATACCGCGAAAAAAATCGCGCCACGGATATATTGTCTTTTTGCGAGTACGAAGAGGTTGATTTGTTGAAAAATATTACTAAAAAAGACTTATTTTTAGGCGAATTGGTTTTATGCTATGATTATATTAAAAGAGAATGCGCGGATGAAAAAGACTTGCGAAAAGAACTGGCAAGAATTATTGCCCACGGAGTTTTGCATTTGTTGTGTTATGAACATAGTAAAAAAATGTTTGATATTCAAAATGCAGTGGCGGACTCAGGATGATAAAAAAATTAAAATTTATTCTAACTCATGAAAGAATTGCAGGAAAAAATAGATTATTTAAAAAATAAACTCCCGAATCTTCGGGACTGTCTTTGACGCGCCGCAAAAAGAACAAAGAATTTTAGAATTGGAAGATCAATCATCGGCGGACGATTTTTGGAACGATAACCAAAAAGCGGCGCAAATTATGCGCGAGTTGGAAGAATTAAAAAAAGAAACCGAAGCGTTAAAAAAAATAGAAAAAGAACTGGAAGAATTGTCTGAATTTGCAAGCGTGGCGGAAACAGCCGAAGATAAAAAAGAACTGGAAAAAAAAATATTTGAAACCGAAAAAAAAGTTGGCGAGTTGGAATTCGAGACGCTTTTTGATGGAGAATATGACGCTAATAACGCCATTTTAAATATTTATTCCGGCGCTGGAGGAGCGGACGCGCAGGATTGGGCAGAAATGCTTTTGCGGATGTATTTGCGATGGGGAGAAAAAAATGGTTTTAAAATCAAGTTGATCGACGAGGCGCGCGGGCAAGAAGCGGGAATAAAAAATGCGACTATGGAAATTAGCGGAGCGTACGCTTATGGGCATCTCAAAAGCGAAGCGGGGACGCACCGGTTAGTTCGTTTGTCGCCGTTTAATTCGGATAATTTGCGGCAGACTTCTTTCGCGGCGGTGGAAATTTTGCCGGTTATCGAAGAAATTCAAGAAGTGAAAATTCGCGAGGAAGATTTGCGTGTGGATGTTTATCGTTCCAGCGGGGCTGGCGGTCAAAGCGTCAATACGACTGACAGCGCCGTGCGAATTACACACATTCCGACTGGAATCGCGGCGGCTTGCCAAAATGAAAGAAGCCAGTTGCAAAATAAAGAGCAGGCGTTGAAAATTCTCAAAGCCAAATTGCATAAAAAATATTTAGAAGAACGGGAAGCGGAAAAAAGAAAATTGCGCGGAGAACAATCCAGCGCCGAGTGGGGCAGTCAAATCAGATCTTATGTCGTTCATCCCTATAAATTAGTCAAAGATCATCGAACAAAATGGGAAACGGCGCAAGTTGAAGCGGTGCTTGCGGGAGATTTGAAAAATTTCATTGAAAGCTATTTGAAATATTTGAAAGGCAGTGTATAATACGAGTATGATTAAATTTGATAATGTTGCGAAAATTTATCAGGATGATTTCGCGGCTTTGCAGGATATTAATTTGGAAATAAAAGCCGGAGAATTTATTTCTATCGTTGGACAGAGCGGGGCGGGCAAGTCCACGATTTTAAAATTAATTTACGCGGAAGAAAATCCTACGGAAGGTCAAATTTTTTTCAATGAGAAGCCGCTGGACAGCGTAAGTAGAAAGCATATTTCCGAACACAGAAGAAATATCGGGACGGTTTTTCAAGATTTTAAGTTATTGCCGAAAAAAACCGCTTTTGAAAATGTCGCTTACGCTTTGGAAGTTTGTGGAATTTCCGTCGAAGAAATTCTAGAAGATGTTCCGCAAATTTTGGAAATTGTCGGACTGGGAGACAGACAAACTAAATTTCCGCACGAACTTTCCGGCGGGGAACAGCAGCGAGTGGCGTTGGCGCGCGCGTTGATTCATAAGCCGCTGGTGATTATCGCTGACGAACCGACCGGCAATCTTGATCCTGTGTCTTCTTTGGAAATTATGCAACTGTTGCTTAAAATAAATAAACTGGGTACGACGGTAATTCTCGCCAGTCATGACAGGGATATAGTCAATAAGGCCGCCAAGAGAGTGGTGGTTTTGGAAAAAGGAAAAATTATTTGCGACGATGTAAAAGGGAAATATAAAATTTGCTAAACTACGAACATACAAATATGTACAAAAATACAAAATCAATGAACTGAATTTTTTTGTGTTTTTGTAAAATTTTGTAATTTCGTAGAAATACTATTATGTTTTTAGTTATTGGGAGGACAATTAAAGAAGGGTGGAGTAATTTTTTTCGCAATGGGTATTTAAGTGTCGCGGCGGTGAGCGTGATGCTGTTATCTTTGTTCGCCGTGAGTTCTGTGTTTATTATCGCCCTAACGGCAAACAGCGTTTTGAAAAATATGCAGGAAAAAGTCAATGTGAGCGTCTTTTTTAAATCCAGCGTTCCGGAGGAATCTATTTTAAAAGCCAAGCGGGATTTGGAAAATTATAATGAAGTAAAAACAGTCGAGTATGTCAATAAAGATCAAGCTTTGGAAAATTTCAAAAAAAACAGCGCCAATGAGCCGGTGATTATTCAATCTTTGGAAGAAATCGGCGATAATCCCTTGCTTTCCTATTTAGTGATCCGCGCCAACAATTCCAATCAGTATGATTTGATTGGCGAATATTTGGAAAACACTTCGTTTAAAGAAGATATTAGTCGGGTTAATTACGGGAAAAACAAAGAAGTGATCAATCGGTTGAATAACATTGTTTCCGAAGTGAGAAAAATCGGATTGGGATTGGCCGGATTTTTTTCCGCCATTTCTTTTCTGATTATTTTCAACACCGTCAGAATCACGATTTATACGCATCGTAAGGAAGTGGAAGTGATGCGTTTAGTCGGCGCTTCCAATATTTACATCCGCCTCCCGTTTCTTTTTGAGGGAATTATTTATGGCGTTACCGCCTCCATGATTTCGATGCTGTTACTTTTTATCGCGCTTAAATTTACCGTTCCTTTCACGGAGCGGCTGATTCCCGGCGTGAATATTATTTCGCTTTATTTTTCCAATTTTGCGATGATTTTCGGAATGCAAATTTTAATCGGTTCGTTTTTAGGAATGTTAAGCAGTTGGTTCGCTATTAGAAAATATCTGAAGATATAGAAAAGGGGTAAATTATATGAAAATCATTTTAGGCTTGGCGGGTGAGATTGCGAGTGGAAAAGGAACGATAGCGCGGCATATTGAAGAAAAGCATAATGGAATTTCTCATCGCTTTTCTACGGCTCTTCGCGATGTGGCGCGGCGAATGAGTTTGGAAGAAAATCGCGAGAACTTGCAAAAGCTTTCCACGGTTTTTCGCGAAAATTTTAACGATGATATTTTATCGATGGTTATTTGTCGCGATGTTGAAAAAGACATGCATCAAATTATCGCAATTGATGGCGTGCGTCGAATGGCGGATATAAAATATTTGAAAAGTCTCGAAGGTTTTAAGTTGGTCTATATCGAAGCAAATTTGGATAATCGTTATCATCGCATTATCAAAAGAAAAGAAAACAGCGATGACAGTCAAAAAACTTACGAAGAGTTTAAATCCGATAATGGACGGGAAGCGGAATCGCAAGTTAAAGACCTGAAAAATCACGCCGATTTTACAATAGATAATAACGGGACTTTCGCGGAGTTGTATGAGCGAGTGGATGAGATAATTAACGGGATGGGGAAATGAAAAATGGCAATTAAAAAAAGAATTTCAAAAGACGAATATTATATCAATATTGCCAGAGAAGTGTCATTAAGATCAAGTTGTCTGATGATTTCTTTCGGATGCATTATTGTTAAAAATGATCAAATTATATCAACCGGATATGTAGGAGCGCCGAGAAAAACGATGGATTGTTTGGAATTGGGCTATTGCATAAGAAGAAAAAATAATATTGAATCGGGAAAAGGATATGAAATGTGTCGATCGGTTCACGCTGAAATGAATGCCATCATAAACGCAGCGAGAGCTGGTGTTTCCTTATTGGGCGGCGATATGTATTTATATACGGCTAAAAACGAAAAAAATGGTTTTACGCCGGTCAAAGCTTATCCATGCTTATTGTGTAAAAAGATGATTATAAATTCCGGAATAAATAAATTTATTGGAAACAATTTAGATGGAAGTCTTTCTGTTTATAAAGTAGATGACTGGACAAGGGATTGGAAAACTCTAGCGGATCTAACCCAAGATAAGGAAAAATATAAAATTAGCTATAATAAAAAGAATAATAAATAATTTTTTTCAAATTAATATGCAACAATATCTAGATTTATTAAAAGACATTCGCGATAATGGATCAAGCAAAGGCGACCGAACTGGAACGGGAACGCGAAGTGTTTTTGGAAGACAACTAAGGTTTAATCTTTCTGAAGGCTTTCCTATACTTACAACCAAAAAAGTTTTTTTAAAAGGAATTATTTATGAACTTCTTTGGCTTCTTAGTGGAAATACCAATATTAAATATCTTATTGATAATGGAGTAAATATTTGGAATGAGTGGGCGGATGAAAATGGCGATCTTGGCCCGGTTTATGGAGCGCAATGGAGAAATTGGAATAACGAAGGGATTGATCAAATAGCGATTGCAATGAACGAATTGAAAAATAACCCCAATAATAGAAGGATAATTGTTTCTGCATGGAATCCGAGCGTTTTGCCTGATACGAAAAAAACATTTTCCGAAAATGTTGCCAGTGGCAAAGCCGCGCTACCTCCTTGCCATGCGTGGTTTCAATTTTATGTTTCCGATGGAAAGCTGTCTTGCCAACTTTATCAACGCAGCGCTGATGTTTTTCTTGGAGTGCCTTTTAATATCGTCAGCTATGCGCTTCTCACAATGATGATGGCGCAAGTTTGCAATTTAAATTTAGGCGACTTTGTACATACTTTTGGTGATGTGCATATTTACAATAATCATATTAAGCAAGTCAATGAGCAATTATCTAGAAAACCAAAAAAACTTCCGGAAATGAAAATTAATCCTAAAATAGCGGATATTTTTAATTTTAAGTACGAAGATTTTGAGCTTATAGGATATAATCCAGATTCAGCAATTAAAGCGCCAGTTTCAATTTAAATTAAAAATATGATATCTATAATAGCGGCTGTTGGAAAAAATAATGCTATCGGGCGCAATAACCGATTGCTTTGGAATATTCCGGAGGATATGGTGCATTTTAAAAAAAAAACCACTGGACACGCGGTAATTATGGGCGATCGAACATATGAATCAGTTGGAAGGCTCTTGCCGAACCGGAAAAATATCATTGTTTCGCTGGACAAAGATTACAAAGTCGAAGGCGCCGAAGTGCGGAATGACTTGGAAAAAGTTTTGAATGAATATAAAAATTCCGACGAAGAAGTTTTTGTGATTGGCGGCGGGATGGTTTATAAAATATCCTTGCCAATGGCAGATAAATTATATTTGACTTTAGTAGATGACGCGCCAGCGGCTGATACATTTTTTCCGGATTATTCTGAATTTTCAAATATTGTGAGTGAGGAAAAAGTAGATAACGGAAAACATAAATTTAATTTTTTAGAATTGACTAAAAAATAAAAATGAAAAAGGGAAAATTCATTGCGATTTACGGAATAAACGGCATTGGCAAAACCACGCAGGTGGAAATTTTGGTGAAGTATTTGCAGAGCAAAGGAATAATAATCAGCCGATTGAAATATCCGATTTATGATCTCGAACCGGAAGGACCGTTTATTTATAAATATTTGCGCGACAAAAAATTTCGCGCGGAAAACGAATTGACTACGGACGAATTGCAGCAAAAATACGCGGATAATCGAACCCGTTATGAGCCGGAATTAAAAAAAAGATTGAAAGCGGGCGAGTGGATTGTGGCGGAAGATTATATCGGCACCGGAATCGCGTGGGGATTGACTTGGGGCGGAAACTTGGAATATCTTGAAGATATAAACAAAAATTTAATGCCGGTGGATTTTTCAATACTGATGCACGGCGAAAGATTTAATACGGCGATTGAAAAAGATCATCGCAATGAAATGGAAGAGGAAAGAATTAAAATTTGTAAAAACTTTCATCGTCTTTTGGCGGAAAAATATAACTGGAAAATGGTCAATGCCAATCAAAATATAAAAGAAGTAGAAAATGAAATAGTAAAAATAATCAACCAATTTATTTAATTTTATGAACTTCGAAGAATATCAAAAAAAATCTCGAGTAACAGCCAAATATCCGGATGTTGGCAAAAATTATATTTATCCGACTTTGGGATTGACCGGAGAAGCAGGGGAAGTGGCGGAAAAAATTAAAAAAGTTATTCGCGATAAAAATGGAATTATTGATGACGAAACGCGCGAAGCGATCAAAAAAGAATTAGGCGATGTTTTGTGGTATGTCGCGCAAATCGCCACGGAATTGAATTTATCTCTAGAAGATATTGCAAAAGTCAATTTAGAAAAACTCTTTAGTCGTATGGAAAGAAATGAATTGAATGGCAGTGGGGATAATAGATAAAAATTAAATTATTTTTTTATTATTGAAAATTATGACTAAATACATTTCCGTCATCGGCATGGAAGTCCATGTCGAGCTGAAAACCGAGTCGAAAATGTTTTGTGGCTGCAAAAATGGTTTAGGCATGGAGGCAGAACCTAATATAAATATTTGTCCCATATGCACGGCGCAACCCGGAACGCTTCCCGCGCCGAATCAAAAAGCCATTAAGTTTACGCAGTTGGCCGGCTTGGCGTTGAATTGTAAATTAAACCTATATTCCAAATTTGATCGCAAAAATTATTTTTATCCCGATATTCCCAAGGGTTATCAAATCTCGCAATACGATCAGCCGTTGTGCAAAGAGGGATTTTTAGAAGTAAGCGGGAAAAAAATCGGCATCACACGGATTCATTTGGAAGAAGATACGGGGAAGCTGGTGCATCCGAAAGGAGCGGACTATTCATTGGTGGATTTCAATCGCGCCGGAGTGCCATTGATGGAATTAGTAACCGAACCGGATATTGAAACGGCCGAAGAAGCGCGAATTTTTTGCCAAAAGTTGCAACAGATTTGTCGTTATTTAAAAATTTCCGATGCTGATATGGAAAAAGGCCATATGCGTTGCGAGGTCAATATTTCGCTTCACAAAAAGGGAAAAGAAAAACTTTCCGGTGTAAAAGTGGAAGTGAAAAATATCAATTCTTTTAAATTCGTGGAGAAGGCGATCGCTTACGAAATTAAAAGGCAAACCGAGCTCTTGGAAAAAGGAGAAAAAATCACGCAAGAAACGCGTGGCTGGGATAGTAATCGCAATATAACCGTATCGCAAAGAAAAAAAGAATCAGCGCACGATTACCGCTATTTTCCCGAGCCGGACATTCCGCCGTTCAAATTTACCGCGGAATATATGGAAAATTTAAAAAGAAAATTACCGGAATTGCCCAATCAAAAAGAAAAAAGATTTATGGAAGAATATAATTTATCGCAAGAAAATGCCGATGTGATTATTGTTGATAGCAGTTTGGCGGAATATTTTGAAAATATAATTTCTGAGATTAGGGAAAAAATAGGCTGCCAAGAAATTGTTTCGGATGATAAAAAGTGCGTTAAGCTGGCGGCGAATTACATGGTGAGTGAATTGCAGAAGCATTTGGTAAAAAACAATCATAAAGTTGGAGATATAAAAATAACTCCGGAAAATTATGCTGAGTTGATTGGAATTATTGCAGACGGGAAAATCAATTCCAGCGCCGCGCAATCCGTGCTTGAAGAAATGTATCGAACCGGCGGCGATCCGTCGCAAATTATCGAGGCAAAAAATTTGACGCAAATGAGCGATATGGGAGATTTGGAAAAAATCGTTGAAGAAGTTTTGACGAAAAATCAAAAATCCGTTGCGGATTATAAATCAGGAAAAGAAAACGCATTGAAATTTTTGGTTGGACAGGTCATGAAGGAAAGCAAGGGCAAAGCTAATCCAAATATTGCGTCAGAATTATTGCGCAAGAAAATCTAACACTTCTCTTTTAATTTCTATATAATTTTTTAACCAAATTATCCTTTTATCTTTTTTAAACCAGGTCATTTGCCGTTTGGCATAGTCTTTTTCGGCTTGAAAAATTTTTTCAAAAAGTTCTTTTTCGGATTTTATTTCCCCTTTCAAATATTGCGGTATTAAGCCATAACTTAGGCCAAAGTTTTGAATTTTTTTCCAGCTTAGTTTGTATTTTTTTCTCAAAATTTCAATTTCTTCAATCATTCCTTGCGAGAATCTTTGCTTTAGTCTTTTTTTAATATTTTTGTGCAATTTTTCTTTGGGTATATCAATGCCGATTTGCAGAAAATCTACCTCACCCCAACCCTCTCCCCGCCAAAGGTGGGCAGGCTTGCAAAGAGAGGGGGCAAGAGGAATCGGCACTTTTCCCAGCGTTTTACAAATTTCAATCGCGCGAATGAGGCGGATTTTGTTTTTTGCGTCGATATTTTTTGCTCGTCGAGAATCCATTTTTTTCAGCATAGCGAATAATTCTTCCGCTGATTTTTTTTCTAATTTTTCTCTTAATTTCCAATCAGGTTTGACTTCCGGATAAATTACATTATCCACAATAGCTTTAATCCAAAAACCCGTGCCACCGCAAATAATCGGCAACTTTCCGCGTCCTGAAGCATCTTTAATTATTTTGTCCGCCTTTTTCTTAAATTGCGCCGCGCTAAAATTTGTTTTCGGACTGACGATATTAAGCATGTGATGAATAATGCCTTCTGATATGAATGGAATGGATCCCGCATAGATTTTGCCTTGATCGGCAAAATCTTGCGGGATTTCGCCTGGTTGATCCGGCTTAATTTTTCCCGTTCCAATATCCATCCCGCGATAAATCTGTCGCGAATCAGCTGAAATGATTTCACCGTTAAGTTTTTGAGCCAATTTAATCGCCACAGAAGACTTGCCGGAAGATGTCGGACCAAGAATTACGATTATTTTATTGTTTAATTTGGGCATATTTTTTATATTTACAATACGGCAATTTTAGCATAAAATGGAACTACATGGAAAATTGAACTTTAATACATAAACTTAATTATTATGGAATTTTCTAAAACAATTTACCAACTCGAGAAAAATAAAGAACGGCTAGTTCTGACCAACGAACAAAAAGAAGCTGTTCGAAACATCACTCTGGACATCGAAGAAGTTGATGAATCCATCAGGTTGATGGCTGTGGACGATGTGGCTCATACGCTGGAAAATGGACATCCGCTTAATCGCGTTATCACGGATCCAAAAGGAAACACAACCGGCTACATCGCTTGTGAAGATTTTGTTCCGCATGAGGCTTATGTGAAATATTTTGGCACCACTGGTCAAATCGGACGTAATCTGTTTCAAGAAATCCCCGCTTTTTTTGAATATGCCAAACAACAAGGCTACACCAAACTCAATTTTCACGGCTGGAATGATCGTTTGAATCATGTTTTGGAACATTTTGGTTTTCAAAGATTGCGTACTGATGAAATGGGAGGTTTCAGCGCTGATTTTTACGAAAAAACACTGATTGAACAAAAAACTTCTGAAGTTGTCAGTGAAGAAAGAAAGCTGGCTTTTGAAAAAAAATATCTGAACAAACTCGATCAGGAATATCATCAAACGCTCAAGACTTTTTCAAAAGATAATCTGCTTAAAAAAGAGCAAGTCATTAACGAGGCATTTCAGTCACTCAATAATCGATTAAGCAACACTGAAAATTTTGAATATGGCAATCGCCAGAAAGCTATTCTCAAATTGAAACTGGCGCGCTATTTCCAAAAAAACGAAATTTGCGATTTAAACACATTGCTGGATGCCATAATCGAAACTCCGAAATTCCTCAATACCGACAAAGGATCGCTCCACAAACTTTTTGAAGTGCATGAACAAAAAACCATTGAGAAAATCGCGGAAATGCGCAAACAGCGCGCGGAAATGAGCGGGGATGAAAAATATAATCCATACGAAAGTTTGTTCACCACCAAATCAGGAAAATATATCATGGCGCGATTGCTCAATATGCCGCATTTGCAAGAGGAATCAGATTTCATGAATCATTGCGTCGGCACCAGTGATTCATATGTCAGCAAAATGAGGCGGGGCGAAGTGGAAATTCTGTCTTTTCGCCACGCGCCAAAAATCAATCCAGCCACTCAAAAATTTGAAGTGGACAAGCCAATTATCACCGTTGAATACAATCGCCAAACTAACACTATTGAGCAGATGAAAAAGAATGGTGATGAATATCTCAAAAAAGATGATCCATATTTCAACGACATCATTGAAGCCTTGAAACAATTGCGAACCACAGCAACTGACACCGGCGAACTCCGAAATTTCACCAAAATTTCATCAAGCGAATTGCAAAATATTGAGGTGAAGGACTATCACATTCTGACTGAACAAGGAGAAGTTTCTTTTCATGATTTTGATCTCAATGACAATATTTTCATTTTGAAAACCGGAAAAATGGAAATCATGCCTAGCACTTCCAAAGAAGATGCGGTTAAAATAATCAGAATCATTAAGGGTATCGAATGTCAACCAAATCAAATTGCTTACAATCAAAATGAAATAACTGAAAATACAAAAATATACATTGGTCGATTATCCAAAGAAATTATCCAATCCGGCATTGAACACATCTACGCTTCTTTTCCCGAAGGCAAGATTGAAAAAGGTATCCTGGAAATTGGCGGGAAAACCAAAGATGAACTCAAAAAAGAAATCAAAGAAAAATTTCAAATCATTTCATATGCTGAAAGCATGATGGATAATCCGGATTTTGAAAAACAACTTTATGAGAATACAAATGCGCCGAGAGAACAATGGATTTTGAAAAAACCAGAGCAGTTGAATTTAGTAAAATTAAAAGTTGGAGATCTAGGTTTTACAAATAATCCAACCATCGATGAGCTCTACAAAAAAGCCGAAGAACTTGGTTTGGAACTTTGCCCAGCGGAAGTTGGTCCGCATCTAAGATTAAAATATCCAGAAGTTTTCCATAGAGAACAACCCTTGAACGAATATCTAAGAGTTGCTATGAAACAGATAGCCGACTTCGATGGCTATCCGCTCATTTTCCATGTCTATCGGTATGACGACGGTCTTTGGCCACTCTTGGGCGCGTCCCAGCAGCAAGTGGGGTCTCGACCACGAGTTTGTCTTTCGCCGCCGCAAGTTGGAAACTTAGAGATTTTGAAATCTTGGAAAAACTATTTTTTGGAACTTTGGTTTTGTGACACTTTGAAACTTTCCCGCCGAAGGCGGTCAGCATATTTTTTATGGTATACTTAATTTGGATTGGTTATATTGAACGGTTACGGCTTTTCGAGACCTTTCTCGCAAGCGCAAATTGAGAGCGTGGACGGTGAATCCGAATGAGAACTGATTTTCTCATAGGCAAACTTTCTGCGGAGGATTTGCTGCGTGTGCTTTTCAAAAAGAAAAGACTTGGTATGCCACACTGGTCGATTTTAGATCGCAAATAAAATACAGCTGAATTTCTTCCGCGCTTAAGCAGACTAAATTAGCAGTGTTATGGATGGCGTGGCATATAAAAACCGACTTCGATGGCAATCCGAACATTTTCAATGTCAATCGGAATGACGACGGTCTTTGGCTTGACAACAATTGGACGAATCCCAGCAACAAGTGGAATCTCGACCACGAGTTTGTCTTTCGCCGCCGCAAGTGTTTCTTTTTCCGTGTCTAACTAAAGTCGCGGTTTTTCTTTTCTGGATTTTCCAGTTTGTTTTTCCAACCGCCGAGCATCCGTCCTATTTCTTCCAGCTTGAGCGAAATTTCTTCAAATTGTTTGTGGGAAACAAATTTGGCATCCCAAGCCACGGGAATAATAAATTTTATGGTATCCAAAAGAAAAATGCATTCTGAAACTTTTTCAATTTTATTTTCTTTTTTGGAAAAATAGGCGATATAACCCAGCTCTAACAAATCAAGCAATTTATTTTCAATTCTGGCGCCGATCGTGTAGCGCGCCCCCTTCGGAATATGCGGAACAATATTCATCCAAATCAAATATCCCTCTTTGATTCTTTGCAGAACAGAGGCTTTATTCGAGAGAGAGAGAGAGAGAGAGAGTAGAAAGCTTTTCCATATCTACAATAATATCATATCCGTGGAAAATTTGCTCGCAAGCTGGCGTGAATTTTTATGCGGAAAAAGAAAACGAAAAGATGTCGCTGAGTTTTCTTTGAACTTTATGGATAATATTGTTATGCTCCATAAGAATTTATCAGAAAAAATATATCGGCATGGCGGGTATGAGGCGTTCAAAATCGATGATCCGAAACCAAGAGATATTCACAAGGCGACAGTGTGCGACAGATTAGTGCATCATGCAATTCATAGGATTTTGTATGAATATTTTGATCGAAAATTTATTTTTGATTCCTATTCGTGTCGAATCGGCAAAGGTACGCATCGAGCCATAAATCGTTTCAGAGATTTTGGCAGAAAAGTTTCAAAAAATAATATGCGAACCTGCTGGATTTTGAAATGCGATATTCGAAAATTCTTTGCTAATATTGATCATGGAATATTAAAAAATATTTTACAAAAACATATTGGAAGCAAAGATATTTTGTGGCTTTTTTCGGAAATTATTGACAGTTTCAACACTAAGGGGAAAATCGGCGTTGGCCTTCCGCTAGGAAATCTGACATCTCAGCTTCTGGTGAATATTTATATGAACGAATTTGATCATTTTATGAAACGGAATTTAAAAGTGAATTATTATATTCGCTATGCCGATGATTTTGTGATTATTTCAGAAAATAAAAATTATTTGGAAAATCTTATTCTAGAAATATCTGAATTTTTGGAAGCTGAATTGAAATTGGAATTGCATCCGGATAAAGTTTTTATAAAGACATTTAGCTCGGGAATGGATTTTTTGGGTTGGATTAATTTTCCGCATTATCGAGTTTTGCGGACGGCGACTAGGCGGAGAATGTTTAGGAATCTTAAGTATGAGTCTGAACCGGAAGTCGTTAGTTCGTATTTAGGGATACTTATGCATGGGAATTATGTATGAATTATATGTTGAAATAGAGAAGCTATTAAATTCAAAATCACAATAAATTTGTCTCTGTACATTTTTTAAATTTATGTAAAATCTTGCTTACGCAGAATTTTACATGTTTAGATTTTTAAATGATTTCTCCTTCGAGATTCCATATATTCGCTTTAATAATTTTAACTTTCACAAATTTGCCAACTAAATTATTACCCCCTCTCCTTGGCAAGGAGAGGGTTGGGGTGAGGTGGATTTTCACATTTTTTCCACTCCGCATTTTGCCGAAATAAAAATTATTTTTTTCTTTTTCAATCAAAACTTCTTGCGCAATATTTATATATTTTTTATTATTTTCCAAAGCGGTTTTTTTTAAAATTTCATTCAAAAACTTTTCCCGTCTGGATTTTTCATTTTTGGAAACATCATCTTTTATTTTCCATGCGGCGGTTTCCGGACGGGGAGAAAATTGACCGAAATAAACTAGATCATATTTTGTCTTTTTCATAATTTCCGCCGATTCCAAGAATTGTTTTTTGGTTTCGCCAGGGAAGCCGACAATAATGTCCGAAGTTAAAGAATAAAGCGCGCCGGGCTTGTATTTTTTGAAAGCCACGCGAATTTTTTTTATCAATTCTAAATAATGCCCGACTGTATATTTGCGGTTCATTTTTTTAAGAATTTCGTTTGATCCCGATTGAATAGGCAAATGAATATGCTCGCAAACTTTTTTTGATTTGGCAATCATTTCAATCAGCTCGTCAGAAAAATCTTTCGGATGCGAAGAAATAAAACGAATCCAAAAATGTCCGGGAATAGCATTGATTTTTTTGAGCAAAGCTGAAAAAGTTATTTTTTCGTTATTGTACGAGTTTACATTCTGTCCCAGTAAAGTTATTTCTTTGTAACCATTTTTCACTAGATTCTTTATTTCAGAAATTATTTCTTTCGCCGATCTGGAAATTTCTTGTCCGCGAGCATAAGGGACAACACAGTAAGAACAGAAATTGTCGCAACCGGTCATGATCGGCACAAGAGCTTGATATGCGTTAGGAGGTATTGAATTAATCGAGAGATAATGGATACTTTCTTTATTTGATATATTATCTTGTGCCGAATTTTTAATTTTTAATTTTGTAATTTTTTCAGCCACAGGCTGATCCGCCTTTGGCGGAAAACAATTTTTTACCCAGAGGGTGACCAGCCTTTGGCTGGCAATGATCCAATTTTCAAATTTTTCAAAATCATTAATAGCGAAAAATAAATCAGCTTTATTTTTTAATTTTTTCTGAATGTCTTTGCGGTTGGCGAGGCAGCCGGTTAAGATAATTTTAATTTCAGGGTTAGTTTTTTTTAAATTATGGATTATACCGCAAGCGCGGTCTTCCGCCGTTTGGCGGATTCCGCAAGTGTTGAAAATGACAAAGTCAGCTTTTTGAATATCAGAAGCCGGCTTCATATTATTCTTTTCAAAAACAACTGCTATTTTTTCCGAATCACTGTAATTCATCTGGCAGCCGAAAGTTTTGATAAAATATTTCATAAGAATTATTATTCTCAATTTGGATATTGTTCCGGTGTTACGCTGCGTCGATCAGTTAAACAAGGAAAATTATTGCCTTTTTCTTGTTTGCGTTAGCATGGTTTTTTAGATTACGATACCCGTATTTTACACCAATCCGCGATTTTTTCAAAATGCAAATCTCTTAGGTGCCGGTTTAGTTTAGTACGGATTGGTCATATCAAAACGCGATTTTGACTTCCGCAAAATCGCTCCATATTCTTAATTCTGAACAAGTTCCTATGTGGTGGTGCGCCCTGAGGGACTCGAACCCCCGACCCTTTGGTCCGAAGCCAAATGCTCTAATCCGCTGAGCTAAGGGCGCAATAAAATTTACAAAAAATCTGCACAGGGGTGGCTAAAGGGAATCGGACCCTTGTAACTGGTACCACAAACCAGTGTTCTGCCATTGAACTATAGCCACCACTTTGCAGACTTTCGTTTTTTTGAAAATTAAAAAATTATTTTCGTGCACCCACCAAGATTCGAACTTGGGACCTTCTCCTTAAGAGGGAGCAGCTCTACCAGCTGAGCTATGGGTGCATGGGTGGGGTGCGCCGGGCAGGAATCGGACCTGCGACCAATAGCTTAGAAGGCTACTGCTCTATCCACTGAGCTACCGGCGCAGAATTAAAGTTGAAAATCATAATAAAATTGCCAGCAGGCAACGATAATATGTTACCAAAAATAAACAGTAAAGTCAATCAATTCTAATATTTGGCGAATTCAAAACCTATGGCACCACTTTAGATAAAAGGAGGAACTGAAAAGCCATGTGAGAGAAAGTTATCCACAGAAAAAAATTTTTGATTTCAAGCCGTTCCTTCCGTTTTTTCCAAAACTTCTTTTTCTATTTCCGATATTTTTCTTAATTCTTCCTTCGTGATTTTTTCCAAAACGAAATCGCCGGCTTCCGGCTGGGGAAAATCGGCGGGTTCTTTTTCCGGTCCGATCCCGATTCGCAAACGGGCGAATTTTTTTGTGTTTAATTTATCGATAATATTTTGGACGCCGTTGTGTCCGGCGGAAGACGAATCGGTTGCCAGCTTGTATTTCCCGCAGGTGATATCCAAGTCGTCATGAATAACCAGCAAGTCGTTCGCGGAGAGTTTATAAAAATCCAGCAGTTTTTTTGCTGTTTCTCCTGAAAGATTCATAAAAGTTTGCGGTTTGGCGAGAATAATTTTTTTATCGTCGATTTCTCCTTGCGATAATTCGGCGTTGAATTTTTTATGCAACTTAAAAACGGGGAATGACCACTTTTCCCGTAATTTATCGAGGAATAAAAATCCAAGATTATGCCGAGTGTTCTTATATTTTTCCCCCGGATTTCCGAGTCCGACGATTAGTTTCATATTATTTGGCTCCGCGCTTTTAATTTAATTGTTAAAAAAGTCTTGCTCGTCTTGCGCTTTTTTGTAATTTTCAATGGAATCTTCAGCCATATTGTATTTTTCAATCAAATCTTTTCCAATTACGACCGTAATGTCCGGCGGGTTTTTTTCGGTGATTTTTTTATATCTGTCCGGCAAGCCGTAAGAAACTCGCGCGGGAAGTTTGGCGGCCAGTTCGTCCAATGAAAAGGGTTTTATTCCGGAAGTTGAATCGTGAACGGCAGTTATGTTTTCTAAATCTTTTGCCGGATCATTGACAATTGAAACATTTTTATAAACCAGATTCTCGCTAAGTAATTTTTTAATTTTCTCTACAATATCATTATCGCCGCTTTTATTGATAAGCGCAACCGACGCGTTCTCTTTGATAATTTCTTCTCGGCGTCTTTTCAGTTTATTCAAATCAAAAATATTTTGCGCCAAATCTTGAATTTCGCTGTAATTTCCCGCGCGGGGGATAAGAATGAAAGCCGGAGTTTCTCCGTAAAAAATATGCGAAACTTTCAAAAGGCTGTCTTTGTTCCAAGCATCGATGGCGACATTGGCAATATTATTTATGTCCAATTCACGGCTTAATTTAAAAAAAGTTTCCAATTCTCGGCTGGAAATATTGGTTTTAAGATTATCGCCCAAAGCGTTGAATAAACTGTTGAGCGCGAAAATATCAAACAAAGCGTTTCCGGAAAACACTTTGTTTTTCGCCGCTTGGATTATTTGCTGCTGCCGCTTGGCTCGTCCGAAATCTCCATCCGGATCATTGTGCCGTTCGCGAGCGTACTTTAACGCCAAGTCTCCGTTCAAATGCTGAAAACCTTTTTTTAATTCAAATATTTCGTAGCTGTAATTCGCGCCGGGATAACGGGCGTCGTAAATATCCCGTTCGTTGGAAACATTGATTCCTCCGATAGCGTCAATGATTTTTTTAAAACCGTCAAAATTAAGTACGGCGTAATAATGAATATTTAAGGAAGTGATGGATTCCACGGTTTTCAATAGTGGATCAATCGCTTCGCTTTCATTTTTTCCGTTATTCAGTCCGGCTTGATAAAGGGAATTTATTTTTGTTTTAAATTCGGAGTCCGGAACGGTGATATATAAATCGCGCGGAAGAGAAAGCAAGGCGGCTTGATTGGTTTTCAAGTTAAGGCTGGCGAGCATAATCGTATCGGTCAAATTTTGTCCCGGCTTGCCTTTGCCCGCCACGCCCAAAAGCAAAATATTTATTTTGCCGTCTTCCGTTTTTTTTAAATTTGCCGGATTATTTTTCGCAGAATTTGCCAATAATTTCAAAGTGTCAAGAATAGTTTCAGTCTTGTTTTCGATGCTGATTTTATTGCTGAACGAGTTTAATTTGAAAAGAAAAAAACCGCTGTAAGCGATTGCTCCAAGCAAAAATAAAATAACCAGCCAAAGAAATATTTTTAGAATTATTTTTTTGAGAAGCATGCGACAATAATACCGCTATAAATGATTCTCGTCAAATTACGGCTTAATAAAAGGAAAAAACGCTCTTGCCAAAGGAATAAATTTCTGCTATGCTGGAAAATATGGAAGAGAAAAAACTTGAAAACAGAACTGTTCAAAATTCTCAAGCGGATTATATCGGCGTGGGAAGTTTTGTTTTGGAAATAATTAAAATTGTCGCTCTCGCTTTCATTATTATTTTCCCCATTCGAGTTTTTTTATTCCAGCCTTTTTTTGTGCAAGGCGCTTCCATGGAGCCGAATTTTGAAGACGGGCAATATTTGATCGTGAACGAGTTGGGTTATAAAAAAACAACAATCGCGTTTGGCGATAGCAAGTTTTTTTCCGTCGGCGCTTTCAAAGAAATCCCCAGACAGAAAGCAATTGTTTTCCGTTATCCCAATGATCCGAGCAAATATTTTATCAAAAGAATTATCGGATTGCCCGGAGAAAAAATTGAAATCAAAAATGGCAGCGTCAAGATTTTTAACAGTGAAAATATTGACGGTTTCATTTTGGACGAAAGCGTTTATTTGGAAAAAGGAGCGCGAACCGACAGGGAAGCGACGATAATACTTAAAGATAACGAATATTTTGTGATGGGAGACAATCGGCAATTCAGTTCCGATTCGCGGGTCTGGGGACCCATTACGGACGATAATATAATCGGCGAAGTTTTATTGCGGGCATGGCCGTTGAATGAAATTTCAGCGTTTTGATTTTTATTTTATTATGATTAGAAAAAAAATTATCAAACCAAAAAAAGTCGTAAAAAAAGCGGTTAAAAAACCGAAACTGGAAAAGTCAAAAGAAGAGCCGATTATTCTTCAGGGTTTGCGCGGGATGAAAGATGTTTTGCCGCAAGACCAATCTTATTGGGAGCAGGCGAGAAGAGTGGCGGAAAAATTGGCGCGTGATTATGGATTTTCCAGAATCGATATTCCATTGGTGGAATTCGCCAATTTATTTACCAGAAATATCGGCGCCGGCACGGATATTGTGGAAAAGGAAATGTACGCGTTCACGACTCGCGGCGGCGACAAGGTGGCATTACGGCCGGAATTTACCGCCGGAATTTGCCGCAGCTTTATCCAGCACGGAATGAATGTTTTAAGCAAACCGGTAAAGCTTTTTTCCATTGGACCGGTTTACCGATATGATCGTCCGCAAGAAGGACGATTTCGCGAGCACTATCAAGCCAATTACGATGCTTTCGGAGAAGAAGATTCTATTTTGGACGCGCAAATAATTCAATTGGCGCACAGATTTACTCAAAACTTGGGCATCAAAAACATTCAAATTCAAGTGAATTCCATCGGTTGTCCGATTTGCAAAAAAAACTATAACAGTTTGCTGGTTAATTATTTGGAATCGAAAAAAAATAAATTGTGTCAAGATTGCAAAAGAAGATTGGAAAACAATCCTTTGCGCGCCTTGGATTGTAAAGAAGACAAATGCTTTCAGGTTTCGGCAGCCGCTCCGCAATCGGTGGATCATTTATGCGAAGAATGCCGAACTCACTTTAAAACGCTTTTAGAATATTTGGACGAATTGGATTTGCCGTATTCTATCAATTCGCGATTAGTGCGGGGTTTGGATTATTACACTCGAACTGTGTTTGAAATTTATTCCGGAACGGAAGATGCCAAGAAAAATTCTTTGGGCGGAGGCGGGCGGTATGACAGACTGATAAAAACAATGGGTGGAGAAGATACGCCGGCAATCGGTTTCGCGATCGGATTGGAAAGAGCGATAGCTGAAATGAAAAGAGTCCAAGCTAAGCCGTACAAATCGCCGAAACCGCGCGTATTTTTGGCGCAACTGGGCAATTTGGCTAAGAAAAAAAGTTTGAAATTATTTTCCGAATTGGAAAAAAACGGAATTTTAACGGCGGAAAGTTTCGGTCGGGGCAGCTTAAAATCGCAGTTGAAAATCGCCAATCGCTTGGGCGTTGAACTCACTTTAATTTTAGGACAGAAAGAAACATTAGATGGAACGGTGCTTATTAAAAATATGGCTACGGGAGCGCAAGAAACCGTGAGCGCGGATAAACTGGTGGATGCAATCAAGAAAAAACTGAAAACCGATAATGTAATTGTGTTGCATAATAATAATCATGAATAAAAAATATGGAATGTATATTTTGCAAAATTGTTAAAAAAGAAATTCCGGCTGTCGTTGTTTTTGAAGATGATGAAATTTTGGCGTTTAAAGATGCGCGGCCGATTGCTCCGGTGCATATACTGATTATTCCCAAAAAGCATATCGAAAGCGTGAATGACTTGACGAATGACGACGCGAAGTTGGCGGGAAGAATGATTTTGGTCGCCAAAAAAATCGCGCTGGATTTTGACATTTCTCCAAAAGGGTATAAACTGTTGTTTCGGGTTGGCGAGTGGGGCGGACAGGAAGTGGAGCATATCCATTTGCATTTGATTGGAGGAGTGAGGCTTTACGAAAATATCCGCCCGTGGGAAAAAGGTGAATTAATATAAGAAAGGAGGGTTTTTTTATGATTGAGGTAAAAAGAAAAGATCGTGAGTCGCCGGAAAGTTTAATTAGAAGATTTAGCCGCAAAATTCAACAAAGTGGCGTTTTGATGCGCGCCAGAAGAATGCGTTTTCGAGCTGATGAAAAAAGCAAACGGGAAATGCGTGAAGGCGCGATGTATAAAGTTAAAGTGAGAAAAGTTGTCAATAAGCTTAAAAAAATGGGAAAGTTTGACGATCAAACTTTCAGAAATGTCAAGAAAAAATTGATTAAATAAATATTATCAAATGTATGTTAAAACAAAAAATACTTAATGATCTCAAAGCGGCGATGAAAGCCGGCGATACGGCGAAAAGAGACACGCTTCGCATGCTTGATTCAATGATTAAAAATGTCGAAATTGAAAAGATGAAAAAAGAAACGGGACTTTCGGACGAAGAGATTCAAGAAGTGATTTCCAAAGCGGTTAAGCAAAGAAAAGACGCGGTCGCGCAATATGTTGCCGGCGGACGCGCGGATTTGGCGGAGAAAGAAAATAAAGAAATAGAAATCCTGATGGCGTATTTGCCGGAACAAATGAGCGAAGACGCCGTTCGTGAAATTGTAAAATCCGTAATTTCCCAAACAGGTGCAACTGGAATGTCCGACATCGGAAAAGTAATGGGCGCGGCAATGGCAAAACTAAAAGGCCAGGCTAATGGAAATTTGGTGAAAAAGATTGTCGAGGAAGAATTGGGGAA
>DMXN01000031.1 GCA_003482885.1 Candidatus Moraniibacteriota bacterium
AAAATATCCACGATGTCCTGCAATCTCACGCGCGAACCGTTGATTAAATATTCGCTCTCACCGGAGCGAAAAATTTTTCTCGTAATTGACACTTCCGCGAATTCCAAGGGCAATCTTCTTTCGCTGTTGTCAAAATACAGCGACACTTGCGCGCTGCCCAGCTTGGATTTTTTTCCCGAACCGGCAAAAATAATATCTTCCGATTTTTTGCTGCGCAAATTTTTCATTGACTGCTCGCCGATCACCCAGCGCATCGCGTCAGCAATATTGGATTTTCCACTTCCATTCGGTCCGACAATTGCCGTTATTCCGGAAACACCACTGTCTTGATTATTGAACGACGAAAAATCCAACACCGTTTTCGCCGCAAAAGATTTAAACCCGTTAATTTCAAGCTTCTTGAGAAACATTTACAAATCCACCGACTTAATAATATTTTTCAGATACTTCGGAACATCTTTCAGGCAAATTTCCATCGCCTCGAAAACTTTCTTAGGATCAATTTCATCATATTCGTGCGCCAATCTGTTTCGCAATCCGGCCGAATTAGCCATTGTTTCGGAAAATTTATAAGGCAAATATTTTTTTCTTCCCATAATAACAAACGAGTTGTAAAAATCAGTGGGAATTTCACTTTCTTTTTCAGACAAAATATGATAATTAATATCAATCATTCTGCCGATTATTCTCTCCAAGTATCTTTCTGCCAACGCCTCGTATTCAGATTTACTTAAATAGGTTTTAAGAGAGAGCTTGCTTAGCGCTTTCAAGCTTTTTAAATCATTATTTATAAAAGTTATTTTTCGACTGATAAGTTTTTTATCAATAGGCATAGGCATTGATTATTTTTTTATTTAGGTTTTTTTCCATCTCAAAATAAGAAGCGTAATCATTGTATGCGTTAAAAGCGTATAATTTGAATTTCGCGAAATCTTCACTGCTTCCATAGAGCAAAATTGAATTTTTACTTGCTTCAAAAAGCAACAAAGGATTGGCTTTGTTTAAAACTGATAAATCAATATTTTTATTGAAAACAGCGGAAAAATCATTCACTAGTTTGATTTGTTCGCTAAAAGAAATTTCGCTTAAACCTGAAACGGCAATATCCAAATCGCTGTCTTCCCTGTTTTTTCCACTAGCAAAAGAACCAAAAAACACAACCAGTTTCAATCGGAATTTTTTGGCTATTTTTTTAACCTTCAGTTTTTGTTCTTTGGTTATTTTCATACCACTATTATACCAAAACCCCCGAATCATGCCAACCCCCAACCAAAAGATTTAAACTCATTAATTTCAAGCTTCTTGAGAAATATTTTTATTTTTTTGCTTACCACCCTCTTTCTTCCAGCGCGTTTTCGGCGGCGCTTCTTTGGGCTTCTTGCTTGGAAAGCCCCTCGCCTTTGGCAATCATTTCTTCGCTCAAAAATACGCCCACAATAAATTTTTTGTCATGATCCGGACCGCTTTCTTCCAAAACGCGATAAGACGGCGTAATGCCCGCGCGCTCTTGCGCCTCTTCTTGAAAACGGCTTTTGGCGTCAAAATATAATTTTTTTTCAATAATATTCGGCAGTTTTATTACGACATTTTTTAAGATAAACTTCTTGCAAACATCATAACCTTTTGTTTTTTGATCAAGATAAATCGCTCCGACAATCGCTTCAAAAGCATTGGCTAAAAGATACTGGCGCGCACGACCTTTATCTTTAGCTTCTCCGCGACTCATCATTAAATATTCCTCCACTCCGATTTCTCCGGAAATTTTTGCCAGCATTTCGCCATTAACCAATGCCGCCCGCCAATTGGTCATTTCGCCTTCCGGATTGGAATAATTATTGTATAAATATTCCGTCACCACCAATTCCAAAACTGCGTCGCCTAAAAATTCCAGCCGCTCATTGTGATCCAATTTATACCCGCGATGTTCGTTTAAATACGAACGATGCGTTACCGCCTGCTGCAACAACTCAATATTATTAAATTTAACCTCCAATTTTTTCGCAAGATTTTCAAGCACAAGAATGAAAAATTTCTAATTTCTAATTAAAAATTACAGTTAAAATTTAATTGCTATTTTTTTACAATTACCTTCTCGTTTTTACTTCGCCTGCCCCCATCTTCCTTCATCGGTTCTCCCAACTCCCGATAAATCGTTCCCAAGACTCCGTTCACAAAACGACCGGATGATTCTCCGCCGAAAGATTTCGCCAATTCAATCGCTTCATTGATGGCCACTTTGGGCGGCACTTCTTCATAATTGCCATATAATAATTCGCAAATTCCCAAACGCAAAATATTTCGATCAACCAGCGTTACTTGTTCCAGCGGCCATTCCGGCGCGCATTTTTCAATCAAGGGATCAATCTTATCTCTGTTTTCAATAACAGTTTCTACAAGCGTATGCGCAAATGAAATATCATTCATTCCCGGCGCAAATTCCTGAGCATTTTTTTTTATAATTTCCACGACCTCGTCATTTTTTCCACCCTTAAAATCCCATTCGTAGAGGGACTGCAACGCTATCGTTCGTGAAAGATGCCGATTTGCCATTATTTTATAAAGAATTACTTTTTCTTCGCTTTTCTGGCGAGTTTTTTTGTCGTATCGATTACTTTTTCTCCCTTGTACTGTCCGCAGTTGCCACAAACAATATGCGCTTCGATTTTCGTTTTGCAATTAGGACACTCCACTAAATTTTTAGGTTTTAGCTTGTAAAACACTCGCGCTCTGTCTCTTCGAGCCTTAGTATGGCGTTTTCTTGCTACTGGCATAAGTTTAAAATAAAATAATTAATTCTATATACAATCTACCACCGAATTTTGTTTTTGGCAAACTAATGAATCGTATCGTTTATTTTCTGATTTTTTCCGTCACCCAAAATTCTCCAAAATAATTTTTGGTGAGAATTCTTGTTTGCGAATCAATAGCCGGCACTGCTGAAAAAATAGCCACAATTGGAAATAGAGCGTACTGAAAAAACATGCCGAAATAACGAATCCAATGATATTTTTTTGGCTTTGGCGGCAATGACAGCATTGACAATGGAACAGAAACAAACAGTCCAATTAAAGAAATTTGCATCAAAGATTGCGTGATTAAAGGCAAGTTGTGCGCCAATACGCTGCTTCTAAAAGCTTCTCCGCCCAAAACCAGCGGCAACCAACCCCAAAACGCCAAAACAAAAGCTGTTGTCGCCCAAGAATAGTGGCCTTCCAGCATTTCAAATGAAACGCGCAATTTTGTTTTCAGAGGAATTTTTTTATTCGGCCAAACAGCCCGCATAGTTACCGGAAAATTTTCAATGCCGTAAGCCCAACGCTGATTTTGCTTATATTGATTTTTAATCGTTTTCCAATGAGTTTCCGCCAAAACGGCATCGAGAGAAATCGGCAAATGAATCGGATGCACTTCATAATTTCCGTCAAAACAGGACAAGCATTTCCAATAAATATTTGAATCTTCGCTGATTATATTAACCGACCAAAATCCCACTTTAACCAAAGTGTCGAAAGATTCCGAATGAGAGGAAAAAGTCACCATTTCCCGTCTCGTGCTTTGATATAGATGCCAAAAAGACGAACCGGTAACAATCATGCGAACAACCGCGTTAGTATCCCATAAAGTATTATGATAAACCGGAATCGGCTGATACGCGCGATGCAATCTTTCCGGAATTGTAATATAGCTGTAAGTCAGCGCGGCAAAATATTCGGGATGAGCGATGCTGTCGCAATCGAAATTGGAAAAAATAACCTTCTTATAATCGATCTTCCGTTCGTCCAAATACGCCATTAATTTTTTGGCGGCGTAAGTCGCGTTGGAAGCTTTGCATTTCATCTCGCCTTCCTCCACTTTATGAGTGGTTATTATGAAATCGCGAAAAATTCCCTGAAATTTGTTTTTCAAATATTCGACTTTTGGCAATCTTGTTTTTGGATCCTCTCTTTCTTCCGTTCCCAAAACCACAATCATTTGACTTTTAGGAAAATTCGCATTGGCCAAAGATTGAATCGCCGGCTCGATTACTTCAGCCGGCTCATTAGCAGTCGGCAAAAAAATTATATGAACGATACTGCGCCAATCCCAAATTTCGGCGGCAATCGGAACAAGCTTTTCCACTTCCCGCAAAAAAAGTGCTTCTTTTTTTATTTTAACTTTCACAGATCTTCTGTTTCTAAAATCAAAAAAACTTATATTTTTCAATGCTTCCCGCATTTTCTCAACGCGCAATTTCAATTCAGCGACATATTTTTGCGGACTGGAAATGTTTTGACAACGTTCCCACCAATCTGTTTTTTTGCTTTCTGCCATTTTCAGATGAGCCTTTATGGAATAATAAGTGATAAAAATTATTTTTAAAATAAAATATATATCAAAAATAATAATCGCGATAGCGGCAACATTCGGAAAAAGCCAAGATAAAAACAACATCGACGCAAAAGTCGCCCATGTCATCGTTCCGGGAATAATTTCAAAAAAACGCTGCTTTCGGCGTTCTTTCGGATCGGTTGTTTTTGGGTTGGGAAAATTATGCATAACGCGAATTCCAATATTCAGACTATACGGTTAAAAGCAAAAAGTCAATGCTGAAATTTTGACAAAGACCCAATCGCCAGCTAATATTTGATTATGGAAAAAATCAAGCGGAGAGTATTTTTTTGGTTTCTTGTGCTGCTTTTCTTCATAATCGCGCCAACGCTTATCTTGCAAGCCAAGGGCTATCGTTTTGATTGGCGCCGCGGAGTTTTTGTGCACAGCGGAACGATTTCGTTCAAATCCAACCCGCAAACCATTACGGTCAATTTAAACGAAGTCCCCGCTGAAACAAGCAACCTTAACAGAATTAACAGCTCTTTTAATATTTCCGGTCTGCTTCCGGCGGATTATAAAATTGAAATATCCGCTCCGGATTTTTATTCTTGGAATAAGAAAATAGATGTGCACAGCGGAGTTTCCAGCGAATTTTGGAATATCATTCTCACGAGAAATAATTACGAAAAAACCGAATATAGCGAAACTGCCGGAATAGAAAAATTTTTCACTTCTCCCAAAAATCATTCCATCGCTTTCACAACCAACACCGATCAAAATCTTTTCGTGAAAATACTTGAATTGAATAATGAAACAATCACCGGTGATTATGATTTTCCCGGCTGGAAACTTTTAGACGAAGAAAAAAAGGAAAATATCGAATGGTCGCCGGAAGAAAATTACCTTTCCGTTCCGGTGGAAAAAAAAATAATCGAAGAAAATAATAATCCGCAAAGTATTTCTCTCCAAAACAGTACCCGATACGCTTATTATATTATCGATCTATCTTCAGGAAACACATTAAATTTAAATAATTTTCTCAACAAGAAAGAAATCCGCCATGTTCGCTGGGATCCCAAGGAAAAAGGTTATCTTTTTTTTCTCGAAGGCGATTCTCTTTTTCGAATGAATGTTAATGACAGTTCGGATATGGTTTTAATCGCTGACAACACCTCTGCTTTTGATCTTTCTTATTCTTCCGTTTATTATTTGCAAACTCCCAATAATCTCGTTTTTAAAACCAGCTTGAACGGACAAGCAGAAAGAACGCAAATTACCAACAAATTTCCCGAAACAAGCAATTTCGTTGTTGAAAAAATCATTCTTTATGACGAAACGCGCATTGCTTTTTTGGATCAAGCACGAAATCTTTTTATTTACAATAAAGGAGAGCATGATAAATATTTCAGCAAATTAGGAACGGAAATATTGGAAATGCATTTTTCAGATGACGGTAAGAAACTGCTTTTTTGGAACAGCAATGAAATTTCCATTTATTTCGCCCGCGATTGGACTGTGCAACCGACTCGCCAAGAAAATGATTTGAATAATATCACTCGCTATTCGGAAACATTAAAAAATATTCAGTGGTACAAAGATTACGAACACATTGTTTTCAGCGTCGGAAAATACGCGAAAATAATCGAGTTGGACGCGCGCGATCATCGCAATTGCTTGGATTTAATAAGCACGGAATTCGACACGCCGTTCATCAATCACAATCACAGTCTCGAAAAACTTTTTTTCACCGACCAAAAAAACAGTCAAACTTTTTTAAATTCTATTGTCTTTCCGGAACCAACGCCGATTTTGGGAATCGGAGGTTAAAGAATTCGTATTCCTCCTCTTCCCTCGGGAGAGGATGTCTGCCGCGGCGGACAGGTGAGGGATGGACTTTATACTAGGACATTTCAAATAAAAAAGTTTTATCTTAAAATTGCACTCGCCCCTCATCCGCCCCGATTGCTATCGGGGGCACCTTCTCCCAAAGGGAGAAGGGGAAAAACATTATCAATTCTCGCTTAACTTCCAATCTTTCGCCAAATCGATTTGATAAACTTTTTTATTCTGATTTTTATTGATTACTGTTACTTCGCCAGCAACCGCTCTTGATCCGGATTGTTTTTGAATCAGCAAATCATAATCTTCGGCAATGTTTTTAGGCAATTCGTAAAAAAATTCCACTGTTTTGGCTTGTCCTAAAGGAACTCCGAAAAGCGAAGCGAAATATTTTTTATTCAATTCTTCCCCAAATCTTTTTTCGTCAAGATTTTTCGTTTCAACAAGCCAACTGTTTTTCGGAACGAACACCCGCAAATAAGTTAAATAATCCTTGGTCATCCAATCTTTTTCTTTGGCGGTATGCTTGTACGAAATTTTCAAATCCGCTTTGGGAATTTCTCCGGATAAATCAACGGTATAACTAAACAATCTTCTCACATAATAATCGCTTTTCAGCGCGCCAAGATTAGCATCCACCAGCATTAAATAATCTTGCCGCCAGTTTTTGTCCACACTGCCGTCCCAACCGGCCAGCTTTGCTTTTTCTTCCAAATCTTGATCTTTGAAATACAGTTGAATATCTTTTCGATTCAAATCTTCTAAAATAATTTCCGCCAATTTCAGTTTTTGCGAAAAATTGAGGGCGAAAACTTTCTTTTCGATTTCTTGCGCCAATAATTTCATTACGCTTTTTCTCTCACCTCTTTCTATCCCCTGCTTGGCATAACCCTGCTCGACTTGGTATTCCAAATTTAAAATCGCGTTCTCGCTGTCATAAGTTCCCGGATAACCTTCAATTTCCACCGGTCCGGTTATTTTTAAAAACGAAATTAAAACATTGCTGTTGATCGCAATAATTCCGACCAAATTTTCCTGCCCTTGCCCCATGCGATAAAATTCTTCCGCTTTTTTGGCGTTCTCGGGAAAGTCCGGCGAATAATTGGAATCGCGCAGTTTCCAAGAATCAATCCGCAGCATTTCTTTCATCGGATAAGGTGGCGGCACTGTGTCAGAAATTCTTCCGTCAAAATTGGATAAATCGTGCATTTGCAATTCTTTCACTTGCCCGTCTTGCATTTTTAAAATTCCGAATGTTCCGATATACCCGCCGCCCGGCCGTAGTTCCATATCGTTTTGAAAAAGCAACATAAAGTTTTTTTCTTCGCCATCTTTTTCAAAAAGATACTTGGCAAAGCTCGCCATCGTTTTATATTTTTCTTTTTGCAATTCGTTTATCGGCAAAAAATCAATCGCCGAACCGATTGTCTGAAATTCCTGATTATTTTTTACTTGCCAAAACAAATACCAACCAATCAAAAAAATAATTGCCAAAATCCAAAATATAATCAAATTACGGTTGGTTTTTTGCATGGAAAGTGTCTTTATATAATTTATCTATCTGAGAAACAATATTATCCCAATCATAATATTGTTTTGCCGTTTGTAAATTTTCCTCTCCGGCTTTCGCGACTAAGCAGGGATTTTCTATGAATCGCAAAATTTTATTTTCCAGATCTTTTGTATCTTTATTCTTGAATATAAAATCCGCTTTTTTTATAATCTCTCTATTTTCAGGAATATCGCTGACCAGCGCCACCTTTCCATATCCCATCGCTTCCAAAAGCGCCAAAGACATTCCTTCTGATTCGGAAGGCTGGACAAAAAGAAAACAATGCGAAAACAACTCTTCCAACTTTTCCCCGTCAACTGCTCCGGTAAAAATAATTTCCGTATTATTTTTGACAAGTTCTTTGAGATATTTCACATAATCATCAGTATAAGCGCCGTCGCCGGCAATCACTAATTTTTTATTATTATTTAACTTTTTTTCACAAAGGTTATTAAAGGCTTCTATTAAATAATGCAATCCTTTATGCTTGACAAGGCGGCCAGCCGAAAGAATATATTCTTCTTTTTTTAAATTCCATTGTGAAAGAAAATCATCGCTATAATTAAATTTAAAATTGGTTCCATTTGGAATGCAAATCAATTCTTTTTTGTATTTCTTCAAAGAATATTCGCAAAGAATTTTACTGACAGCGATAGTTTTGTCTGGAATACTGCAAGTTATTTTTTCTGAAAAACGCAAATAAGCTCGCGCCAAAACTCCCCATTTTTGATGAAAATAATCTTGGCATTGAAAAGTGGAAATTATAACCGCCTTTTTGTTAAAAATTTTTGAGATTACGCAAAGCGAAGTTGGTCCGATAGAGCTGTAATGAATAACATCATAGTCTTGAAACAGCGCATGAATCGTTGCTAAAAAAGTATGACTAATTGCATCCAAATTTTTCGTGGAAATACCGGGAAGGTTGATTATATTTACGCCCTTGTATTTTTTCAAATTTTTGTCAGTATAATTATTTCTGGCATAAACAAAAACATCATGACCTAATTTTGCCATTCTGACAGCCACTTCTTCCGCATATCTTTCAACTCCGCCGATTTTAGCCGGTATTCCTTTTTGTCCGATATAAGCTATTTTCATTGATTTATCATCAAGCTTTTAACCTGCCAGTATGACATTTTATTGCTTATTTGTCAATCTTTTTTCCTTTAATATTTTTTTGAAAATATTTTTGATTTTTTTTAAATATTTCTCGCTGCGAAATTTTTGAGATTTTTTCAAAGCGTTCTCGCCAAATTTTTTTCTCAAATTTTCGTCTTGTATCAGCAGTCTTGCTTTTTCTTTAAATTCTGATTCGTCCTGGCATAAAAAACCATCTATGCCATTATCGATAATTTCGCTATACGCTCCAAAATCATATCCTAAAAAAGGTTTTTCCAAGCTAATTGCTTCAAGCGCGATCAGTCCGAATGTTTCCGGTAATTTCGATCCGGAAACAACAAAAAGAGCACCGGCGATATGTTTGTTTATTTCTTCGCGATTCAAAACGCCTAAATATTTTATTCGTTGATTTTTTTCCATTTGAAAATCTGCTTCAATTTCTCCGGCTAGATATAATTTAGCATCTTTAAATTCCTTAAACATAGCAATCAATTCATCGACATTTTTTTCTTTTGAAATTTTTCCAAAATAAAAAACATATTTTTCAGATTCGTTGGACAAATAATTTTCTGTTTGCGATTTTAAAAAGAAATGCGGCAAAACTGAAATTTTACACTCGTCTATTCCACCGGATACAAGTTTATTTTTCACAAATAAACTTGGGACGATATAACAATCAATATTTTTATCGTAAATATCAAGATATTTGTGAAATAAAAATTCCGCCACAATTAAAAAACTTTTCAAATAAGAATTTTTAAATTTTTTCCCAAAAATAAATTTTGCGTATTTATGTTTGCCCAATTCTTCCCAATCTTGCAACAAATAATCGGGACAAATCAATTTATAATCATGCACAGTCATCACAATCGGAATATTCTTTTTTTTAATTTCAGTTAAAATTGAGGGAGAAATTTGATGATAAATATTATGAATATGCGCAATCTCCGGCTCAAAATCAGCCAAAAGTTTTCGCATTTTTATTTTGGCTTCCCGAGAATAAAACATTCTAAAAACTCCTTTTATTCTTTGAAAAAAAGTTGAATCGTTTTTATTGTAGCCGATATAACTTATGAAATATTTTTTCCACGGCGAAAAAATATTTTTTGGATTATTCATTGAAAAAACCGCCACTTCATTGCCATCGGACTTGAGTAAATTTACCAAGTCTAAAAAGTGCCTGTCCGCTCCTCCTTTGGCGTAATTAAATTTGTTTATTTCAAGAATTTTCATAATTTTGATCGCTTACAATACGAATTAACCCTAAATTTATCCAAAAAAATACCGCTAGCAAATTGGTTTCTAAATAAGGTTGAAAAACAAAAGCGACTGAATAAACCGCTAAGACGCTCAAAAAAGACATTTTGTAAAAATCTGTTTTGATATTGCCACTTTTTATCAAATTCTTAAGAAGAGTGAAAATAAAATATAAAAATAAACCGCTGCCCAAAATTCCAAACTGCGCCAAAATGGTTAAATAAGAATTATGCATATTGCGCACCTCGACAAAATCCCGATAACCGCCATTTTCCACTGAAACTTTTTGTCCGGTTCCAATTCCAAAAAACATATTCTGTTGATACTCTTTCCACGCGCTTTCCCAAACAATTTTTCGCCAAACAAAACTCTCGTCTTTATTGGCGCGAATGATAGAAACACTCCTTTGAGAAATGGCTTCTTGAATATTTTCAAAACTCTTGCTTAATTTTGATTGCGGAAGCATTAGCGACGAATAAAAAAATAATAAAATAAATAATGTTATTGGCAAAATTGTTTTGAATAAAATATTTTTAATTTCCTTTTTCTGTTCTGCTTGAAGCATAAAATATATCAAACAAAACGCCAGCGCCAACGCAACCCAAATATGCCGCATCATTGTCCCTAAGATACCCGCTGAAAATATCAAAATCAGACTGATTAAAAATTTATTCAGTTTTTCATTTTTCTTGAAAGCCATAAGGAGCGTCAAGGGAATCAGTGCCAATGCCAAATAAAGTCCGTGAGTAAAAGCCAAAATTCGCGCGCCTTCAGTGGAAAGCGGTGTGTATTCCGTCCAAGGGCCTGTGCCGTTGATTATTCCAAAAGCGATAAAGCCTAAAATAAAAATCGTTCCAGAAAAATAGAACTTCAAAAGTCTTTTAATCTGTTCTTTATTTTCAACACTCAAATAAGTCAAGAAATATAATAAGCTGTAAAAGGCATAATTTTTAAGCGAACTGAAAGACAAATAACTATTTGAATTGAAATAATAAATACTTAAAAAATAATAAGCAACATTTAAAAATATAAATCCGAAAAGTATCTTGTCGGCTTTTTTAACTTCTATTTTTTTTCTGCTTGATTTTTTTAAAAAACTGATAATCAAACCTAAAATAATTCCCAAAATAATTATATCCAAAGGATAAATTTTATATTCCGTTTTTCCCAAAATTAACGG